>NZ_JBNCLZ010000001.1:241123-624265 GCF_049844935.1 Agrococcus sp. DT81.2 | reverse complement strand
CAGCGCCCTGCGCCCTCCCGCTGGTTGAGCCGGTCCGGGCGCGCAGCGCCCTGACCGTGTCGAAACCATCCCGCTCCGCCGACCGGTTTCGACACGCTCTGCGCCTTCGGCGCGGAGCGGCTCAACCAACGGAGGGGCGGTCTGCGGCGCCGGCTCCGACTGCTCCCGCTGGTCCGGACGCGCAGCGCCCTGCGCCCTCCCGCTGGTTGAGCCGGTCCGGGCGCGCAGCGCCCTGACCGTGTCGAAACCATCCCGCTCCGCGACCGGTTTCGACGCGCTCTGCGCCTTCGGCGCGGAGCGGCTCAACCAACGGAGGGGACCGGCGCGGAGCGGCTCAATCAGCGGAGGGGCGCGGCGCCGATCGGGCGTCCTGGATCGCCGCTGCCAGCCGCTGCGGCCGGCGGGAGCTGATCACCCAGGCGCCCGTCGGATCCGTTTGGTCCTCGACGGCGACGCGGACGAGCGACTTCGTCCATGGCGAGATGACGTGATGGTCGGTCGGATCCCATCCCGCCCGCATCGCCGCAGTCGCATCCGCGCCCTCCAGCGCATCCGCCGCGCCGAGGTGCACCGCGTCGATCCGAGCCCTGCCGGCGCGCAGGACGCCGTCCTGCACCTCCACGACCGGTGCGCCCAGCCACAGGGCGGCGACGATGGCGGCGTAGAGCCCGATCGCGACCGCAGCGCCGACGCCGATGTTCACCGGCAGGAACACCAGCAGCGAAGCGGGCACGATCAGCAGCAGGAGCAGGAGCATCCACCACGGCGGCGTGAGCCGCTCGCGGTACGAGGGAGCGGGGTTCATGGCTCCATCATCCCGTGCCCGCCGGAGCGCTGCCGGGCACCGCGTTTCCCGACCGGCCGGGGCTCGGCTAGCCTCGACTGCGATGGAGCAGGTCGAAGTCCTCGTCACCGGATCGCCGGTGCCGTCCTACGCGCACCCGGGCGACGCCGGGGCCGACGTCCACGCCGCCGAAGCGGTGACGCTCGAGCCGGGCCAGCGAGCGCTGGTCGGCACGGGCGTCGCGATCGCGCTGCCGGACGGCTTCGCCGCGTTCGTGCACCCGCGCAGCGGCCTCGCCGCGAAGCACGGCATCACGATCGTCAACGCACCCGGCACCGTGGACGCGGGCTACCGGGGCGAGATCAAGGTCAACCTGCTCAACACCGGCAGCGAGCCGCACAGCATCGAGGTGGGCGACCGCATCGCGCAGCTCGTCGTGCAGCGCGTCGAGCGCGTGCGCTTCATCGAGGTCGAGCGGCTGCCCGGATCGGATCGGGGAGAGCGCGGGCACGGATCGACCGGCCACGGCGCCGTCCAAGAGGGGATCGCACGATGACCGACACCACCGAGGGCCAGGGCCAGCTCGACGACGACGAGGCGCTCGTCGAGAAGAGCGCGCCGGACGACAGGGCGGAGGTCGGCCCGCTCGACGAGGCCGAGGCGCCCGTGCGCCCGTACGTCGACCTCGGCGGCCTCCGGATCGTGCCGAGGCCCGGGATGCAGATGCGCCTCGAGGTCGAGGAGAAGACGAAGCGGATCGTCGCCGTCACGCTCGAGCACGAGGGATCGACCGTGCAGCTGCAGCCGTTCGCGGCGCCGCGCAGCGAGGGCATCTGGGCGCCCGTGCGCGAGGTGCTGCGCGCGCAGCTCGAGCGCCAGGGCGCGACGGTCGACGACGCGGAGGGACTGCTCGGTCCCGAGCTGCGGGCTCACCTGCCGTCGGGTCCGGACGGCTCGCCGCGCGCCGTGCGCATCATCGGCGTCGACGGGCCGCGCTGGATGCTGCAGGGCCTCATCGGCGGGAAGGCGGCGCTCGACGACGAGCAGGCTGCCAGGGCGATCGAGCTGTTCCGCTCGACGGTGGTGTGCCGCGGCGTGCAGCCGATGCCGCCGCGCGAGCTGATCCCGCTCACCGCCCCGAAGACCGTCTGATGACGGACGAGCGCGACCAGCCGACCGACCCGGCAGCGCAGGAGCCGTCCTTCTCCGACCAGGTCGGCGCCGCCATCCGCGGATCGACGCTCGGCCACCTCGACCCCTCCGCGAAGCCGTCGCCCCACGCGATGCTCGCGGCGATGGGCGGCGCGCGCGGCCTCGTCGAGTCGCTGCTGCCGGGCATCCTCTTCCTCGCGCTCTACGCGACCACGAAGGATGTGTGGCTGGCCGTGCTCGTGCCGCTCGTCGTCTCGGTCGGATTCGTCGCATGGCGCGTGCTGCAGAAGGGCCAGCCCGTGCTCGCGTTCGCCGGGCTCATCGGCGTCGGCATCTCGGCCGCGGTGGCGCTGCTGACCGGGCAGGGGGAGGACAACTTCCTCTGGGGCTTCACCGTCAACGCCGTGGTCATCACGGTGCTGCTCATCAGCATGCTGATGCGACGACCGCTCGTCGGCGTCATCGCCGGCGCGCTCACCGGCACCCCCTACGCGTGGCGCACCGAGCGTGCGAAGCGCGCCGTCGCCTGGCGGGCGACCGCGCTGTGGCTCGCCGTGATCGGCGCCCGCCTGGCGTTCCAGGTGCCCATGTACTTCGCCGCCGACGCCGGCACGCCCGGTGCGGTCGAGCTGCTCGCCGCCACGAAGCTCGCGATGGGCGTGCCGCTCTACCTGGCTGCGCTGTGGGTCTCCTGGCTCATGGTGCGCGCCGTGCTGGACACGCCAGCGGATGCGGCGGAGGCCGAGGCGCGCTAAGGTATCTTGACGTCAAGATATCTTCCTCTGGCCGACCGGAACGCCGGCTCGAGGCATACACTCGAGGCGCAGCCTGCGCATCCCGTGAGACCCCTAAGGAGTCACGATGGCGAATCCCAACAGCTTCGGCAGCAAGGACACCCTCTCGGTCGGCGGCACCGACTACACGGTGTACCGGATCGAGAAGGTGGAGGGCCACGAGCGCCTGCCCTTCAGCCTCAAGGTGCTGCTCGAGAACCTACTGCGCACCGAGGACGGCAAGAACGTCACGAGCGCCCAGATCCAGGCGCTGGGCTCGTGGGACGCGAACGCGCAGCCGAACGTCGAGATCCAGTTCACGCCCGCGCGCGTCGTGATGCAGGACTTCACCGGCGTGCCCTGCATCGTCGACCTCGCCACCATGCGCGAGGCCGTCGCCGAGCTCGGCGGCGACCCGACGAAGATCAACCCGCTCGCCCCGGCCGAGCTCGTCATCGACCACTCGGTCATCGCCGACCTCTTCGGCACCGCCGACGCGTTCGAGCGCAACGTCGAGATCGAGTACCAGCGCAACGGCGAGCGCTACCAGTTCCTCCGCTGGGGCCAGACGGCGTTCGACGACTTCAAGGTCGTCCCGCCGGGCACGGGCATCGTGCACCAGGTCAACATCGAGAACCTCGCGAAGGTTACCTACTCGCGCACGTTCGACGGCGAGCTGACCGCGTACCCCGACACCGTGGTCGGCACCGACTCGCACACGACGATGGTCAACGGCCTCGGCGTGCTGGGTTGGGGCGTCGGCGGCATCGAGGCGGAGGCGGCCATGCTCGGCCAGCCCGTCTCGATGCTCATCCCGCGCGTCGTCGGCTTCAAGCTCACGGGCGAGATCGCCACGGGCGTCACCGCGACCGACGTCGTGCTCACGATCACCGACATGCTCCGCAAGCACGGCGTGGTCGGCAAGTTCGTCGAGTTCTACGGCACCGGTGTCGGCGCCGTCCCGCTCGCGAACCGCGCCACGATCGGCAACATGAGCCCCGAGTTCGGCTCGACGGCCGCGATCTTCCCGATCGACGACGTCACGCTCGACTACCTGCGCTTCACCGGCCGCGAGGAGCAGCAGATCGCGCTCGTCGAGCAGTACGCGAAGGCCCAGGGCCTGTGGCACGATCCGTCGGTCGAGCCGGTCTTCTCCGAGTACATGGAGCTCGACCTCAGCACCGTCGTGCCCTCGATCGCCGGACCGAAGCGCCCGCAGGACCGCATCGAGCTGACCCGCGCCAAGGAGCAGTTCGCGCTCGACATCGCCAACTACGCGGCGCCGACGTCGAGCCACGACATCGTCGACCTCGAGTCGAAGCACTCGTTCCCCGCGTCCGACCCGGGTGCTGTGCCCGGCGAGGAGGAGGACGACACGCGCGAGGTGCACATCAACCGCGGAGGCCCGGCGGAGTTCTCGAAGCCGGTGTCCGTCTCGACGCCCGAGGGCGAGACCTACACGCTCGACAACGGCGCCGTCACGATCGCGGCGATCACCTCGTGCACGAACACCTCGAACCCCTCGGTCATGCTCGCCGCCGGCCTGCTCGCGCGGAAGGCGATCGAGAAGGGGCTGAAGGCGAAGCCGTGGGTCAAGACCACGCTCGCGCCGGGATCGAAGGTCGTCACCGACTACTACGACAAGTCAGGGCTGACGAAGGACCTCGACGAGCTCGGCTTCTACACGGTCGGCTACGGCTGCACGACGTGCATCGGCAACTCCGGTCCGCTCATCGACGAGGTCTCGGCCGCGATCAACGAGCACGACCTCGCGGTCACCGCGGTGCTCTCGGGCAACCGCAACTTCGAGGGTCGCATCAACCCCGACGTGAAGATGAACTACCTCGCGTCGCCGCCGCTCGTCATCGCGTACTCGCTCGCCGGCACGATGGACTTCGACTTCGAGACGCAGCCGCTCGGCAAGGACAAGGACGGCCAGGATGTCTTCCTCGCCGACATCTGGCCCTCGGCCGAGGAGGTGCAGTCGACGATCGACTCATCGATCGACACCGAGATGTTCACGCGGCAGTACGCGGCGGTCTTCGACGGCGACGAGCGGTGGCGCAGCCTGCCGACGCCCGACGGCGACGTCTTCGAGTGGAACGAGCAGTCGACCTACGTGCGGAAGCCCCCGTACTTCGACGGCATGACGATGGAGCTCACGCCGGTCGAGGACATCCAGGGCGCGCGCGTCCTCGCGAAGCTCGGCGACTCGGTCACGACCGACCACATCTCGCCGGCCGGCAGCATCAAGGCCGACAGCCCGGCGGGCAAGTACCTCACCGAGCACGGCGTCGACCGCAAGGACTTCAACTCCTACGGCTCGCGCCGCGGCAACCACGAGGTGATGATCCGCGGCACGTTCGCGAACATCCGCCTGAAGAACCTGCTGCTCGACGGCGTGGAGGGCGGCTACACCCGCGACTTCACGACGACCGAGGGCGAGCAGGCCTTCATCTACGACGCGTCGCAGCACTACCAGGAGCAGGGCATCCCGCTGGTCGTGCTCGGCGGCAAGGAGTACGGCTCCGGCTCGAGCCGCGACTGGGCGGCGAAGGGCACGAACCTGCTCGGCGTCAAGGCCGTCATCACCGAGTCGTTCGAGCGCATCCACCGCTCGAACCTCATCGGCATGGGCGTCGTGCCGCTGCAGTTCCCCGCCGGCGAGACCTGGGAGACCCTCGGCCTCGACGGCACCGAGGAGATCTCGATCACGGGGCTCACGCAGCTCAACGAGGGCGTGACGCCGAAGACGGTGCACGTCGTCGCGAGCCCCACGGCGCACAGCCCCGAGGGCAAGCAGCCGGTCGAGTTCGACGCGGTCGTCCGCATCGACACGCCTGGAGAGGCGGACTACTACCGCAACGGCGGCATCCTGCAGTACGTGCTGCGCTCGCTCGTCTGAGCGATCAGCGATGACAGAAGGCCCCCGGCGATGCTGGGGGCCTTCTGGGTTGCCGCGACTACGATGGGGGACCTATGGCGATCCTCGAGCAGATCACGGGTCCGCGCGACCTCGACGGACTCTCCCGCGAGCAGCTGGCTGAGCTGGCCGCGGAGATCCGCGCATTCCTCATCCGAGAGGTCTCGCGCACCGGCGGGCACCTGGGCCCGAACCTCGGCGTGGTCGAGCTGACGATGGCGATGCACCGGGTGTTCGACTCGCCGCGAGACGCCTTCGTCTTCGACACGGGGCACCAGTCGTACGTGCACAAGCTGCTCACCGGCCGGCAGGACTTCACCCGGCTCCGGCAGCGGGGCGGCCTCGCGGGCTACCCGCAGCGCTCCGAGAGCGAGCACGACATCGTCGAGTCGAGCCACGCCTCCTCGTCGCTGTCGTGGGCCGACGGCATCAGCCGCGCCTTCGACATCACCGGCCAGCACGACCGCACCGTCGTCGCCGTCGTCGGCGACGGCGCGCTCACCGGCGGCATGACGTGGGAGGCGCTCAACAACATCTCCGACGACAACCGGCGCAGGCTCGTCATCGTCGTGAACGACAACGGCCGCTCGTACGCGCCGACGATCGGCGGCATGGCCCGCTTCCTGAACGGCGTGCGCACGCAGCGCTCGTACACGAGCCTCCGCAGCACCTCCGAGCAGCTCTTCTCGCGCTTCGGCCACCCCGGCCGCGCGATCTACCGCGGCGTCCGCGGTGCGACGCACGGCTTCCTCACCCGCTTCGTCAACAACGAGGTGCTCTACTCCAACCTCGACATCAAGTACCTGGGCCCGATCGACGGGCACGACCAGGAGGCGCTCGAGGAGGCGATGCAGCAGGCGCGCGACTTCGGCGCGCCCGTCATCGTGCACGTCATCACGCAGAAGGGCCAGGGCTTCGACCCGGCGATCAACGACGAGGCCGACCAGTTCCACGCGGTCGGCCAGATCGACCCCGAGACCGGCGAGGCGATCGCGAGCGCCGGCAGGCCGTCCTGGACCTCCGTGTTCGCCGACGAGCTCGTCTCGATCGCCCGGAAGGACGAACGGATCGTCGGCATCACCGCCGCGATGCTGCGCCCGACGGGGCTCGACCGCCTCGCTGCGCTCGACGCATCCCGCGTGCTCGACGTCGGCATCGCCGAGCAGCACGCCGTCACCACCGCCGCCGGGCTCGCGTTCGGCGGCCTGCACCCCGTGGTGGCGATCTACGCGACCTTCATCAACCGCGCCTTCGACCAAGTGCTCATGGACGTGGCGCTCCACAAGGCCGGCGTGACGTTCGTGCTCGACCGTGCAGGGGTCACGGGCCCCGACGGGCCGAGCCACCACGGCATGTGGGACCTCGCGCTGCTGCAGTTCGTGCCGGGCATCCGCCTGGCCGCGCCGCGCGACGCCGCACGGCTCGAGGAGGCGCTGCGCGAGGCGGTGGCGGTCGACGACGCGCCCACGGTCATCCGCTACCCCAAGGGCTCCGTGCCGAACCAGCTCGACGCGGTCCGCCGCACCGACGACGGCGTCGACGTGCTGCTCGAGGCCCCGCACCGCGACGTGCTGCTCATCGCGATCGGCCCGTTCGCGCACCTCGCGATGGACGTCGCCCAGCGCGTCCAGGCCCAGGGCATCGGCGTGACCGTGGTCGATCCGCGGTGGGTCGTGCCGGTCGCCCGCTCGATCGTCGAGCTCTCGCGCGAGCACCGCATCGTCATCACGCTCGAGGACGGCGTCCGCGTCGGCGGCATCGGCACGCGCGTGCGGCAGGAGCTGCGCGCTGCCGGCGTCGACACGGCCGTCGACGAGCTGGGCCTGCCGGATGCGTTCATCGACCACGCCGAGCGCGGCGAGATCCTCGAGGACGCGGGGCTCTCGGCGCAGACGATCGCCCGCAACATCGTGCAGCAGGTGCTGGGGACGGGCCGCGTGCCGATCGCACGGCCGCTGCCGGGAGAGCAGGAGCTGCGGCTCGAGCCGAACCCGGACGACGCCGCCTCCCGCGCACGCGACTAGCGGTTCTCCACAGCCGCCGTCGGTCCTGCCGCGGCGCGCGCGGTTCGTGGGGTTCCATGCGCGCATGGACGACGGCTCCCGACCGCACCTCAGCGCCGAGCGGCTGCTCGAGCTCGGCGACTTCCCGCTCGACGACGACGCGTCGCTGCTCGAGCGTGCCAGGAGCCTGATCCGCTGCGGCCTCGTGCGGAGGCTCTGGCTGCTGCTGCTCGATGCCGACGGCGTCATGGTGCCGACGCTCACGCAGATCGACGAGACGCCCGTCGCGCCGGAGCCCGAGGCCTCGGTGGGGCTCCGGCGGCTCGTCCGCGGCATCGCCGACATGGGCGGCTCCGTCGCCGTCGTGCTCGAGCGGCCCGGCCCGCCGTGGCCCTCGCCCGACGACTGGGCGTGGCACGACGCCATCCGACGGGCGGCCGACGGCCGGGGGAGCGCGCTCCGCGCCGTGCTGCTCGCGCACAGCGGCGGGGTCGACCTGCTGCAGCCGGGGGACGACGCGACGTGACCCGCTCGCGGTCACCGCGACGGCGTGCGACGCTGGGCGCATGAGCGCTGGAGGCACGAGCGACGGCAGCCACGTCGTGGGCATGGACCTGCGCGTCACGCCTGCCCTCTCGATCCCCGCGACCGAGCTGCGCTGGCGGTTCTCGCGCTCCTCCGGCCCCGGTGGACAGCACGTGAACACGTCGGACAGCCGGGTGCAGCTTTCGTGGAGCGTCGCCGACTCCGCGAGCCTCTCCGACGACGAGCGGTCACGGCTGCTCGCGAGCCTCGGGCGTCGAGTCGTCGACGGCGCGGTGACCGTGTCGGCATCGGAGCAGCGATCGCAGTTGCGCAACCGCGAGATCGCATCGCGCAAGCTCAGCGAGCTCATCGCGGCGGGACTGGCACCCGAGGGGCCGCGCCGCCGCGCGACGAAGGCGACGCGCGGCGCGCATCGACGTCGGCTCGCCGCCAAGCAGCTTCGGTCGGCGACGAAGCAGCAGCGCCGCCGGCCGCGCGAGGAGTGACGGCGCTTCGAGGCGCGGCCCGTATCGTGGCGACATGAGCTGGCTGCGCGCCCCGGGCGCCGATGACGACAAGCGCTCCATGGGGGTGCTCGGCGTCGTCACGGGGTCGGAGCGCTACCCCGGGGCCGCGGTGCTTGGCGTCGAGGCCGCGTGGCGCGCGGGCGTCGGCACGGTCCGGCTCTGGGCACCCCGCCGCGTCCAGGACCTCGTGCTCGCCCGTCGGCCCGAGACGGTCTGCCACGAGCTGGAGGAGGAGCCGACCGGCGTCGACGCGTGGCTGCTCGGCTCGGGGCAGGACTCCCGCGAGCGGCCCACCGCGCTTCGCACGCTCCTCGACGCCGCGCTCGGCTCCGGCGCGCCGTGCGCCATCGACGCCGGCGCGCTCGACCTCGCCGGTCAGCACCGGGGCGCTGCGGTCGTGACGCCGCACGCGGGAGAGCTCGCACGGATGCTGCGCGCGCTCGGACGGGACGTCGACGCGGATGCGGTGCGGGCTGCGCCCGTCGACAGCGCCCGATCGGTCGCCGACGCCCTCGACGTGGTCGTGCTGCTCAAGGGCGCGACCACGCACGTCGTCGCTCCCGGTGCCGCCGCCGTGGCGGTGCGGGCTCCGACCCACCGGCTCGCCGTCGCCGGCAGCGGCGACGTGCTCGCCGGGCTGCTCGGTGCAGCGCTCGCCTCCACCGCAGCCGATGCGCCTCGGGGAGAGCGGCTCGCCTCGCTCGTCGCGGCAGGCGTGCGGCTGCAGGGCCGAGCCGCCGCGCTCGCCGCGGAGGGCGACGTGCCGATCGCGGCGCTCGACGTCGCGGAGCGCCTCGCCGACGCGCAGCGCTGACTCAGTCGTCGAACCCCAGCGAGCCGTCGCGGCGCGACGCGCGCACGAACCAGGCGAGCGAGCAGCCCGCCACGACGAGCCAGCCGCACGCGAGCAGGAGGGCCATCGCGAGCTGCCCGCCGTCGGCGGAGCCGGTCGCCGCGCCGCGCACGGACGCGAGCGCGGGCGTGAGCGGGAACACCTGCACCGCCCACTGCAGCGGCTCGGCCCAGAACGCGGTCGGCACCGTGACGCCGGCGGCCATCACGAGCACGCCGTTGAGCACGTTCGGCACGACGTTGCGCCACGCGCGCGCACGCAGCACCCAGGCGCCGACCGCGAGCCCGACCGCGTAGCCGCCGAGGGCGGTCGCGACGAGCCCCAGCAGGCCGAGCGCGACGTCCTCGGGCGTCCAGCGGACGCCGAGCGCGCTGCACAGCCCGAAGAGCGCGATCGACGACGACGCGACGGCGGAGAGCATCCACTGCACCGACCGGCCGAGGAGCACCGGCCACAGGGCGCCCGGCGCGGCGACGAGCAGCGGGAACGACCCCATGTCGCGCTCCCACGTCGTGGACTGCACCGACAGCATCGACTCCGCCCAGCACATGAAGACCGCCTGCCCGATCGCGAGCCGCAGCACCACGTCGGGATCCTGCACCAGCAGGCCGACCATCGCGAAGAAGAGCACTTGCGACAGCACTCGGCCGAGCCAGCCGACGCCCCACGAGAGCGGCGAGTAGACCGCTCGCAGGTCGCTCATGGCGACTCGCGTCGCCGCGCCGGCGATGCGCATCGGCGCTACGACAGCCTCACGCATGGCCGACCCGCCCGGTCCGCCGGGCCGTGCGCAGGGTGCGGGCGAGCGCGAGGAGCGCGACCGCCCAGCAGGTGAGCGAGAGCCCGGCGAGGGCGGCGAGGCGCCAACCCACCTGGTCGACGACCGGAGCGGTGAGCGCGTCGCGCAGCAGGTCGCCGCTCCAGGACAGGAAGAACAGCGAGGCGGGCACCTCCACCCACCCGGGCAGCAGGCTCACCGGCACGAGCACGCCGCCGAGCACGAAGAACGGATACGAGAGCGCGTTCTGCACCGCCCGCGCACTGCGCGCGAGGACGAAGACGCAGGACATGAGCGTGGCCGTGCCGCACATCGCGAACGCGGTCAGCAAGAGCGTCGCCACCAGCAGCGCCGGATGCGCGATCGGCACCGGGGCGCCGAGCATCAGCGAGCCGGGGACCCACGCGAGCGGCACGACCGCCAGTGAGCAGGCGGAGACCGTCGCGATCCGCCCCAGATGCTGCGCGGCGAACGACCCGGGCGCCGCGAGCAGCGCATCCATGCGTCCAGCGCGCCGCTCGGCCGAGACCACCTCGCCGCCCACGAAGAGCGCCTCCACCCACAGCCCCATGAGCACGGGCGCGAGCACGGCGAACGGGGCGAGGTCCGCCCGACCGGCCTGCAGCAGCACCGCCACGAGGGCGGCCGTCGTCAGGGGCGTCGTGAACCACGCGAGGAACGAATCAGGGGTGCGGCCCAGCTCCCGCAGCTGCAGTCGCGCGCCGCCCGCGAACGCGATCGTCGCGGCTCTCGCGCTCACAGGTCCATCCGGCGGCCGCCGATGAGCGAGAGGTACGCGTCCTCGACCGTCGGAGCCTCGACACCGACATGCACCATGCCGGCGGCCATCAGCGCGCCGAGGAGCCCGGCGACGTCGTCGCGGTCGACGGTGCGCACGGCGGTGCCGTCCCCGAGCAGCTCGAAGCCTCGCGCCTGCAGCAGCGGCCGGTGCTCCGGGAGCACGTCCGTCACGGTGGCGCGGACCGTCCTCACCTCGCGCGTGATGCTGCGGGGCGTGCCGGCAGCCACGACCCTGCCCCGATCGAGGAACGTGAGGGTGTCGCAGACCGCCTGCGCCTCGGCCATGTCGTGCGTCGTGAGCAGGACCGTCCTGCCCTCGTCGCGCATCGCGACGACCAGGTCGCGGAACGCGTGCGCCGACACCGGGTCCATGCCGATCGTCGGCTCGTCGAGCACCAACACCTGCGCGTCGCCCATCAGGCCCCTCGCGAGATGCAGGCGCTGCTGCATGCCTCGGCTGAACGACTCCACCCGATCGTCCGCGCGGTCGGCGAGCCCCACGGACTCGAGCATCGCGTCGGCGCGAGCGGCGGCGCTCCGCCGGTCGAGGCCCACCATGGCACCCCAGAAGCGGAGGTTGTCCCTCGCCGTGAGCCGCGTGTAGAGCCCTCGCTCGCCGCCGAACACGACCGAGAGCGAGCGGCGCACGCGCGAGGCGTGCGCCACGACGTCATGACCGAGCACGCGCGCCGTGCCCGACGTGGGGAGCAGCACCGTCGAGGCGATCCGGCACAGCGTGGTCTTGCCGGCGCCGTTCGGCCCGAGCAGCCCATGGATGCCGCCGACGGGCAGCGCGAGGTCGAGGCTCTCGAGCGCGGTCCGGTCGGGCGCCCGGCGCGCGCGGAACGAGCGCGTGAGCGCGCGCGTCTCCAGCGCCATCGTGTCGGGCATGTGCCAACTCTGGGGGGTACGGAATGAGACATGCTCAGTAGGATTACGGAGATGGATGTCCACGAGAGGATCGCGCGCGTGCGCGCCGCGCTGCGGGAGGGCGACGCGCTCGGGGCCGGGCGGCTCATGGAGGAGGCGCGGTCCTCTGCGAGGGACGACGCGGATCGGCTCGTCGTCGAGGTGCACAGCGCCGCGTTCCAGCTCGCGACCGACGTCAGCGGCTACGGGCCGGTCTCGACAGAGCAAGCGTGGGCGGCGCTGCGCGGCGACGTCGGCGTGGCGCTGCCGCCGCTGCTCCACCGCCGTCTCGCGCTCGAGCTGCGGATCAGCGACGGCATCGGGGCGCTCGACATCGCCGCGCTCGACGACGCCGTGCGCGACGCGCTCGAGCTGGTGCAGCACGATCCCGCAGCGCTGCCGACCGCCGTGCGCGCGGTGAGCAATCGGCTCACCGTGCGGATGGACGTGCTCGAGCGCTCGGGCATCGGCCCGGGAGAGCCGGGCCACGCCGACGCGCTGCTCGCGATCGGAGATGCGCGCACGCTCGCCGACACCCTCGGCGCTCGCGGCACGATCGACCGACGAGCGGTGTTCGCCGCGGTGGCGATGGGTGACTGGCCGCGCGCGTGGGAGTGGGCGCAGCACGCCCTGCAGCGTGATGCCCTCGCGCCCACCGAGCGCGCGGGTCTCGTCAGCGAGGCAGCCATGCTCGCGCTCGAGCGCGGCATGCACGCGGAGGCTCGCGCGCTCGGGTCGCTGGTGCATGCCTCGGTCGCGGGGCGCAGCTCGGTGTGGGCGCGGCTGTGGGCCGCCTCGGGCTTCGTGATCGCGGCGGCGGCAGGGGGCGGATCCGTCACCGCCGGACTGCGCGCCGTCGCGCGGTCGGTGGATCGTGACAAGCACCGGGCTGCGCCGCGCTACGCCATGCGCGCAGCACTCGTCGCCCTCGAGGCGGGCGCGCCGGCGACGGAGGTGCTCGCGTTCCTCGAGCAGTGCCTCGGCGCTCGAGCCGGCTGGCCCGAGCCCTGGGCCTCGCTGATCGAGGGGACGGCGTCGCCGTTGCCGCTGCAGCGGCTGCACGAGCTGGACGCGTGGTGCGACGGGCCCGGCATCGCGTGGCAGCGGGCGGCCGCCCTGCGCCTGCGCGCGCAGGCACTGCTGCGCGAGGGATCGGTGACCGCCGCCTCAGCCGACATCTCGCGCGGCCTGCGGCTGCTGTCGGCGTGGGAGGGGCACCGCCGTGATGAGCTCGAGCAGCTGCGGGCGCGGCTGCTGCCGGAGCGGTCGATCACTCCGGCGCAGGCCGGCGTCCTCCGGCTGGTCGTCGAGGGCTTGACCGACCGCGAGATCGCGGTCGAGCTCGGCCGCTCGCCGCGCACGGTGGAGTCGCATGTGCGGGCGCTGCTGCGCGCGTACGGCGCCCGCAACCGGGTCTCGCTCGCGGTCGCGGCAGCCCGGGAGCCGTTCCTCGAGGCGTGACGCCGCCTCGCTGACGCCATTCAGGCTCGGCGCAGGATCCCCGTAAGCACGAGCTCGCGCACGCGCGGGAGCACGTCGGCCGCGAGGATGCCATCGTCGACCTCGAGGAGTTCGGCGATGGCGCCCACGAGCACCCCGAGCGCCAGCTCGCCGTCGCACGCGCCCACGAGCGCCGCGAGCGCGGTGTCGACCGAGACGGTGCGTCCCAGCGCCCCGCCCTGTCGCAGCTCGATGACGTTCGGGCCCGCAGCGCCCGGCACCTGGTGACGAGCCTCCGTCACGTCGGACGGGACGACGAGGTGCTCGGCGGCGAGTGCCGCGTCGTCGAGCCCTGCGAGCCACTCGGCGTCGTCGAACGCGGTGGCGAGGTGGCCGCCGACGTGCTCGAGCGCGACGACGTGGGGGAGGCGCTCGAAGCGCGCGAGGCTCGCGGTCGCGAGCGGCCGGCGCAGCGCGAGCCAGCCCATGCCGATCGACGTCACGCCGCGGGCCTCGAAGTCGTCGAGCCACGCGTCGAGCAGCGCGTCGTGCGCGTCGTCGCGGGGCAGCGTGCCGCCGTCCCGCAACCAGAGCTCGGCGTAGCGCACCGGATCGAGCGAGTCCCGCTCGATCGCCCACACGTCGAGCTCGTCGCCGGCCCAGCCGCGCACGCGGTCGAGGCCTGGCTCGGCGCCGATGCTCTCCCAGTTGCCGAGCAGGCGAGCGGCGCCGCCGGGTGCGAGGTGCAATGCCATGCCGCCGACGACCGCGGCCATCAGCGCATCGCCGGTCGCGCCACCGTCGCGGTACTCGTACGCGGGCACGCCCTCGGCGCGCGGAGTGATGACGAAGGGCGGGTTCGAGGCGATGAGATCGAACCGCTCGCCGTCGACCGGGTCGAAGAGCGACCCGAGCCGGATCTCGACGCCGTCGACCCCGTTGAGCCGCGCGTTGAGGGCGGTGAACCAGAGCGCGCGCGCCGAGATGTCGGTCGCGACCACGTGGTCGGCGAAGCGGCGCAGGTGCAGCGCGATCACGCCGCAGCCGGTGCCCAGGTCGAGCGAGCGGCCGCATGCCACCGGCGGCAGCAAATGGGCGAGCGTCCTGGCCGCACCGCCGACGCCGAGCACGTGGTCGGGCCGGAGGGGCGCGACGCCCGCGAGCTCGTCGAGGTCGCTCGCGATCCACCACTCGCCCGTGCCGAGCGCGTCTCGGAAGGCGTGCGGGCGGATGGCCACGAGCGGCGCGACGAGCGGCGTCCCGTTCCCCGCGCGGCGCTCGGCGATGCCGAGCGCGACCGCGCCCTCGATGCCCAGCGTCGGGAGCGCATCCGCCAACTCGGCGTCCGTGACGGGGTCGCCGAGCACGAAGGCGCGCAGCAGCGTCGCGAGGGGACCGGGCTTGCGCAGCGCGGCGCGCCGGGCCGGCTCGGCGACCATGCGGGCGAGCGCCGCCTCCGCGTGCTCGCCGACCAGCGCACGGACGCCCCCGCCCGTGAACCCCGCTGCGGCGAGGTCTCGGGCGAGGGCGTCGACGTCGGCGGTGCGCATCCCGCCAGTCTGCCGGATCAGGCGGTGGGCCCGGCGATCCTCGGCTCGTGGAAGGTGCCGCCGAAGACGCGCTCGGAGGCGCCGACGCGGTCGAGGTACGGCGTGATGCCACCCAGGTGGAAGGGCCAGCCGCCGCCGAGGATCATGCAGAGGTCGATGTCCTCGGCGGCCTCGACGACCCCGTCGTCGAGCATGCGCTTGATCTCGTCGGCGAGGCCGTCCTCGATGCGCAGCCGCAGGTCGTCGACCGAGAGCGCCACCGCGCCGGCCGGCGTGTGCTTCGCCACGATCTTGCGCGCCCGCTTGTCGATGCCCTTGGGGTCGCCCTTCCCGTCCCGCTCGAGCAGCACGCCGGCCTCTGCGAGCTCGTGCAGCGCCGGCGACTCGAAGAACCGGTCGGGGAACGCGCCGTGGTGCGTGTCGAGCACGTGCGCGCCGACCTTGAGACCGACGAGGTCGAGCAGCACGAACGGGTCCATCGGGAAGCCGAACGCGCGCTGCGCCGCGACGACGTCCTCGAACGACGAGCCTTGCTCGACCGCGTGCATCGCCTCGCCCAGCAGCTTCGCGAGCACGCGGTTCACGACGAACCCGGGGGTGTCGCGCGTGATGACCGCGTTCTTCTTCAGGTCCTTCGCGACCCGCATCGCGGTCGAGAGCGTCGCGTCGTCGGTCGCCGGGGTGTTGACGACCTCGATGAGCGGCATGACCGCGACAGGGTTGAAGAAGTGGAAGCCGACCAGGCGCTCGGGGTGCGCGAGCTTTGCACCGATCTGCTCGACCGAGAGGCTCGACGTGTTCGTCGCCAGGACCGCCGTCTCCGACAGGTGCGGCTCGACCTCTGCGAAGACCTGCTGCTTGACGCCGAGCTCCTCGAAGACCGCCTCGATCACCCAGTCGCAGTCGGCGAAGTCGGCCTTGTCGACCGTGCCGGAGATCAGCGCGGTGAGGCGCTTGCCCTCGTCGTCCGAGATGCGGCCCTTGCCGACGAGCGTGCCGATCTCGTCGCGGATGCCCGCCACGGCCTTGTCGACGCGGCCCTGGTCGAGGTCGGTGATGACGACCGGCACCTGCAGGCGCCGCAGGAAGAGCAGCGCGAACTGGCTCGCCATCAGGCCCGCGCCGATGATCCCGACCTTGGTGACCGGCTTCGCGAGCGCCTTGTCGGGCGCTCCCGCCGGGCGCTTCGCCCGCTTCTGCACGAGGTTGAAGGCGTAGATCGATGCCGCGAACTGGTCACCGCCGCTGAGCTCCGCGATGACCTCGTCCTCGGCGGCGAAGCCGACAGCGCGGTCGTTCTTCCTTGCGAGCTCGAGCAGGTCGAGCGCCCGGTAGGGCGACTGCGGGATGGTGCCGAGCTTCTTCTCCACCGTGTCCCGAGCGATGCGCACGGCGATCGGCCACTTGACCGTGCGCTCGATGGCGCCGGGCGCATGCGGGCGGTCGACCTTCTTGCCGCCGAGCACCTCGTCGGCCCAGCGGATCGACGACTCGAGGAAGGTGGCCGGGCCGAACATGACGTCGGCGATGCCGAGCTCGAGCGCCTCCGCGGGCTTGAGCACGCGGTTCTGCTTGAGCGGGTTCTCGATGACGACCTTGAGCGCTCGCTCGATGCCGATGAGGTTCGGCAGGATCGTCGCACCGCCCCAGCCGGGCACGAGCCCCAGGAAGACCTCGGGGAGGCCCACGGCGGGCGCCGCGGCGTTGATCGTGCGGTAGTCGGCGTTCAGACCGATCTCGAGTCCGCCGCCGAGCGCGAGCCCGTTGATGAAGACGAACGTCGGCACCGGCGCGCCGTGCAGCAGCCCGAGCACGCGGTGCCCGAGCCGTGGCAGCTCGGCCGCGGTCGCCCGGTCCGGGATGTCGGCCACGTTGCTGAGATCGACGCCGGCGGCGAGGAAGTACGGCTTGCCCGTGACGGCGATCGCGTCGATCTCGCCCTTCGACGCGCGCTCGCGCTGCGCCTCGAGGGTGTCCCCGAGCTCGAAGAGCGTGGCGGGGCCGAGCGTCGACGGACGCGTGTGGTCGCGGCCGTTGTCGAGCGTGACGAGGGCCATCGTGCGGCCGGAGCGCAGCGCGATGTCGCGCACGTGGCTGTGCGTGATCACCTCGTCGAACTCGGCGGCGGCCAGCAGGGGGAACTCGTCGCGGATGGCCATCAGATGCCCTTCCCGTAGCGCTTGTGGTTGGGGTTCTCCCAGATGACGGTGCCGCCCTGGCCGAGGCCCACGCACATGGCGGTGATGCCGAAGCGCACGTCGGGGCGCTGCTCGAACTGGCGGGCGAGCTGCAGCATGAGGCGCACGCCGGAGGAGGCGAGCGGGTGGCCGATCGCGATCGCGCCGCCCCACGGGTTGATGCGAGGGTCGTCGTCGTCGATCCCGAAGTGGTCGGTGAAGGCGAGCACCTGCACGGCGAACGCCTCGTTGAGCTCGAACAGGCCGATGTCCGAGATGTCGAGGCCCGCCTTGCGCAGCGCCTTCTCGGTCGACGGCACGGGACCGATGCCCATGATGTCGGGGTCGACGCCCGCGAAGGCGAACGAGACCATCCGCATCCGCGTCGACAGACCCAGCTCCTTCGCGGCCGACGACGACGCGACGATCGACATGGTCGCCCCGTCGTTGAGGCCGGATGCGTTGCCGGCGGTCACGCGGCCGTGGTCGCGGAACGGCGTCTTCAGGCCCGCGAGCGCCTCCATCGTCGTGCCGGGCCGCGGCGCCTCGTCGGCGGTCGCGAGGCCCCAGCCGGAAGCGCCCTGCGTCGCGACGGGGATGAGGTCGTGCTGGATGTGCCCGGCCTCGAGCGCGGCGGCGTACTTGTGCTGCGACGCCATGGCGTAGCGGTCGGACCGCTCCTTCGTGAGGTGCGGGTAGCGGTCGTGGATGCGCTCGGCCGTCTTGCCCATGTTGAGCGCGTCCATCGAGACGAGCTTCTCGGCGACGAACCGGGGGTTCGGGTCGGCGTCGAGGCCCATGGGGTGGCGGCCCATGTGCTCGACGCCGCCGGCGATGGCCACGTCGTAGGCGCCGAAGGCGATGCCGCCGGCGACGGTCGTGACCGCCGTCATGGCGCCCGCGCACATGCGGTCGAGCGCATAGCCCGGCACGGTGACGGGGAGGCCGGCGAGCATGCCGACGGTGCGGCCGAGCGTGAGGCCCTGGTCGCCCGTCTGCGTCGTCGCGGCGACCGCGACGTCGTCGATGCGGTCGAGCGGCAGGCTCGGGTTCCGCTCGAGCAGCCCGGTGAGCGCCTTGACCGCGAGGTCGTCAGCTCGGGTCTGCCAGTACATGCCCTTCTCGCCCGCACGCCCGAATGGGGTGCGGACGCCGTCCACGAACACGACGTCGTCGTTGGCCACGATGCCTCCTGATTGGGGTGATTGGCATCAGTGTAGGAAGGCGGCCAGCGGGCCGCTGGGCGGTTGCCGCTTCCTACGAGGGGTCGTCCGAGGGGTCGGGACCGGCTTGGTCGGCCTCTACAAAAGCGGCAGCGATCCTCTGTGCGGTCGCCGCAACCTGCCAGGGGCGGGCGTCGCGCTCGCGCATGGCCGCGGCGACCGCTTCGACGGTGGGCTCCACCGGGTCCCACGCGAGGCGGCGCACCGTGTCGGGCGACAGCAGGTTCTCGGCCGGCATCGACAGCTCCTCGGCGACGGCCTGCACCGCCGCGCGCGCGTGGCGCAGCCGCGCATCGGCCTCGGGCTTGCGGGTCTTCCAGAAGCGCGGAGGCGGCGGCTCGTCGCTGCGCACGCGCAGCGCGGGCGGGTCGTCGGTGGCGCGCCCCGCCTCGATGGCGGACCACCAGCGGTCGAGCTCGCTGCGGCTCGCGCGGCCGGTGAAGTCCTTGCGGGCGGCGAGCCTGCCCTTCGCGTCGATGTCGGCCATCGCCGCCGCGAGCAGCGAGCGGTCGGGCACCAGCCGGCCCGGCGCGGTGTCGGTCTCGCGGGCGAGCTCGTCGCGGGCCAGCCAGAGCGCACGCGCGACGGCCAGCTGCCGGCGGTCGCGGATCGCCTGGATGCCGGAGAGGCGGCGCCACGGCTCGGCCGCCGGCGGCTTCGGCTGTCGCTCGAGCGCGTACGCGAACTCCTGCTTCGCGACCTCCTCCTTGCCCTGGCGCGCGAGCTCCTCCGCGAGCGCATCGCGGGCGTCGGGCAGCACCTCGACGTCGAGCGCCGCATACTCGAGCCACGACCGCGGGATGGGGCGGGCCGACCAGTCGCTCGCGCCGTGCTCCTTGCGCAGCGTCACGCCCACGAGGCGCTCCGTGACGGCCGCGAGGCCGACGCGCTCGAAGCCCGCGAGCCGCGCGCCGAGCTCGGTGTCGAACAGCGTGGCCGGTTCGAGCCCCACCTCGCGCAAGCACGGCAGGTCCTGGCTCGCCGCGTGGATGATCCACTCCTCGCCGCCGATCGCCTCCTGCAGCGGTGACAGGTCGTCGATCGCGGTCGGGTCGACGAGCACCGTGCCCGCGCCGCGCCGGTGCACCTGCACGAGGTACGCCTTCGCCGTGTAGCGGAAGCCGTTCGCGCGCTCCGCGTCGACCGCGACCGGACCCGAGCCCGCCGCGAGCCGGTCGGCGGCGGCGGCCAGCGCATCCGCGTCGGCGATCACGTCGAACGGGCCCTTGGCGACCGCCTCCGGCAGCTTCGGCGGGGTGGGCTCCGCGGCGTCAGCCACGCGTCCGCCTGTGCGCGTCGAGCCCGGCGGCGCCGGGCTGCACCGGCAGCCCCGCGATGGCGCAGAGCAGGTCGGTCCAGGCCGTGAGGTGCGCGCCGAAGTCGTGGCCCGTCGGCGTCCAGGAGGCGCGCAGCTCGATCTGTGCGCCGTCGCCCTGCGCCGCGAGCTCGCCGAAGCCGCTCGAGAGGATCTTCGTGGCCGTGCCCGACTCGGAGTGGTACTCGGCGCCGCGCTGCTCGAGCGCCTCGAGGAGGTACGTCCAGGTCACCTCCGCCAGGAACGGGTCGACCCCGATCTCGGGATCCTGCGATGCCTGCGTGAAGCTCACGATGCGGAAGTCGCCGCCCCACGCCTCCGGCTCCTCCGGGTCGTGCATGAGGATGAAGCGGCCGGTGCCGAGGTCGGAGTCGCGGCCGTGGCTCGGTGCGCCGACGTCCGCCGCGATCGCGAACGAGTGCGGCGCGATGCGGCCGGGTGCCGGGATCTCGCGCACCGACAGCTCGCTGCGCAGCTCCGCGCGGCGCAGCTGGTCGACGGCAGCGCGGAACGCCTCCGGCTCGGGGGCGGGGGCTCCACTGCTCGTGTCCACCGGGCAAGACTACGATTCCCCCGTGACCACCCGAGCGAGGCGCGCCGCCGCCGACCAGCCGTCCGGGCGGCAGGGGCGCGCGGGAATGCTCGCCCTCGCGGCGGCCGGCGCGGTCGTGGCCGGAGCCGGGCTCGCGGTCACCGGGGCCTCCGCGATGATCGCGTCGATGCTCGTGACGCCGCCGCGGCAGCAGGTCGACGACATCGTCGTGCTCGGCGTCGACGCGCGCGGCGTGCGCCTCGGCCGCACGCCCGACACCGGCTTGCCCGGGGTCTACGCGCTGTGGGTGGGGGAGCGGCTCGCCGTGCTGGGCCCCGTCGTGGCGGAGGACGCGCACAGCGTCACCCGCGCGATCGACGAGCCCGCGCACGAGCTGCTCGCCGGTGTGCGGAGCGCGCGCTGGTCGGGGTATGCCGTGCACCGGCCGCAGGACGTGACGGATGCCGTCGAGCGCGTCGACGTGCCGACGGAGGTCGGGCCGGCGCCGGCGTGGATCATGGGCGACCAGGATTCCGAGACGTGGTGCATCCAGATCCACGGCCGCGGCGTGACCCGCCGCGAGACGATCCGGGCGGTGCCCGCCTTCCTCGAGCGCGGCATCCCGTGCATGGCCGTGTCGTACCGCAACGACACGGAGGCGCCGCCGAGCCGCGACGGCAAGTTCCGGCTCGGGCTCGACGAGTGGCGCGACGTCGACGACGCGATCGGCTTCGCCGTCGCCCGCGGCGCCCGCCGGATCGTGCTGATGGGCTGGTCGATGGGCGGGCAGATCGCGCTGCAGGTCGCGCGCCGCTCACGGCACCGCCGCCGCATCGTCGGCGTCGTGCTCGACTCGCCGGTCGTCGGCTGGCGGCCGACGCTGCGCCTGCAGGTGGCGCTCGTGCGCATGCCCGCATGGCTCGTCGACACCGCGGTCGGGCTGCTCGAGTCGCCCGCGGCGGTGCTGTCGGGCAGTCGCAGCCTCGACTTCGACGAGCTCGACAACGTGCTGCACGCGGATGCGCTCACGCAGCCGATCCTGCTGCTGCACTCCGCCGACGACGGCTTCGTGCCGCCCGACGCGTCGCGGGAGCTCGCCGAGGCGCGCCCCGACATCGTCGACTACCGGGAGTGGCGCCAGGCGCGGCACACGAAGCTCTGGAACCTGGACCGCGGGCGCTACCTGCGCGAGATCGGCAACTGGCTCGACGCGCGGGGCATCGCCGCGTTCGAGTGAGCCCTACGCGCTCGACTCCCTGACGTGCCGCTGGATGCGGCCGAGCATCCCCGCCATGCCGCGCAGGCGCAGCGGCGACACGACCCGGTCGAGGCCGAGCATCCGCGGCATGTCCGCCGGCACGGCGAGCACCTCGTCGGCGCTCGCGCCCTCGAGGCCCTGCGCGAGGATCGACGCGAACCCGCGCGTGGTCGGCGACTCGGCGGGCGCGGTCGCGTGCACGTGCACGGCGTCGTCGACCTCGACGAACAGGAAGACGGGGGACTGGCACTCCGCCACCCGCTCGCCCAGATCTGGGTGGTCGGCGTAGCGCTCCGGCAGCTCCGGCAGCTCGTCGGCGAACTCGAGCAGCAGCTGCAGGCGGTCCTGCTCCTGCATGGCCTGGAAGTCGTCGACGGTGCGCTGGAGCGCTGCGGTGAGGCTCATCGGGCCGCCTCGGGCCGTGCGGGCACGGCGCCGGGCTCGGCGCCCACCGCGATCGGCACGCCCACGAGCGAGCCCCACTCGGTCCACGAGCCGTCGTAGTTGCGCACGCCCGGCAGCCCCAGCAGGTGGGTGAGCACGAACCAGGTGTGGCTCGAGCGCTCGCCGATGCGGCAGTACGCGATCACGTCGTCGGCGTCGCGCAGGCCGGCGCCGTCGAGGTAGATGGCCTCGAGCTCCGCGCGCGACCGGAAGGTGCCGTCGTCGTTGACCGCCTTGCCCCACGGCACGCTCGCGGCGGTGGGGATGTGGCCGGCGCGCAGCGCGCCCTCGTCCGGGTACGCGGGGGCCGTCGTGCGCTCGCCCGAGTACTCCTCGGGGCTGCGGACGTCGACGAGCGGCTTGCCGAGGTGCGCGAGCACGTCGTCGCGGAAGGCGCGCAGCGTGCGGTCGTCGCGCGGCACGACTGGCACCTCGAGCGCCGGCCGGTCGGCGGGCTCGCGCGTGAGCTCGCGGCCCTCGGCGATCCAGGCGTCGCGGCCGCCGTCCATGATGCGGGTGCGGTCGTGGCCGTAGAGGGCGAAGACCCACAGGGCGTAGGTCGCCCACCAGTTCGCCTTGTCGCCGTAGAACACCACGGTCGTGTCGCGGCCGATCCCCTTGCGGCCGAGCAGCGCGGCGAACGCCTCGGGGGAGAGGTAGTCGCGCTGGACCGGGTCGTTGAGCTCCGTGTGCCAGTCGATCTTCACGGCTCCCGGGATGTGCCCGACCTCGTAGAGCAGCACGTCCTCGTCGGACTCGACGATCACGACGTCCGGGTCGTCGAGGTGCGCGGCGACCCACTCGGTGGAGACCAGGCGGTCGGGGGCTGCGTACTCGGCGAAGCGAGGCTCGGACTCGGTCACTGCGTCTCCTTCTGGGGCGGGCCGCCCGCCCGGTTCTTCGGCATGCGTCGTGGGCGTGCTTCATCGGCCTGAGTAGGCTCGGAGGGGGGAACGCCATCCTCCCACCGAATCTTCCCGCCAGGCGCTCGCTCGCGCCGCAGAAGGAGCGCCCATGCCAGCACCGATCTCGCTCGTCGAGCTCCGGCCCCAGGTCGGTGCAGAGGAGATCGTCGCGAGCCTCGTGCCCCCGCCGCAGTTCGACGGCGCGACGTTCGAGAGCTACCGGCCCGACCCCGCGCATCCGTCGCAGGGCGACGCGCTGCAGCGCATGCAGGAGCTCGTGGAGGCCTGGACGAAGCCGAAGCGCGGCCTCTTCCGCAAGCCGCAGGAGGTCAAGCCCGGCATCTACCTCGACGGCGGCTTCGGCGTCGGCAAGACGCACCTGCTCGCCTCGCTCTGGAAGGCCATGCCCGGCCCGAAGGTGTTCGGCACGTTCATCGAGTACACGGCGCTCGTCGGCGCCCTGGGCTACGCCGAGACCGTGCGGCAGCTGCAGGGCTCGCGGATCGTGTGCATCGACGAGTTCGAGCTCGACGACCCCGGCGACACGATGGTGATGACCCGCCTGCTGGGCGAGCTCGTCGCGACCGGCACGAAGCTCGCGGCGACGAGCAACACCCCGCCGAACGCGCTCGGCGACGGCCGCTTCGCCGCCTCCGACTTCCTGCGCGAGATCACCGCGATCGCCGACCGGTTCCAGATCATGCGCATCGACGGCGAGGACTACCGGCACCGCGACATCACCGGCCATGCCCCGGTCGTCGAGGACGACGCGATCGAGCGCGAGCTGGGCGCGATCGACGGCACGACGGCGATCGATGACTTCGACGCGCTCATCGCCCACCTCGCGCACGTGCACCCCTCGCGCTACATCGGCCTCGTGGAGGGGCTGCGGGGACTCGGCCTGCGGGGGGTGCGCGTGCTGCACGACCAGAACGACGCGCTGCGCTTCGTCGCGCTCGTCGACCGGCTCTACGACGCCCAGGTCGCGCTGCGGGCGAGCGGCACGAGCCTCGACCAGGTCTTCAGCGAGGAGATGCTGGGCGGCGGCTACCGCAAGAAGTACCTGCGCGCGATCTCGCGGCTCATCGCGCTCGCGAACGAATAGATCGCGCCGGCCGACGGAGAGCCGCGCTCAGACGCCGTCGGTGCGGTGCAGCTGCTCCTCCGCGTCGCGCTGCGCGGCCGTGGCCGGGTCGACCGGCGGGTAGCGGCGGTTGAGCACCACGAGGTAGACCGCGCCGAGCACGGCCGAGATGAGCGAGCCGGCCAGCACGCCGAGCGTGCCCTCGACGATGAGCTCCTCGGTGGTGCGGTGCGCGAGCTCGTTCATGAGCAGCGAGACCGTGAAGCCGATGCCGCCGAGCAGGCTGACGCCGATGAGCTCCGAGAACCGCACCCGTTCGAGCTTCGGCACCCGCAGCGCCGCTTGGCCGATGAGTCCCGCGACCGTGATGCCGACGAGCTTGCCGACCGGCAGCGCGATCACGATCGCCCAGAACACCGGGCTGAGCTGCGAGAGCGGCACCTGCGGGATGATCACCGACGCCGAGGTGAAGGCGAACAGCGGCAGCACGATGCCGTTCGAGAACGGCTCGAGCTTCTCGCGCGCCGACTCGGCGGGCGCGGGGGAGAGCACGAGCCCGAGCGCGACGCCCGCGATCGTCGCGTGGATGCCGCTCATCGCGACGAGCCACCACGTGACGAGCGCGACGACGAGCAGCAGGATGCGCAGCGTCCAGTCACCGCGCCTGGCGCGGTAGGCGCGACCGAGCAGCCAGAACGCGACCACGCCGAGCGCGGCGAGGCCCAGGTGCAGCAGCGAGACGCTCTCGGTGAAGAACACCGCGATGAAGAGGATGCCGATCAGGTCGTCGATGACGGCCAGCGCGAGCAGCAGCGCGCGCACGTTCGAGGGCAGCCGCTTGCCGACCAGCGCCAGTACGCCGAGCGCGAAGGCGATGTCGGTCGCGGTGGGGATCGGCCAGCCCTGCGCGCCGTCGGCGCCCGCGAGGTTGAAGTAGAGGATGGCCGGCACCGCGACGCCGCCGAGCGCTGCGATCGTCGGCACGGCCGCCTTCGAGACGCTCGAGAGGTCGCCCTGCGTGAACTCGTAGCGCAGCTCGATCGCGACGACGAAGAAGAAGATGACCAGCAGGCCGTCGGTGACCCAGTGCGCGGCCGAGAGGTCGAGGCCGAAGACCGTGAACGGCAGGTGCGCGTGCTTGGCGGCGTCGAGCCCCGGCCCGAGCCCCGTGTTCGCGACCACCAGTCCCAGGATCGCCGCCCCCAGCAGGAGCATGGCCGACACCTGGGGATTCCGGATCCACGTCATGCGCCCATCCTTCCACCCGGGCAGCGCCCGCAGGCCCTACCGCCTCGGCAGCCGCGGAAACGCGCCCGAAACACGCCGACGCATCCGTAACCATCGCGAAACGAGACCGCGACGGCGTACGAAACGGGGCGGGAGGAACCTCGGGAGCAGTCCCTACCGGATACCCCCAAGGAGCACCTCATGGATGCAGGCAGCATCGCCTTCGGTGTCATCGCGACAGCCCTCGTGCTGTTCATGACGCCCGGGCTCGCGTTCTTCTACGGCGGCCTCGTGCGCGCCAAGAGCGTCATCAGCATGATGATGATGTCGTTCGGGGCCATCGGCCTCGTCGGCACCCTCTGGATCCTCTACGGGTTCAACATGGCGGCCGTCGACTCGCCCTTCGCCTTCTCAGGCAACCCCTTCAGCGACTTCGGCCTCGCGGCGCTCGCCGCCGGCGAGAGCGCCAACACCGACCTCGTGGGCGTCGCCTACGGCTCGACGTTCGCCATCATCACCGTCGCCCTCATCTCCGGCGCCATCGCCGACCGCGCCAAGTTCGGCGCCTGGATGCTCTTCGCCGGCGCGTTCGCGACGCTCGGCTACTTCCCGATCGCGGCATGGGTGTGGGGCGGCGGCTGGGCGTACTCGCTCGGCGACCTGCTCGGCCTGCCGGCGGTGATCGACTACGCGGGCGGCACGGCGGTGCACATCAACGCCGGCGCGGCCGCGCTCGCGCTGACGTTCGTGCTCGGCAAGCGCATCGGGTTCACGAAGGGCGCGCACAAGCCGCACAACGTGCCGTTCGTCATCCTCGGCGCCAGCATCCTCTGGTTCGGCTGGTTCGGGTTCAACGTCGGCGCCGAGTGGCTCAACGGGCTCGGCAACGCGGGCCTCATCACGCTGAACACGATCGGCGCGACCGCGGCATCCATCTGCGCGTGGCTGCTGGTCGAGAAGCTCAAGGACGGCAAGCCCACCTCGGTGGGCGCCGCCTCTGGTGCGGTCGCCGGCCTCGTCGCCATCACCCCCGCGTGCGCCAATCTCACGCCCGGCTGGGCGCTGCTGCTCGGTGTCATCGCCGGCGCTGTCTGCGCCCTCGCGGTGGAGCTGAAGTGGAAGCTCGGCTTCGACGACTCGCTCGACGTCGTGGGCATCCACCTCGTCGGCGGCCTCATCGGCACCGTCTACCTCGGCTTCTTCGCCACCGACACGGGCCTGTTCCTCGGCGGCGGCGCGGGTCAGCTCGCTGTGCAGCTCATCGCGGCGCTCGGCGTGATGGTCTACGCCTTCGTGATCGCGTTCCTCATCGGCTTCGCGATCGAGAAGACGATCGGCTTCCGCGTCAAGAACGAGGACGAGCTGGCGGGCGTCGACCAGACCGTGCACGGCGAGGACGCGTACGGCTACGAGCTCGAGCGCGAGCGCGAGCGCGTCTGAGCGCAGCATGCACGCGAGGGGGCCGGCTCAGCCGGCCCCCTCCGCGCCGCCCCGGCAAGCGGACCCCGCTTCGCCCGCAGGACCCGAGATCGGGGGTCCGGCAGGCGGAGTCGGGTCCGCTTCAAAGCGCGACGGCGCCCCGCACCTTGTGGCCGACGGCGATCGACTCGGCCGAGATGGCCGAGCGGGGGGAGAGCAGCGGCAGCACCGCGAACGCGACCTGCTCGGGGCTCGAATCGCCGGGCTTGCCCTGCGCGACATCCGCCTTCGGCGACTCGGTGACGGGGCCCGGGTTGACGACGTTGACGGCCACGCCGGAACCGGCGAGCTCGTCGGCGAGCGACTGCGCGGCGATGATGAGCGCGGCGTTGCGCACCGCACCGGTGATGTTGCCGGTGATGAGGGCGTTCTGGCCGCTGAGGCCGACGATCCGGCCGTAGCCCGCCGCGCGCATCGACGGGATGACGGCGTTCGCGATGCGCAGGAACGTCATGGCCTTGCCCTCGACGGCGGCCGCGACCTGCACCGGGTCGCCCTGCTTCGCCGGATCGAGCGACTGCGCCGGCGGGGCTGCCGCGACGACGAGCGCGTCGATGCGGCCGTGCTGCTCGAGCACGCGCGCGACTGCGGCGTCGACGGATGCGTCGTCCGCTCCGTCGAGGCGGATGTCGGCACCCTCGCCGCGCGCGGCGGTGACGACGGTCGCGCCCTCGGCGCGCGCCGCATCCGCGACGGCGCTGCCGATGAGGCCGGTGCCGCCGACGACGAGGACGACATGGTCGGTGAGCTGGAGGTCCATGCGGGCCACGCTATCGGCGGCAGCTCACGGTCTGTGCCGAGGTTCCGGGCGTACGGTCACCGGCACGATGCGCGGGCGGCCCCGCCCGCAGGAAGGAGGCACGGATGCACGAGGGACACGAGCACGGAGCCCAGGAGGGCGGCGGGCCGCACGTGGGGACGTTCGGCGCTCATGTGGCCGAGCTCGAGGCGTGCGCGGCGGCATGCCGCGACTGCGCGCGCGCCGACCGCGAGGAGGGCATGGACGACTGCGCCGTCATGTGCGAGGCGTGCGCCGACCTCTGCGAGGCGGCAGCGCGCATCCTCGCCCGAGCGACGCTGCCGCAGGAGGCCAGCCAGGCGCTGCTCGCCGCGTGCGCCGCGATGTGCCGCGCCTGCGCGGCTGAGTGCCGGCGCCACGACGCCGAGCACTGCCGTGCGTGCGCCGAGGCGTGCGAGCGCTGCGCCGAGATGTGCGAGGCGGCCTGAGTCACCCCCGGCGGCGCAGAGACGACGAAGGCCCCGGCTGCTGCCGGGGCCTTCTGCGGTGGGCGATACCAGACTCGAACTGATGACCTCTTCCGTGTGAAGGAAGCGCGCTACCAACTGCGCCAATCGCCCGTGCCCGCCAGCGGTGATCGCAGTGCGGACCGCACAAGTCTGCCACATCCGGAGCCGCGCGCGTGACCAGCGGAGCGCTTCCGCGACACGAGCCGGACGATTTGGACTTGGGGTCCGAGCGTGGGTATAGTCATGCGAGTGCTCAGCGATGAGCCCCGCGGATGTGGCGCAGTGGTAGCGCATCACCTTGCCAAGGTGAGGGTCGCGAGTTCGAATCTCGTCATCCGCTCGACAGCAATGTCATGAGAGTCAATCTCACACCACCTGGTGGGGTGGCCGAGTGGTGAGGCAGCGGCCTGCAAAGCCGTCTACGCGGGTTCGAATCCCGTCTCCACCTCGAGCATTCACCTAGGGCGATTGGCGCAGCGGTAGCGCGCTTCCCTGACACGGAAGAGGTCACTGGTTCGAACCCAGTATCGCCCACCAGCATGAAGCCCCCGGAGCCTCACGGCCCCGGGGGCTTCTTCCGTTCCTCAGGCTCCTCCCTGCCGGGGTCTACGTGCTTCGCAGGGCGCCCGAGTAGCCTCGCGCCGTGACCGCCATCACTGCAATTCCCGTCGCCCTGGGCAACCGCTTCGCCACGGAGCTGCCGGAGCTCGCCGTGCCGTGGCGGGCGGAGGAGTCGCCCGACCCCACGCTGCTCGTCCTCAACATGGAGCTCGCGGCGGAGCTGAGGCTCGACCCGACCGCGCTGCGCACCCCGGCTGGAGTGGGTCTGCTGACGGGGACCACCGTCCCCGAGGGGGCGACGCCCGCAGCGCAGGCGTACGCCGGGCACCAGTTCGGCGCCTACTCGCCGCGGCTCGGCGATGGGCGCGCGCTGCTGCTCGGCGAGCTCGAGGACGAGCACGGCCGGCTGCGGGACCTCCACCTCAAGGGCTCCGGGCGCACACCCTTCGCCCGTGGTGGCGACGGCCTCGCGGCAGTCGGGCCGATGCTGCGCGAGTACATCGTCAGCGAGGCCATGCACGCGCTCGGCATCCCGACGACGCGCTCGCTCGCGGTGGTCGCGACCGGACGCTTCGTCCGCCGCGACGAGTGGCTGCCGGGCGCGGTGCTCGCGCGGGTGGCCAGCAGCCACCTGCGGGTCGGCACCTTCCAGTACGCGCGCGCCACGGGCGACATCGGGCTGCTGCGGCGCCTCGCCGATCACGCGATCGAGCGGCATGCGCCCAGCGCCGCCGACGACGCGCATCCGTACCTCGCGCTCCTGCGAGCCGTGATCTCGGCGCAGGCGCGACTGGTGGCCCAGTGGATGCTCGTCGGCTTCGTGCACGGCGTGATGAACACCGACAACATGACGATCTCGGGCGAGACGATCGACTACGGTCCGTGCGCCTTCATGGAGGGCTTCGACCCGGCGACCGTCTACAGCTCGATCGACGCCGGCGGGCGCTACGCGTACGGCAACCAGCCGGCGATCGCGGAGTGGAACCTCACCAGGTTCGCGGAGACGCTGCTCCCGCTGCTCGCCGAGCAGCAGGACGACGCGATCGCCCTCGCGCTGGAGGCGCTCGGCGACTTCGCGCCGCAGCACCGCGCGGCGTGGTCGGCCGGCCTGCGGTCGAAGCTCGGGCTCCGCGCCGACGACGACGGACAGGAGGCGACCCTCGTGGTCGACGAGCTCCTGGCCCTGCTCGAGTCGGGCCGCGTCGACCTCACCTCGGGCTTCCGCAGCCTCAGCTCGGTCGCCCGCGGCAGCTCCGAGGCGGCGCACGGCCTGTTCGACCACCGCGCCGCGTTCGATGCGTGGGCCGAGCGCTGGCTCGCGCTCCGCCCGGACGCGGACGCGATGGACCGCGTGAACCCGGTGTACATCCCGCGCAACCACCTCGTGGAAGAGGCGCTCGCCGCGGCGACGGAGGGCGACCTCGACCCGCTCGGACCGCTCCTCGATGCGGTGAGCCGTCCCTTCGACGAGCGCGAGGGGCTCGAGCGGTACGCGGCGCCGGGCCCGGAGCGCAGCTTCCGCGCCTACCGCACCTACTGCGGGACGTGATCGGCGCCCCAGACGTCGAGCGCGTGCGCTCGCGCGTCCGCGGCGGCCGCGGCGATCGCGCCGGTCACGACGACGTCGGTGCCGAGCTGCGAGGCGACCAGCTCGGGCGCCGGGAGGTCGAGGTCGGTGGGGAGCGATGCGCGCGCGGCGGCGACCACGTCGGCGATGCCAGCTGAGATCGCGCCCGAGACCACGACCAGCTGCGGGTCGAACATGCTTCCGAGCACGCTGACGACCCGCGCGAGGACGTCTCCCAAGCGGTCGACGATGGCGCGAGCGTGCTCGTCGCCACCGGCGGCGAGCTCCAGCACCGCGCGGCCGTCGAGCCGGTCGCGCGGCAGCGCGGCCAGCGCGCTGGTCGCTGCCGCGCCGGTCGCCACCGCTTCCACCGCCCACGCCTCCGCTCGAGCGCCGAGGCCGTCGGCGGTGCCGACACCGGTGACGTGGTCGAAGGCGACCATCTCGCCGACCCCGCCGTGCGTGCCGCGGAGCACGTTGCCGTCGACGACGACCCCTGCACCCAGTCGAGCGCCCGCGAGCAGCGTGACGTAGTCGCGACAGCCCTGGGCCGCGCCGATCGCGCCCTCCGCAACAGCGGAGAGCGAGGCATCGTTGTCGACTCGCCGCAGCGGCGCCCACGAGAGGGCGTCGATGAGGCCGGGATTCATGCGCTCCCAGAAGCCCGCGGGATGGCGCGGCGAGCGGCCCGCAGCGTTCACCGGCGCCGGAACGCCGACGCAGACCGCGAGCACGTCGCTCCTGGTGCGCCCCGCATCCTGCAGGGCGGCGTCGACGGTTCCCTGGATGAGCGTCCGGCGAGCCGAGGGGTCGTCCCGGTCCATCTCGAGGATCGTGCGGTGAGTCGCGAGCGCCCTGGAGCGCAGGTCCGTGACGGTCGCGGTCACGTGCACGTTGCCCGCGTCGACGCCGACGAGCACGGCAGCGTCGCCGCGGAGCGCGAACCGCCTGGCCGGCCTTCCCCTGCGGTAGTCGCCTCCCTGTCGCGCGTCAGGCAGCTCGTGCAGCAGCCCGATCCTAGCGAGCGCCTCCATCGCCTCGATCGCCGTCGGCCGGCTGAGGCCCGTGCCTTGGATCACGTCGGTCGCGGTGAACTCCTCGACGGTCCAGGCATGTGCGAGCACGGCGTCGTAGCTGGCGGGGCGGGCCCGTGCTGCGGGGAGCGGGGAGGACATGGCTCTTGACCTCTCTTGCGAAACACTGTCACACTGCGGCGCAACGATTGATTCGACCACTTGATCTAATCAGTGGCGGCATCCGGATCGCAATGGCGCGAGCGGGGGAGAGCGATGTCCCGGACTGAAAGATGGCGACGAATGCTCGCTGCGAGTGCCGTCCTGGCGCTGAGCGGCAGCATGCTTGCGGGTTGCGCGGCAGACGGTCGAGAGTCGATCCGCTTCACGTTCAGCAAGCGTGAGGCGATCGAGTTCATGACCGCGCTCGTGGCTGACTACAACGCGTCGCAGAGCGACGTGCGGGTGGAGATCGACACCTCGGGGGTCGACGTCGTCTCGGCCAGCTTCGTGCGCGGCAATCCGCCCGACCTGATGCTGGCCAACTACAACTACGAGGTGGCCCGGTTCGTGCAGCGCTGCGCGCTCATCGACCTCGGCGACACGCAGGCCGCAGCCACCACCCGCGACGACCTGCAGCCGCTGATGGAGCAGTACGGCACCTGCGACGGGCGGGTCAGCGCTCTGCCCTACTCGGTGATGGCCGCATCCGTCATCTACAACCGGCAGATCTTCGAGGAGCAGGGGCTCGAGGTGCCGCAGACCTGGAGCGAGCTGCTCGCGGTGTGCGACGCGCTGGAGGCCGCCGGCATCACGCCCTTCTACGCGACCCTCAAGGACGACTGGACGGTCGGCCAGGGCTGGTACGACTACGCCGTCGGCGGCTCGCTCGATGTGCTCGAGTTCTTCGACCGGCTCGCGGCGGCGGGCACGGACGTCGGCCAGGGCTCGGCTGCGTCGTTCCAGCAGGACTTCGCGGAGCCCATGGACCGGATGGTGCAGCTCACGAGCGAGTACGTCAACGAGGACGCGCCGAGCCGCGGCTATGGCGACGGCAATCTCGCCTTCTCACAGGGCGCGGCCGCGATGTACCTGCAGGGGCCATGGGCGTTCAGCGAGATCGCGAAGACCGCCCCCGATCTCGACCTCGGAACGTTCCCCCTGCCGATGACGGAGGACCCGGCCGACCTCGCCGTCCGGGTCAACATGGATCTCGCGGCAATGATCCCCGTCGAGTCGCAGCATCCGGACGCGGCCCTGGATTTCCTCGAGTACCTCTATCTGCCGGAGCACATCGAGGAGTACAACGATGCGCAGCTGGGCTTCGCGCCCACCACGGACGCCCCGCCCCCGGACGACCCGCGCATCGCGGGCATGACCGAGTACTACGAGGACGGTCGCATCTACCAGGGACCCTCGGTGCTGGTGCCGAGGACCATCCCCGTCTTCAACTACGCGCAAGCGATGGTGCTGGGGTCGGATCCCGACGCGATCCTTCGCACGATGGACGCGGACTGGGTTCGGCTCGCGTTCAGGGCACCGGCGCCGGCCGTGAACGAGGGAGCGGAACGATGAGCTCGACAGCCTCGACCGCAGCCTCGAGCGGCACCGGGATCCGCCGGCGCAAGCGGCGCGTAGAACCCATCTACTACCTGTTCCTGCTCCCGAGCCTGGTGCTGTTCACGCTCGCGATCACGGTCCCGGGCGTCATCGGCATCTTCTTCAGCTTCACCGATTCCATCGGTCTGGGTGAGTGGAGCTTCACGGGGCTGACCAACTACATCGCGCTCTTCAGCGATCCTGCGATCCTGCAGAGCTACCTGTTCACCTTCGGCTTCTCCGTCGCGACGGTCATCGTCGTCAACGTCATCGCCTTCCTGCTCGCCGTCGGCCTGACGTCGCGCATCCGGATGAAGGCAGGTCTGCGCACCGTCTTCGTGATCCCGATGGTGATCTCGGGCATCGTCATCGCCTACGTCTTCAACTTCCTGTTCTCGAACTCCCTGCCGGCGGCCGGCTCGGCGCTCGGGATCCCGTGGCTCTCGACGAGCATGCTCGCGAACGATGATCTCGCGTGGATCGCCATCGTGATCGTCACGGCGTGGCAGGCGATTCCGGGAACCCTGCTCATCTACATCGCAGGGCTCCTCTCGGTGCCGGGAGAGGTCTACGAGGCCGCCTCGATCGACGGTGCCGGCAAGCTCCAGCAGCTCGTGCGCATCACGATGCCGCTCGTCGCCGGGTATGCGGTGATCAACGTCATCCTCGGCTTCAAGGGCTTCCTGAACGCCTACGACATCATCGTCGGGCTCACCGGAGGGGGCCCGGGCACCGCCACGCGCAGCATCGCGATGAGCATCATCGCGGGCTTCAACGGCGGTGATTACGCGTACCAGATGGCGAACGCGACCATCTTCTTCATCGTCGCAGTCCTGATCTCCCTCCTGCAGCTCTCGTTGACGCGCGGAAGGAGCGCACTCTGATGGCCATCTCGACCTTGCCCACGACCCCGGTCCTCGCAGGCACGAAGACCGAGCCGCAGCCGCGGTTCCGCATGGAGCGGGTGAACTGGTCGGGCACGATCATCCTCATCCTCTGTGCGGTCACGGTGCTGCTGCCGCTCTACGTCACGATCTCGATGGCGCTCAAGACGCCCGAGCAAGCCGTCGACGGGAATGCCTTCTCCTTGCCGGCGCCCGTCGACCTCCGAGGCTTCGCCGAGGCGTGGGAGCTCACGAAGTTCCCGGTGGGCGCGGCGATCTCGCTGCTGGTGACGGCGGGAACCGTCGCCGCGACGATCGTCCTCGCGGCGTTCGCGTCGTACGCGATCGTGCGCAACTGGGACCGTCGGCTCTTCCGCTACTCGTTCTTCTACCTGCTCGCGGCGATGTTCATCCCGTTCCCGGTGATCGCCCTGCCGCAGATCCAGCTCACCGGCCGCCTGGGACTCGACAACCCCGGGGGCGTGATCATCCTCGCGACCATGTTCCAGCTCAGCTTCAGCGTGCTGCTGTTCACGGCGTTCCTGCGGTCCATCCCGCTCGAGCTCGAGGAGAGCGCCAGGATGGACGGGGCGACCACCTGGCAGACGTTCTGGCACCTGATCTTCCCGCTCCTCGCCCCGATGAGCGCCACGGTGGGCATCTTCGCCTTCCTGTACGCGTGGAACGACTTCATGATGCCGTCGCTCATCATCGCCGATCCGGAGCTGCAGACCCTGCCCGTGCGGCAGAACCTGTTCCAGAACCAGTTCAGCAACAACTACAACGTGTCCTTCGCCTCCTACCTCATGGCGATGGCACCCGCGATCATCGCCTACCTCTTCACGCAGCGCTGGGTGATGGAAGGCGTCACGCAGGGCGCGGTCAAGGGCTGAGGCCCCCGCGCCGCCACCGCTCCCGCCCGCGCATCAGCATGAAGGATCCCTCGTGACCATGCCCATCGCTCAGACCGCCTCCGGCGCGCTCGACGACTCCGCGTCGCCGTGGTGGCGGCACGCCGTCGTGTACCAGATCTACCCTCGCAGCTTCGCGGATGCCGACGGCGACGGCATCGGTGACCTCCCGGGCATCCTGTCCCGCGTCGACTACCTGACGTCGCTCGGCATCGACGCGGTCTGGCTGAGCCCGTTCTACCCGTCCGCGCTCGCGGACGGGGGCTACGACGTCGCCGACTACCGCGACGTCGACCCTCGGCTCGGCTCGCTCGACGACTTCGACGCCATGGTGGAGGCGCTGCACGCGCGCGGGATCAAGGTCGTCGTCGACATCGTTCCCAACCACACGTCAGACCAGCACGCGTGGTTCCAGGAGGCGCTCGCCGCCGGCCGCGGCGCCGTGGCTCGCGAGCGCTACATCTTCCGCGAGGGGACCGGTCCGGACGGCGCTGAGCCGCCGACCGACTGGAGCTCGGTGTTCGGCGGCTCGGCGTGGGAGCGCGTCGACGACGGCCAGTGGTACCTGCACAACTTCGCAAGAGAGCAGCCTGACCTCAACTGGGACAACCCCGACGTGCGCGCTGACTTCCTCACAACGCTGCGCTTCTGGTCGGATCGCGGCGTCGACGGCTTCCGCATCGATGTCGCCCACATGCTCACAAAGGATCTGACCGAGCCGCTGCCGTCCAAGGACGAGCTGGCGCTGCGGCCGGTCGACGGTACGCATCCACTGCTCGACCGTGACGACGTCCACGACATCTACGCGGAGTGGCGCACGGTGCTCGACTCCTACGATCCGCCGCGCACCGCCGTCGCCGAAGCCTGGGTCGCGCCGGATCGCATCCACCTGTACGCGCGACCCGAGAGCCTCGGCCAGGCCTTCAACTTCGATCTGCTGGAGGCCGACTTCGACGCCGGCCAGTTCCGCGAGATCATCACCGCGAACCTCGCGAGGGCCGCGATGTCGGGCTCGTCGAGCACCTGGGTGCTGTCGAACCACGACGTCGTGCGCCACGCGACCCGCTACGGGCTGCCGACGGCCGACGCGAGCGCTGCACCCGCTCGGCACGGCGGTGAGTGGCTGCTCCGGGGCGGCGACGAGGCCGTGCTGGATCGAGCGCGCGGCCAGCGGCGCGCGCTCGCGGCCACGCTCTTCATCCTCGGTCTCCCGGGCTCGACGTACCTCTACCAGGGCGAGGAGCTCGGCCTGCACGAAGTGGCGCAGATCCCCGGCGCGGCTCGTCAGGATCCGACCTACTTCCGGACGCAGGGCGCGGAGATCGGGCGCGACGGATGCCGGGTCCCGTTGCCGTGGACCAGCTCGGGGGACTCGTTCGGCTTCGGGGGACTGGCGCACTTGCCGCAGCCCGCGTGGTTCTCGGCGCATGCGGTGGACGCCGAGGACGCCGATCCTGCGTCGTGCCTGAACCTGTACCGGGCAGCGCTCGCGCTGCGTCGGCAGCTGCAGGCGGGCGAGCGCCTCGAGTGGACGCAGACCGGTCGCGACGACGTCCTGCGCATCCGGAGGCCCAACGGCTGGCAGGTGATCACGAATTTCGGCGACCGACCGTTCGAGATCGGGGCAGACGCGGCCGTAGCGGCGATCCTGTCGAGCCGGCCGCTCGACGGCACGGCGCTGCCGGGCGAGTCGACGGTCTGGATCGCGCCTGCCGCGACGGCGCCGGCGGAGCGACGCCGAGGCGAGGAGACGGCGCCTACGATGGAGCAGTGACCACCGGATTCGATCTCTTCACCGACCGTGCCGTCGTCGCCATGCGCGTCGACGGGGAGCTGCAGGACCTGGCCCGCGAGGTGAGCGACACGCAGACGGTCGAGCCGGTGACGATCGACAGCCCCGACGGCCTCGACATCCTCCGCCACTCCGCCGCGCACGTGCTCGCGCAGGCCGTGCAACGCGTGAACCCAGAGGCACGGCTCGGCATCGGCCCGCCCGTGCAGGACGGCTTCTACTACGACTTCGACGTCGCCGAGCCCTTCTCGAGCGACGACCTGAAGTCGCTGCAGAAGGAGATGGAGCGGATCGTCAAGGCCGGCCAGCGCTTCGTGCGGCGCGTCGTGACCGACGACGAGGCGCTCGAAGAGCTCGCCGACGAGCCGTACAAGCTCGAGCTCATCGGCCTCAAGGGCGGCGCCGCGAAGGCCGCAGAGGGCGCATCCGTCGAGGTCGGAGCCGGCGAGCTCACCATCTACGACAACGTCGACCCGAAGACGGGCGAGGTGGCCTGGAAGGACCTCTGCCGCGGCCCGCACCTGCCCTCCACACGACTGATCGGCAACGGCTTCGCGCTCATGCGCGTCGCGGGCGCCTACTGGCGCGGCAAGACCGACCTGCCGCAGCTGCAGCGCATCTACGGCACGGCATGGCCGACGAAGGACGAGCTGCGCGCCTACCAGCAGCGCCTCGAGGAGGCCGCGAAGCGCGACCACCGAAAGCTCGGCCGGGAGCTCGACCTGTTCTCGTTCCCCGAGGAGATCGGCTCCGGCCTCTCGGTGTGGCACCCGCGCGGCGCGATCGCGCGCGGCGAGATGGAGCAGCACGCCCGCCGCCGTCACATCGAGCAGGGCTACAGCTACGTGTACACGCCGCACATCACCAAGCGCGACCTGTTCGTCACGTCGAACCACCTCGTCACCTACGGCGAGGGCATGTGGCCGCCCATCCACATGGACGAGGAGCGCGACGAGGCCGGCAACGTCACGAAGCAGGGCGTCGACTACTACCTCAAGCCCATGAACTGCCCGATGCACATCCTCGTGTACAAGAGCAGCGCCCGCAGCTACCGCGACCTGCCGCTGCGGCTCGCCGAGAACGGCACCGTCTACCGCAACGAGCTCTCGGGCGCCCTCCACGGCCTCACCCGCGTGCGCGGCTTCACGCAGGACGACGCGCACCTGTTCGTCACCCCCGAGCAGCTCGAGGAGGAGACGACGAAGGTCCTCGAGTTCGTGCTCTCGCTGCTGAAGGACTTCGGCCTCACCGACTTCCGCCTCGAGCTGTCGATGCGCGACGACGAGAAGGAGAAGTGGATCGGCGACGAGGCCGTGTGGGAGACGGCGACGGATGCGCTCCGCCGCGTCGCTCGCGCGTCGGGCCTCGAGGTGGTGGAGGAGCCGGGGGAGGCCGCCTTCTACGGCCCGAAGATCGACCTCAAGGTGACCGACGCGATCGGCCGCTCGTGGCAGCTCTCGACCGTGCAGCTCGACTTCAACCTGCCGGAGCGCTTCGAGCTCGAGTACACCGCGGCCGACGGCTCCAAGCGGCGCCCGATCATGATCCACCGCGCCCTGTTCGGCTCGATCGAGCGCTTCTTCGCGATCCTGGTCGAGCACTACGCCGGCGCCTTCCCCGTATGGCTCGCACCGGTGCAGGTCGTGGGCGTGCCGGTCGCCGCGGACTACGCCGGCTACCTCGACGAGATCGCCGCGAAGCTGCGCGCGAAGGGCGTCCGCATCGAGGTCGACCGCAGTGACGAGCGGATGCAGAAGAAGATCCGCACGCACACGCTCATGAAGGTGCCGTTCCAGCTGATCGCCGGCGAGAAGGACCGCGACGCGGGCAGCGTCTCGTTCCGCTTCCGCGACGGCACGCAGGACAACGGCGTGCCGGTCGACGAGGCCATCCGCCGCATCGTCGAGGCCATCGAGACGAAGGCACACGTGTGACCGAGCGCCACATGGACGAGCCGGCCGAGCGCGCCGCGGTGCACCGCGACTCGCTGCCGCCGTTCGACCCCGCGGAGCCGCCCGAGCCGCCGCTCGTCGGCGAGCACGCGTGGGGCGCGCCCACGCAGATGTCGAGCGAGCTGCCCGGCGTGCCGGACCACTTCCAGCGCCTCTGGACGCCGTACCGGATGGTCTACATCCAGCAGGGGCAGATGCCCGACGAGGACGCGTGCCCGTTCTGCCGCGCTCCCGAGCTCTCCGACGACCAGGGCCTCATCGTGCACCGCGGCGAGACGTGCTTCGTGCTGCTCAACCTGTTCCCCTACAACACCGGCCACATCATGGTGTGCCCGTACCGGCACGTCGGCATGTACGACCAGGCGACCACCGACGAGGTCGCCGAGATGGCCGTGCTCACGCAGACCGCCATGCGCGTGCTGTCGCAGGTGACGCGCTGCCAGGGCTTCAACATCGGCCTCAACCAGGGCCGCATCGCGGGCGCCGGCATCGCCGACCACCTCCACCAGCACATCGTGCCCCGGTGGAGCCTCGACTCGAACTTCTTCCCGATCATCGCGAAGACCAAGGCGCTGCCCATCCTCCTGGAGGACATGCGCCAGGACATCCAGGCAGCCTGGCCGGTGTGACCCGGCGCGTGTGCGTTGGGGGCTCCGCAGCGGCGTAGCATCGACAGACGTGACCGAAACCCCCAGCACCAGCACCTCCACCACCGGCTCCGCTCGCGTCAAGCGCGGGCTGGCCGAGATGCTGAAGGGCGGCGTCATCATGGACGTCGTCACCCCTGACCAGGCCCGCATCGCCGAGGACGCCGGCGCCGTCGCCGTCATGGCGCTCGAGCGCGTGCCGGCCGACATCCGCGCCCAGGGCGGCGTCGCCCGCATGTCCGACCCGGACCTCATCGACGCCATCAAGGCGGAGGTCTCGATCCCCGTCATGGCGAAGGCCCGCATCGGCCACTTCGTCGAGGCGCAGGTGCTCGAGGCGCTCGAGGTCGACTACATCGACGAGTCTGAGGTGCTGAGCCCCGCCGACTACGTCAACCACATCGACAAGTGGCCCTTCACCGTGCCGTTCGTGTGCGGCGCGACCAACCTGGGCGAGGCGCTCCGGCGCATCACCGAGGGTGCGGCGATGATCCGCTCGAAGGGCGAGGCCGGCACCGGCGACGTCTCCGAGGCGACGAAGCACATCCGCACCATCAAGGGCGAGATCCGCAGGCTGCAGACGCTCTCGAAGGACGAGCTGTACGTCGCCGCGAAGGAGCTGCAGGCGCCGTTCGAGCTCGTCGCAGAGGTCGCCGAGCTCGGCGCGCTGCCGGTCGTGCTCTTCACCGCCGGCGGCGTCGCGACGCCCGCCGACGCTGCCCTCATGATGCAGCTGGGCGCCGACGGCGTCTTCGTCGGCTCCGGCATCTTCAAGTCGGGCCAGCCGGAGCGGCGAGCCGCGGCGATCGTGAAGGCGACCGCCGCCTTCGACGACCCGAAGGCGATCGCGGATGCGTCGCGCGGGCTCGGCGAGGCGATGGTCGGCATCAACGTGGCCGACCTTCCCGCGCCGCACCGCCTCTCCGAGCGCGGCTGGTAGCGGTGAGCCGACCGGGCGAGCCCCGCGTCGGCGTCCTGGCCCTGCAGGGCGACGTGCGCGAGCACGTCGCCGTGCTCGAGGCGCTGGGCGCCGCCGTGACGCTCGTGCGCACGCCGGCGCAGCTCGCCGTCGTGGACGGTCTCGTGCTGCCCGGCGGCGAGTCGAGCGTCATCGACAAGCTGTCGCGGCTCTTCGGCGTGCGCGAGCCCGTCCGCGAGCGGATCGCCGACGGGATGCCCGTGTACGGCACGTGCGCCGGCCTCATCCTGCTCGCCGACCGCATCCTCGACGGGCTGCCGTCGCAGCTGCCGTTCGGCGGCCTCGACGTCGACGTGCGCCGCAACGCGTTCGGCAGCCAGGTCGACTCGTTCGAGGCGGAGCTCGAGGTGCCGGCGCTGGGGGAGGAGCCGGTGCACGCGACGTTCATCCGCGCCCCCGCGGTGGAGCGCGCGGGCGTCGGCGTCGACGTGCTCGCGAGCGTCGACGGACGCGTCGTCGCTGTCGAGCAGGGGGCGCTGCTCGGCACGGCCTTCCACCCGGAGGTCGGCGGCGAGCTGCGCTTCCACCGCCGCTTCCTCGACCACGTCGCGCGTGTCAGCGGTGCGTGATCGGATGCTCGGGTGAACCGGACCCTGACCGACGCGGCCGCGAGCGCGCCCACGAGCGGCCGCAGCGACGGCCGCATGGGACGCCTCCCGTGGCAGGTGCTGTGGATCGGCCTCGCCGTCATCTGGGGCTCCTCGTTCCTCTTGATGAAGCTGGGCCTCGAGGCGCTGCACCCCATGCAGATCGCCACGCTGCGCATCGGCATCGCCGCCGTCACGCTCCTGCTGCTCTCGGCCGCGATGCGCACCCGGCTGCCGCGCGACGCGGGCACGTGGGGACTGCTGGCGATCTGCTCGTTCTTCCTCACGGCACTGCCGTTCACGGCGTTCGTGGTCGCTGAGACGCGCATCTCCTCCGGCCTCACCGGTCTCGCGAACGCCTTCACGCCGGTCGCCACGGTGCTGTTCGCGCTGCTGCTGCTGCCGAGCGACCGGCTCACGCCGCGCAAGCTGGTGTCGGTGCTGCTGGGATTCGTCGGTGTGGTGCTGATCGCGCAGCCGTGGACCTCGGGCACGGGCCCCGACCTGCTCGGCATCGCGATCGCGGTGCTCGGCGCCGCCTCGTACGGCGTCGGGTGGACGCTCAACCGCAGGCTGCTCGGCCGGCGCGAGGTGCCGGGGCTCGCGCACCCGACGGCGCTCATGGTCACCGGGCTGCCCATGGCGCTCGTCGCGCTCTTGGCGTGGGCCGCGCTCGAGGGCTGGTCGCCGGTCGCTGCGCACGGCCCCGCCGACGCGCTGCCGCTCGCCTTCGCGGCGGTCGCGGTGCTCGGCTTCGTCGGCACGGGCGTCGCCTACGTGCTCCAGTTCGAGGTCGTGCGGGCCGTCGGTCCGACGGTCGCCGCCACGGTCACGTACCTCATCCCGGTCGTGGCGGTGACGCTCGGCGTCGTCGTGCTGGGGGAGGCGGTCGGCCCGTGGCAGCTCGCGGGCGCGGCGATCGTCATCGGCGCCGGGGGGCTCGTGCAGGCCAAGCCACGCAGGCGCAGGGCCGCCTCCGGCTGATCGGCCCGGCGCGGACTGCTTGAATCACCACGTGCAGCTCTACTCCAGCCGTCCGGGGCAGGCCATCTGGCAGGTCGTCGGCGACCTCGTCGCCATCGCCACGATCGCCGCCGCCATCGTGGTCTCGCAAATGGTGGGCGCAGCCATCGCCTCGCTCGGCGGCTTCGGGCAGCAGATCCAGTCGGCCGGCAGCGGCTTCTCGACCACGCTGGCCGACGCGGGGGAGGCGCTCGCGCGGGTGCCGCTGGTCGGCGAGGGCGTGGCGCAGCCGTTCCGCGACGCCTCCGGCTCAGCCACCGACCTGGCGGCCGCCGGCACCGCGCTCACGAGCGCCGTCGACGCGCTCGCGGCCACGGTCGCGACGGCGCTATGGCTGCTGCCGGTGCTGCTCGTCGTGCTCGTCTGGCTCGTGCCGAGGCTGCGGTTCGCCGCCAGGGCGCGCGCGATCGGCTCGCTCGCCCGGTCGCGCGAGGGCCGCGACCTGCTCGCGATGCGGGCGCTCGTCGCGCAGCCCGCGACGGCGCTGCTGCGTGCCGTGCCCGATCCGGTCGGCGCGCTCCGCGACGGTGACGACCGAGCGCTGCGCGCCCTCGCCGCCCTCGAGCTGCACAGTGCCGGCGTACGGGACCGTCAGCCCTGAGTCCGCCCGGCCGTCGCGGTCCGGGCCGCAGGGTGACAGGCTCGCCACGTGGAGCTCGAGGCAGTGCTGGCGCAGCGGCTCGCGACCCAAGGCTTGACGGGCCGCGCGATCACGGCCGCCGCTGACGACGTCGCCGCCGTGGTGCGGCACCTGCTCGCGGTGCAGGCGCAGGACGCGCCGCTGGCCCGCTGGTCGCTCGCGATGCGCACCGGCCGGCCTGGGGACGAGCACATCCGCGCGACGCTCGACTCCGGCGCAGTGGTGCGCACCCATGTGCTCCGACCGACCTGGCACTATGTCGCGGCCGACGACATCCGGTGGCTGCTGGCCCTCACCTCGCCGAAGGTGCTCAGCGGGATGGCGGCGCGGCGTCGCGCCCTCGGGCTCGATGATCCCGCGGTTGCACGCCGGGAGATCGACCGGATCCTGGCCCTGCTCACCCACGGCCCAGCCACCCGGCGGGCGCTGCAGCGGCGCCTCGACAGCGACGACCTCCGCGGCGAGCGGCTCGGCCATGTCCTGGGGATCGCGGAGCTCGAGGGCCTGATCTGCTCCGGGCCCCTCCTGCAGGGCCAGCACACGTACGTCCCGCTCGACGACGTCGTGCCACCGTCGCGCGCGCTGGACCGCGACGAGGGGGTCCGAGCGCTCGTCGCTCGATTCTTCCGCGGTCACGGTCCCGCCTCGGTCGCGCACCTCGTGCGGTGGACGACCGTGACGCGGCGGGAGGTCGTCGCCGCGCTCGACGACCTCGGCGACGGGCTCGCGGCCGTCGAGATCGACGGCGAACCGCACTGGTCGGCCGCCGACGCGTCGGATGCGCCCGGTCGGCGCGACGGCGCGTTCCTCCTCCCGGTCTTCGACGAGGCGTACCTGCCGTACCCCGGCTCCAACTTCCGGCGCTCCTCGGGACACCCGTGGGGTGAGCGCTCGCACGCCTTCGCGGAGGCAGGCGGAGGGGTGGTCATCAGCGACCTGCAGGACGTCGGCTGGTGGAAGCGCACCGAGGCGGGCCGAAGCACCCGGGTCTCCCTCGGACTCGATCCGGCGCTGCAGCCGAGGCGCCGTCGCGCGATCGAGGCGGAGGCCGGCTCGCTGGCGGCGCACACCGGCCGGTCGCTCGAGGTCGTCGTCCACTGACCGCCTCGCGGCGACGCCGTGACCGTCGCCACCGCGCGTAGGATGGGTCCCCACCCGTCTCGCGATCAGGAAGCAGCATGTCCGGACATTCCAAGTGGGCCACGACCAAGCACAAGAAGGCCGTCATCGACGCCCGCCGCGCGAAGTCGTTCGCGAAGCTCATCAAGAACATCGAGGTCGCCGCGAAGATCGGCGGCGCCGACCTCTCCGGCAACCCGACGCTCGTCGACGCCGTCCAGAAGGCGAAGAAGACGAGCGTCCCGAACGACAACATCGACCGCGCCATCAAGCGCGGCGCCGGGCTCACCGGCGAGTCGATCGACTACACGACGATCATGTACGAGGGCTACGCGCAGAACGGCGTCGCGCTCATGGTCGAGTGCCTCACCGACAACAAGAACCGCGCCGCCGCGGAGGTCCGCACGGCGATGACGCGCAACGGTGGGACGATGGCCGACCCCGGCTCGGTCGCCTACAACTTCACGCGCAAGGGCGTCGTGTCGGTGACGAAGACCGACGAGGTCACCGAGGACGACATCCTGCTCGCCGTGCTCGACGCGGGCGCGGAGGAGGTCACCGACCAGGGCGGCGGCTTCGAGATCGTCTCCGAGCCGGGCGACCTCGTCGCCGTCCGCACCTCGCTGCAGGAGGCGGGCATCGACTACGACGCGGCCGACATCGAGTTCGTGCCGAACCTCAAGGTCGAGGTCGACGCCGAGACCGCCCGCAAGGTCATGCGGCTCATCGACGCCCTCGAGGACAGCGAGGACGTGCAGAACGTCTACGCCAACTACGACATGAGTCCAGAGGTGCAGGCGCAGCTCGACGAGGACGAGTAGCCGGTGGCGGCGTCGGTGCGAGTGCTCGGCGTCGACCCAGGCCTCACGCGCTGCGGCATCGGCGTCGTCGACGTCGAGCGGCGCACGCCCACGCTCGTGCACGTCGAGGTGGTGCGCTCCGACGCCGGGGCGCCGATCGAGCAGCGGCTCATGCGCATCGGGCGCGGCGTCGAGGCGGCGATCGACGCGCACAAGCCCGACGCGATCGCCCTCGAGCGCGTCTTCGCGCAGGCGAACCTGAGCAGCGTGATGGGCGTCGCGCAGATCTCCGGGATCGTGCTGCGCGCCGCTGCCGAGCGCGCGATCCCGATCGCGATGCTCACGCCGACCGAGGTGAAGGCCGCCGTCACCGGCTACGGCGCCGCCGACAAGCGGCAGGTCGCCGAGATGGTGCGGCGGCTGCTGCGCCTCGACGTCGCGCCGAAGCCTGCCGACGCGGCGGATGCGCTGGCGATCGCGATCGCGGAGGGCTGGCGCACGCGCGTGCCGAGAGCGGGCGTCACCACGCCCGCGCAGCGGGCGTGGGCGGCAGCGGAGTCCGCCGCGCGCGGGCGGTAGCCGACGCGGGTGGTCGGAGCTAGCGGCGCAGTCCTCGGCGGCCGATCTCGACGGCACCGAGGATCGAGGCCATGAACATGAAGAGGCCGGCGACGAAGATGACCGCCTCGAGCCCGGGGAACGCGATGGCGTAGCTCATGACGACGAACGAGCCCACGAGCAGCGCGAAGAGGAGCAGGAACTGGACGACGTGCATGGAGACTCCTGGTCGGTGGGCTGCAGGTCACGCCAGGCTATCAGCGGGCACGGCACGGCGCGGCAGGCCGGCGGGCGCGCGCCCCGGCCCTAGGCTCGGATCGTGATCTCGAGGCTCGACGGAACGGTGCTGTCGGCACGCGGACAGCGGCTGGTCGTGGGCGTCGGCGGCGTCGGTCTCGTCGTCGCGGTCACCCCGCAGACTTCGCTGACGGCCGCGGCCGGGCGCGCGATCGCCCTCCACACGCACCTCGTCGTGCGCGAGGACGAGCTCGCGCTCTACGGGTTCGAGACCGAGTCGGAGCTCGAGGCCTTCGAGCTGCTCATCGGCGTCACGGGCGTCGGTCCCAAGTCGGCGCTCGGCGTGCTCGCGCACCTGACGCCCGACGAGCTCGCCCGCGCGATCGACGGCGGCGACGAGCGCGCGTTCAAGGCGGTGAGCGGGATCGGCCCGAAGACGGCGAAGCTGCTCATCCTGCAGCTGAGCGGCAAGCTCGTCGCCCCCGCCGTCACGCGCACCGCGGCAGCGCCCGACGCGCGCGCCGACGTGCTGAAAGCGCTCACGGGCCTCGGGTGGCCCGAGCGCACCGCGGCGGACGCCATCGAGCGCGCCGCGGTCGCGGCCCCGGACGCCGCCGCCTCGAGCGGAGCGCTGCTGCGCGCGGCGCTCGCCATCCTCGGTCCGGCGGCGCGCCCGTGAGCGACCCGCTGATCGACCCCGCCGTCACGCCGGACGAGATCGCCTTCGAAGGCGCACTCCGGCCGACGAGCCTCGCCGAGTTCATCGGCCAGCCGAAGGTGCGCGGCCAGCTCGAGGTGCTGCTGCAGGCGGCGCGCATGCAGGATCGCGCGCCCGACCACATCCTGCTCGCCGGCCCGCCAGGGCTCGGCAAGACGACGCTCGCGATGATCATCGGGCACGAGACGGGCAGACCCATCCGCTTCTCGTCCGGTCCGGCGATCCAGCACGCGGGCGACCTCGCGGCCGTGCTGTCGGCGCTCGTGCCGGGGGAGGTGCTGTTCGTCGACGAGATCCACCGCATGGCGCGCTCGGCCGAGGAGATGCTGTACCTCGCGATGGAGGACTTCCGGATCGACATCATGGTCGGCAAGGGAGCCGGCGCCGCCTCCATCCCGCTGGAGCTCGCGCCGTTCACGCTCGTCGGCGCCACCACCCGCTCGGGCATGCTGCCGGCGCCGCTGCGGGATCGCTTCGGCTTCACCGCCCACCTCGAGTTCTACGAGACCGCCGACCTCGAGCACGTGCTAGCCCGGTCGTCGCGGCTCATGGACCTCGACCTCGACACCACCGCGCTCGCTGAGCTGGCCGGCCGGTCGCGCGGCACGCCTCGCATCGCGAACCGGCTGCTGCGACGCGTGCGCGACTGGCTGCTCGTGCACGCCGGCTCGAGCGACCTCGACGGCGTCCGCGCCGCGCTCGAGCTGTACGACGTCGACGAGGCGGGACTCGACCGCATCGACCGCGCCGTCCTGCACGCGATCGCGCACCGCTTCGCGGGGGGTCCCGTCGGGCTGTCGACGCTCGCGGCAGCCGTCGGCGAGGAGGCCGACACCATCGAGTCGGTCGTCGAGCCGTTCCTCGTGCGCGAGGGCCTCATCGGCCGCACGCCGCGCGGCAGGATCGCCACGGCGAGCGGGATGCGCCACGCCCGCGCGCTCGGATGGGAGGACACGCTCGACGGGGTATGATCAGTCCTTGGTCCTGCGCGCAGCCGCGCAGGACGAACGACCCCCGAGAGGCCTCTTCCGAATGCTGTTCCTGCAGACGACGACCACCGCCCAGCAAGGGTTGCCGATCGACCCGCTGACGATCATCATGCTCGTCGTCCTCGCGGCGATGATTTTCTTCATGTTCCGCAGCAACAAGAAGCGCAAGGCGCAGGCCGAGGAGCTGCAGACGAAGATGGTGCCCGGCGCGGAGGTCATGACGAACTTCGGCATCTTCGGCGAGCTCATCGCCATCGACGAGGAGCGCAACGAGGCGCACATCGAGATCGCGCCCGGCACGGTCATCCGTGTGCACCGCCAGGTGCTCGCTCGCGTCGTCGACGACCACGCCGAAGTCGCGGGCGACGTCACCGACGACCGCACGGACGACGCCGGCGACGCCGGCGAGCCGCGCGACCGCGCCTGATCCGTGGCGAAGGCTCGCGCGCGGGGCGGTCGCGCCCTCATCTGGCTGGTCGTCCTGATCGCCGGTCTCATCGGCGTCAACTTCTCCGCCGTCCAATGGGGCGGCGGCTCGTGGACGCCCAGCCTCGCCCTCGACCTCGAGGGCGGCACGCAGATCGTGCTCGAGCCGCAGCTCGCCGAGGGCGCCTCCGTCACGCAGGAGCAGCTCGACCAGGCCGTCGCGATCATCCGCCAGCGCGTCGACGCCTCGGGCGTCTCCGAGGCTGAGATCACCACCCAGGGCGGCCAGAACATCGTCGTCGCCCTCCCGGGCGAGCCCGACGCCGCCACGATGCAGCGCATCCAGGCGAGCGCCAAGATGGAGTTCCGCCCCGTGCTGCAGTCGGCTCCGGCGAACGCGCCGGGCGCCACGCCCCCCGCCGCGCCGGCGCCCGAGAGCACCGAGCCGGCCGCGACGCCCGAGACCGCGTGGGACCAGGCGTGGATCACGCCCGAGCTGCAGGCCGAGTTCGACGCGTTCCAGTGCGCCGACGTCGACACCACGGTGCCGGCGCCCGCCGACCAGCCGTACATCACGTGCTCGACCGACGGCACCGCTCGCTTCATCCTCGGCCCCGTCGTGGTCGAGGGCGCCGACATCGCCGACGCGCAGGTCTCCGCAGCGACGAACAGCCAGGGCCAGGCGACCGGCGGCTGGGGCGTGAACCTCGAGCTCGACGGTGACGGCCCGGCGGCCTTCGACGCGGTCACGCGCGCGATCACCGGCCTCCCCGAGCCGCAGAACCAGTTCGCGGTCGTGCTCGACGCCACCGTGCTCATGCCGATCACGTCGAACGCCGTCATCACCGACGGCAACGCGCAGATCACCGGCGGCTTCACGCAGGAGGGCGCGCAGAGCCTCGCCGACCAGCTCCGCTTCGGCGCGCTGCCGATCGGCTTCCAGGTGCAGTCGAACGAGACCATCTCGCCGACGCTCGGCGCGAGCCAGCTGCAGGCCGGTCTGCTCGCGGGCCTCATCGGCCTCATCCTCGTCGTGCTCTACTCGGTGCTCCAGTACCGGGCGCTCGGCCTCGTGGTCGTGCTCTCGCTCGGCATCGCGGCGATCCTGACGTACCTCGTCGTCAACTTCCTGTCGAGCACCGAGGGCTACCGCCTCTCGCTCGCCGGCATCGCCGGCCTCGTGATCGCGATCGGCATCACCGCCGACTCGTTCATCGTCTACTTCGAGCGCATCCGCGACGAGCTGCGCGAGGGCAAGCACCTCTCGAGCGCGCTCGAGACTGGCTGGAAGCGCGCGTTCCGCACGATCCTCGTGTCGGATGCCGTCAGCTTCCTCGCCGCCGTGATCCTCTACCTGCTGTCGGTCGGCAACGTGCGCGGCTTCGCGTACACGCTCGGCATCACGACGTTCATCGACATCGTCGTGGTCGCGCTCTTCACGCATCCGCTGCTGCGCGTGCTCTCCCGCACCCGGTTCTTCTCGTCGGGCCACCGGCTCAGCGGGCTAGACCCGCAGGCGCTCGGCGCGGTCTACCGCGGCCGCGCGAAGTTCCGCGAGCCGGTCGCGGCCGGCAGGGCGGCGCGCTCGTCGAAGGAGGCGCAGAAGCGCCAGACGATCGCCGAGCGCAAGGCGTCCGTCGGCGCGGGCGTCGGCGCAGGCGCGGGTGCGAGCGTCGCTCCCCGCCCCGGCACCGGCAAGGAGAACTGATGGCATCGCTCACCACGATCGGCAACGAGCTCTACACGGGCGAGCGGTCCCTCCCGGTCGTCCCCAAGCGCAAGTTCTGGCTCGCGATCGCTGCGGGCATCCTCATCCTGCTCGCGCTCGGCACCGTGCTGCGCGGCGGCTTCGTGTTCGGCATCGAGTTCACCGGCGGCAGCGAGTTCCGGGTCTCCGGTCTCCAGCAGTCCTCGGTCGAGGGCGCCGCGGAGGCCGTCGAGTCGGTCGTGCCCGACTCGGAGGCTCGCGTCGCGACGCTCGGCGCCGACACCGTGCGCGTGCAGACCGACGCAGTCACCGAGGAGCAGGCGGCAGAGATCCGCGCCGCGCTCGCCGAGACCTACGGGGTCGAGACCGGCGAGGTCGCGCTCTCGTTCGTCGGCCCCTCGTGGGGCCAGGACGTGACCCGGCAGTCGCTGCAGGCGCTCGTGACGTTCCTCGTGCTCGTCTCGATCGTGCTCGCCGTCTACTTCCGCACCTGGAAGATGTCGGTGGCCGCGCTCGCGTCGCTCGCGTTCGACCTGCTCGTCACGGCCGGCGTCTACGGCATCATCGGCTTCGAGGTGACGCCTGCCGCGGTGATCGGCTTCCTGACGATCCTCGGCTACTCGCTGTACGACACCGTCGTGGTGTTCGACAAGGTGCGCGAGAACACGGCGCCGGGCACGAGCGGCGGTCTGCTCGACAACATCAACCTGGCCGTGAACCAGACGATCGTGCGGTCGATCAACACCTCGATCGTCGCGACGCTGCCGATCGCGTCCATCCTGTTCATCGGCGCGCTGCTGCTCGGCGCCGGCACGCTCCGCGACATCTCGCTCGCGCTCTTCATCGGCACGATCGTCGGCACCTGGTCGTCGATCTTCGTCGCGGCACCCGTGTACGCCTGGCTGCGCCAGGGTGACACGATCGCAGCCGAGGCGATCAAGCCGCAGCGCGAGCGCGGGGCGGTCGTCTGAGCCGCGAGCCGGCCTGACACGAGAGGAGGAAGGGCATGAGCGAGACGCAGCCGTCCGGCGGCTTCCGCACGCTGCTGCCCTTCCTCTTCTCGCGCTCGCACCGCGCGGGGGCGGTCGACGAGCTCATCCGCACCGTCAAGTCGCAGCACCCGAAGGCCGACACCGGGCTCATCCAGCGGGCGTACATCGTCGCGGAGGAGGCCCACAAGGGCCAGTACCGCAAGTCCGGTGAGCCGTACATCACGCATCCGGTCGCCGTGGCGCAGATCCTCGCCGACCTCGGCATCGGTGCCATCACCGTCGCCGCCGCGCTGCTGCACGACACCGTCGAGGACACGACCTACACGCTCGAGCAGTGCAGGGCCGACTTCGGCGACGAGATCGCGATGCTCGTCGACGGCGTGACGAAGCTCGACAAGCTGAAGTACGGGCAGACGGCGCAGGCCGAGACGGTGCGCAAGATGGTCGTCGCGATGTCGAAGGACATCCGCGTGCTCGTCATCAAGCTCGCCGACCGGCTGCACAACGCCCGCACGTGGGGCTTCGTCTCGGACGAGTCGGCGCAGCGCAAGGCGCGCGAGACGATCGAGATCTACGCACCGCTCGCGCACCGGCTCGGCATCCAGACGATCAAGGTCGAGCTCGAGGACCTCTCGTTCGCGGTGCTGCAGCCGAAGGTCTACCTCGAGATCAAGAACCTCGTCGAGGCCCGCGCGCCCGAGCGCGAGCGCTACCTCGACGACGTCGTCGCCGGCCTGACCGAGGACATGCGGGCCGCGAAGATCCGCGGCCGCATCGCCGGCCGACCTAAGCAGTACTACTCGATCTACAACAAGATGCAGGTGCGCGGCCACGACTTCGCCGACATCTACGACCTCGTCGGCGTGCGCGTCATCGTGCCGACCGTGCGCGACTGCTACGCCGTGCTCGGCGCGATCCATGCGCGCTGGCAGCCGATGCCCGGCCGGCTCAAGGACTACATCGCGACGCCGAAGTTCAACCTCTACCAGTCGCTGCACACGACCGTCATCGGCCCCCGCGGCCACCACGTCGAGATCCAGATCCGCACGGAGGAGATGCACCGGCGCGCCGAGTACGGCGTCGCGGCGCACTGGAAGTACAAGCAGGGCGGCGGCGCGATGTCGTCGACCGACATGGCGTGGCTCGCGCACATCAACGACTGGCAGGAGGAGACGACCGACCCGGGCGAGTTCCTCGACTCCCTGCGGTTCGAGATCGGCGCGAAGGAGCTGTACGTCTTCACGCCCAAGGGCAAGGTCATCGGCCTGCCCGCCGGCGCGACCCCCGTCGACTTCGCCTACGCCGTGCACACCGAGGTCGGCCATCGCACCATGGGCGCGAAGGTCAACGGCCGGCTCGTGCCGCTCGACACGAGGCTGACGACCGGTGACATCGTCGAGGTGTTGACGTCGAAGAACCCCGACGCCGGGCCGAGCCAGGACTGGCAGGGCTTCGTCACCTCGCCGCGCGCCCGCAGCAAGATCCGGCAGTGGTTCCAGCGCGAGCGCCGCGACGAGGCGGTCGAGGTCGGCAAGGAGGCGATCGCCAAGGCGATGCGCAGGCACGACCTGCCGCTCCAGAAGCTGATGGGGCGGGATGCGTTCGCGCAGGTCGCGGCGCAGCTGAAGTACGACGACGTCACGGGGCTGTACGCGGCCGTGGGGGAGGGCCACGTCTCGACCCAGTCGGTGCTCGAGAAGGTCGTCGCGGCCATCCGCGCCGACGAGGGCGGCGACGACGACGAGCCGGAGCCCGTGCTGCCCACCCGCACCGCAACGCGGGTGTCGACGAGCTCGTCGGGCGTGCTCGTGCGCGGTGCCGACGACATCCTCGTGAAGCTCTCGAAGTGCTGCACCCCGGTGCCCGGCGACGACATCGTCGGCTTCGTGACCCGCGGCCAGGGCGTGAGCGTGCACCAGCGCTCGTGCCCGAATGTGCAGGGCCTGCTCGCCGAGCCCGAGCGCATGATCGAGGTCGAGTGGGCGCCCACGTCGAAGGGGCTGTTCCTCGTGAACATCCAGGTCGAGGCGCTCGATCGCTCCGGCCTGCTGAGCGACATCACGCGCGTGCTCACCGAGCACCACGTGAACATCCTCTCGGCGAGCGTGCACACCGGCACCGACCGGCTCGCGCTCAGCCGCTTCGCGTTCGAGATGGGCGACGTCACGCACCTCGATCACGTGCTGAACGCCGTCCGCCGCATCGACGGCGTCTACGACGTCTACAGGATCACGACGGGCTGAGCTCGCCAGCGGGTGTCGTCAGATGCAGCCGGCGGTGCGGATCGGAACTGCGGTGCAGAGGCTGTGCGACGGCCCGTGAGCGTGGCTATGCGGAGGCTCTCAGCGGCTCGAGGGCGGCGAGGACGAGATCGAGGCCGAAGACGAACTGCTCCGCCGGGTCGAAGCCGGCAGCGACCAGCGCCGCGGCGGACTCATTGAGGTAGGGGAACTCGTCGGCCGGGAGCAGAGGCAGGAAGACGTCCTCGGTCATGTCGGCGAGCTCATCGGCGGTGTCGAACGGCAGGCTGGCCTCTTGCAGGGCGAAGCCGTAGACGTAGCTGTCGAGCAGCCAATTGGCGTGCGTCGCCATCAAGGGCGAGAAGCCGGCTCTCCGTAGGCAAGCGGTGACCGCTTCGTGGTGGCGGAGGTTCGCGGGCCCGGGCGCTGTCCGTGACTCCATCAGGCTGATCGCCCACGGGTGGGACGCCAGAACCCGGCGAGCGGATGCTGACCGCTGACGCATCGCCGACTGCCAGTCGGCCTCCTGGGGCGGGAGCTCGATCTCGTCGAACACGAGGTCGATCATGGCGTCCAGCAGCTCCTCCTTGTTCGCCACGTAGTGGTAGAGCGACATCGCGCCCGCGCCGAGCGCGCCAGCCAGCCGGCGCATGCTCAGCCCCTCGACCCCCTCGCGGTCGGCGAGCCGGACCGCCTCGACCACCACGCGCGGCTTGCTGAGCCCCGCGTCTGACGCGACCTGGCGCTGCTCCCTCGCGGACACGGATCTCCTCACTTCGGACGGGCCTTGACAATCGTACAGCGTACGCCCATAGTGCTTCGTACAGTGTACGCGTACAGTGTACGAAGGAGCGAGCGTCGCAGCTCGGAGCAGGAGGCGTCTGTGGGAATCGAACAGCGATCGAGTGGCGGAGCGCGCGCGGTGCCAGGGGCGAGTCCGCCCGCTGCCGCGACGATGCGGGTCGTCGGCGCAACGGCCATCGTGCTCGCAGCGTCGATGGCGATCCAGAACGCGATGTTCGTCGCAACCGGACCTCCCGCCTTCGGGGACCCGATCGAGGAGGTGCTCGCCTGGCACGCGCAGCACCGGCTCACGGTCGCGATCGCGGTCGGCCAGGAAGCGCTGCACCTGCCGCTGCTGCTCGGGTTCCTGACGGGCCTCCACGGGGTCGTCGGGCGTCGCGGCGGTGCAGGCGCGGACTGGTCGCGCCTTGCCGTGGCTGCGGGCGCGACGGTCTCGGCGGTCCTCGCGCTCTACAGCGTGCTGTGGATCGGAGTCGTGCTGTCCGCCGACGAGCTCGCCGAGCCCAGCCCGGCGTTCGAGGTCGTCTGGCAGCTGCATGCCGCAGCGTACGCGCTGGCGCTGCCGGCGCTCGGCACCACCTTCATCGGCGCTGCGCTGGCGACGCACTCGAGCCGGCTGACGCCTCGGTGGCAGCGTCTGCTCGGCGTGACCGGGGGAGGTCTGCTGCTCGCCGCCGGAGCGGCCAACCTCGCGATCGCGGACGGCTCGGCACTCCTGTTCGTGGGGCTGCCCGGCTTCGCCGCCTGGCTCGTGTGGCTGCTTGCGACCGGTGTACGGCTGGTGCGCGCTCGAACGGCCGACCATCCCGACAACGCATCGACCCACGACCGGAAGAAGAAGCGATGACCATCCGAACGAGCAGCTCGAACCCGCTCGACACCCCGCCGATCCCCGTGCAGGCCAAGCTCGCGGCAGCCTGGACCAGCGTCATGCTCCTCTACGTCTACGTGGACGTCCTCGGCCTCTACAAGCCCGGCGTCGTCGATGACATCCTGGTCGGCGTCGTCTGGGAGTTCGACATCACGCCGACCTGGGCGATCACGGCCCTGATCCTCCTGACGATCCCGATCTCCATGGTCGTGCTGTCGATGACACTGCCCGCCAGGGCCAACCGCATCACGAACCTCATCGTGGCCTCGATGCAGATCCCATTCGCGGCATTCAACGCGGTGGGCCAGGTGGGCCAGCCCTGGATGTACTTCTACGTCCTTGGCGTCGCACTGGAAGTGATCGTCCTCGGCTTCATCCTGCGCTCCGCCTGGACCTGGCCCCGGACCCTCGCCGTCCCAGCCGGAGGCGCGACGCCCGCCGCCGAGCTCACCGGCGGATGAGCACGAGAGAGGGCCGGCGCGCTGCGCCGGCCCTCTCTCGTGCTGCTCGCTCAGCCCGCGGCGGCGACGACCTCGAGCCAGGAGCGCTTGGTGGCCAGCTCGGCCTCGAGCTCGGCCTTCTGCTTCGGGTCGGTCGCCGCGGCGACCTCCGCCTCGAGCTTCTCGATGGCGTCCTCGAGCTGTCCGGCGAGACCCTCGGAGCGCGCCTTCCGCTCGGGGTTCGACGACTTCCAGTGCTGCTCGTCGAGCTCGCGCACGTGCGTCTCGATCGCCCGCATCCGGTCCTCGACCTCGCGCAGCGCCTCGCGCGGCACGCGACCGATCTCGTCCCAGCGCTGCTGGATCGGCAGCAGCGCCTCGCGCGCGGCAGCGCGGTCCTTGAGCTGCAGGATCGGGGCAGCCTCCTCGAGGAGCGCGCGCTTCGCGGTCAGGTTGGCCGAGTACTCCTCGTTGTCGACGGCGGACTGCTCCGCCTTGGCCGCGAACAGGACGTCGCCGGCCTCCTTGAACTGCGCCCACAGCGCGTCGTCGATCTTGCGCCCCGCTCGGCCGGCGTTCTTCCACTCGTCGAGCAGCGAGCGGTACGCGGGGATCCCGTCGACGCCCTTGGGCGCAAGGGCCTTCGCCTGGTCGACGAGCGCCTGCTTGCGCGCGCGCACGTCCTTGTGGGATGCGTCGAGGTCGGCGAAGAAGCGGCGGCGAGCGCCCTCGAGCGTGGCGCGCGCGTCGCGGAAGCGCTTCCAGAGCGAGTCGGCCTGACCCTTCGAGATGCGCGGGCCGTCCTTCTGGAGCCGCTGCCAGTCGGCGAAGAGCGCGTCGACGCGCTGCATGGTCTGCTTCCACTGCACGTTCTCGAGGTCCCCGGCGGCGAGCTGCTCGATGGCCTCGACGACGCGGGTGCGCTCGGCGATCGCCTCGTCGAGCTCGGCCTTGCTCGCGGCCTGCTGCTTCGCCTCGAGCTCGCCGAGCTCGCCGCGCAGCGCGTCGAGCCGGGTGAGGAGCGACGGGATGTCGCCGACGGCGCTCGCCTCCGAGACGGTCGAGTGGAGGTGCGAGGCGGCCTTCGCGACGTCGCGCGCGCTCGCGCCGCCGCGGATGCGCTGCTCGAGCAGCCGCACCTGGCCCTCGAGGTCAGCGAACTTGCGCTCGAAGTAGGCGAGCGCCTCGGTGGCCTCGACGTCGGGGAACTGTCCGACCACGCGCCAGCGCTCACCCTCCTTGACGGCGACGGTGCCGGTCGCGTCGACGCGGCCGAGACCGCGCTCGACGACGGGCTCGCCCATCTCGGGCTCTGCGGCGGCTGCGGGCTCCGCGTCGGGCGCAGACTCCTCGGAGGCCGGCTCGGCGGCGGGCTGCTCGGCCGGCTCGGCGGCCGGCTGCTCGGCCGGCTCGGCGGCGGGCTGCTCGGCCGGCTCGACGAGGGCCTCGTCGGCGCTCAGCTCGGCGACGGCGTGCTCGGCGGGGATGCCGGCCGCGGCGTCGGCCGCCGCGGTCATCTCGGCGGCGGAGAGCGGAGCGTCATCAGCGGGGACGTCACCTTCGGCGGGCTGCGCCGCGTCGGGCGCGGCGGGAGCCGCCTCGGCGGCGGGCTGCTCGGCGGCAGCCTCGTCGGGGGCGGTGGTCTCCTCCGCGGGGGCGGAGTCGGTGGGCTGGATGGGCTCGGGCATGACTGAGTCTCTCGTACGAGGGAACGGGCAGGTCGAGCCTAGCGCGGTGGAGCTGGCGCAGAGGCCCTTTCGGGCCGCTGCGCGACCCCAGGGCAGGGGCCCGTCCCGGGTCCCGGCTCCGATGGGCGGAGGGTGCTCGCTACTGCAGCACGAAGTCGTCGATCGCGACCGGCTCCGCGGGCGGGCCGTCGGGGACGCCGCCCTCGGTGCCGAGCGAGATGACGTCGGTGCGCAGCTGGTCGAGGCCCGACGTGACGCGGCCGATCACGCTGTAGCCGCCCGCGCTGTCGGAGGGGATGGTGGTGTCGCCGTAGACGATGAAGAACTGGTGGCCGTTGGAGTCGGCGTTGCCGCCCTGGCGGGCCATCGCGATGGTGCCCTCCGGGTAGACGTCATCGGCCGGCGCGTTCTCGACGGGTCCGTACATGTACGAGGGGTCGCCGCTGCCCTGACCGTCGGCCGAGCCGCACTGCAGCACGCTGAAGCCCTCGCTCGTCGTGAGGCGGTGGCACGACTTGCCGTCGTAGTAGTCGCGCTGCGTGTCGGCGAGCACTGCCGAGACGGCCTGCGGGGCCGCGGCGCCGTCGAGCTCGACGCCGAGCTCGATGCCGTTGAGCGTGAGCGCGCCCGTCCAGGTGCGCCCCTCGGCGAGCGAGGGGTCGGGCACGAGCGAGTCGGCGGCGGTGGTCTCGGTCGGCGCAGCGCTCTCGCTGGCCGCCGGCGCGGGCGGCTGCACGGTCGAGAGCAGCGCCGTGCCGCCGACGAGCACCACGAGGGCGAGTCCTGCGCCGATGAGCGAGTCGCGCCGCTGCCGCCGCTTGCGACGCTGGTGCAGCGCCTGCCGCGCGCGATAGTCGCGCACGCGGCGCTCCTGCTCCTGCTTCGTGACCACGGGCTCTCCTCCGGACGGCTGCCGCGCGCCCGCGCGGCCGCGGATCAGGCTACCCCGTCGTCGGCGCACGGCCGGGCCGCGGCGCGTGGGCGGCGCCGCCTAGCATGGAGGCATGGCCAGGGGGACGACAGCGCCGCTCGCGGTGCGCATGCGCCCCACGAGCCTCGACGAGGTCGTCGGCCAGCGCCACCTGCTCGGGCCGGGCTCGCCGCTGCGCAGGCTCGCCGCGCCGTCCGACGGCGCGAGCGGGCAGAGCGTCATCCTGTGGGGCCCGCCGGGCACCGGCAAGACGACGCTCGCGCAGTCGATCGCGCACTCCTCCGACCGGCGCTTCGTCGAGCTGAGCGCCGTGACGGCCGGCGTCAAGGACGTGCGGCAGGTGATGGAGGAGGCGCTGAACGAGCGCGACCTCTTCTCGCGCTCCACCGTGCTGTTCCTCGACGAGATCCACCGGTTCACGAAGGCGCAGCAGGACGCGCTGCTCCCGGGCGTCGAGCAGGGCTGGGTCACCCTCATCGCCGCCACGACCGAGAACCCGTCGTTCAGCGTCGTGAGCCCCCTGCTGTCGCGCTCGCTGCTGCTCACGCTCGAACCGCTCGGCGACGACGACATCGTCGAGCTCATCGAGCGCGCCATCGCCGACCCGCGCGGCTTCGACGGTGCCATCGAGCTCGAGCCCGAGGCCCGCGCCCAGCTCGTCCGCCTCTCCTCCGGCGACGCCAGGCGCGCCCTCACCGCGCTCGAGGCGGCAGGGGCGCATGCGCTCGAGGCGGCGGGCGACGCCGTGCCCGCCACGGTCACGGCCGACGCGGTCGCGAGCGCCGTCGACCGCGCGCTGCTGCGGTACGACCGCCAGGGCGACGAGCACTACGACGTCATCTCCGCGTTCATCAAGTCGGTGCGCGGCTCCGACCCCGACGCGGCCCTCCACTACCTCGCGCGCATGATCGAGGCGGGGGAGGACCCGCGCTTCATCGCCCGGCGCGTCATCGTGCTCGCGAGCGAGGACATCGGCATGGCCGACCCGCAGGGCCTCGTGATCGCGACGGCCGCCGCCACCGCGGTGCAGATGATCGGCATGCCCGAGGGCCGGATCCCGCTCGCCGAGGCGGTGGTCTACCTCGCCACCGCACCCAAGTCGAACCGCTCCTACCTCGGCATCGACCGTGCCATCGCCGACGTGCGCGCCGGCGACTTCGGACGCGTCCCGAACCACCTGCGCGACGCGCACTACGCCGGCGCGAAGCGCCTCGGTCATGGCAAGGGCTACCGCTACGCCCACGACGCGCCCCACGGGGTCGCCACCCAGCAGCACCTGCCCGACCCGCTCGTGGGCCGCCGCTACTACGAGCCGGGGCAGCACGGCTTCGAGCGCGACATCGCCGCTCGGCTCGAGCGCATCCGCCGGATCCTGGCCGGCGACGCCTGATCTGGTAGCCTTGTCGCTGGTCCACAGGCCGGCATCGCCGCGCCGCCGGGCCCGCCCCCCTCCTTAGGTCCTGGCACTGTGCCGGGACAGCCGCTCGCGCGGCAGCGAATCAGCGAAGGAAGTCATGTCCACGAAGTCCCGTACCCGGTCGAAGACGCGCCTCTCGCGCGCCCTCGGCATCGCCCTGACCCCGAAGGCGGCGCGCTACCTCGAGAAGCGCCCCTACGGCCCCGGCCAGCACGGCCGCACCAAGCGCAAGGCCGACAGCGACTACGCCGTCCGCCTCCGCGAGAAGCAGCGCCTGCGCGCCCAGTACGGGATCCGCGAGCAGCAGCTCCGCATCGCGTTCAACGAGGCCCGCCGCCAGGCCGGCCTGACCGGTGAGAACCTGGTCGAGCTGCTCGAGATGCGCCTCGACGCACTCGTGCTCCGCTCGGGCTTCGCCCGCACGATGTCGCAGGCCCGCCAGATGGTCGTGCACCGCCACATCATGGTCGACGGCCAGCGCGTCGACCGCCCGTCGTTCCGCGTGAAGCCGGGTCAGACCATCCACGTGCACGAGCGCTCGGCCGGCATGGAGCCGTTCCAGGTCGCCGCCGCCGGCGGTCACGCCGGTGTGCTGCCCCCGGTCCCGCCGTACCTCGACGTGCAGCTCGACCGCCTGCAGGCGCGCCTCGTGCGCCGCCCGAAGCGCGCAGAGGTGCCCGTCGTGGCCGAGGTCCAGCTCGTCGTCGAGTACTACGCCGCGCGCTGATCCGCGCAGCGAACGCAGAGGGGTCGCCGGAAGGCGGCCCCTCTCGTCGTTAGACTGTCGAAGCCCCGGCGCCGACCGGCCCCGGGGGAGAGCGTGACACGAGGGGGACCCGCTGTGAAGAAGCTCCTGTTCCTGGCCATCGGCGTCGTCATCGGCGTCTTCGCCGCCCGCCGCATCGAGGACACCGAGAAGGGCAAGGCGTTCCTCGACAACGTCGACGCGCGCGGCCGTGAGTTCACGGACGCAGTCAAGGACGGCTACCAGGCTCGCGACCGCGAGCTGCGAGGCGAGTGACGACAGTCGATCCGAGCCCGGGCGCGATGCGCCCGGGCTCGTCATGCCACCGGCCGTGACCCGGCCCTCACGCCCACATCCGTCAGGCCCACAGCGGGCTGGAGAGACCTGACCCACATGCAGACCGCAGACATCCACAGCCGCTTCCTGAGCTACTTCGAGCGCCGCGACCACCAGATCGTGCCGTCCGCCTCGCTCGTGAGCGACGACCCGGCGATCATGTTCACGATCGCCGGCATGGTGCCGTTCATCCCGTACCTCTCCGGCAGGGTGCCTGCCCCGTGGCCGCGCGCTGCCGACGTGCAGAAGTGCATCCGCACGAACGACATCGAGGAGGTCGGGCGCACCCCGCGCCACGGCACGTTCTTCCAGATGGCCGGCAACTGGTCGTTCGGCGACTACTTCAAGCGCGAGGCGATCGGCTACGCGTGGGAGCTGCTGACGGGCTCCGAGTCCGACGGGCACTACGGCTTCGATCCGCAGCGGCTCTGGGTGACGGTCTACGAGACCGACGACGAGGCCGAGCGCCTCTGGCTCGAGGTCACCGACATCCCCGCGTCGCGCATCCAGCGCCTCGGGCTCGAGGACAACTACTGGATGACCGGGCAGCCTGGCCCCGCCGGCCCCGACTCCGAGATCTTCTACGACCTCGGCCCGGAGTACGGGCCCGAGGGCGGGCCGGCCACCGGCAGCGACCGCTACGTCGAGATCTGGAACCTCGTCTTCATGCAGGACGAGATCGCCGACGTGCGCTCGAAGACCGAGTTCACGATCGTGCGCGAGCTGCCGAGCAAGAACATCGACACCGGCATGGGGCTCGAGCGCATCGCCTTCCTCAAGCAGGGCGTGCCGAACATGTACGAGATCGACCAGGTGCGCCCCGTGCTCGACCTCGCGAGCGAGCTCTCCGGCCGGCGCTACGGCGCCGTGCACGAGGACGACGTGCGCATGCGCGTCATCGCCGACCACATCCGCTCGTCGCTCATGCTCATGGGCGACGGCGTCACCCCCGGCAACGACGGCCGCGGCTACATCCTGCGTCGACTCATGCGCCGCGCGATCCGCTCGATGCGGCTGCTCGGCGTGCAGGACCCGACCTTCCCGACGCTCTTCGGCGCGAGCCGCGACGCGATGGCCACCGCCTACCCCGAGCTCGAGCAGGCGTACCCGCGCATCGAGCGGATGGCCGTGGCCGAGGAGGAGACGTTCCGGTCGACGCTCGAGTCGGGCTCGACCGTGCTCGACCTCGCGATCGCCGACGTGCGCCGCGACTCGGGCAACGTCGTGCCCGGCAGGACGGCGTTCCTGCTGCACGACACGTACGGCTTCCCGATCGACCTCACGATGGAGATCGCGGAGGAGGCGGGCCTGCAGGTCGACCGCCCCACGTTCGAGACGCTCATGAGCGAGCAGCGCACGCGCGCGAAGGCCGACGCGAAGTCGCGGCGCAAGCAGCTCGCCGACCTGTCGGTCTACAGCGACCTGCGGGCGAAGGGCGAGACCGCGTTCCTCGGCTACGACGAGCTCGAGGCCGACGGCGAGGTCATCGGCATCATCGCCGACGGCGCGCAGGTCGCCGCGGCGAGCACTGGGCAGGAGGTGGAGGTCGTGCTGACCGCCACCGCGCTCTACGCCGAGTCGGGCGGTCAGGAGAGCGACCAGGGCCGGCTCATCGGCGCGGGGTTCGAGGCCGACGTGCTCGACGTGCAGCGGCCCATCGCGGGTCTCGTGAGCCACACCGTGCGCGTCACCTCGGGCGAGATGGCTGTCGGCGACGTCGCGCACGCCGTCGTCGACCCGCTCTACCGCCGCGCCGCGAACCAGGCGCACTCGGCGACGCACGTCGTGCACGCGGCACTGCGCCAGCTGCTCGGCCCGGACGCCCACCAGTCCGGCTCCTACAACAAGGCCGGCTACATGCGCCTCGACTTCTCGTGGTCGAGCGCGCTCTCGAGCGACATGCGGCAAGAGCTCGAGGGGATCGCGAACACGGCGATCCGCGACGACCTGCCGGTCGAGACGCGGGTCATGCCGCTCGACGAGGCGAAGTCGCTCGGCGCGATGGCGCTGTTCGGCGAGAAGTACGGCGACTCGGTGCGGATGGTCGACATCGGCGGCCCGTGGTCGCGCGAGCTGTGCGGCGGCACGCACGTCGCCGCCTCGAGCCAGATCGGCCTCATCTCGATCACGAGCGAGGCGAGCGTCGGCTCGACGAGCCGCCGCGTCGAGGCGGCGGTCGGGCCGGATGCGTTCCGGCAGCTGGTCGCGGAGCGCTCGCTCGTGAGCGAGCTCACCTCGATGCTCAAGACGCCCAAGGAGCAGCTGCCCGGTCGCATCCAGGAGCTCGTCGCGTCGCTCAAGACGGCTGAGAAGCGCATCGCGGAGTTCGAGTCGCAGCAGCTCGCCGGGCGTGTGCAGCCGATCGCCGACAGCGCCGAGCGCCTCGGCGACGTCCGCTTCGCAGCGGTCGACCTCGGCTCGGTCTCGTCCGCGGACGACTTGCGATCGCTCGCGGCGCAGGTGCGCGAGCGCCTCGGCGGCGACGCCGCGGTCGTCGCGATCGGCGGCGCCGTCGACGGCAAGCCCGCGATCGTGGTCGCCACGAACCAGGCGGCTCGCGACACCGGCGTCGCGGCCGGTCCGCTCGCGAAGGCGGCGGCCGGCGCGCTCGGCGGCGGCGGCGGCGGCAAGCCCGACATGGCGCAGGGCGGTGGCCAGGACGCGAGCGCGATGCCGGCTGCCATCGCGGCCGTGCGGACCGGGGTCGAGCGGGCCGGGGCCGGTCGAGCAGGGAGCGACCGCTGAGCGGCTCGGGCATGCGCCAGGGCGTGCGGATCGGCGTGGACGTCGGCCGCGCGCGCGTCGGCGTCGCTCGATCCGACCGCGACGGGCTGCTCGCGACCCCGGTCGAGACGATCCAGCGCGCGTCGACCGACGTCGTCGCGCGGCTGCGGGAGATCGCCGCCGAGCTCGACGCCATCGAGGCGGTCGTGGGCCTGCCCATCTCGCTCTCGGGCGGCGACACCCCCAGCACCCAGGACGCGCGCGACATCGCGGCGCTGCTCGCCACGGCGATCCCGGTGCGGCTCGTCGACGAGCGGCTCTCGACCGTCACCGCATCCGCCGGCATGCGAGCCGCGGGAAAGTCGAGCCGCCAGCAGCGGTCGAGCATCGATCAGGCGGCCGCGGTCGTCATCCTGCAGCACGCGCTCGACAGCGAACGGGCAGCCGGGCGCGCGCCCGGCGAGCTGCTCTCCACCGGCGACGACGAGCGCGGCAACGAGGCCGCGCCGCGAGAGGACTGACATGGCTGGACGTCGTGCGCGCGAGCGCAAGCAGCGGGGCCGCAGGCGGCTCATCGGCGCGATCGTCGCGCTCGTGATCCTGGCGGGCATCGGCATCGCCGCGGCCTGGGCCATCCCGCGCGTCATCGACCGCTTCAGCGGGCCGGAGGACTACCCGGGGCCGGGCACCGGCGAGGTGATCGTGCAGGTGCAGTCGGGCCAGAACGGCTACGACGTCGCGGCGACGCTCGTCGAGCAGGATGTGGTGGCGAGCGCCGAGGCGTTCACCGACATCCTGGTCGCCGACCCGTCGATCCAGCTGCAGCCCGGCGCGTACCGGCTCATGCAGCAGATGTCGGCGCAGGGCGCCGTCGACGCGCTCGTCGACCCCGCGAACAAGGTCGAGCTCCGGGTCACGGTGCCGGAGGGCTACACGCTGCCGCAGGTGTTCGAGCGGCTCGAGCGCGACCTCGGCATCCCGCAGGCCGAGCTGCTCCAAGCATCCGGCGACCTCACGCAGTTCGGGCTGCCCGAGAACGCCGTCTCGCTCGAGGGCTGGCTCTTCCCCGCGACGTACACGTTCGACGAGGGCGTCACCGCGGTCGACGTGCTCACGGCGATGGTCGAGCGCCAGCGGCAGGCGCTCGAGGCCGCCGGCGTGGCGGAGGCCGACCAGGAGCGCGTGCTCATCTTCGCCTCCATCGTGCAGCGCGAGGCTCGGCTGCCCGACGACTTCGGTCGCGTCGCGCGCGTGTTCCAGAACCGCCTCGACATCGGCATGCCGCTCCAGTCAGACGCGACCGTCGCCTACGGCACCGGCAACCTGCACGTCGTCACGACGACGGCGGAGGAGCGCGCCGACGCCGGCAACCCGTACAACACCTACGCGAACCCGGGCCTCCCGGTCGGGCCGATCGGCGCGCCCGGCGACACCGCGATCCAGGCGGCGCTCTCGCCGACCGAGGGCGACTGGCTCTACTTCGTGACGGTCAACCCCGAGACGGGCGAGACGGTCTTCTCCGAGACGCTCGCCGAGCACGAGGTCGGGGTCGCGCAGTTCCAGCAGTTCCTGCGCGACAACCCGGGCTGGGGCGGCTGACGTGACGGGAGCCGGTACCCGCCGGCTCGCCGTCGTCGGCTGGCCGGTCGAGCACTCGCTGTCGCCCGCGCTGCACGGCGCGGCGGCGCGCGAGCTCGGCCTCGACTGGGACTACGGGCGCTGCGCTGTCCCGCCCGACGGGCTCCGATCGTTCGTCGACGCGCTCGGGCCGGAGTGGCTGGGCCTGTCGGTGACGGCGCCGCACAAGGACGACGCCGCGGCCATCGCCGACGAGCTCGACCCGCTCGCCCGCGCGACCGGCACGGCGAACACGCTCCTGCGCGGGCACGACGGGCGGCTCCGCGGCTGGAGCACCGACGTCGGCGGCATCGTGCGCGCGTTCGCGGATGCGGGCCTCGACGACGCCGGGACCGGCGCGATCGTGGGTGCGGGCGCGACCGCCCAGACGGCGCTCCTCGCGCTCGCCCGGATGGGCGCCCGGCACGTCACGGTCGCCCTCCGCACACCGGCGAAGGCGGCGCGGCTCCGCGAGCTCGCCGCCGAGCTCGGCGTGACGCTCGCGGTGCAGGGGCTCGAGGCACCGCTCCCCGGCGTCGACGCCGCGGTCTCGACGCTGCCCGCGGCAGCGGACGCGACCGCCAGCTTCGCGGCGCCGCCCGTGCTGCTGCTCGACGCCGACTACGCCCGCCCCGAGGGGTCGCGGTTCCTCGGCGCGCTGCCCGCGGGACGAGTCATCGACGGCCGGGCGATGCTGCTGCAGCAGGCTGTGCTGCAGGTGCGGATCTTCGCGCTCGGGGACGTCGACGCGCCGCTGCCCGATGAGCCGCGCGTGGTGGCCGCGATGCGTGCCGCGCTCGTCGCGCGCGGGACCGGCGTCCGGGCATCCGACTCTCTGGAAGAATCGTGAGCATGCTGCGCTGGCTCACCGCCGGGGAATCCCACGGCCCCGAACTGCTCGCCCTCCTCGAAGGGATGCCCGCGGGCGTGCCCATCACCGCGGAGCAGATCCAGGCCGACCTGCAGCGGCGCAAGCTCGGCGCCGGCCGCGGCGCCCGCATGAAGTTCGAGCAGGACGAGCTGTCGATCTCCGGCGGCGTGCGCCACGGCGAGACGCAGGGCGGGCCCATCGCGCTGCGCATCGGCAACACCGAGTGGCCCAAGTGGACCGAGGTGATGGGCGCCGCACCGCTGCAGGAGGCGCTCACCGGTGCCCGCGCCGCGAAGCTCACGCGACCGCGCCCGGGCCACGCCGACCTCGTCGGCATGCAGAAGCACGGCTTCGACGAGGCCCGACCCGTGCTCGAGCGGGCGAGCGCCCGCGAGACCGCTGCCCGCGTCGCGCTCGGCGCCGTCGCCCGTGCCTTCCTCGGCGAGCTGGGCGTGCGGCTCGTGAGCCACACGCTCTCGATCGGTCCCGTGCGCGTGCCCGAGGACGCCGCGCTCCCCGTGCCCGACGACGTCGACCGGCTCGACGCCGACGAGCTGCGCTGCCTCCACGCCGAGACGAGCGCCGCGATGCTCGCCGAGGTCGAGGACGCGCGTCGCGCGGGCGACACGCTCGGCGGCATCGTCGAGGTGCTCGCCTACGGGCTGCCGCCCGGGCTCGGCTCGTACGTGCACTGGGACCGCAGGCTCGACGGCCGGCTCGCGCAGGCGCTCATGAGCATCCAGGCGATCAAGGGCGTCGAGGTGGGCGACGGCTTCGAGACGACGCGCCGCCGCGGCAGCGTCGCGCACGACGAGCTCGTCGTCGGCGACGGCGGCGTGCACCGCGAGACCGGCCGGGCCGGCGGCATCGAGGGCGGCATGACGACCGGCGACCCGCTGCGCGTGCGCGCGGGCATGAAGCCCATCGCGACGGTGCCGCGCGCGCTGCGCACGATCGACGTCGCCACCGGTGAGGCTGCGCAGGCGCACCACCAGCGCAGCGACGTGTGCGCCGTGCCCGCGGCCGGGGTCGTCGCCGAGGCCATGGTGGCGCTCGTGCTCGCCGACGCGATGGTCGAGAAGTTCGGCGGCGACTCCGTCGCCGAGACGCGCAGGAACCTCGACGCCTACCTCGCCGCGATCCCCGAGCAGCTGCGCACCACGCCGTGACCGCCGACGGCCCGAGGCCCGGCGACGAGGCGGGCACGCTGCCCGCCCCCCGGCCCGGCGACGAGGCGGGCACCGTGCCGCCCGTCGCCCTCATCGGTCCCATGGCCGCGGGCAAGTCGTCGCTCGGCCGCAAGCTCGCAGCGCGCATCGGCCGCACCTTCGCCGACACCGACAAGGTCGTCGTGCTCGAGCACGGGCCCATCCCGCAGATCTTCGCCGAGCACGGCGAGGTCGCGTTCCGGCGCTGGGAGGCGGAGGCCGTGCGCCGCGCGCTCGTGCCCGGCGCGGTCGTCGCGCTCGGCGGGGGAGCGGTGCTCGACGAGCGCACCCGCGCGCTCCTCGCGCACGCGACCGTCGTGCTCGTCACCGTCGACGAGCAGGTGGTCGAGCGCCGCCTCTCCGGTGGCGGCCGTCCGCTCGTCGCGGACGGCATCACCGCGTGGCGGCGGGTCGCCGCCGAGCGCGAACCGATCTACCGCGAGCTCGCGGACACCGTCGTCGACACGTCGAGGACGCCCATGGCCCAGCTGGTCGACCGGCTCGAGGCCTGGCTCGCGGAGCGCGAGCTGTGACACACCAGAGGGGGAGCGCATGACCACCATCCGCGTCGAGACCGAGGCGCCCTACGAGGTCCACGTCGGCAGGGGCATCCTGGTCGACCGCATCCGCGCGTCGCTCGGCGACGCCACCCGGCTGCTCGTCGTGCACCAGCCAGCCATGAGCCGCATCGCCGACCACATCAAGGCCGAGCTCGACGTCGAGGTGCTGCTCGCCGAGGTGCCCGACGCCGAGGCGGCGAAGCGCATCGAGGTCGCACAGTTCCTGTGGCAGATCATGGGGCAGGCGGAGTTCTCGAGGACGGATGCCGTGCTCGGCCTCGGCGGCGGCGCCGTCACCGACCTGGCCGGGTTCGTCGCCGCGACGTGGCTGCGCGGCGTGCGCATCATCCAGGCGCCGACGAGCGTGCTCGGCATCGTCGATGCGGCCGTCGGCGGCAAGACCGGCATCAACACCGAGCAGGGCAAGAACCTCGTGGGCGCGTTCCACCACCCGGCGGCGGTCGTCGCCGACCTCGAGCTCGTCGACTCGCTGCCGCGCAACGAGCTGCTCACGGGCTTCGCGGAGGTGGTGAAGGCCGGCTTCATCGCCGAGCCGCGCATCCTCGAGCTGCTGGAGGACTCCCTGGACGCGACGACCGACCCGTCGACGCCGGAGTTCCAGGAGGCCATCGCGCGTGCGATCGAGGTGAAGGCGCGCGTGGTCGCGAACGACTTCCGCGAGCACGGCGAGCGCGAGTTCCTGAACTACGGGCACACGCTCGGCCACGCGATCGAGCACACCGAGCGCTACCGCTGGCGCCACGGCGCGGCGGTCTCGATCGGCATGATGTTCGCGGCCGAGCTGTCGCGGCTCGCCGGCCGGCTCCCGGAGCCCGTCGTCGACCGCCACCGGGCCATCCTGCAGTCGCTCGAGCTGCCCACGACCTACCCGGTGGGCCGCTGGCAGACGGTGCTCGGCACCATGCGCAAGGACAAGAAGACGCGGGGCTCGATGCTGCGCTTCGTCGTGCTCGACGACGTCGCGAAGCCCCGCATCCTCGAGGGCCCCGACGACAGCCTGCTCTTCATGGCCTACCAATCCCTCGCCGACTGAGCCCCGCCCATCCGCCCGCAGGGCCTGAGTGGCGGCTCCGGCATCTGAGTGGCGCCTCCGGCAGGTGAGTGGCGCCTCCGGCAGGTGAGTGGCGGCTCCGGCAGGTGAGTGGCGGCTCCGGCAGGTGAGTGGCGGCTCCAGCATCTGAGTGGCGGCTCCGGCATCTGAGTGGCGGCTCCGGCATCTGAGTGGCGGCTCCGGCATCTGAGTGGCGGCTCCGGCATCTGAGTGGCTGCTCCGGTGCACGGCGGGCTGCGTCGCATCCCGAATGCGTGTTGATCCCGGAAGGCGCCACTCACGTGCGGGGGGCGCCACCCACCTACGGGAGGCGCCACTCACTTGCGGAGGGCGCCACTCACCCGCGCGCGGCGCCACTCACCTGCGGGCGGCGCCACTCGAGGCGGAGAGCGGCGCGGCCGAGCGGGCGACCCATTGCACACCCGCGCCTCGCGGTGCAGACTCCCTGCCATGGCACACGGCGACATCACGCATCTCGAGATCCCTGTCAGCGACATGGCCCGCGCGACCGAGTTCTACAGCAGCATCTTCGGCTGGCAGATCACCGAGTCAGAGGGCTACGAGGGCTACCCCATGTGGCAGGCGCCGAACGGCGTCTCCGGCGGCGCCCTCACCGCCCGCGAGGAGGGCTTCACGCAGCCCCGCTCGGTGATCGAGGTCGACTCGATCGACGAAGCCCTCGCGAAGGCGGAGCAGCTCGGCGGCTCGGTCACCCTGCCGAAGGAGGAGATCACGCCGACCAGCTGGTGGGCCGTGTTCACCGACCCCGACGGCAACAGCATCGGACTCTTCGAGGGCGAGATGTAGCGCTGCCGCGCCTGCCAGACTGGCGGCATGCGCATCCTCGTCCTCAACGGACCGAACCTCGGCAGGCTCGGCACGCGGGAGCCCGACGTGTACGGCACGGCGACGCTCGCCGACATCGCACCGCTCGTGGCCTCGGTCGGCACGGCGGATGCACCGATCGAGCCGGACGTGCGGCAGACGGACGACGAGGCGGAGCTCGTCGGGTGGATCCACGAGGCCGTCGACGCGCGCACGCCGGTGATCCTCAACCCGGCGGCGTTCACGCACTACTCATACGCCCTCCGCGACGCCTGCGCGCAGCTGCAGGGCGTGGCGCCGCTCGTCGAGGTGCACATCTCGAACCCGCACGCGCGCGAGGCGTTCCGCCACACCTCCGTGGTGTCGGCGGTCGCCACGGGAGTCATCGCGGGCTTCGGCCTCGACGGCTACCGGCTCGCCGCCGAGGCGATCGCGGCGCGCTGATCACTCCCGCGCGGCAGCGACGGTCAGCGTCGCGGGCACGCGCAACCGCTCCGGCTCGGGCAGCGCGAAGCCGCCCTCGACCGCCGACATGCGGGGATGAGCCGCCCACTCGAGCACCGTGCCCTCGTGCAGGGCCACGATCCGCAAGCCGGCGCCGAGCAGTGCCGTGACGATCTCCGAGACGGAGTGCGGCCACTCGAGCGTCCGCGGGTGCGCGACCCGCTCGCCGCCGCCGGTGTAGGCGGAGTCGTCGATCCACTCGAGCGCGGTGCCGTCCGCGAAGTAGCGGTGGGTGACGCACAGCGCGTCGGCGTCGGTGTCGTCGAGCGCCAGCATCGCGGGATGCGCGTCGCGGAAGTAGAGCAGGCCGCCGGGCACGAGCAACTCGGCGATCTGCGCCGCCCAGAGATCGAGGTCCTGGAACCAGCAGATGGTGCCGATCGACGTGTACACGACGTCGACCGCGGTGCTGATGGCGGCGGCCGCGTCGAGCACGTCGCTACGCACCCAGCGCGCGTCGACGCGGCACGCGGCGGAGAGGCGCGCGGCGACGTCGAGCGCGGGCTGCGAGAAGTCGAGCCCGATGACGGATGCGCCCGCGTGCGCGAGCGACACGGTGTCGGTGCCGATGTGGCACTGCAGGTGCGCGAGCGAGCGGCCCGCGAGGGGGAGAGGGTCATCGGGGTCCGCGCCGAGCAGGCCGGCGAGCACCGGGAGGTCGCGGCGCACGACGTCGGTCAGCGCCGTCGGATCCTCGGGCAGCAGCCGGAGCGATTCGTAGTGCAGCTCGTGGATCGGCACCCGGTCGTCCCAGTTCGCGCGATTGACGGCGCTCGCCTCCGAGTGGGACACGCGGTGGCCGTCGGAGTGCTCCGCGTCGAAGGCGTCCTGCATGCCGCCAGCCTACGATCGGGGACGCCCTCAGCGCCCGGTACACTCGTCTGTCGGCCCGCGCAGGGCCCTCGAGGCCCACGGAACGGAACACACGGCATGGCAACCACGAACGACATCAAGAACGGCGCGGTGCTCAACCTCGACGGCCAGCTCTGGAGCGTCATCGAGTTCCAGCACGTCAAGCCCGGCAAGGGCGGCGCGTTCGTGCGCACGAAGCTGCGCAACGCGCGCAGCCAGAAGGTCGTCGACAAGACCTTCAACGCCGGCACGAAGGTGGAGTTCGCGACCGTCGACCGCCGCGACTACCAGTTCCTCTACAACGACGGCACCGACTTCGTGTTCATGGACAACGACACGTACGAGCAGCTGCCGATCCCCGCCGACATCGTCGGCGACAGCGCCCGGTTCCTGCTCGAGAACGGCACCGCGACCATCTCCATGCACGAGGGCGAGGCACTCCAGGTCGAGCTGCCCGCATCCGTCGTGCTCGAGATCACCTACACCGAGCCGGGCCTGCAGGGCGACCGCTCGAGCGCCGGCACGAAGACCGCGACCGTCGAGACGGGCGCCGAGATCCAGGTGCCGCTGTTCGTCGAGCAGGGCACCCGGGTCAAGGTCGACACGCGCGACGGCAGCTACCTCGGTCGCGTCAACTGACGTGGCCGACGAGACCTACCCCTCCCGGCGGAAGGCGCGCAAGCACGCCGTCGAGGTGCTCTACTCGGCGCAGGCGCGCGACGAGGCACCCGAGACGGTGCTGCGCGACACCGCCGACCGGCTGTCGTGGAGCACGCACGGCTGGTTCCCGTTCGCCCGCGAGATCGTGGCGGGCGTCGCCGACGAGCTCGACGGCATCGACGAGCTCATCGCCTCGTCGAGCGCGAACTGGCCGATCGACCGCATGCCCCGCACGGACCTCGCGATCCTGCGCGTCGGGGTGTGGGAGCTCGAGCACGAGACGGCGCCGGTGAGCGTGATCGTGTCGGAGGCCGTCCACCTCGCGAACGAGCTCTCGACCGAGCGCTCCGGCACCTTCATCAACGGCGTCCTCGGCAAGATCGCGGCCTCCCGCTCGTAGGCGCCGCAGCGGCCGGTCCGAGCCTCGCTCGCGATCAGGCGCTTGCTCCCGACTGAGCGACAGCGACCACCCGCAGTCGGCGCTCTCGCTCCCGCGAGGGGGTCGCGTCGACGCTCATGGGCGAGGACCCTGGCAGCGTGACGGATGCGGTGCTCATGACCGCCGGCGGGTGGTCCGTGCTCGCCGGCTCGCTCGTGTTCTTCGCGGGCGCGGCCTACGGCGTGCCTCGCGTGTTCATGCTCCGCGCACCCGAGGAGCGTCTCGCCGTGCTGGAGGCGGACGCCCGTGCGTGGCGGCGCTCGCAATGGCTCTACGCCGCCGGTCCTGTGATCGCGGCGCTCGGCGTGCTCACGGTCGCCGCAGGCTGGACCGAGCCGGCGCGGGTGCTCGCCTCCGTCGCCGGAGCGGCGATGCTCGTCGGCGCGGTGCTGTGGGGCGTGACCTGCGCCCGTCGCGGGCGTCGGATCGCCGAGTTCGCGCGGGGAGAGCTGCCCGCCGGGTCGTGGCTGGGATACGTGTGGCTCACGCTCCTCGGCCTCGCGCTGCTGGGCGCGGCGGCGCTGAGCCACGAGACGTGGATCGGCGTGCTGCTGCTCATCGCGGCGGCCGCGTTCACCGCGCTGTTCGTGGGCACCCGGGACATCCCGCCCTTCGCGTTCTACCTCGTGCTCGCAGCATTCAGCGTCTGGACGCTGCTGGCGACGCCGCACTAGCCCGAGGGGTGCACCCCGGGTCGGACTGGCCCCGGTGCGGCCGCCGGCGGACGAGCACGCCGGCATCGTGGATCAGATCGACACCGACTGCGTCTCGATCGACGGCGTCCTCGGCAGGATCGCGGCCTCCCGCTCGTAGCTGCCAGCACGGGCGCTCGCGCTCGAGCATCCCTCACTATAGGATCGGGGTCGATCGCGACGAGGGGATGCCGATGCTGGTGCGTGCGATGGCGGCCCTCGGCGCCATGACGGCCCTGGTGGCCGGACTGCTCTCGCCGTCAGTGGCACCCGCGGCAGCCGCGCCGCCCGCTGCTGCCGACGCGATCGTCACCTGCCTCGTGCGCTCGGCGATCGTGCCGATCGTGGGCGACGGATCCGGCGCAGCTGCGGATGCGCGAGACGCCGCGCTGCGCACGCTGCGGCACGTCCTGCTCCTCGCCGATCCCGACGGGCTGGCGGCTGCGGAGCCGCGGCTCGACGACGCTGGGCGCGCGACTGGACTCGACGTGCTCGAGGCCGTGCCGGGCGCGGCTGCTGCCGCCGCCGCGGCCGCCATCGGCTCGCTGCCGGCGCACCAGCGCGCGCTCGTGTCCGAGAGCGACGTCCACGTGGCGGGGTCGGCCGGCGTCGGCCTGCGCGCGCTGTGCGACGGCCTCGACCGCGCGCTCGCCGCCACGGGCACCGCCGCTGACGCGCTCGTGTCGGTCGCGATCGACCACGCGCGCGCGACCCTCCGCATCGGCGTGGAGGCCGCGAGCCCGGCAGCGATGCCCGCTCGGCGCGCACCGCTGCCGACGGCCGCCTCGGGCGCCGACGCCGTCGCCGCGGCTCCCTCGCTCGGCGACGCGCTCGGTCTCGCGCCCGGCTTGCCGGTCGAGCTGGTCGCCGACGTGCGCGACGCGCCCGCCACCCGGCTCGACGACCGCGACGGTCTGGGCGGCGGTGTCGCCGTGCAGGTGGGCGGCGCAGCCTGCACCACCGGGTTCGCCATCCGCATGGCCGACGGCGGCCGCGCGCTCATGAGCGCCGGCCACTGCACCTCGCCGGATGGCACCAACGGCGCCTCCGTCGTGAACGGCTTCCAGGCGTCGCTGTGCGGCAGCGCCGGCAGCGGCGCCACCATCGGTCGCGTCGAGCACAACCTGCTCACCACGGGCTGGGCGGTCGACTCGATGGCCGTGCGGACCGCCTCCGCGGCGCCCACGATGTGGCTCGGCTCCCGCTGCACGGGCACCCGGGAGGTGCCCGTGCAGGGCATCGGCAGTGCCGGCAGCGGCGACCGCGTCGGCTTCTCCGGCACGCGACAGGGCGAGCAGTACGGCAGCCGCACCTCGGAGCCGGCGGGCTGCTACGACTTCGGCTTCTGGTCGTGCTCTGTCTACCGAGCGATGTCGTCGAGCAGCACCTACGTGTGCCTGCCCGGGGACAGCGGCGGACCCGCGTACCGGCAGCGCGCCGACGGCGGTGTCCAGGCGCTCGGGGTGATCAGCGCGTCGGGCTACGACCTCGGCATCAACCGCTGCAGCTACGTCGACCTCCCCACCGCGCTGTGGATCAGCGGGGCCACGATCATGACGCAGGCGTCGACCGTGATGGCGCCGCCGACGCGGCTCGCCGGCGCTGACCGCTACGCCACCGCCGCGGCGATCTCCAGGCACGGCTACCCGAGCGGCGCAGCGGCGGCCTACGTCGCGAGCGGGGAGGGATTCGCGGATGCGCTGAGCGCCGGCGCCGCCGCCGCCCACCGGCGCGCACCGCTGCTGCTGACAGGTCGCGACGCGCTGCCCGCCTCGGTGCGCACCGAGCTCCAGCGCCTGCGACCCGGGTCGATCGTGCTCGCGGGCGGCACGCCCTCGGTGTCGGCGGCCGTCGAGGCGGAGCTCGCCGCGATCGCCCCGGTCGAGCGGCTCGCCGGCGCCGACCGCTACGAGACGAGCGCGCTGATCGCCCAGCACGCGTTCCCCGACGGCGCGTCGTCGAGCTACGTCGCCACCGGCCGCGGCTTCCCCGACGCGCTCGCCGCCGGGCCGGTCGCGGCGCTGCGCGGCGCGCCGGTGCTGCTCGTCGACGGCGCCTCCTCCGCGCAGCCCGCGACGACGCTCGCCGCACTCACGGCGCTCGGCACCGTGCAGGTCACGATCGTCGGCGGCACGCCATCCGTCTCCCAGTCCGTCGCGGCCGCCCTCGGGGCGGGACGCGGGCTCGATCGCGTCGCCGGCGTCGACCGGTTCGACACGGCGGCGCGCCTCAACCAGGCGTTCGCGACCGCACCTCCCGCGCTCTACGTGGCGAGCGGGGAGCAGTTCCCCGACGCCCTCGCCGTCAGCGCGGTCGCCGGCGCCAGGCCCGCACCGCTGTACCTGACGCGCGCCGGATGCCTCGCGCCAGTCGTGCAGTCCGAGCACGCGCGGCTCGGGCGGCCGCCCGTGGTGCTCGTGGGCGGGCTGCCGACGCTCCGCGACGGCGTGCAGCGCTACGAGCTCTGCGAGTAGCCCGGCCTCGAATGCGGTGCGGATCCTCAGATCCACCCGGCACCCGGGCCGACCTCTGGCGCTTCGCCCGAAGTGCGCGCACGCTGATCGCATGAGCGATCACGAGCGCCTCGACACCGACTGCGTCATCGTCGGCGGCGGCCCGGCAGGCCTCATGCTCGGCCTGCTGCTCGCCCGCCGCGGGGTGCGCGTCGTCGTGCTCGAGCAGCACGGCGACTTCCTGCGCGACTTCCGCGGTGACACCATCCACCCGTCGACGCAGCAGGTGCTGCACGAGGTCGGGCTCCTCGAGCGCTTCCTCGCGCTGCCGCACGCCGAGATGCCGCAGGTGTCGATGCGCTTCTCGGGCGAGCGGCTCGTGGTCGCCGACTTCACGCGCCTGCCGACGGTGCGCAAGGCGATCGCGTTCATGCCGCAGTGGGACTTCCTCGACCTGCTCGCCGACGCGGGTCGAGAGCTGCCGGGCTTCGAGGTGCGGATGCGCACGGCCGGCACGGCGCTGCTGCGCGAGGGTGCGAGGATCTCTGGCGTCCGCGCCGAAGGCCCTGACGGCCCCGTCGAGATCCGCGCCCGCCTCACCGTGCTGGCCGACGGCCGCGACTCGGCGCTGCGCGCGGACGCCGGGCTCGAGCCCGTCGGCCGGCCGAGCGCGATCGACGTGCTCTGGTTCCGGCTGCCGCGCGCGGCGGGGGAGCAGGTGCCCTTCATGCAGATCGGCGACGGGGCGCTGCTGTCGATCGACCGCGGCGACTTCTTCCAGGCCGCCCACATCGTCCGTCGCGGCGCGTGGACGGGCGACGACGCGTCCTTTGCGGCGCTGCGCCGGCGCGTGTCGGCCCTCGAGCCCCGCTTCGCCGAGCGGGTCGAGCGCCTGCGCTCCGACGACGTGCGCGTCCTGCGCGTACGGATCGATCGGCTTGAGCGCTGGCACCGCGACGGCCTGCTCGCGATCGGCGACGCGGCGCACGCGATGTCGCCGGCCGGCGGCGTCGGCATCAACCTCGCGATCCAGGACGCGGTGGCCGCCGCCAACGCGCTCGCGCCCCGGCTCGCGAGCGCACGGCCCACCGAGGCACTGCTGCGCCGCATCCAACGGCGCCGCGAGCCGGCCGCCATGGTGACGCAAGCGCTGCAGCGGCGGCTCGAGACCGTCCTCGTGCGGGTCGCGGAGCCGGGCAGCGTCGTGCCCGTGCCGCTGCCGCTCCGGGTCGTCCAGCGCCTGCCGGCGCTGCGGCACGCGATGGGGCGCTTCATCGGGCTCGGCCTGCGGCCCGAGCATGTCGCGGATGCCCGGCCGAAGCCCGGGCGGCGCACCCGGACGCGGTAGGGTGGAGTCATCAGACAACCTTGAAGCCCGTCCTGTGAGGCGGAGAAGGGAGTCCCCGTGACTGCACCGCGCACCGTGCTCGGCCCCGACGAGATCGCCAGGGCCCTCACGCGCATCGCCCACGAGATCCTCGAGGCGAACCAGGGACCCGACGACCTCGTGCTGCTGGGCATCCCGACTCGCGGCGCCCACCTCGCGCAGCGGCTCGCCGACCGGCTCACCGGCATCACCGGCATCGACTTCTCGGCCCGGGTCGGCACGCTCGACGTGACCATGCATCGCGACGACCTGCGCGGCAGGCCCACCCGCGCGACCCACCCCACGCGCATCCCCGCCGACGGCGTCGACGACCGCGTCGTCGTGCTCGTCGACGACGTGCTCTACTCGGGCCGCACGATCCGCGCCGCCCTCGACGCGCTCGCCGACCTCGGCCGCCCGCGCGCCGTGCGGCTCGCGGTGCTCGTCGACCGCGGCCACCGCGAGCTGCCGATCCGAGCCGACTCGGTGGGCAAGAACCTGCCGAGCGCGCGCACCGAGCACGTCTCGATCCTGCTCGAGGAGGTCGACGGCCGCGACGCCGTGACGATCGAGTCACGCGCGGACGAGCTGAGCGCGTCCGACGAGCCGTCGGCGGGCATCGCGTGAGGCACCTGCTCACGGCGGCCATGCCCCGCGACGAGGCCATCGCGCTGCTCGACCTCGCAGAGGACATGCACCAGATCCAGGATCGCGAGCTGAAGAAGCTCCCGGCGCTGCGCGGTCGCACGGTCGTCAACCTGTTCTTCGAGGACTCCACCCGCACGCGCTCGTCGTTCGAGATCGCCGGCAAGTGGCTCTCCGCCGACGTCATCAACGTCTCGGGCAAGGGGTCGAGCGCGTCGAAGGGCGAGTCGCTGCGCGACACGGGCCTCACGATCGCCGCGATGGGCGTCGACGGCGTCGTGGTGCGGTCGGGCGCCTCCGGAGCACCCGCGCTGCTCGCCGACTGGATCGGCCGGCCGGTCATCAACGCCGGCGACGGCACCCACGAGCACCCGACGCAAGCCCTGCTCGACGCGTTCGCGCTCCGCCGCCGCATCCACGGCGACGCCGCTCGAGGCAAGGCGCTCGACGGCGTGCGGGTCGCGATCGTCGGCGACATCGCCCACTCGCGCGTCGCCCGCTCGAACGCGCTGCTGCTGCCGGCGCTCGGCGCCGAGGTGACGCTCGTCGGCCCGGCCGCGTTCCTGCCCACGCCCGCCGCCGACGGCTCGCGGCTGGGCCTGCGCGCCGAGACGAGCCTCGACGCGGTCATCGCCGAGCGGCCGGATGCGCTCATGCTGCTGCGCGTGCAGCTCGAGCGGCAGGCCGGCAAGGTCGCCCCGAGCGTCGGGGAGTACATCACCGGCTGGTCGCTCACCGACGAGCGGCTCGCTCGCCTTGGCGATGCGGCGATCATGCACCCCGGCCCGATGAACCGCGGTCTCGAGCTCTCGAGCCGCGCGGCCGACGGCGACGCATCGACCGTGCTCGCGCAGGTGACCGCGGGCGTCTCGGTGCGGATGGCCGTGCTCTACTCGCTCCTCGCTTCCGACCACCGATCCTCTGCCTCCGACCGATCTCTCGACAGTGGAGCTGCCCGATGACGACGCTGCTGAAGAACGCCTCGGTGCTCGGCGGCGAGCCGCGCGACCTCGCCATCGACGGCGGCGTGCTCGTCGACCCGGCGAGCGCCGACCGCGACTCGGTCGAGACGATCGACGCGACCGGCCTCGTCGCGCTGCCCGGCCTCGTCGACCTGCACACGCACTTGCGGCAGCCCGGCGGCGAGCAGGCCGAGACGGTCGCGAGCGGCGTGCGCGCCGCGGCGGCGGGCGGCTACACGTGCGTGTTCGCGATGGCGAACACCAACCCCGTTGCCGACACGCCTGCGGTGGTCGAGCAGGTGCACCGCCTCGGCCTCGAGGCGGGGCTCGCGACCGTGCGTCCCATCGGCGCCGTCACCGTGGGCCTCGCGGGGGAGCGGCTCGCCGACATGACGATGCTCGCCGGCAGCGCCGCGCGCGTGCGCGTCTTCAGCGACGACGGCAAGTGCGTCGCCGACGCCGAGCTCATGCGCCGCGCCCTCGAGCACGCCGAGTCGCTCGGCGCCGTCGTGGCGCAGCACGCGCAGGACCCGCACCTCACGCGGGGCTCCGTCATGCACGAGAGCCCGCTGGCCGCCGAGCTCGGCCTCACGGGCTGGCCGTCGGTCGCCGAGGCGTCGATCGTCGCCCGCGACGCGATGCTCGCCGAGCTCACGGGTGCCCGGCTGCACGTCTGCCACGTGTCGACGCTCGAGACCGTCGAGGTCGTGCGCGCGGCGAAGGCGCGCGGCATCGCGCTCACCGCCGAGGTCACGCCCCACCACCTGCTGCTCACCGAGGAGCTCGTGCGCTCCTACGACGGCCGCTTCAAGGTCAACCCGCCGCTGCGCGCCGACCGCGACGTGCAGGCGCTCCGCGAGGCGCTCGCCGACGGCACGATCGACATCGTCGCGACCGACCACGCGCCGCACGCGCCGGAGGCGAAGCAGACGGCGTTCGCGGATGCCGCGTTCGGCATGGTCGGGCTCGAGACGGCGCTCAGCGTGGTGCAGCAGGCGATGGTCGAGACGGGCCTGCTCGACTGGGCCGGCGTGGCGCGCGTCATGTCGACCGCCCCCGCGGCGATCGGCAGCGAGCCCGGCTACGACGCCCCGCTCGAGCCCGGCTCGCCCGCGCACGTCGTGCTCGTCGACCCGGCCGCTCGCAGCGCCGTCGACGTCTCGCGCCTGCACGGCCGGTCGACCAACTCGCCGTTCCTCGGCATCGAGCTGCCGGGCCGCGTGCTGCACGTCTGGCACGGCGGCCGGCGCACCGTCGCCGACGGGCGCGTGCAGTGGATCGGCGAGGAGGCCGGCCGATGACGAAGGAGCTGTTCGCGATCCTGTGCGCCGCGCTCGTGGCGCTGGTCGTCCTGCTCGCCGTGGCCGGCGTGCTCGCGCGCCGGCGGCGCCAGCGCGACATCGAGCCGCCGCAGCCGTGGACCGACGCGATGCCGACGCTCGTCGTCGACGCCCTCTACGTCGCGACCACGCGCGCCGGCGACCGGTACGACCGCGTCTTCGCCCACGGCCTCGGCTTCCGCGGCCGCACGCGGGTCGCGATCGACCCGGACGGCGTGCAGCTCGTCGCCGACCGCACCGAGGTGCGCATCCCGGCCGAGCGCATCCGATCGGTCGAGCGCGCCACCTGGACCATCGACCGCGTCGTCGAGCCGGGCGGGATGATCGTCATCTCGCACTCGCTCGGCGCCGACGTCGACACCTGCCTCCGCATCATCGGCGACGACCGCGAGGCGTTCGACGCGCTCCGCGGCCTCGTCCGCACCCGAACGCAATCCACAGGGGAAGGAACCACCTCATGACCACCCCCGCTCCCGCGGCCCTTCGACAGGCGCAGGACGCCGCACTCGTCCTCGAGGACGGCACGATCTACCGCGGCACCGCCTACGGCGCCGCAGGCAGAGCCCTCGGCGAGGCCGTCTTCGCGACCGGCATGACCGGCTACCAGGAGACGCTCACCGACCCCTCGTACGCCGGCCAGATCGTCGTGCAGACCTCGCCGCACATCGGCAACACCGGCGTAAACGACGAGGACGCCGAGTCGCGTCGCGCGTGGCCCGCCGGCTACGTCGTGCGCGCGGCGAGCCGCGTCGTCTCGAACTGGCGCGCCGACGGCACCCTCGACGCGCAGCTCCAGCAGGACGGCGTGGTCGGCATCGCCGGCGTCGACACCCGCGCCATCACGCGCCGGCTCCGCGACGCCGGCGCGATGCGCGCCGGCGTGTTCTCGGGCGACGCGCTCGTCGACGACGAGTCGATGCTCGCCGCCGTGCGCGAGAGCCCGCAGATGGCCGGCCGCAGCCTCGCGGAGGTCGTCTCCACGCCCGAGGCGTACACGCTGCCCGCCATCGGCGAGCCGCTCGGCACGCTCGCCGTGCTGGACCTCGGCGTCAAGGCGTCGACGCTGCGCTACCTGCAGGAGGAGGGCTTCGACCTCGTCGTGCTCCCGCAGGACGCGACGCTCGACGAGGTGCTCGCGCATCGGCCGATCGCCGCGTTCTACTCGAACGGGCCCGGCGACCCCGCCGCGAGCGAGAGCCAAGTCGTGCTGCTGCAGGGGCTGCTGCGCGAGGACCTGCCGTTCTTCGGCATCTGCTTCGGCAACCAGCTGCTCGGCCGCGCCCTGGGCTTCGGCACCTACAAGCTGCCGTTCGGCCACCGCGGCATCAACCAGCCGGTGCTCGACACCGCCACCGGCCGCGTCGAGATCACGAGCCAGAACCACGGCTTCGCCGTCGACGCGCCGCTGCACGAGGAGCTCGCGAGCCCCGCGGGCTTCGGCCGCGTGGAGGTGAGCCACTACTCGCTCAACGACCAGGTCGTCGAAGGGCTGCGCGCGCTCGACATCCCAGCGTTCAGCGTCCAGTACCACCCCGAGGCCGCGGCGGGCCCCAACGACGCCCGCCACCTCTTCGCCCGCTTCAAGGAACTGGTGCTGCAGCACCGCGCCGCCCTCGGCACCGACAGCACCGACACGCAGAAGGACGCCTGAATGCCCAAGCGCGACGACATCCGCTCCGTCCTCGTCATCGGCTCCGGGCCGATCGTCATCGGCCAGGCCGCCGAGTTCGACTACTCCGGCACCCAGGCGTGCCGCGTGCTCCGCGAGGAGGGCGTGCGCGTCATCCTCGTCAACTCGAACCCGGCGACGATCATGACCGATCCCGACTTCGCCGACGCGACCTACATCGAGCCGATCACCCCCGAGGTGATCGAGACGATCATCATGAAGGAGCGCCCGGACGCGATCCTGCCGACCCTCGGCGGCCAGACGGCGCTCAACGCGGCCATCGCGCTGCACGAGCAGGGCATCCTCGAGCGGCACGGCGTCGAGCTCATCGGTGCCTCCTTCGACGCCATCCACAAGGCCGAGGACCGCCAGCTGTTCAAGCAGCTCGTCCTCGCCGCCGGCGCCGACGTGGCCCGCAGCCACATCGCGCACACCGTCGAGGAGGCGATCGAGTTCGCCGAGGACCTCGGCTACCCGCTCGTCATCCGCCCCTCGTTCACGATGGGCGGCCTGGGCTCCGGCTTCGCCTACGATCGCGCGCAGCTGATCCGGATGGTGGGCGACGGCCTCCACCAGTCGCCGACCACCGAGGTGCTGCTCGAGGAGTCGATCCTCGGGTGGAAGGAGTACGAGCTCGAGCTCATGCGCGACTCGGCCGACAACACGGTCGTCGTGTGCTCCATCGAGAACGTCGACGCGGTCGGCGTGCACACGGGCGACTCGATCACCGTCGCGCCCGCACTCACGCTCACGGACCGCGAGTACCAGCGGCTCCGCGACATCGGCATCCGGGTCATCCGCGACGTCGGCGTCGACACCGGCGGCTGCAACGTCCAGTTCGCGGTGGACCCGGTCTCGGGCCGCATCATCGTCATCGAGATGAACCCGCGCGTCTCCCGCTCCTCGGCGCTCGCGTCGAAGGCGACGGGCTTCCCGATCGCCAAGATCGCCGCGAAGCTCGCGCTCGGCTACCGGCTCGACGAGATCCCCAACGACATCACGAGGGTCACGCCCGCGTCGTTCGAGCCCGCGCTCGACTACGTCGTCGTGAAGGTGCCGCGCTTCAACTTCGAGAAGTTCCCGGCAGCGGATGCGACGCTCACGACGACCATGAAGTCGGTCGGCGAGGCCATGGCGATGGGCCGCACGTACACGCAGGCGCTGCAGAAGGCGCTCCGCTCGCTCGAGAAGCGCGGCTCCTCGTTCCACTGGGAGGGCGAGCCGGGTGACGCCGCTGCGCTGCTCGAGGTGGCGAGCGTGCCGACCGACGGCCGCATCGTGACGCTGCAGCAGGCGCTGCGAGCGGGCGCGACGGTCGAGCAGGCGCACGAGGCGACCGGCATCGATCCGTGGTTCCTCGACCAGATGGTGCTCATCAACGAGGTCGCCGACGAGGTCCGTGCCGGTGACCTCGACGAGCCGCTGCTGCGGCTCGCGAAGGAGCACGGCTTCTCCGACGCCCAGATCGCGCAGCTGCGCGGCACGACGGAGGCCGAGGCGCGCGAGGCGCGCTGGGCCATGGGCCTCCGCCCCGTCTTCAAGACCGTCGACACGTGCGCGGGGGAGTTCCCCGCCGTCACGCCGTACCACTACTCGAGCTACGACCTCGAGACCGAGGTCGAGCCCTCCGACCGCCGCAAGGTGATCATCCTCGGCTCCGGCCCGAACCGCATCGGCCAGGGCATCGAGTTCGACTACTCGTGCGTGCACGCGTCCTTCGCGCTCGCCGACGCCGGCTTCGAGACGATCATGGTCAACTGCAACCCGGAGACGGTCTCGACCGACTACGACACGAGCGACCGGCTCTACTTCGAGCCGCTCACGCTCGAGGACGTGCTCGAGATCGTGCACGCCGAGCGCGCAGCCGGCGAGCTCGTCGGCGTGATCGTGCAGCTCGGCGGCCAGACGCCGCTCGGCCTCGCCCGCGGCCTCGAGGCCGCCGGCGTGCCGATCCTCGGCACGACGCCCGACGCGATCGACGCGGCCGAGGAGCGCGGCCTGTTCCAGCGCATCCTCGACGACGCCGGGCTCGTCGCGCCCCGCAACGGCACGGCGACGACCGAGGACCAGGCGGTCGAGATCGCCGAGGCCATCGGCTACCCCGTGCTCGTGCGGCCCTCGTTCGTGCTCGGCGGCCGCGGCATGGAGATCATCTACGACACCCCGAGCCTGCACGGCTACTTCGACCGCATCGCCTCGCACGGCATCGTCGGGCCCGACCGGCCGCTGCTCGTCGACCACTTCCTGGACGACGCGGTCGAGATCGACGTCGACGCCATCTACGACGGGGAGGAGCTGTACGTCGGCGGCATCCTCGAGCACATCGAGGAGGCCGGCATCCACTCCGGCGACTCGTCGTGCACGATGCCGCCCGTCGGCCTCGGCCGCGCGCAGCTGCTCGAGATCCGCGACGCCACCCTGCGCATCGCGCAGGGACTCGGCGTGCGCGGGCCGATCAACGTGCAGTTCGCGTACGCGGCCGGGGTGCTGCAGGTCATCGAGGCCAACCCGCGCGCGAGCCGCACGGTGCCCTTCGCGGCCAAGGCGCTCGGCACGCCGATCGCGAAGGCCAACGCCAGGGTGCTCGCCGGCGCCACCATCGCCGAGCTGCGTGCCGAGGGCATGCTGCCGGAGCAGGACGGCACGATCCTCCCGATCGACGCGCCGGTCGCGGTGAAGGAGGCCGTGCTGCCGTTCCGCCGCTTCCGCACCGCAGACGGCCGCGTCGTCGACTCGCTGCTCGGGCCGGAGATGCGCTCGACGGGCGAGGTCATGGGCATCGACCGCGACTTCCCGACCGCGTTCGCGAAGAGCCAGTCCGCCGCCTACGGCGGCCTGCCGACCTCCGGCACCGTCTTCGTCTCGCTCTCCGACCGCGACAAGCGGCAGGCGGTGCTCCCGCTGCACCGGCTGCAGCAGCTCGGCTTCCACATCGTCGCGACGGTCGGCACGGCCGAGGTGCTCGCGCGCAACGGCATCCGCGTCGAGACGGTGCGCAAGCACTCGGATGCGGGGGTGGAGCCCTCGATCGTCGACCTCATCGATGCGGGTGAGATCGACATCATCATCAACACCCCGACCGGCGGTATCGCCCGCGCCGACGGCTACGAGATCCGCGCGGCCACCATCGCGGCCGACAAGGCGCTCTTCACGACCGTCGCGCAGCTCGGCGCGGCCGTCGCGGCGATCGAGGCGTCGCGCGAGGCGTACGAGGTGACGAGCCTGCAGGAGTACCACGCGCGGCGGTCCGCGTGACCTTCCTGGTGCGACTCACCGCATCCGTCGCCGCGCACGGCCCGCTGTGCGTCGGCATCGACCCGCACCCGTCGCTGCTCGAGGCGTGGGGAGCGCGCGGCTCGGCCGCGGCACAGGCGGAGCGGCTCGGCCGCGACGTCGTGGCTGCGGCCGCGGGCAGGGTCGCGGTCGTGAAGCCGCAGGTCGCGCTCTTCGAGGCGCTCGGCTCCGCGGGCGTGGCCGCGCTCGAGCGGGTGCTCGCCGACGCGCGCGCGGCTGGCCTCGTCGTCATCGCCGATGCCAAGCGGGGCGACATCGGCTCGACGAACCTCGGGTACGCCGCCGCGTGGCTGGCTCCCGGCTCGCCGCTCGAGGCCGACGCGCTCACCGTCAGCCCCTACCTCGGCGTCGGGGCGCTCGACCCGCTCTTCGAGGCCGCGGAGCGAGCGGGCAAGGGACTGTTCGTGCTCGCCGCGACCTCGAACCCCGAGGCGGCAGCCGTGCAGCTCGCGCGGGTGCCGGACGGCCGCACGATCGCCGCCGCGGTCGCGGCCGCGGTCGCCGAGCGGAACGCGGTGACCGGTGCGGGTCACGGGCTCGTGATCGGCGCGACCGTCGACCGGGCCGCGTTCGGCCTCGCCGCACCCGGGCTGTCAAGGGATGCGTCGACGCCCGTGCTCGCTCCCGGGTTCGGCGCGCAGGGTGCCCGCCTCGCGGACCTGCGCAGCCTCTTCCCGGAGGATCGGCTCGTGCTCGCGAGCGCGTCCCGCAGCATCCTGCAGCCGGGTCCGGACGGGGTCGCCGCGGCGATCGACGCGGCCGTCGCCGAGCTGGCCGCCGCGCGGTGAGCGCTGACCCGTGACGACGCCCGACCCCGCGGCCGCCGGCCGCGCCGCCGTCGAGGCGCGGCGCGCCCGAGCCGCCGTCAAGCGCGCGCTGCGCGCGGGGCAGCGAGGCCCTCGCGACGTCGCGGAGCGCGCGTGGCAGGAGCCGGGCAGCCCGGAGGCGCGCCTGCGCTTCGTCGAGTTCGCCGGGAGCCTGCGCGGCCTCGGCCCCGCGCGCGTCGAGCGGCTCATGGCCTCGCTCGGCATCGCGGCGGGCAAGCGGCTCGGCGGGCTGGGCGATTTGCAGCGGGAGCGCGTTCGCGGTTGGCTGGACGACGTGGATCCCTCGCGTCGCCCCCGGCTTATCGTGCTCGCCGGTCCCACGGCGGTCGGCAAGGGCACGGTCGCGCAGTACGTGCGCGAGCACTTCCCGCAGATCCGCCAGTCGGTCAGCGCCACGACGCGCGCCGCCCGCCCGGGCGAGATCGACGGCGTGCACTACGCGTTCGTCTCCGACGCCGACTTCGACCGCATGGTCGACGAGGGCGAGTTCCTCGAGTGGGCGACGGTGCACAATCAATCGCGCTACGGCACGCCCCGCTCGAGCGTGCAGGCGGCGCTCGACGCCGGCAGCTCCGTGCTGCTCGAGATCGACCTGCAGGGCGCGCGGCAGGTGCGCGAGTCGTTCCCGGATGCGGTGCTGCTGTTCCTCGCACCGCCGTCGTGGGACGAGCTCGTGCGCAGACTCGTGGGCAGAGGCACCGAGACCGCGTCGGAGCGCGAGCGCCGGCTGGAGACCGCCAAGGTCGAGCTCGCGAGCCAACCGGAGTTCGACGCCACGATCGTCAACGCCGACGTCGCGCAGGCGGCGCGGCAGGTGGTCGAGCGCATCCTCGCAGCAGAGGCCGACGAGGGCGCTCCTCCGGCTGCGCGAGCCGCCGCGGACCGTTGAGCAGGGCAGGCCGCGAAGGTAGGATCGGCCCGAGATCGACCGTGCCGTCGAGCGTGGCGCGACGAGCGCGTGACGCAGCTTCGGTCATGACAGAGGACTGCGGATGATCGACGAGGCCGCCTCGGAGAGCACTGCGCCGGTGCCGGCCGTCGCGCGCGACCTCCTGTCGCCGTTCATCGAGCTGCTGCCGGTGCACGGGGCATCGATCTCGGTGCTGGCGGGCGCCAGTCAGTCGACGCTCGGTGCGAGCGACGCGCTCGCGGCCCGGCTCGAGCAGCTGCAGTTCGAGCTCGGGGAGGGGCCGCACTGGGAGGCACTCCACAGCGGCGAGCCCGTGCTCGTGCCGGACGTGCGCGAGCGCCGGTCGTCGTGGCCCGTCTTCTGCGCCACGGCGAGCGAGCTCGAGGTCGGCGCGATGTTCGCCTACCCGCTCACCCTCGGCGCCGTCGTGGTCGGCGTCGTCGACCTCTACCGGTCCTCGGCGGGAGACCTCAGCCCGAGTGACCGGGCCAAAGCACGCTCGCTCGCAGCGGTCGCCGCCAGCACGGCAGTCCGCCTCGCCGCGCTGGCCGCTACCGAGGATCAGCCGCAGCAGGGCGCGTGGTCGCCCGAGCTGCGACGCGTGGTGCACCAGGCGACCGGCATGGTGCTCGTGCAGCTCGACGTGACCGCCACCGAGGCGTTCGCCCGGCTGCGCGCCCATGCGTTCGCGACCGGCGCGTCGCTAGAATCGGTAGCGCAGGATGTGGTGGCGAGAAGGCTGACGCTCGATGATCCAGCGGCAGGCGGTTGACGATGTGCAACAGCAGGGTTCGAAGGGGAAGCGCGCATGACTGAGTCCTCGCGGGAGGTCCGCCTGAATGCGGCCTTCGTCACGCTCGCCGAGACGCTGACCTCGGAGTACGACGTCATCGAGCTCCTCCACACCCTCATGGGCGAGTGCATCGGTCTGACGGATGCCGAGGCGGGCGGTCTCCTGCTCGCCAATCCGCAGGGCGAGCTCGAGCTCGTCGCGTCGACGAGCGAGGGAGCCGGATTCGTCGAGGTGATGCAGCTCAACGCCGGCGAGGGTCCGTGCATCGAGTCGCACGCGACAGGCGAGGCGGTCTCCGTCCCGGACATCACGGAGACGCGGCCGGAGTGGGCCGAGTTCCGCGATGCAGCGCTGGCCGAGGGCTATCACGCCAGCTACGCCGTGCCGCTGCGGGTGCGCTCCGAGGTGATCGGCGCCATGGGGCTCTTCAGCACGAGCGCGGGCGACCTCCTCGCCGAGGACGCCCGGATCGCCCGCGCGCTCGCGGACGTCGCGTCGATCGGCATCCTGCAAGAGCGAGTCCTGCGCGAGAGCGCCATCGTCGCCGAGCAGCTGCAGCGCGCCCTCGACAGCCGGGTGCTCATCGAGCAGGCGAAGGGGGTGCTCGCCGCGCTCCACGACATCGACATGGACCGGGCGTTCCAGATGCTCCGCGATCACGCCCGCAGCAACAACCTGAACCTGCATGCCGTCGCCCAGGGCGTCATCGACCGCACCATCCGGATCGAGCGCGCCTCGCGGCGCATCACGGCCGAACCGCCGAACTAGCCCTTGACCGCCCCTCGGTTCTCGTGAAGGATCGGGGTACAAGCAAGGGTGCTCTCCAGACCTCGGAGCACGCGTCGCCGGCGCAGAGCCGGCTCGATGCGGAAGAGGCGGCAATGGAGACGACCATCAGCACGACGGATCGGCAGCGCGACGACGTGCGACGACCGCAGCGCGATCGCGGGCCGGCGTGGGCCGAGCGCACTTGGCTCGAGGGCAAGGGCAGGCTGCTCGACGAGCGGGCGTACCTCGCAGCGCTCGGGCGTGGGGGAGCCCAGCGGATGGCCATCCCGCTCGGGGAGGGCTGAGCAGTGGACCTCGAGATCGAGCTCCGCTTCCTCGCCGTCTTCTTCGCGGCGCTGCTGGTCGTGCAGGCGCTGCTGCTGCTGACCTGGGTGGCGGCAAGGGGCGTGAGGAAGGGCCGCGCCGCCCTGCGGCCCGCCGCGCGCATCGAGTCGACGCAGCCAGCGGCCGCTCCCGCGCAGCCCACCACGTAAGTCGATCCGTCGGCCGCCCGCGCGCGGTAGAGTGGTCTCTTGCGCCCACCGGCGCATGAGCTTCGCCGAGCGCGATCCCGCGCTCAGCCACCACCTGCAGGAGGCACCCATGGCCAAGGGCATCATCAACCCCCCGATCGACGAGCTGCTCGACAAGGTCGACTCGAAGTACCAGCTGGTCATCTTCGCGTCGAAGCGCGCGCGCCAGATCAACGACTACTACACCGACATCCACGAGGGCTCGATGTTCGACAACGTCGGCCCGCTCGTCGACGCCACGATCGAGGACAAGCCGCTCTCGGTCGCACTGCACGAGATCCACGCGGACAAGCTCGTCCTCACCCACGACGAGGCCGCCGAGGCCTGATGCGCGTCGTCGTCGGGATCTCCGGCGGTATCGCCGCATACAAGGCAGCCCTCGCGATCCGCGAGCTCGTGCAGGCCGGTCACGACGTGCACGTCGTGCCGACCGCATCCGCACTCCGCTTCATCGGGCGCCCGACGCTCGAGGCGCTGAGCCGCAATCCCGTCACCGACGAGGTCTTCGACGACGTCGCGGCCGTGCGCCACGTCGCGCTCGGCCAGTCGGCCGACCTCATCGTGGTGCTCCCCGCGACCGCGAACACGCTCGCGAAGCTCGCGACCGGGCTCGCCGACGACCTGCTCGGCACCACCGTGCTCGCCTCCCGGGCACCGCTCGTGCTCGCGCCCGCGATGCACACCGAGATGTGGGAGCAGCCGGCCGTGCAGGCGAACGTGCGCACGCTCGTCGAGCGCGGCGCCACCGTGGTGGGGCCCGTCGAGGGCTCGCTCACAGGCGGCGACACCGGGCTCGGCCGCATGGCCGAGCCGACCGAGGTCGTCGCCGCGGCGCTCGCGCGCGTCGCGGGCGCCGGCTCGCTCGCGGGCCGCTCGGTCGTCGTCTCCGCCGGCGGCACGCGCGAGCCCATCGATCCCGTGCGGTTCCTCGGCAACCGGTCGAGCGGGGCCATGGGCGTCGCACTCGCCTCCGCCGCGCGCGACGCCGGCGCGACCGTCACGCTCGTCGGCGCCAACCTGCACGTGCCCGCGCCCCACGGCGTCACCACGGTCGAGGTCGAGACGACCGCGCAGCTGCGCGAGCGGATGCTCGAACTCGGGGACGCGGATGTCGTCGTGATGGCGGCCGCGGTCGCCGACTACCGCGTCGACGGCGTCTCCGACGCGAAGCGCACGAAGGAGGCGTGGGGCGAGACGCCGACGCTCACCCTCGCGCTCAACCCCGACATCCTCGCCGAGCTGTCGCGGCGTCCGCGCTCCGGTCTCGTCGTCGGCTTCGCGGCCGAGACCGAGGCCGACGACGCCGCGCTGCTGCAGCGCGGCCGCGACAAGCTCGCGCGCAAGGGCGCCGACCTGCTGGTCGTCAACCGCGTCGGCCACGACGAGGGATTCGGCCACGTCGACACGCGCGTGCGCGTGCTCGACGGCTCCGGTGTCGTCGCCGACGCCGCCGGCAGCAAGGCGTCAGTGGCCCGCGCCATCATCGATGCCGTCGCGCAGCGCCTCGCCGCTCGACCCGCATCCACCGCATCCAGCCTCACCGCATCCCAGGAGCGCCAGTGACCCTGCGCCTGTTCACGTCCGAGTCCGTGACCGAGGGCCACCCCGACAAGATCTCCGATCAGATCTCCGACGCGGTGCTCGACGCCATGCTGACGCAGGACACCGAGGCGCGCGTCGCCGTCGAGACGCTCGTCACCACGGGGCTCGTGCACGTCGCGGGCGAGGTTCGCACGACCGGCTACGTCGACATCGCATCCGTGGCGCGCAAGGTCATCGTCGACATCGGCTACGACTCGAGCGAGGTGTCGTTCGACGGCAACTCGTGCGGCGTGACCGTCTCGATCGGCGAGCAGTCGCCCGAGATCGCCACCGGCGTCGACACGGCCGTCGAGGCGCGCGACGGCTCCGTCGACCCGCTCGACCGCGACGGCGCCGGCGACCAGGGCATCATGTTCGGCTTCGCGACCGACGAGACCCCCACGTTCATGCCGGCGACCGCGTGGGCTGCGCACCGGCTCGCCGAGCGGCTCGCCGCCGTGCGCCGCAGCGGCGCGATCCCGTGGCTGCGCCCCGACGGCAAGACGCAGGTGACGATCGGCTACGACGGCTTCCGCCCGGTCAGCGTCGACACCGTCCTCGTCTCCACGCAGCACGCCCCCGGTGTGACCGACGCCGACATCCGGGCCGCCGTCATCGAGCACGTCATCGACCCGGTCGTCGGGCAGCTCGGCCTCGACGCGAGCGGCATGCGCGCGATCGTCAACCCCTCCGGATCGTTCCTCACCGGCGGGCCGAAGGGCGACGCCGGCCTCACCGGCCGCAAGATCATCGTCGACACCTACGGCGGCGCCGCCCGGCACGGCGGCGGCGCGTTCAGCGGCAAGGACCCGTCGAAGGTCGACCGCTCAGCCGCGTACGCGTTGCGGTGGGTGGCGAAGAACGCGGTCGCCGCGGGCCTCGCGTCGCGCCTCGAGGTGCAGGCCGCGTACGCGATCGGCATGGCGCAGCCGGTCGGCCTCTACGTCGAGACGTTCGGCACCGGCACCGTCGACGACGCGACGATCCAGGCCGCGATCCAGCAGGTCTTCGACCTGCGTCCCGGCGCGATCGTGCGCGACCTCGACCTGCGCAAGCCCAAGTACCGGCAGACCGCCGCCTACGGCCACTTCGGCCGCGAGCTGCCCGACTTCACCTGGGAGCGGCTCGACCGCGTCGACGACCTGCGCGCCGCCGCGGGGCTCTGACCGGCGTGGCGGCCGAGGCTGCCCGGTTCGCCCGCGTCGTGGTCGACTCGCGGCTGCCGCAGCTCGACCGGCTGTTCGAGTACCGCGTGCCGCCGGGCCTCGAGGGTGTCGCCCCCGGCGTGCGCGTGCGCGTGCCGCTGCGCGGTGACCGGATGACCGCCGGCTACGTCGTCGAGGTGGCGGATGCGCGTGCCTGGGAGGGCGAGGTCGCCGACGTCGAGAAGGTGCTCTCGCCCGTGCCGGTGCTGCAGCCGGAGGTGTGGGCGCTCGCTCGCGCCGTCGCCGACCGCGCTGCCGGCGGCGCGGCCGACGTGCTGCGGGTCGCGATCCCCGGCCGGCAGGCGCGCGTCGAGAAGGCGTGGCTCGCGCAGGAGGCCGCGGCGCTGCCGCCGTTGCCCGAACCGGCGGCGGAGACCCCGCTGCCCGGGCTCGTCGAGGCGCGCCGACGCATCGCCCTCGAGTGCGCCGGCGGCGTCGCGGCGGTCGAGGCCGCCGAGGGCACGGCGTGGGTCGGGCGCTGGGCGATCGCGCTCGCGGCACTCGCCCGGCAGGCCCTCGAGCGCGGCGAGCAGGCGATCCTCGTCGTCCCCGACCATCGCGAGCAGCGCCAGCTGCGGCTCGCGCTCGAGGCCGCCGTCGGCGTCGAGCGCGTCGTCGAGCTCGATGCGCGCCAGAAGAACCCCGACCGGTACCGCGGCTTCCTCCGCTGCCTCGACGGCGAGCCGATCGCGATCATCGGGCCGCGCTCGGCGGTGTACGCGCCCGCCGCGAGGCTCGGGCTGCTCGCCGTCTGGGAGGACGGCGACCCGCTGCTCGCTGAGCCGCTGTCGCCCTGGGTGCACGCGCGCGACGCCGCGCTCGTGCGGCAGGGCCAGTCCGGCTGCGCGCTCGTCATCGCCGGGCATGCCCGCTCGACCGACGCCGAGCGGCTCGTCGAGCTCGGCCACCTCGAGCACGAGCGGCTCGGCGCGCACCGCGTGCGGGTGCTGCCCGCCGCGCTCGCCGACGACGGCAGGCGCGTGCCCGCCGCCGCGTTCGCCGCCGCCCGGGAAGGGATCGCGTCGAAGCCCGTGCTCGTGCAGGTGGGGCGGCCGGGCCACGCACCGGGGCTGCGCTGCGCCGACTGCGGCAGCCGCGCGCGCTGCAGCACGTGCGGCGGCCCGCTCGGCGTGCGCTCCCGCACCGCCGCGCCCGCGTGCCGGCTGTGCGGGCGGCTCGCCGCGGGCTGGCGGTGCCCCTCGTGCCACGGCGCGAAGCTCGTGGGCGTCGGCCGCGGCTCGACGCGCATCGCCGAGGAGCTCGGCCGCGCGTTCCCCGGCGTGCCGGTCGTCGTCGCCGATGGCGAGCACGAGCGGCTCGCGATCGACGCCCGGCCGCGGATCGTCGTCGCCACGCGCGGCGCCGAGCCGGTCGCCGACGGCGGGTACGGCGCCGTGCTGCTGCTCGACGGCGATTCGCTGCTCGCGCACGAGGGACTGCGGATCGCCGAGGAGGCGGTGCGGCAGTGGGCGTCGGCGCGCGCGCTCGCCGCTGAGGGCGCGCCCGTCGTGCTCGCCGGCGTCGTCGGTCCCGCGGCGGCCGCGCTCACCGGCGACACGACCGTGCCGTTCGCGAAGGGCGAGCTCGCCGAGCGCCGACAGCTGCGGTTCCCGCCAGCCGTGCGCACCGCATCCGTCGTCGGCACGCCCGACGCGGTCGCCGACGCGCTCGAGGCGCTCGACGGCCTCGACCACCTCGACGTGCTCGGTCCCGTGCCCGTCGCCGACACCCGGCCGGGCGAGGAGGCGGAGCGCGCGATCGTGCGCTTCGCGTACGCCGACGGCGCCCGCGTCGCGGGCATCGCGCGCGCCCGCGTGCTCACCGCCGCCGCGCGTCCCCGGCGCCCCGGCGCCCCCGCACGGCTCCGCATCCGGTTGGATGATCCCGAGCCCTTCGACGGGCTCTGACCGCCACGAGCTCCGCCCGACACGGGCACCGCCCCCGAGAGGAACCATGCGCATCGTCTTCGCCGGCAGCCCGGCCGCCGCCGTCCCGAGCCTCGAGGCGCTCGCGCGCACCCACGAGGTGCTCGCGGTGGTGACGCGCACCGCGTCACCCCAGGGCCGCAAGCGCGTGCTGACGCCGACGCCTGTCGCGGATGCCGCCGCAGCGCTCGGCATCCCGGTCATCGAGGCGAACCGGCTCGACGCCGACGCCACCGCCGCGATCACCGCGCTCGAGCCAGAGCTGGCCGTCGTCGTCGCCTACGGGGGCCTCGTGCGCGAGCCGCTGCTGTCGGCGCCGCCGCACGGCTGGATCAACCTGCACTTCTCGCTGCTGCCCGACTACCGCGGCGCCGCGCCCGTGCAGCGCGCCCTGATCGACGGCCGCGGCGTCACCGGCGTCAGCGTGTTCCGGCTCGTCCCGGAGCTCGATGCCGGCCCGATCGTGAGGATGCGCGAGGCGCCGGTGCCCGAGGGGGCGACGGCCGGCGCGCTGCTCGAGCAGCTGGCCGAGCTCGGCGCGCTCGAGCTCGTCGCCGCCGTCGACGCGATCGCCGCTGGCACCGCGACGTTCGAGCCGCAGTCGAGCGCGCCCTCGTTCGCGCCCAAGCTGACGCTCGCCGACGGCGCGATCGACCTCGCCGCGACCGCGCCCGCGGTGCTGAGCCGCTGGCGCGGCGTGACGCCCGAGCCGGGCGCCCACGCGACGGTCCTGGACGAGCGGGGCGACGGGGAGCGGATCAAGCTCCTCGCCCTCGCCCGCTCCGGTGCCGAGCCCCTCCCGCCGGGCGACGCCAGGCTCGCGGGCCGCACCGCGATCGTGGGCACCGGGAGCGCGCCGCTCGAGCTGCTCGAGGTGCAGCCGGCGGGCCGCCGCCCGATGGCGGGTGCCGACTGGCTGCGAGGCCGGGGCGGCGCGGCCGCCTTCCGGACCGGAGCGGCGGCATGAGCGCCCGCGAGGTCGCCCGCGACGTCGTGCTCGCCGTCGACCGCGACGACGCGTACGCGAATTTGCTGCTGCCCGCGCGCATCCGCGAGGCCGGGCTCAGCCCCGCCGACGCCGGCTTCGCGACCGAGCTCGCATACGGCACGCTCCGCTGGCAGGGGCTGCATGACGCGCTCATCGCCGATGCGGCAGGCAGGCCGATCGACGAGATCGACCCGACCACGCTCGCGACGCTCCGCATCGGCTCGCACCAGCTCAGCCGCATGCGCACGCCCGTGCACGCGGCGGTGCACGAGACGGTCGCGCTGCTCGGCAAGCACAAGGGCAGGGCGGGCTTCGCCAACGCCGTGCTGCGCCGGCTCTCGGAGGTGCCCGCCGAAGAGCGACTCGCGCGCCTCACCGGCACGATGACGGACGACGACCGGCTCGCGCTCGAGACCGCGCACCCAGCGTGGGTGCTGCGGGCGCTGCGGCGCTCGCTCGACCGTGAGGGGGCCGCCGACGAGCTCGGCGCGCTGCTCGCGGCCGACAACGACCCGCCCGCCGTGCAGCTCGTCGCGCTGCCCGGCATCGCCGATCCCGACGCGCTCGACGGCGCGCCGACCGCGAGCCCCATCGGGCGCGTCGCGCCGCCCGGCGACCCGGCCCGGCTCCCGCAGGTCGCGGATGGCAGCTGGCGCGTGCAGGACGCCGGCTCGCAGCTCGCGGCGCTCGCGCTCACCCGCGCTCGACCCGTGCGGGCGGGGGAGCGGTGGCTCGACCTCTGCGCCGGGCCCGGCGGCAAGGCGGCGCTCATGGCCGCCGAGGCGGCCGCTGCCGGCGCGTCGCTCGAGGCGAACGAGCTGCTGCCGCACCGGGCGCGACTCGTGCGCGACGCCGTGCGAGGCATCCGGCCACGGCCCGACGTCGTCGTCGGCGACGGGCGCCGCTACGGCCGCGGCGAGACGGCGGGCGCATTCGACCGCGTCCTGCTCGACGCGCCCTGCACGGGGCTCGGGGCGCTCCGCCGGCGTCCCGAGGCTCGCTGGCGCAAGCAGCCGACCGACGTGCCGGAGCTCGCGGCCCTGCAAGCCGACCTGCTCGAGGCGGCATCGCGCGCCGTCGCGCCCGGCGGGCTCGTCGCCTACGTCACCTGCTCTCCGCACCTGGCAGAGACCCGCGCGGTCGTCGAGCGCGCAGCAGCGCTCGGGCTCGTGCCCGTCGACACGCGCTCGGTCGTGCGCGAGCTCTCGCCCGGCATCGCGCTCGGGGAGACGGGCGACGCCGTGCAGCTGTGGCCGCACCGCAACGGCACCGACGCGATGTTCATGCAGCTGCTGACGACGGCGTAGCCCCCGACCGGCGCCCGACCGGCCCGCACCAGCCCCGGCCGCACCTGCACCGATCTGCGGGTCCGCGCGCGCCGCACGCGCGATTCGGTACCGCAGCCCGAACGGCCCCGCGATCCCCAGCACGGATCTGCGGGTGCTGGACTCGCGCACCTGCAGATCGGTACCGGTCCGTCAGGGACCCACCGACGGCCGCCTGTCACGGCGTCCTTGAGACCGCCTTCGTGCTGGCCTCCCGGCCCCTTCCGCCCCGACGGGCGAGCATCCGCCCCGCGGCTAGGGTGGAGGCATGGTCAGGATCCACCCCAGCATCCTGTCGGCGGACTTCGTGAACCTCGAGCGCGACCTCGAGAAGATCGCGACGGCCGACGGCGTGCACGTCGACATCATGGACGCGCACTTCGTCCCGAACCTCACCTTCGGCCTGCCGATGGTGCAGCGCATCGCGGAGGTGACGGAGCTGCCGCTCGACGTGCACCTCATGATCGACGACCCGGACACGTGGGCGCACCAGTACGCGATCGACGGCGTCGAGTCCGTCACCTTCCACGCCGAGGCGACGCGCGACGCCGTCGCGATCGCGCGCGAGCTGCGCGCCCGCGGCACGCGCGCCGCGATCGCCGTCAAGCCCGGCACGGCCGTCGAGCAGGTGCTCGAGCACCTGCCGGAGTTCGACATGGTGCTCGTCATGACGGTCGAGCCCGGCTTCGGCGGCCAGGCCTTCATGCCCGAGATGATGCCGAAGCTGCGGCTGCTGCGCGGCCGCGCCGACGACCTCGGGATCGAGCTCGCGCTGCAGGTCGACGGCGGCATCACCGACGACACGCTGCCCATCGCCGCGGCCGCGGGCGCCGACGTGTTCGTCGCCGGCTCCGCCGTCTACGGCCACCCGGACCCTGCGGGCCGCATCGTCGCGCTCCGCGAGTCGGGCATGCTCTCGCCCGGTAGCCTGGAGCGGTGAAGACCTTCGACGAGCTGTACGCGGAGCTCGAGCGCACCCTCGCCGAGCGCCGTGAGGGCTCCGGGACCGTCGCGGCCGTCGACGCCGGCGTGCACGCGATCGGCAAGAAGATCGTCGAGGAGGCCGCCGAGGTCTGGATGGCGGCGGAGCACGAGTCCGACGAGGACGCCGCGATGGAGATCTCGCAGCTGCTGTACCACCTGCAGGTGCTCATGCTGGCGAAGGGCATCACGCTCCAGGACGTCTACCGACATCTCTGACGCGCCGCCCATCATTCGTCAGACTTGAAGGACCCCATGCTGAAGATCGCTGTGCCCAACAAGGGCTCGCTGGCCGAGACGGCCGCCTGGATGCTCGACGAGGCCGGCTACCGCGGCCGCCGCGACGGCAAGGAGCTCATCGTCGTCGACGCGCGCAACGAGGTGGAGTTCTTCTTCCTCCGCCCCCGCGACATCGCCACGTACGTCGGCTCCGGCGCGCTCGACGTCGGCATCACCGGCCGCGACCTGCTGCTCGACTCCGGCTCCGACGCCGTCGAGGTCGAGGGGCTGGGCTTCGCGCGCTCGACGTTCCGCTTCGCCGGCCCCGCCGGCCGCTTCTCGAGCGCGGCAGACCTCCAGGGCGTGCGCATCGCCTCGAGCTACACGCTGCTCGTCGAGCAGCACCTCGCCGAGCACGGCGTGACCGCCGAGCTCGTGCGCCTCGACGGCGCGGTCGAGTCGGCCGTGCGGCTCGGCGTCGCGGATGCCGTCGCCGACGTCGTCGAGACCGGTGGCACGCTGCGCGCCCAGGGCCTCGAGGTGTTCGGCGACCCGATCCTCTCGAGCGAGGCGGTGCTCATCTCGAACGGCTCGAACCCCGCGGGCATGGCGACGCTCAAGCGCCGCCTCGACGGCGTCATGGTCGCTCGCGACTACGTGCTCGTCGACTACGACATCGAGCGCGTGCACCTCGACGCGGCCATCGAGGTCGCCCACGGCTTCGAGAGCGCGACCGTGAGCCCGCTGCAGAAGCAGGGCTGGGCCGCCGTGCGCGTCATGGTCCGCCGTGACGAGACCAACCAGATCATGGATGCGCTCGCGGACGTCGGCGCGCGGGCGATCATCGTCTCGCGCATCCACGCGGCGCGCATCTGATGATGGGGCGCATCTGATGACGGGCCTCAGCTGATGCTCGCCACCCGCGTCATCCCCTGCCTCGACGTCGCCCACGGCCGCGTCGTGAAGGGCGTGCAGTTCCAGGGCCTCACCGACCAGGGCGACCCCGTCGAGCTCGCCGCGCGCTACGCCGAGCAGGGCGCCGACGAGCTCACGTTCCTCGACGTCAAGGCCACCGTCGACGAGGCGGGGACCATGCTCGACGTCGTCGAGCGCACAGCCGAGCAGATCTTCATCCCGCTGACGGTCGGCGGCGGCGTCCGCAGCCGCGACGACGTCGCTCGACTCCTCGCGCACGGCGCCGACAAGGTGGGCGTCAACTCCGCGGCGATCCGCGAGCCGGCGCTCATCGACCGGATCGTGGCCGACTTCGGCTCGCAGGTGCTCGTGCTCTCGCTCGACGTGCGTCGCGCGCCCGAGATGCCGAGCGGCTTCGAGGTGACGACGCACGGCGGCAGCCGCGGCGCCGGCCTCGACGCGCTCGCTTGGGCCCGCGAGGGCGTCGCGCGCGGCGTGGGGGAGCTGCTCGTCAACTCCATCGACGCTGACGGCACCAAGGAGGGCTTCGACCTCGAGCTGCTCCGCGCCGTCCGGGCGGTAGCCACCACGCCCGTGATCGCCTCCGGCGGCGCCGGCGGTCCCGACCACTTCGCGCCGGCCGTCGAGGCGGGCGCCGACGCGGTGCTCGCCGCGAGCATCTTCCACAGCGGCCAGTGCACGATCGGCGACGTCAAGGCCGCGATGCGCGAGGCGGGGGTGACGGTGCGATGAGCGAGCCCAGATCGGTGCAGCTGCCCGAGCTCAAGCTCGACGCGGACGGCCTCGTCGCCGCCGTGATCCAGGACGACGCGACGGGCGACGTGCTCATGGTCGGGTACATGGACGCGGAGGCGCTGCGGCGCACCGCGACCGAGGGCCGCGTCACCTTCTGGTCGCGCTCCCGCCGGGAGTACTGGCGGAAGGGCGACACGTCCGGCAACATCCAGGTGCCCCGCTCGATCGCGATCGACTGCGACGGCGACGCCCTGCTCGTGCGCGTCGACCAGTCCGGTCCCGCGTGCCACACCGGAGCGCACTCGTGCTTCTTCACGCCCGTCGCGATGGCCGGGGCAGCGCCCGGCGCGACGTCGTCGGCGGAGCAGCCGTGACCGCCGGGACGACCGGCCGCGCCGACTTCGACGCGCTCCTCGCGGAGCACCGAGTCGTGCCGGTCGTGCGCGAGGTGTTCCTCGACGCCGAGACGCCCGTGGGCGTCTACCGGCGCGTCGCCGGCGGCAGGGCGGGCACGTTCCTGCTCGAGTCGGCGCAGCAGGGCGTGTGGAGCCGCTACTCCTTCGTCGGCGTCGCCTCCTTCGGGCAGCTCACCGCCGACCGCGGTGAGGTCGTCTGGCGCTCCGAGACCGTGTCGGCCGAGCGGCTGCTCGGCGACGACGCGCAGCGGCTCGGGCTCGAGACCGTCGAGCACGTGCTGCGCCGCTGGGCGACGCCCCGCATCGCCGGGCTGCCCCGGCTCACGAGCGGGCTCGTCGGCCACATCGGCTGGGAGGCGGTGCGCGAGCTCGAGCGGCTGCCCGACGCGCCGCCGCGCGAGGTCGACGTGCCCGCGATCGCGATGTCGCTCGCGGCGACGCTCGTCGTGCTCGACCACCGCACGGGAGCGGCGCACCTCGTCGCGAACGTTCTCAACGACGGCGTCGATGACGCGGATGCGCTGTGGCGCGACGCGCAGGCACGGCTCGACGCGCTCGAAGCCGACCTCGCCCGCCCGGAGGCCGGCTCGCTCGCCTCGCTCGACCGCGACGCGGAGCCCCGGCCGACGGCGCGCGTCAGCGCCGACGACTTCCGGGCCATGGTCGACACCTCGAAGCAGCACATCGTCGACGGCGACGTCTTCCAGGTCGTGCTCTCCGCCCGCTTCGACCTCGCGACCGACGCCGACCCGCTCGAGGTCTACCGGGTGCTGCGCATGCTCAACCCGTCGCCGTACCTCTACCTGCTCTCGCTCGAGGACGCGGCGGGCGCCCCCTACGCGGTGGTCGGCTCGAGCCCCGAGGCGCTCGTGACCGTCCACGACGGCGCCGCGACGATGCATCCGATCGCCGGCAGCCGGCCGCGCGGCGCCGACGCGGCCGCGGACCGCGCGCTCGCGGACGATCTGCTCGCCGACCCGAAGGAGCGCAGCGAGCACGTCATGCTCGTCGACCTCGCCCGCAACGACCTCGCGAAGGTGTGCGTGCCCGGCACGGTCGCCGTCACCGAGCTCATGGCGATCGAGCGCTTCAGCCACATCATGCACATCGTCTCGACCGTCGAGGGCCGCATGCGCGACGACGCGACCGCCGTCGACGCGTTCCGCGCCACGTTCCCGGCCGGCACGCTCTCGGGTGCGCCGAAGCCGCGGGCGCTCGAGATCATCGACGCCCTCGAGCCCGCCCAGCGCGGCGTGTACGGCGGTGTGGTCGGATGGCTCGACCTGGCCGGCGACGCCGACCTCGCGATCGCGATCCGCACGGTCACGATGCGCGACGGCGTCGCCCACGTGCAGTCGGGCGCAGGGCTCGTCGCCGACAGCGACCCCGAGACGGAGCTGCAGGAGGTGCGCAGCAAGGCCGCGGCGCCGCTGCGGGCCGTCGCGGTCGCGTCGTCGATGCGCGGGCCCGCGTGAGCGCGCGCCGGTCGGCCCCGAGCGGCCGCCTGATCGCCGTCCTCGGCCTGCTGCTCGCCGGCGCGCTCGGCCTGCTCTCCGCCACCCAGCCGTGGGGGAGCGCCACGCTGCTCGACGGCCGCGAGCTCGCCGTCGCGGGGCAGGACGCCGCCGGCGCGATGACGACGCTCTCGCTCGCGACCGTCGCCCTCGCGCTCGTGCTGCCGCTCGCCGGCCCGATCTGGCGGCTCGTGCTCGGCGCGCTCGCGCTGCTGCTCGGCGGGCTGCTCGCCACGCACGCGGCGACCGCGCGAGCGGGCGTGGACGCGGCGATCGCCACGCTCGTGGCCGACGCGACCGGGCTCTCCGGCTCGGCGCAGCAGGCGGAGCTCGCGGCGACCGCGAGCACCGCGTGGCCGATCGTGGGCATCGCCGCCGGCGCGCTCGCCGCCGCGGTCGGCGTGTGGGTGCTCGTCACGGCACGGCGATGGCCGGCGCGAGCGTCCCGCGCCGCCCGCTACGAGCGCAGCGGCTCGGGCCTGGCATGGGATGTCATGGACGACGGCGAGGACCCGACTCGGTAGACTCGGGGCAGTGGCGCGTCAGCGCGCCGGAGGATCGACCCGAGGAGCATCGTGAGCGCACGCACCGGCATCACCGAGCAGCACGCAGCTGAGCTGTCCATCGCCGAGCAGGACTCGTCGTTCTCCGACCCGGGGCACGGCCACTCGCGCGCCGCGTGGGTCAGCGTCCTCGTCATGATCGCCGCCTTCACGTTCGGCACGCTGTTCTTCTTCCTCGACATGCCGACGCTCGTCTGGGCGAGCGCCGGCCTGCTCCTCATCGGCATGGTGCTCTGGCCCATCCTCAACCGCGCCGGCTTCGGCCCGAAGGACCACTAGGCCGTGCTCGACGCGCTCACCGCGGGCGCGCTCGAGGACGCGGCTCGGCGGCGCGCGGCGCTGCCCGCCGACCGCCTGGAGACGATCGCGCTCTCCACGCCCGCGCCCCTCGACGCCGCCGCCATCCTCGGCACGCCCAAGCCCGACTCGGACGGCCCCCACATCATCGCCGAGGTGAAGCGGGCGAGCCCCTCGAAGGGCCCGCTCGCCGACATCCCCGAGCCCGCGTCGCTCGCGGCCCGCTACCAGGCGGGCGGGGCGAGCGCCATCAGCGTGCTCACCGAGGAGCGCCGCTTCCTCGGCAGCCTCGACGACCTCCGCGCCGTGCGCGCGGCGGTGTCGCTGCCGGTGCTGCGCAAGGACTTCATCGCCGACGAGTACCAGCTGCTCGAGGCGCGCGCGTTCGGCGCCGACCTCGCACTGCTGATCGTCGCGTCGCTCGAGCCGGCGCGCCTCGCCCAGCTGCACGAGTTCGCCACCGGGCTCGGGCTGTCGGTGCTCGTCGAGGTGCACGACGAGCACGAGATCGACGCGGCGCTCGACGCGGGTGCGCGCATCCTCGGCGTGAACACCCGCGATCTGAAGACGTTCTCGATGCACCCCGAGCGCTTCGCGGAGCTGCGCGCGCGCATCCCGGCCGGCGTCGTCGCCGTCGCGGAGTCGGGCGTGCGCGACGCGACCGACGTCGCCCGCTACCGCAGGGACGGCGCGGATGCCGTGCTCGTCGGCGAGGCGCTCGTCACCGACGGCGACCCCGAGTCGCGCGTCGCAGAGTTCGGGAGGGCCGCATGAACGCACAGGCTGACAGCACGCAGGCATCGAGCACGGCACCGCTCCGGGAGCAGCACGGGCCCTGGTTCGGCGGCTACGGCGGCGTCTTCATGCCCGAGCCGCTCATGGCCGCGATCGACGAGCTCGCCGCGTGCTACGAGGCGTGCAAGGTCGACCCGGAGTTCCAGGCCGAGTTCGCTCGCCTGTCCCGCGACTACACCGGCAGGCCGTCGATGCTCACCGAGGCGACGCGGCTGAGCGAGCAGGCGGGCGCGCGCATCCTGCTCAAGCGGGAGGACCTCAACCACACCGGCAGCCACAAGATCAACAACGTGCTCGGCCAGGCGCTCGTCGCGCAGCGGCTCGGCAAGACGCGGCTCATCGCCGAGACGGGCGCGGGCCAGCACGGCGTCGCGACCGCGACGGCCGCCGCGCTCTTCGGCATGGAGTGCGTCGTCTACATGGGCGAGGTCGACACCGAGCGGCAGGCGCTCAACGTCGCGCGGATGCGTCTGCTGGGCGCGGAGGTCGTGCCGGTCACGAGCGGTTCCCGCACGCTCAAGGACGCCATCAACGAGGGCCTCCGCGACTGGGTCGCGAACGTCGACTCCACCCACTACCTGATGGGCACGGTCGCCGGCCCGCACCCCTTCCCCGAGATGGTGCGCGACTTCCACCGCGCGATCGGCGAGGAGGCGCGCGAGCAGACCATCGCGATGACGGGCGGGCTGCCCGACGCGGTGCTCGCGTGCGTCGGCGGCGGCTCGAACGCCATGGGCATCTTCCACGCCTTCCTCGATGACCCCGAGGTGCGGCTCATCGGCCTCGAGGCCGCGGGCGACGGCGCCGACACCGAGCGCCACGCGCTCTCGATCGAGCGGGGCGAGCCGGGCCTCCTGCACGGCATGCGCACCTACCTGCTGCAGGACGGCGACGGGCAGACGCTCGAGTCGCACTCCATCTCGGCGGGCCTCGACTACCCCGGCGTCGGCCCGGAGCACGCGTGGCTGCACGACATCGGCCGCGCCGAGTACCAGCCGGTGAGCGACGCGGAGGCGATGGACGCGTTCCTCGCGCTCACGCGCGCCGAGGGCATCATCCCCGCGATCGAGTCGGCGCACGCCATCGCCGGCGCCCTCCGGCTCGCGCGCGAGGCGCCCGGCTCGACGCTGCTCGTCTCGCTCTCCGGGCGCGGCGACAAGGACGTCGCGACCGCTGGCCGCTGGTTCGACGTGCTCGACGAGAAGGCGAAGCAGCAGTGAGCCGCATCCGCACCGAGGACGCGATCCGCGCGAGCGGCAACCGCGCGCTCATCGGCTACCTGCCGGTCGGCTTCCCCGACCTCGAGACGAGCGTCGAGGCGGCCGTCGCGATCGCCGAGGCCGGCTGCACGGCGATCGAGCTGGGCGTGCCCTACTCCGACCCCGGCATGGACGGCCCGGTCATCCAGGCGGCCACCCAGTCGACCCTCGAGCGCGGCTTCCGGCTCGAGGAGCTGTTCGAGGCCGTCGCGGCGATCACGGCGCGCACGGACGTGCCCGTGCTCGTGATGACGTACTGGAACCCGGTGCTGCGCTTCGGCGTCGAGCGGTTCGCCGAACGGCTCGCCGCCGCGGGCGGCGCCGGCCTCATCACACCCGACCTCACGCCCGAGAACGCCGCGGACTGGCTCGCCGCCGCCGACCGCCACGACCTCGACCGCGTCTTCCTCGCGGCCCCCTCGTCGTCGGACGCGCGCATCGACCGCGCCGTCGCCGCATCCCGCGGCTTCGTCTACACCGTCTCGACGATGGGCACGACCGGCGCCCGTACCGACGTCGACGACGCGGCCAGGGCGCTCGCCGACCGGATCGCCGCGCGCGCCGACGCCGCAGGCACCACGGCGCTGCGCTGCGTCGGCCTCGGCATCTCGACGGCGGAGCAGGTGCGCGACGTGCTCAGCTACGCCGACGGCGCCATCGTCGGCTCCGCGCTCGTGCGCGCGCTCGGCGCCGACGGCGTGCCCGCCGTGCGCGAGCTCGCCGCGTCGCTCGCCGCCGGTACACTCGACGACGGCCCGGCCGGCGCCGCAGCCTCAGCGCCGTCGAGCACCGCCTCGGCCGGCACCGCCCCCGTCAGCCCAGAGAAGGGCGCATCCGCGTGACCACCGTCTTCCAGAGCCTCCCCAGCCCCAGCCCCGAGTGGCAGCAGGTGCCGATCGGCGCGTGGCTCGACTCGATCGGCGTGCTGCCGCTCGTGCAGGGATCCGTGCTGGCCGCCGTCCTCTTCGGCGTCGTGCTCGGCCTCGTGTTCACGGTCGTCGCGCTGCTCGTGTCGGCGCTCACCGGGCGGCTGACGAAGCGGGATGCTGCCTGGGTGCTGGTGTGGTCGCTCGTGTCGGGCATCCTGATCGCGCTCTTCCTCCGCATCGTCGGCCCCACGTGGGGCATCCAGACCTACGCGCTGTGCATCCTGGCCGGCATCGTCGTCGCGACGCTGCTGACCGGCTGGCGCCTCCGCCAGCGCGGCGTCGACGCCGGCTACGTCATCGACATCGCCGTCTGGGCGGTGCTGCTCGGCATCGTCGCGGCCCGCGTCTTCCACGTGGCCACGCACCCCGACGACTACTTCGGCCCCGGCCGCGACCCGATGACGGCGCTCTACATCTGGGAGGGCGGCATCGCGATCTTCGGCGCCCTCATCGGCGGCGCGATCGGCGTGTGGATCGGCTGCCGCCAGACCGGCGTGCGCTTCACGACCTTCGCCGACGCGCTCGCGCCCGGACTGCTGCTCGCGCAGGCGTTCGGCCGCCTCGGCAACTGGTTCAACCACGAGCTCTTCGGCCAGCCCACCGCCTTGCCGTGGGGCCTCGAGATCGAGGCGACCAACCCGGCCTTCCCGATCGGCCTGCCCGCCGACACGCTGTTCCACCCCACGTTCGCGTACGAGATCGTCTGGAACGTGCTGGGTGCCGCGCTGCTGCTGTGGCTCGACCGCAAGCGCGACGTGCAGTGGGGCCGCCTCGTCGCGCTCTACCTGATCTGGTACGGCATCGGCCGCTCCGTCTTCGAGACGATCCGCGTCGACCCGACCGAGCTGCTGCTCGGCATCCGCGTCAACGTGTGGATGGCGTTCCTCGCCATCGCGGTCGGCATCGTCGTGTGGGTGGTGCAGACTCGCCGCCACCCGGGGCTCGAGCCGTCGCCGTGGCAGCCCGGTCGCGAGCCGGAGTCCGACCGTGCCGTAGACTCTGACGTCTACACGGACCTCCCCGAGTCCCGCACCCAGGACGACGTCGAGATCACCGCCGCACAACCCGCGGCCGCTACCAAGTAGTCCAGCGCGTCCCTGGACGCGCTCGCGGGCCGACGGCGTCCCGCTCCGACCGCAAGCACTTCCAGCACAGGAGCACGATGCGCACCATCAGCGACCTCTCGGACGGGGCCTTCACCTCGCGGGGCCTCGGCCTGCCGGCGGCCTCTGGCATGTACGACCCGAGGCACGAGCGGGATTCCTGCGGACTGGCGATGGTCGCCACCACCCGCGGTACGGCAGGCCACGACATCGTTGCGCTCGCGCTCGACGCGCTGCGCAACCTCGAGCACCGCGGCGCGGTCGGCTCCGATGCCGGCACGGGCGACGGCGCCGGGATCCTCGCGCAGATGCCCGACGCCTTCCTGCGCGCGGTGGTCGACTTCGACCTCCCCGAGGCCGGCGAGTACGCCGCGGGACTCGCGTTCCTGCCGCTCGACGGCCACGCCCGCCGGACCGCGCGCGAGCGCATCGAGGAGATCGCCGGGCAGGAGCGGCTGCGCGTGCTCGGCTGGCGCGAGGTTCCCACCGTGCCCGACGCGCTCGGCAAGCTCGCGAGGGCCGCGATGCCCGCCATCGAGCAGCTCTTCGTCGCCGCCGCCGGCACGCCGGTCGCGGGACTCGAGCTCGACCGCCTCACCTGGCGGCTGCGCAAGCGCATCGAGCGCGAGGTGGGGGAGTACCTGCCGTCGCTGTCGAGCCGCACCATCACCTACAAGGGCATGGTGACGACGCTCCAACTCGAGCCCTTCTACCCCGACCTGAGCGACGAGCGCTTCGAGACCAAGCTCGCGATCGTCCACTCCCGCTACTCCACGAACACGTTCCCGTCGTGGCCGCTCGCCCAGCCGCTGCGCATGATCGCCCACAACGGCGAGATCAACACCGTCGAGGGCAACCGCAACTGGATGCGAGCGCGCGAGTCGCAGCTCGCGAGCGAGCTGCTCGGCGACCTGCGCCCGCTCAAGCCGATCGTGACGCCCGGCATGAGCGACTCGGCGTCGTTCGACGAGGTGCTCGAGCTGCTCACGCTCGCCGGCCGCTCGCTGCCGCACGCGATCATGATGATGGTGCCGCAGGCGTGGGAGAACCAGCCGGACATGCCGCAGGACCTGCGCGACTTCGCCGAGTACCACTCGCTGCTCATGGAGCCGTGGGACGGCCCGGCGGCGATCAGCTTCACCGACGGCAGCATCGTCGGCGCGACGCTCGACCGCAACGGGCTGCGCCCCGGCCGCTGGCTCGAGACGTCCGACGGCCTCGTCGTGCTCGCGAGCGAGACCGGCGTGCTGCCGATCGAGCCGAGCCGGGTCGTGCGGCGCGGCCGCCTGCAGCCCGGCAGGCTGTTCATCGTCGACACCGAGGCCGGCCGGGTCGTGCCCGACGAGGAGGTCAAGCAGGAGCTCGCGTCAATGGAGCCGTGGGGGGAGTGGCTCGAGTCGAGCCGCATCCACCTCGCCGACCTGCCCGACCGCGAGCACGTCGCGCACACGGCCGCTTCCGTCACCCGCCGCCAGCGCACCTTCGGGTACACCGAGGAGGAGGTGCGGATCCTCATCGCCCCGATGGCGAAGACCGGCGCCGAGCCGCTCGGCGCGATGGGCTCCGACACCCCCATCGCGGCGCTCTCGAGCCGCCCGCGGCTGCTGTTCGACTACTTCGCGCAGGCCTTCGCGCAGGTCACGAACCCGCCCCTCGACTCGCTGCGCGAGTCGATCGTGACGAGCATGACGACGGGCGTCGGTCCTGTGCGCAACCTGCTGACGGCCACGCCGTCGCACGCGAGCCAGATCATCGTCGACTTCCCGGTGATCGACAACGACCAGCTGGCGAAGATTCGCTCGATCGACCGCACGCCCGGCTCGCGCCGCACGGTGGTCGTGAAGGGCCTCTACCGCGTGGAGGACGGGCCGGCGTCGATCCAGGCGACGGCGATGGAGCGCCGCATCGCCGAGATGTGCCGCGAGGTCGACGAGGCGATCGCCGAGGGCGCGCAGTTCATCGTGCTCTCCGACCGCGACTCCACCGACCAGCTCGCGCCCATCCCGACCCTGCTCATGACGAGCGCCGTGCACCACCACCTCATCAAGGCATCCACCCGGATGCGCGTCGGCATCGTGGTCGAGGCCGGTGACGTGCGCGAGGTGCACCACGTCGCGCTGCTGATCGGCTACGGCGCGAGCGCCGTCAACCCGTACCTCGCGATGGAGACGGCCGAGCAGCTCGCCCTCTCCGGACAGCTCGGCGCCGACGTCGACACCGCGGTGCGCAACGTCATCAAGGGGCTCGGCAAGGGCGTCACGAAGATCATGTCGAAGATGGGCATCTCGACCGTCGGCGCCTACGGCGGCGCGCAGGCGTTCGAGGCGGTCGGCCTGTCGCGCGAGCTCGTCGACCGCTACTTCACCGGCACGCACTCGCCGCTCGGCGGTGTCGGCCTCGACGTGATCGCCGAGGAGAACCGGCTGCGCCACCGCTCCGCCTACCCCGACGAGCGCGCGCCCCTCGCCCACGAGCGGCTCACCACCGGCGGCGAGTACCAGTGGCGCCGCGACGGCGCCCCGCACCTGTTCAACCCCGAGACGGTGTTCAAGCTGCAGCACTCGACCCGCACGGGCCGCTACGACGTGTTCCGCGAGTACTCGCGGCTCGTCGACGACCAGGCCGAGGAGCTGAAGACGCTCCGCGGCCTGCTGCGGCTGCGCGCCGCGGCGGAGCCCGTGCCGATCGACGAGGTCGAGTCGGTTGCGTCGATCGTCAAGCGCTTCTCGACGGGTGCGATGAGCTACGGCTCCATCTCGCAGGAGGCGCACGAGACGCTCGCGATCGCCATGAACCGGCTGGGCGCGAAGTCGAACACCGGCGAGGGCGGCGAGGACGTCGACCGGCTGCTCGACCCCGAGCGCCGCAGCGCGATCAAGCAGGTCGCGTCGGGCCGCTTCGGGGTCACGAGCATGTACCTGTCGCACGCCGACGACATCCAGATCAAGATGGCGCAGGGCGCGAAGCCCGGCGAGGGCGGCCAGCTGCCGCCCGGCAAGGTGTATCCGTGGGTCGCCCGCACCCGGCACGCGACCGCGGGCGTCGGCCTCATCTCGCCGCCGCCGCACCACGACATCTACTCGATCGAGGACCTCAAGCAGCTCATCTTCGACCTCAAGCGCTCGAACCCGGCCGCGCGCGTGCACGTGAAGCTCGTGTCGCAATCGGGCATCGGCGCGGTCGCGGCCGGCGTCGCGAAGGCGAAGGCCGACGTCGTGCTCGTCTCCGGCCACGACGGCGGCACGGGTGCGAGCCCGCTCAACTCGCTCAAGCACGCGGGCACGCCGTGGGAGATCGGCCTCGCCGAGACGCAGCACACGCTGATGGTGAACGGCCTGCGGGAGCGCGTGAGCGTGCAGGTGGACGGGCAGCTGAAGACCGGCCGCGACGTCATCATCGGCGCGCTGCTCGGCGCGGAGGAGTTCGGCTTCGCGACCGCTCCGCTCGTCGTCTCCGGCTGCATCATGATGCGCGTCTGCCACCTCGACACGTGCCCCGTGGGCGTCGCGACGCAGAACCCGGCGCTGCGGCAGCGCTTCACCGGCAAGCCGGAGTTCGTGGTGCAGTTCTTCGAGTTCATCGCGCAGGAGGTGCGCGAGCTGCTCGCGTCGCTCGGCTTGCGGAGCCTCGACGAGGCGATCGGCCGCGGCGACCTGCTCGAGGTCGACCGCGCCATCGCGCACTGGAAGGCCGACGGGCTCGACCTCGCACCGGTGCTCACGCAGCCGGTCGGCGTGCAGGGAGCGCCGCGGCGGATGACCGAGCAGGACCACGAGCTCGAGCAGCAGCTCGACTCACGACTGCTCGAGCCGCTCGCGCGGGCGCTCGACGCGGGGGAGCGGCTCGAGCTCGACCTCGAGATCGCGAACACCGACCGCGCCGTCGGCACGATGCTCGGCAACGCGGTGACGCTGCGTGCCGGCGCCGACGGCCTCGAGCCGGGCACCGTCGACCTCACGCTGCGCGGCTCCGCCGGCCAGTCCCTCGGCGCGTTCGTGCCGCGCGGCATCGCGCTGCGCCTGCACGGCGACGCCAACGACTACGTCGGCAAGGGGCTCTCCGGCGGCCTCGTCACGGTGCAGCCCGCCGCGGACGCGGCGCTCGTCGCCGAGGACAACGTGATCGCCGGCAACGTGATCGGCTACGGCGCCACGAGTGGCGAGCTGTACCTGCGCGGCATCGTGGGCGAGCGGTTCCTCGTGCGCAACTCCGGCGCCACCGCGGTCTGCGAGGGCGTCGGCGACCACGCGCTCGAGTACATGACGGGCGGCATCGCCGTCATCCTCGGCCCCACCGGGCGCAACATCGGCGCCGGCATGTCGGGCGGCGTCGCCTACGTGCTCGACCTCGACGAGCGGCTGCTCAACCAGGACTCGTTCCACCAGGGCGAGCTGCGGGTCGAGCACCTGGAGGAGGAGGACGAGATCGAGCTGCGCGCGATCCTCGCGAGGCACGTCGAGCTGACCGGCTCGAGCGTCGCGCAGCGACTGCTCGACGGCGGCCTGCAGCGCGTCTCCAAGCTCGTGCCGCGCGACTGGGCGATGGTGCGATCCATCCGCCTCGACGCGCAGCGGCAGGGCGTCGACCCCGACTCGGACAACATCTGGCGGCAGATCCTGGAGGTGACCGGTGGCTGATCCCCGTGGATTCCTGAAGGTGACGGAGCGCGAGCTCCCGAAGAAGCGACCCGTGCCCGTGCGCATCCTCGACTGGCGCGAGATCGGCGAGCCCGGCGACAAGGCGGTGCTGCGACGGCAGGCCGGCCGCTGCATGGACTGCGGCGTGCCCTTCTGCCACCAGGGCTGCCCGCTCGGCAACCTCATCCCCGAGTGGAACGACCTCACGTGGCGCGGCGAGGGGAGGGCCGCGAGCGACCGCCTGCACGCGACGAACAACTTCCCGGAGCTGACGGGCAGGCTGTGCCCCGCGCCGTGCGAGTCGTCGTGCGTGCTCGGCATCAACCAGCCGGCCGTCACGATCAAGTCGATCGAGCAGTCGATCGCCGACGAGGCGTTCGCGAACGGCTGGACCGAGCCGCACCCGCCCGCGCGGCTCACCGGCAAGACGGTCGCGGTCGTCGGCTCGGGCCCCGCCGGGCTCGCGGCGGCGCAGCAGCTCACGCGCGCCGGTCACACGGTCGCCGTGTACGAGCGCGACGACCGCATCGGTGGCCTGCTGCGCTACGGCATCCCCGACTTCAAGCTCGAGAAGCGCCAGCTCGAGGTGCGTCTCGCGCAGATGACGGCAGAGGGCACCCGCTTCCGGGCCGGCGTCGAGATCGGCCGCGACCTCTCGTGGGAGCAGCTGCGCGAGCGCTTCGACGCGATCGTCATCGCCACCGGTGCGCCCGTCGCGCGCGAGCTCGACATCCCCGGCCGCTCGCTCGACGGCGTGCACCTCGCGATGGACTACCTCGTGCAGCAGAACCGCGCGATCGCCGGCACCGTGCCCGACAACCAGATCACCGCGGCGGGCAAGCACGTCGTCGTCCTCGGCGGCGGCGACACGGGCGCCGACTGCATCGGCACGGCGCACCGGCAGGGCGCGCTCTCGGTGACGAACCTCGCGATCGGCGTGCAGCCGCCCTCCGAGCGTCCCGAGCACCAGCCGTGGCCGGTGCACCCGACGGTGTTCGAGGTGCAGTCGAGCCACGAGGAGGGCGGCGAGCGCAACTACCTCGTCTCGACCGTCGAGTTCCTGGCGAACAAGGCAGGCGAGGTGCGCGCGCTCAAGGTCGCTGACACCGAGATCGTCGACGGCGTGCGCCGGCCCAAGCCGGGCACCGAGCGCGAGATCCCCGCGGACCTCGTGCTGCTCGCGCTCGGCTTCACCGGTGCGGATGCGTCGATCGGCGAGGCGCTCGACGTGCCGTTCCAGCGAGGCCTGCCGGAGCGCCGGCCCGACTTCGCGACGGATGCGCCCGGCGTGTTCGTCGCGGGCGACGCCGGCCGCGGCGCCTCGCTCATCGTGTGGGCGATCGCGGAGGGCCGCGCGGCGGCCGCCGCCGTCGACGCGTACCTCGAGGGCTCGACCGAGCTGCCCGCGCCCGTCCGCGCGAGCGACCGGCCCTTCGCCGCGGTCTGACGGCGCGGGTCCCGCTCGGACCGACCGAATCGGCGCCGGACACCTCGCTCTGGAAGGATGGGGTGTCCGCGCCGAACACCCAGGCGGCGCGAGGATGGAAAGAGAACCCGATGAGACGAGCCAAGATCGTCGCGACGTGGGGGCCGGCCCTTGCCGGCTACGAGAACACGAAGGCCGCGATCGCGGCCGGTGTGAACGTCGCGCGCATGAACCTCAGCCATGGAGACCGCAGTGTCCATGAGGAGGTGTACGCCAACATCCGCCGCGCATCCGACGAGCTGCGCATCCCGGTCGGCATCCTGGTCGACCTGCAGGGCCCGAAGATCCGGCTCGGCAAGATCCCCGGCGGCCCGTTCGAGCTGGTCGAGGGCGAGCGCTTCACGATCACGACCGACGACATCGAGGGCGACGGCGAGCGCGCCGGCACGACCTTCAAGGGACTGCCCGCCGACGTGAAGGCCGGCGACCCGCTGCTGATCGACGACGGCCGCATCACCCTGCGCGCGGTCGAGGTCACCGCGACCGATGTGATCACCGAGGTCGTCGTCGGCGGACCGGTGAGCTCGAACAAGGGCATCAACCTGCCCGGCGTCGCCGTCAACGTGCCGGCGCTCAGCGAGAAGGACGAGTCCGACCTCCGGTGGGCGCTCGACCTCGGCGCCGACATCATCGCGCTCTCGTTCGTGCGCGACGCATCCGACATCGTCCGCGTGCACGAGATCATGGCCGAGGAGGGCAGGAAGCTGCCCGTCGTCGCGAAGATCGAGAAGCCGCAGGCCGTCGAGAACCTCGCCGACATCATCGACGCGTTCGACGCGATCATGGTCGCCCGCGGCGACCTCGGCGTCGAGCTGCCGCTCGAGCAGGTGCCGCTCGTGCAGAAGCGGGCCATCGAGCTCTCGCGCCGCTGGGCGAAGCCCGTCATCGTCGCGACGCAGGTGCTCGAGTCGATGATCGAGAACTCGCGCCCAACGCGCGCCGAGGCGAGCGACTGCGCCAACGCCATCCTCGACGGCGCGGACGCGGTCATGCTCTCCGGCGAGACGAGCGTCGGCAAGCACGCGATCACCACGATCGAGACGATGGCGCGCATCGTCACCGCCGCCGAGGAGATGGGCCTCGGCCGCATCCCCCCGCTCGGCACGAAGCCGCGCACGCAGGGCGGCGCCGTCACGCTCGCCGCGCTCGAGGTCGCGGACTTCGTCGACGCGAAGGCGATCGTCGTCTTCACGGAGTCCGGCGACTCCGCCCGCCGCATGTCGCGGCTGCGCAGCGCCATCCCGATGTTCGGCTTCACGCCCGACCCCGAGGTCGAGTGCCGGATGCAGATGATCTGGGGCATGAACACCCACCTCGTCGACCGCGTCACGCACACCGACGAGATGATCGCGCAGGTCGACGACGTGCTGATCGGCAAGGGCCTCGTCGCGACCGGCGAGAAGGTCGTCGTCATCTCCGGCATGCCCCCCGGCACATCCGGCTCGACGAACGACCTGCGCATCCACCGGGTCGGCGACGTGCACGCCGAGGCGGTGCCCGCGTACCACGGCCTGCGCCGCATCCAGGTGCCGCACCCGTCGGCGCCGCATCCGACGGAGGGGTAGGGCCGCCGCAGCGGATGGGTCTCGATACGCGGCCCTTCGGGCTGCTACTCGACCTTGACACCTTCGGGCTCAAGTCGGCTGACGCCGACTTGAGCCCTTCGGTGTCAAGTGCCGGTGGTGGGACTCGAACCCACACTCCTCGCGGAAGCGCATTTTGAGTGCGCCGCGTCTGCCGATTCCGCCACACCGGCGAGGAGACCGGGCTGAGCCGGTCCCGCTGCGAACACTAGGCTAGTGGTCATGACCGACGACCTCTTCGCCGAGCCCGAGCTCGACACCGCAGCACCCGCCGAGACCCCCTCCACGGCCCGCACCGTGCTCGTCGCCGAGGACGAGTCGCTCATCCGCCTCGACATCGTCGAGACGCTGCAGGCCGCCGGCTTCGACGTCATCGGCGAGGCGGGCGACGGCGAGCGCGCCGTCGAGCTCGCGAAGGAGCTGAAGCCCGACCTCATCGTCATGGACGTGAAGATGCCCAAGATGGACGGCATCACCGCGGCCGAGCGGATCAGCGCCGAGAAGATCGCGCCCGTCGTGCTGCTCACCGCGTTCAGCCAGAAGGAGCTCGTCGAGCGCGCCGGCGAGGCTGGGGCGCTCGCCTACGTCGTGAAGCCGTTCACGCAGAACGACCTGCTGCCGGCGATCGAGATCGCGCTCGCCCGCTGGGACCAGATCCGCACGCTCGAGAGCGAGGTCGCCGACCTCGCCGACCGCTTCGAGACCCGCAAGCTCGTCGACCGCGCCAAGGGCCTGCTGAACCAGCGCATGGGGCTCGCCGAGCCGGAGGCGTTCCGCTGGATCCAGAAGGCCTCGATGGACCGCCGCCTCACCATGGCAGAGGTCGCGCAGGCCGTCATCGAGCAGCTCGGCACCCCCAAGAAGTAGCCCCCCGCGCATCCCCGCGCCTGAGTGGCGCCTCCCGCGGCTGAGTGGCGCCTCCCGCGCCTGAGTGGCGCCTCCCGCGCCTGAGTGGCGCCACCCGCGGCTGAGTGGCGCCTCCCGCGGCTGAGTTGGCGTCTCCTGCACGTGAATGGCGGCTCCCGCGCTTGAGTGACGCCTCCCGCGCTTGAGTGGCGCCTGGCGGCGTCAATGGCGCCTCCGGCACATATGCGGTGCTGCCCTCTTGGGCCGCGTGCCCCCGACCCACCTTCTGCACAGTCCGTCGCGACGCCTCGGCGGGCAACAACAGGATGCCGTCACCATGCTCGGCATGCTCAGTCCTCACGGCTTCACGATCAGAGAGGGGCTCGAGCGCGGTTACTCTGCGGCGGAGCTTCGCTCGATGGCGTTCACGGCTCCCGCTCGGGGAGCCCGAATCACGGCAGCGGTCGGTGACGAGGGGCGGGCGCTCTTCGAGGCGGTGCGCGTGCTCGCCCAGGATGACCAGTTCTTCTCCCACACGACTGCCGCTCGCATCCATGGCATGCCACTGCCCGCTCGCTTCGAGCGCGAGGCGTGCGTCCATCTCGCATCACCGACCGGGCGCTCGCGGATGCAGCGTCCCGGGGTGGTCGGCCATCGTCTGAAGGCGGCGGTCGAAGTGGTCGACGGCATGCGCGTCGAGGCCAGAGCCGACACATTCGTCCACCTCGCGACAATGCTGAGCCTCGAGGAGCTGGTCGCGGTTGGCGACTGGCTCGTGTCGCCGAAGCGGCGGGCGCCGCTGACGGTGGAGGAGCTGATGGGTGCACTGCGGCGCTACGACGGTGCGCGGGGGCTCCAACGGGCCCGCCGAGCGCTCGCACTCGTCCGCGTAGGGGCCGAGTCACCCCGTGAGTCGCTGCTACGTCTCCTGATCATCGGCGCATTGCCAGCACCGACGCTTCAGCACGAGGTCTTCGACGCGACCGGTGCATTCGTCGCCCGACTTGACCTGAGCTGGCCCCGACTCAAGCTCGGCGTCGAGTACGACGGCGACCATCACGCGGATCCTGCACAGCAGGAGCGCGACCGCATCCGGCTCGAGAAGCTGAGGGCGCTCGGCTGGCACGTCATCGTCGTCACCAAGGACGACCTGCTGGACGGCGGAAAGGAGATCCTCCGCCAGATCGTCGCGGCGTACCAGCGCTACGCCTCGTGGACCGCAGCCTGAGGGACTGCGCCACTCGGAGGCGCGAGCCGCGAGCCGCGTGGGGTGCGCCACTCAGCCGCGGGAGGCGCCACCCAGCCGCGGCAGGCGCCACTCAGGTGCGGGAGGCGCCACTCAGGTGCGGGAGGCGCCACTCAGGTGCGGGAGGCGCCACTCAGGTGCGGGAGGTGCGGGCTGCGCTGCGGGAGCGGGGGCGGCGCGTCAGCGTCGGCGCTTGATGAAGTTCGTGATGCGGATGGTCGAGGCGCGGCGGCCCTGGTCGTCGGTGCAGACGATCTCGTGCACCGTCATCGAGCCGCCCAGGTGGATCGCGCGGCACTCTGCCGTCACCCATCCGCTCTCGATCGACCGGGTGTGGGTGGCGTTGAGGTCGACGCCCACGGCGTAGCGGCCCTCGCCCGCGTGGATGTTCGCGCTCACCGAGCCGAGCGTCTCGGCAATGACGCAGTACGCGCCGCCGTGCACGAAGCCGACCGGCTGCCGGTTGCCGACCGCGGGCATGCGCGCGATCGAGTGATCAGCAGACAGCTTCACGAACTCGATGCCCATCTTCTGGGCGAGCTCCCCGCCGGGCCGCTCGCCCTGCGCCTCCAGCACCGCCTGCGTCTGCGCGTCGAGCTGGGTCACGTGGGCTCCCGGAAGTCGTGTCGGATGCGACGGCTAGGCTGACTGCCGTGTCGGACACGAAGCCTACCCTCATGGTCATCGATGGCCATTCCCTCGCGTTCCGGGCGTTCTTCGCCCTGCCGCTCGAGAACTTCGTCAACTCGGAGGGGCAGCACACGAACGCCATCCACGGGTTCCTGTCGATGCTCCTCAAACTGCTGCAGGACCACAAGCCGACGCACCTCGCGGTCGCGTTCGACATCTCCCGCTTCTCGTTCCGCACCCGCGAGTACGCCGAGTACAAGGGCACGCGCGACGAGACGCCGAAGGAGTTCAAGGGCCAGGTGCCGCTGCTCGAGGAGGCGCTCCACGCGATGGGCGTGCGCACGCTCTCGAAGGAGGACTACGAGGCCGACGACATCCTCGCGACCCTCTCGGTCGAGGGCCGCAAGGCCGGCATGGACGTCTTCGTCGTCTCGGGCGACCGCGACACCATCCAGCTCGTCAACGACGACGTGACGCTGCTCTACCCCTCGGTGCGCGGCGTCTCCGAGCTGAAGCACTACACGCCCGAGACGGTGCGCGAGCGCTACGGCATCGAGCCCGAGCAGTACCCCGAGATCGCGGCGCTCGTCGGCGAGTCGAGCGACAACCTCATCGGCATCGACAAGGTCGGCGAGAAGACCGCCGTCAAGTGGATCTCGCAGTACGGCACGCTCGAGAACCTGCTCGCGCACGCTGACGAGATCAAGGGCGTCGTGGGCAACAACCTGCGCGAGCAGCGCGAGCGCGCCGAGCGCAACCGCCGCCTCAACAAGCTGCTCACCGACGTCGACCTCGGGGTCAGCCCCGAGGCCCTCACGCGCGGACAGGTCGACGAGGCGAAGCTGCGCGACGTGTTCCAGCGGCTGCAGTTCCGCACCCTGCTCGACCGGGTGCTGAAGCAGGAGGGCAGCGGCGAGGCCGCCGCTCCGCTCGAGCCCGAGGTGCAGGCCCCCGCCGTGCAGAAGCTCGTCGACGAGGAGCTCGACCTGTGGCTGAGCCGCGCGAAGGGCACCGTCGCGGTCGCGCTCGCCCCCGACGGCACCGGCGGCATCGGCGGCTTCGGCGTCGCGACCGAGGGTGCGAGCGCCTACGTGCCCTACAAGGCCGGCACCGGCGACTACGACGGATTCGTGGAGTGGCTCGCGTCCGATGCCCCGAAGGCGCTCCACGACGTGAAGGCGTCGATCAAGGTGCTCGAGCGCGCGGGGCTCTCGCTCGGCGGCGCGGCCCACGACACCCGCGTCGGCGCGTGGCTGCAGACGCCGACCGCGCCGCCGAAGACGTTCGAGCTCGACTGGCAGACCGAGGCGCTCCTGGGCGCCACGCTGCCGGCGCCGGACCCGAACCAGCTCGTGCCCGAGATCGAGCCGGAGGAGCTCGGCACCGTCGCGTGGCTCACCGGCGAGCTCGCGCGCGCCCAGCGGCCGCGGCTCGACCCCGGCACGCTCGGCGTGCTCGACGACATCGAGCTGCCGCTCATGCCCGTGCTCGTGCGGATGGAGCGCCAGGGCGTGCACATGGACCGCCCGGTGCTGCAGCGCATTCTCGACCAGATGCGCGAGCAGGCGGCAGGGCATGCCGAGGCCGCCTACGCCGTGATCGGTCGCGAGGTGAACCTCGGCAGCCCCAAGCAGCTGCAGTCGGTGCTCTTCGAGGAGCTCGACATGCCGAAGACCAGGGCGACGAAGACCGGCTACTCGACCGACGCGCAGTCGCTCGCCGACCTGCAGGAGACGAACCCGCACCCGTTCCTGGGGCTGCTGCTGCAGCACCGCGAGACGATGAAGCTCGCGCAGATCATCGAGTCGCTGCTGAAGGCGATCCAGGACGACGGACGCATCCGCACGCGCTACGACCAGACCGGGTCGGCATCCGGCCGGCTGTCGTCGAACGACCCGAACCTGCAGAACATCCCCGTGCGCACCGAGGTGAGCCGCGAGATCCGCTCGGCGTTCGCGCACGGCCCCGAGTTCGAGACGATGCTGACCGCCGACTACTCGCAGATCGAGATGCGCATCATGGCGCACCTCTCGGGCGACGAGGGCCTCATCGAGGCGTTCCTCTCGGGCGAGGACCTGCACCGCTTCGTCGGCAGCCGCATCTTCGGCGTCGAGCCGAGCGAGGTCACGGCCCTGCAGCGCGTCAAGGTCAAGGCCATGAGCTACGGCCTCGCCTACGGGCTGAGCGCCTTCGGGCTCTCGAAGCAGCTGCGCATCTCGCAGGCAGAGGCGAAGCAGCTCATGCTCGACTACTTCCAGCGCTTCGGCGGCATCCGCGACTACCTGCGCGGCGTCGTCATGCAGGCGAAGGACGACGGCTACACGACCACGATCTTCGGCCGCCGCCGCCCGTTCCCCGACCTCACGTCGTCGAACCGCGTGCTGCGCGAGAGCGCCGAGCGGCAGGCGCTCAACTCGCCCATCCAGGGCTCGGCCGCCGACATCATCAAGCGCGCCATGATCGCGATCGACCGTCGCATCACCGACGAGGGGCTCGGCTCCCGCATGCTGCTGCAGGTGCACGACGAGCTCGTGTTCGAGGTCGCCGCGGGGGAGCGGGAGGCGCTCGAGGCGATCGTGCGCGCCGAGATGGGCGGCGCTGCCGACCTGTCGGTGCCGCTCGAGGTGCAGGTCGGCGTCGGCCCCAACTGGGACGCGGCGGCCCACTGAGCCGGGCGCTGCCGCTCGAGCCCCGCGCGCGCGGCAGCGGGCAGAAGCGTGGCCGTCGCGGAGGAGTGGTGCGCGCGGCCCTGTCGCCGCCTAGCGTGGTGCGCATGGCGATCGGTCAGCGCGAGCCCGCACGCACCCCTGCCGAGCGGCGCCGGGACGTCGAGCGCCGGCTCGAGCACGACGTCGATCTCTGGGTCGCGACGGCATCGGCCGACGGCGTGGCGCACCTCGTGCCGCTGTCGTTCCACTGGGACGGCGAGACGATCCTGCTCGCGACCTCGCCGGCGAGCCCGACGGGGCGCAACCTCGAGGCGACGGGGTCCATCCGCCTCGGCATCGGGCTCGTGCGCGACGTGACGATGATCGACGGCGACGTCGAGCCGCTCGACCTCGACGAGCTGCCGGCGGAGCGCGCGGGAGCGTTCGCCGCCCGCGCCGGCTTCGACCCACGCGAGTCGCGGGGCCGGATGCGGTGGTACCGCGTGCGGCCGCGGAGCATCCAGGCGTGGCGCGAGGTCGAGGAGCTGGACGAGCGGCAGCTGATGACGGACGGGCGCTGGCTCGCCTGACGCCGACGCAGCCCGCTGCCGCGCGGTGCGGCCGTCGGTACGCAGCCTGCGCCCCTAGGCTTGCCCCATGCCCGCGAGCACACTGCAGTACGGCCTCTTCGTCCCCCAGGGCTGGCGCCTCGACCTCGTCGGCATCGACCCGGCAGACCAGTGGCAGCGGATGCTCGAGGTCGCCCAGCGCGCGGATGCCGGCGCGTGGGACTCGATCTGGGTCTACGACCACTTCCACACCACGCCGCAGCCGACCGACGAGGCGACGCACGAGGCGTGGACGCTCATGGCCGCGCTCGCCGCGAGCACCTCGCGCGTCCGCCTCGGCCAGATGTGCACGTGCATGGGCTACCGCAACCCGGCGCTGCTCGCGAAGATCGCCGCGACCGTCGACCTCATCTCCGGCGGCCGGCTCGAGTTCGGCATCGGCGCCGGCTGGTACGAGCACGAGTGGCGCGCCTACGGCTACGGCTTCCCGGGCGTCGGCGACCGCATCTCGGCGCTCCGCGACGGCGTGCAGATCATCCAGCGACTGTGGGCCGACGGCGAGGCGACGCTCGAGTCGCAGTCGTTCACGGTCGACGGCGCCATCTGCCGCCCGCAGCCGCTGCAGCGCGGCCGCGACGGCCGCCCGCGCATCCCCACCTGGATCGCCGGCGGCGGCGAGCAGCGCACGCTCCGCTACGCCGCGAAGTGGGCCGACGCGACGAACTTCGGCGGCGGCCCCGAGCAGTTCGCGCGGAAGCGCGACGTGCTGCTCGGCCACCTCGACAAGGAGGGGCGCGACCCGGCGGAGGTGCGGCTCACCTCGAACCTCAACATCGTCGTGCGCGAGACCGAGGCCGAGGCCCGCCGCGTCGTCGACGAGGTGAACGCGCGCGCCGACTCGGCGATGCGCGCCGAGCACGCCGGCACGGGCTTCTCGACGCGCGGCGCGGTCGTCGGCACACCGCAGCAGGTGATCGACCACGTCGGCGCGCTGCGCGAGGCGGGACTCGGCACGCTCATCGCGTACATGCCAGAGGTCGCGTTCGAGCAGGACGGCATCGAGCTGTTCGAGCGCGACGTGATGCGCGCGCTCGCCTGAGCGGGAATCGGCCCGGTCCGCTCTAGGCTGTGGCCATGACTGACGCCAACGTCGGCGCCCCTTCGCGCCCGCAGACCGACATCGACCGCATCGCCGAGGACTACGTCCACCGCGCGGCGGTGCTCAACCCGGAGATCAACGTCTACGTCGGCCTCGAGGGCGACAAGGCGGGCTTCGGCGACTACTCCCCGGACGGTCGCGCCGCGAGCGCCGCCCTCGCGAGCGAGACGCTCGCGAGCCTCTCGGCAGCCGAGCCCGTCGACGACATCGACTGGGTGACGAAGACCGACCTGTCGCGCGAGCTGCAGCTCGAGCTCGACGTCGAGGCGTCCGGATGGGGCGACCGCGACCTCAACAACCTCGCGAGCCCCGCCACCGGCATCCGCGACATCTTCGACCTCATGTCGACCGGCTCGGAGGACGACTGGGCGACGATCGCCGAGCGCATGCGCAACGTGCCGGCCGCGATCGACGGCTACATCGCGTCGCTGCGCAACGGCGTCGCGACCGGCAACACCCCCGCTGGCCGTCAGATCGACAACGTGCTCGAGCAGTTCGCCGACTACCGCCCTGGCGCCGGCTTCTTCCACGAGCTCGCCGAGACGGCGAAGGCCGGCGACGCCGAGCTGCCGTCGTCGCTGCGCTCCGACCTCGCCGAGGCCGCCGCCGTCGCGACCGAGGCGCACGGCAGGCTCGCCGAGTTCCTGCGTGGGGAGCTCGCGGCGTCCGCGAACCGCGTCGACGCTGTGGGCCGCGACTTCTACTCGCTCATGTCGCGCCGCTTCCTCGGTGCCGACGTCGACCTCGACGAGACCTATGCGTGGGGCATCGAGGAGCTCGAGCGGATGCGCGACGAGCAGGAGGCGATCGCGAACGAGATCAAGCCGGGCGCCTCGGTGCAGGAGGCGATCGCGCACCTCGACGGCGACCCGAGCCGCAAGCTGCACGGCACGGATGCGCTCAAGGCGTGGATGCAGGAGACGAGCGATCGCGCGATCGACGAGCTCGGCCGCACCCACTTCGACATCGCCGAGCCGATCCGCGCGCTCGAGTGCATGATCGCGCCCACCCAGACGGGCGGCATCTACTACACGGGTCCCGCGGACGACTTCTCGCGCCCCGGCCGCATGTGGTGGTCGGTGCCCGAGGGCGTCACCGAGTTCGACACCTGGCGCGAGCTGACGACCGTCTACCACGAGGGCGTCCCGGGCCACCACCTGCAGATCGCGCAGGCCACCTACAACCGCGCGCAGCTCAACCTGTGGCGCCGAGCGTTCGCCGGCACCTCCGGCCACGCGGAGGGCTGGGCGCTCTACGCCGAGCGCCTCATGCAGTCGCTCGGCTACCTCGACGACCCGGCCGACCGGCTCGGCATGCTCGACGGCCAGCGGATGCGCGCGGCACGCGTCGTGCTCGACATCGGCGTGCACCTCGGCAAGCCGCGCCTCGACGGCACGGGGGAGTGGGACTTCGACTACGCGTTCGAGTTCATGAAGTCGAACGTCAACATGAACGAGCCGTTCGTGCGCTTCGAGGTGAACCGCTACTTCGGCTGGCCCGGCCAGGCGCCGTCGTACAAGATCGGCCAGCGCATCTTCGAGCAGATCCGCGACGCCGCGAAGGAGGCGGAGGGCGACGCGTTCGACCTCAAGCGCTTCCACTCGCGCGTGCTCAACATCGGCGGCGTCGGCCTCGACACGCTGCGGGAGGCGGTCCTCAGGGGCTGATCGCGAACCCATCCGTCTCGGGGACCCCTTCCACCGGGAGCGACCCGGTGCACCGGGTCCCCGCTGGTGGAGGGGGTCCCGGTGCGAGGGATGCGCGCGGCGGCGGCGGGGTCGGCGTCGGTTGTCGGTGCTGGCGGGCCAGGTGTAGGCTTGCTGGGTCACTCGTGTGGTGACGCACCCAATCCGAAACGCTGGATGGGCATCCGCATGCCCTCCGGCCCGATACCCCCAACAAGGCACCTTGAACTCTATGACCACTGCAACGACCACGGCTCCCAAGCAGGTCGCTGTGAACGACATCGGCTCGGCCGATGACTTCATGGCCGCCGTTGAGAAGACCCTGAAGTTCTTCAACGACGGCGACCTCATCGAGGGCACCGTCGTCAAGATCGACCGCGATGAGGTCCTTCTCGACGTCGGCTACAAGACCGAGGGCGTCATCCCCTCGCGCGAGCTCTCCATCAAGCACGACGTCGACCCGACGGAGGTCGTCGAGGTCGGCGACACCGTCGAGGCGCTCGTCCTCCAGAAGGAGGACAAGGAGGGTCGCCTGATCCTCTCCAAGAAGCGTGCGCAGTACGAGCGCGCCTGGGGCGACGTCGAGCGCATCAAGGACGAGGACGGCGTCGTCACCGGCACGGTCATCGAGGTCGTCAAGGGTGGCCTCATCGTCGACATCGGCCTGCGCGGCTTCCTGCCGGCGTCGCTCATCGAGCTCCGCCGCGTCCGCGACCTCACGCCGTACCTCGGCCAGGAGATCGAGGCGAAGATCCTCGAGCTCGACAAGAACCGCAACAACGTCGTGCTGTCGCGCCGTGCGCTGCTCGAGGAGACCCAGTCGGCCTCGCGCGGCCAGTTCCTGCAGTCGCTCCAGAAGGGCCAGGTCCGCAAGGGCGTCGTCTCGTCGATCGTCAACTTCGGTGCGTTCGTCGACCTCGGCGGCGTCGACGGCCTCGTGCACGTCTCCGAGCTCTCGTGGAAGCACATCGAGCACGCGTCGGAGGTCGTCGAGGTCGGCCAGGAGGTCACCGTCGAGATCCTCACCGTCGAGCTCGACCGCGAGCGCGTCTCGCTGTCGCTCAAGGCGACGCAGGAGGACCCGTGGCAGATCTTCGCCCGCACCCACGCCATCGGCCAGGTCGCACCGGGCAAGGTCACGAAGCTCGTCACGTTCGGCGCCTTCGTGCGCGTCGCTGACGGCATCGAGGGCCTCGTGCACATCTCGGAGCTGTCGTCGAAGCACGTCGAGACGGCCGACCAGGTCGTCGCGGTCAACGACGAGGTCTTCGTGAAGATCATCGACATCGACCTCGAGCGTCGCCGCATCTCGCTCTCGCTCAAGCAGGCGAACGAGGGCGTCGACCCCGACGGCACCGACTTCGACCCGGCGCTCTACGGCATGCTCGCCGAGTACGACGAGCAGGGCAACTACAAGTTCCCGGAGGGCTTCGACCCCGAGACGAACGAGTGGAAGGAAGGCTTCGAGGCTCAGCGCGAGGCCTGGGAGGCCGAGTACGCCGCAGCGCAGACGCGCTGGGAGGCGCACAAGGCGCAGGTCGCCGCTGCTCGCGACGCCGAGCTCCACTCGAGCGACGTGCCCTCGGGCGCCTCGTCGTTCGGCGGCTCGACCGAGGAGTCCGGCGCCGGCACGCTCGCCGACGACGAGGCTCTCGCGGCGCTCCGCGAGAAGCTCACCGGCTCGGCCGAGTAGCACCCACCACGACAGCGGGCCGCACCCTCAGGGGTGCGGCCCGCTTCGCGTCCGGCGGATGCGCGGCGTGCGAGGATCGGGGCATGCCAGCTCACGAGTCGCTCACGCACGCCCTCGACTACGCCGACCGCTGGCTCGCGTACCGCCGCTGGCGCCTCGCCATCCCCGGCGTGCAGGTCGCCGTCCGGGTCGGCGGGGAGCTGCTGCTCGACGCCGCGCACGGCACCGCCGACGCCGCGACGGGCGAGGCGCTCACCCCCGCGCACCGCTTCCGCATCGCCTCGCACTCGAAGGCGCTCGCCGCGATCGCCGCCATGCGGCTCGTCGACGCCGGCCGGCTGCGGCTCGACGACGAGGCGCAGCAGCACGTGCAGGCGATCCGCGGCACCGATGCCGGCGGGCTGCTGGTGCGCGAGCTGCTCTCGCACGGCGGCGGCGCCGTCCGCGACGGCGACGACGTCGCGTTCTGGCACCTCGCCGGCGACTTCCCCGACGCCGAGCGACTGCTCGACCTCGCGCGCGCCGGCGTCCAGCGTGTGCCGGCGTCCACGGAGTTCAAGTACTCGAACATCGGATTCGGCCTGCTCGGGCTCGTGATCGAGGCCGTCACGGGCACCGACTACGCCGACGCGCTCGACGCGCTGGTCGTCGAACCGCTCGGGCTCGCCGCGACGCGCGCCGATGTCGGCGGCGACGGCCCGCTGGTCGCCGGGCACTCCGCCCTGCACTCGCACCGGGAGCGGACGCCGCTCGGCAGCCCCGCCACGGGCGCGCTCGCCGCGGCGACCGGCGCCCTCTCGACCGCGGCAGAGCTCTCCGACGTGCTGCGCACGGTCGCCGACGCCGACGACCGGCTCCTGCTCGCGGCGAGCCGACGACGGATGCGGCAGCAGCTCTGGTCGACGACGGGTCGAGACGGCGGCACGGCCGGCTACGGCCTCGGGCTCATGCTGCGCGAGATCGACGGCCGCACGTGGGTCGGCCACGGCGGCGCGTGGACGGGGCAGGCGACGCGCACGCTCGTCGACGCCGAGCGCGACGTCGTGGTGAGCGTGCTCACGAACGCGATCGACGGCGGGGCGGAGGAGCTCGCCGTGGGCGTCGCGCGCATCGTCGGCACGGCGCTGGGGGACGACGCTGGGCTCGACGACCGGGGGCTCGAGGCCGACGCGGCGCTCGAGCCCAGTGGTCCCGCGCGGAGTGGCGACTCGGGCGCGCTCGCCCTCCTGCGCTCGTTCGAGGGCTCGTTCTCGAGCATCTGGGGGCGCGTCGACGTCGTCGAGCTCGGCGGCCGGCTGCTCGCGATCGCGCCGACCGCGCCCGACCCGCTGCAGGCCGTCGACGTGCTCACCCCCGAGGGGGACGACCGGGTGCGGATCGCGGCCGCGACCGGCATGGGATCGAGCCACGAGCACGCGATCGCCGAGCGCGACGCCCAGGGCCGGGTCGTCCGCTGGCGCGGCGCGTGGCGGATGGAGGCGGTCCCCGCCGTCCCCGAGCAGACCTCGGCCGCGCAGCCCGCCGCCTAGGAGTCCGCGAGCCGCTGCGTGGCGGAGCGCAGGTCGGCGTTGCGGCGCCTCCTCGCGGTGCGCCACAGCGACCACCCCAGGAGTGCGAAAAGCGCGAGCGCGACGAGCACGAGCACGGGCGCGACGATCGCGAGCAGCGAGATGCCGATCGCGCCGACATCCTCGATCGTCGAGACCACCGGCGCGGCCGTGCCCGCAGTCGCGACGTTCGCCGCGGGGCGCGTCATGGACTTGCCGACATGCACGGTGAGCGCGATGACGGCGCCCACGACGATCGGCACCCACTGGTTGGAGGCGAAGAACGCCGCCGGATCCGTCACCGCCACGGTGGATGCGGTGGACGACGACCCGAACACGAGTCCGCCGGCCGTCGGCCGCACGACGGACTGCAGCACGTCGTTGACGCTGTCGACCGCCGGGATCTTGTCGGCGACCACCTCGACCACGAGCAGCACCGCGACGATGCCGAGCACCCAGCCGTTCGACAGCCACGCCCACCCGTCGGGCAGCTGCAGCGCATCCGGGAAGAAGCGGTTCGCGACCCCGACGACGAGCAGCGGGATGTACGCGTTCATGCCGGCGGCCGCGGCCAGCCCCGAGCCGGTCAGGAACTCCAGCACGGTGCCTCCGATCCGGCGGCGCACGAAGCCGCTCGCGGCGATCGTAGCCGTCAGGGCCCGGCGTGCGCCGAGAAGGGTCGCGGGGGCGATAGCGTCTTGCTATGGACGCGGCTGTCACGGTGAGTCGCACCGACGCGGTGCGCCCTGATCGCACTCGCGAGCGCGCCACGGCGGTGAACCAGCTGCTGCTGGCCGCCGCGTGCCTCGTCGCGTGCGGCCTCGTGGTGGTGGTCGGCGAGCTCACCGCGGGCGACCTGCTGTTCGTCGGCATGCTGGTGCTGTTCGCCCTCACGGTGCTCGCGCTCGTCGTGCCCTGGAACCGCGTGCACCCGCGGTGGATCTCGATCGTGCCGATCGGCGACCTGCTCGCGATCTTCCTGCTGCAGATGGGCGACCCCGACTCCGAGCTCTGGCTGCTGTGGATGGTGCCGGCCACGTGGCTCGCGACCGTCGGCGGCTGGCGCGGGCTCGTGATCGGCGCCGGTGGCGCGTCGGTGCTGTTCTGGACGGCGCACCTGCTGGTCAACGAGATCGTCAACCCGGTGCAGACCTACCTCGGCCCGCTCGCCTTCACCGCCGCATCCATCGTCGCCTACGTCGCTGCCCGCCGAGCTGCCGCCCAGCGCGCGCTGCTCGACGAGCAGGCCTCCTACCTCGACCACGCCGTCGAGCGCGCCAGGCGGCAGGAGGACGCCGTGAGCGAGGTGCTCGACGCCGTCGACTTCGGCGTCGTCCGGATCGGCGCCGACGGCTCGATCCTGGTCGAGAACGACGCCCACCTGCGCCTCAACGCCTTCGACGAGTCGGTCGAGCTCTACGGCGCCGACGGCGTGACGCCGATCGAGCGCGGCCAGTCGCCCGCGGCCAGGGCGCGCCGCGGCGAGGTCTTCGAGAACGTGCTGTGCTGGCAGGGACGGCCCGGCGAGAGCCGGCGCGCGCTGCAGTCGACCGCTCGCCGCCTCGTCGACGTCGACGGCGCCGACGCGGGCGCCATCCTCATCACCCGCGACGTGACCGCCGAGCAGCTCGCCGGCCAGATGCGCGACGAGCTCGTCGCCTCCGTGTCGCACGAGCTCCGCACACCGCTCACGAGCGTGCTCGGCCACCTCGACCTCGCCCTCGACGGTGGCGATGTGGGGCCGCAGGCACGCCGCAGCCTCGAGATCGCCGAGCGCAACGCCTCGCGGCTGCTCGTCATCATCGGCGACGTGCTCGCCGCCACGGGCGACGGGCCAGGTCGGTTCGACGTCACGCTCGAGCGCGAGGACATCGCGCGGGTCGTGCAGGCGTCGGTCGAGTCGATGGAGCCGCGGGCCGCTGCCCGCAACATCCGCATCGACACCTCGGGCATCGAGACGGTCGAGGCCGACATCGATCCGCTGCGACTGCGCCAGGTGGTCGACAACCTGGTCGGCAACGCCGTCAGCTACCACACGGGCGACGGCCTCATCGAGGTCGGCGTGACGTGCGACGACAAGCACGCGTGGCTCGTGGTGCGCGACGACGGTCCCGGCATCGCCGAGGATGCGCTGCCGCGGCTCTTCGAGCGCCGCTTCCGTGCCGCCCCGGTCGGCAACATGTCGCCCGGCAACGGGCTCGGGCTCGCGATCAGCCGCGACCTCGTGCGCGCCCACGGGGGAGAGATCACGGTGCAGAGCGAACCCGGCGGCGGAGCGACGTTCGTCGTCCGGCTGCCGCTCGTCCGGCGAGGAGCCATGGCATGACACTCGATGCGAGCACGATCCAGTTCCTCAGCGCCGTCGTCATGCACGTCGCCGGCGGCGCGTTCGTGCTCGAGACGATGCTGCGGAAGGACGACCGAGCCGGCCGGGTGTGGGCGCTCGGCTTCATCGGCGGCATGATCGCCACGGAGGCCTACCTCCTGCGCGTCGTGAGCAGCGAGGCGTCGTGGTGGCTCGTCGCCGTCGGCAACGCGGCGTGGGTCGCCGCCCTCGGGCTGCTGTGGCTCGGCTGCCGCACGTACAACGGCCACCGGCTGCGCCGCTCGGCGGCAGCGGTCTTCGCGGCATCCGCCCTCATCGCCGTGGTCGTGCTGCTCGAGGGATCGGTGGCGGGCGACTGGTCCGGCTCGCCCGTCGTGTTCGCGGCGAACGCGGCGTTCCTGGCGCTCGGCGCGTTCGAGGCGACGCAGGGCGCGATGCGACGCACCGGCACCGCGATCGGCCTGAGCGTCACGCTCGGCGTCGCTGCCGCGTTCCAGCTCGCCCGGTGCATCGCCGCCCTGGTGCTCGGCGTCCAGCATCCCGTCTTCGCGACCTGGCTCAGCAGCGGGCTCGTCGGCATCGTCACGATCTGCCTCACGATCCTGATCGTGGTCCTCACCTCGGTGCTGCGCGCCGAGCAGGTGCGGCTGCGGGGCACCGAGGACTCGACCCTCATGGCGATCGCGCCCGACGGCGTGCTGCTGGAGCCGTCGTTCGTGCGCGTGCTGGGCGGCAGGCTCATGCGCGCGAACCGCCGCGCGGAGCTGTTCGCGGTGCTCGTGGTGAGGATCGACGCGCTCGGCCGCATCTCGACCGCCTTCGGCGCCGACGAGGCGGAGCACGTTCGGCAGGCGGCGCGCGCTGCCGTGCGCCGGCTGTCGCCGACCACGGCAGCCATGGGCACCGACGACGAGGGCAAGCTCATGCTCGCCTTCCAGCCGGCGTCACCGGCGGAGGCGCGACAGCTCGCGTCGCGCATGCACCGCGCGATGCTCGACCAGCTGCGCACGGCCGGGGTGCCCGTCATCCCGCCGATCGGCATGGGGCTCAGCGTGACGAGCACGAGCGGCTACGACCGCGAGACGCTGCTCGACGCGGCGCGCGCGGCCGCGAAGCGCGCGATCGCGAGCGACGACGTGTCGGTCGTGGTCGCCGGCGAGGACGACGACGCGGACGAGGCCGATCGCGGCGGTCAGGCCGTCCTGCGGTAGCCGACGCCGCGCACGGTCTCGATCCAGCGCGGCTCCGAGGGCGACTCGCCCAGCTTCCTCCGCAGGTTGGCGACGTGCACCTCGATCGCGCGCGCGTCGTGCTCGCTCAGGTAGTGGTCGGGCTCGCCGCGCTCGCCGCGCAGCATGCCGGCGAGCTGCAGCTTGCTCACGACGCGCCTGCCGGAGCCGAGCAGCATCCGGAGGATGTCGAACTCGCTGCGGGTGAGCTCGACCTCGGCGCCCTCGAGCTCGACGACCCGAGCGCCGGGCTCGAGGCGGAGCCCGCGGTGCTCGAGCGGCATCGCATCGGCCTCGTCCTCGAGCCACGGCGTCGATCCGGGATGCGTGACCGGCACCGGGGAGGTGACGAGCGACACGGGCTCGGGCACGGAAGCGGGCGCGGCCGCCGGCATCGCGGGCTGGTGCGCCGAGGGGTGGGAGGAGGCGAGCGAGCGCGGCCTGCGCATCATCGCCTCGATCCGGGCGCGCAGCTCGCGCGGCCGGAACGGCTTCACGATGTAGTCGTCAGCGCCCGTCTGGAGGCCGACGAGCGTGTCGATCTCGTCGCCGCGCGCCGTGATCATCACGAGGTAGGCGGTGCTGATGCTGCGGATCTGCCTGGCCGTCTCGAACCCGTCGATGCCCGGCATGTTGACGTCCACCGTGACGACGATCGGGTCGTGCTCGCGCACGAGGTCGACGCCGGTCGCCCCGTCGGCGGCCGTGTGGACGGTGAACCCGCCCTGCGTCAGGACCTGCGCGAGCAGCTCCCGGATGTCCTCGCCATCCTCGATGACGACCGCGACGTCCTGCTCCATTGCGTCTCCCACGTTCCGCACCGCGTGACTCGGTGCATGAGTGCGATCGTAGCGCCGACGTGCGACAGCGCCGACAGGCGTGCCGCCGGACCTGCTCATGCTGCCCTTGCCGTCGGTGTGCGGGGCGCGTGCCAGAGCATCGCGGCCGCCACCAGCAGGCCGAACACGGCCAGCAGCGGCAGCCCGAGCTCGGGTTCGAGCACCGATCGCGCGACCCCGCCGATCACCGGGACGCTCAGCGTCGGCTCCCACGCCTGCGCGCCGACGATGTGCTCCGCCGCGAGCGCTGGGCCGTCGGCATCCGCCGACGCGACGATCGCCCACTGGCCGTCCGGGAGGTGGGTGATCTCGATCACCCGCTGCGTGACGAGCTGGGGTGCGCCGGCGGTGGGGAGGCTGATGACGTCGCCGGGGCGCAGCTCCTCGGTGGCCAACGGCGTCGAGATGACGAGGTCGCCGACGGCGAACGCGGGCCGCATGGCGTCCGACGCGATCACCGACGTGTGCGCCAGTCCTGCGAGCGCGGCGCCCCAGAGGACGGCGGTGGTCGCGGCCACGATCCCGCTGAGGGCGAGCAGGGCGATGGCGATGCGCCGGATGGCGACCACGGCCCCTCCCTTCCGTCGGACGGTCGTGCTGCGGCGAGGCTATGACCGGCGCCTCAAGGAGCCGACGTGCAGGGCACAGGGGTCGCTTGAGGTTCCCTCAGGACATGCCGTGCACGACGTGCCAGACTTCTCGGCATGCCTCTCGTCGCGCTCACCGGCGGCATCGCCTCCGGCAAGTCCACGATCGCAGCCCGGCTCGCGGAGCACGGCGCGGTCGTCGTCGATGCCGACGCGGTCGTGCGCGAGCTGCAGCAGCCCGGGATGCCCGTGCTCGCGGCGATCGCCGAGGCCTTCGGCGACGAGCTGCTGCGGCCGGACGGGTCGCTGGATCGCGCCGCCCTCGGTGCGGTCGTCTTCGCCGACGAGCGCGCTCGGCACGCGCTGAACGCCATCGTGCATCCCGCTGTCGCGGCGGAGTCGGCTCGCCGCTTCCGGGCGGCGCTCGACGCCGATCCGCGCGCGGTGGTGGTCTACGACGTCCCGCTGCTCGTCGAGGCGCGACCCGACGACCCATGGGACCTCGTCGTGGTGGCGCATGCGCCCGAGGAGACCAGGGTGCAGCGGCTCGTCGAGCTGCGCGGCATGACCGAGGCGGATGCGCGCGCCCGCGTCGCGTCGCAGGCGAGCGACGAGCGCAGGCTCGCGATCGCGGATGCCGTGGTCGAGACCGGCGGCGACCTCCGGGTCACGCTCGCCCAGACGGACGCGCTCTGGGAGCGCCTCTCCAGCCAGGATGTGGGCGGCCGCTCGTAGGCTGGAGCCATGCAACCGACCCGTGCCGTCCGGCCGTTCGAGGTCATCAGCGAGTACACCCCGTCCGGCGACCAGCCCAAGGCCATCCGCGAGCTGAGCGAGGCGCTCGGCCGCGGCGAGACCGACGTGGTGCTGCTCGGCGCGACCGGCACGGGCAAGAGCGCCACCACGGCGTGGCTCGTCGAGCAGGTGCAGCGGCCCACGCTCGTGCTCGCGCACAACAAGACGCTCGCCGCGCAGCTCGCGAACGAGTTCCGCGAGCTGCTGCCCAACAACGCCGTCGAGTACTTCGTCTCGTACTACGACTACTACCAGCCCGAGGCGTACATCCCGCAGACCGACACCTTCATCGAGAAGGACTCATCGCTCAACGCCGAGGTCGAGCGGCTGCGGCACTCCGCGACGAACGCGCTGCTCTCGCGCCGCGACGTCGTGGTGGTCTCGACCGTCTCGTGCATCTACGGTCTCGGCACGCCCGAGGAGTACCTCGAGGCGATGATCGCGCTGCAGGTCGGCATGCGCATCGACCGGCAGGCGCTGCTGCGCCGCTTCGTCTCGATGCAGTACCAGCGCAACGACGTCGCGTTCACGCGCGGCACCTTCCGCGTGCGGGGCGACACGATCGAGATCATCCCGATGTACGAGGAGCACGCGATCCGCATCGAGCTCTTCGGTGACGAGATCGAGGCCATCACGACGCTCCACCCGCTCACCGGCGAGGTGCTGCAGACGCACGAGTCCGTCTCGATCTTCCCCGGCAGCCACTACGTCGCGGGCAACGAGCGCATGCAGCGGGCGATGGACCGCATCCGCGACGAGCTCGACGAGCGCCTCAAGCAGCTCGAGCGCGAGGGCAAGCTCCTCGAGGCGCAGCGGCTGCGGATGCGGACGACCTTCGACCTCGAGATGATGGAGCAGATCGGCTTCTGCTCCGGCATCGAGAACTACTCGCGCCACATCGACGGCCGCGAGGCGGGCGAGCCGCCGCACTGCCTGCTCGACTACTTCGCCGACGACTTCCTCGTCGTGATCGACGAGTCCCACGTCACGGTGCCGCAGATCGGCGCCATGTACGAGGGCGACGCGAGCCGCAAGCGGTCGCTCGTCGAGCACGGGTTCCGACTCCCGAGCGCGCTCGACAACCGACCGCTCAAGTTCGACGAGTTCCTCGAGCGCACGCCGCAGAAGGTCTACCTGTCGGCGACCCCCGGCAAGTACGAGATGGGCCTCGCCAGCTCGGTCGTCGAGCAGATCATCCGCCCGACCGGGCTCGTCGACCCGAAGCTCGTGGTGAAGCCGACGAAGGGGCAGATCGACGACCTGCTCGAGGAGATCCGCGTGCGAGCGGAGCGCGACGAGCGGGTGCTCGTGACGACGCTCACGAAGAAGATGGCGGAGGAGCTCACCGAGTACTTCACCGAGGCCGGCGTGCGGGTGCGCTACCTCCACTCCGACGTCGACACCCTCCGCCGGGTCGAGCTGCTGACGCAGCTGCGGCAGGGGCTGTTCGACGTGCTCGTCGGCATCAACCTGCTGCGCGAGGGCCTCGACCTGCCCGAGGTCTCGCTCGTGTCGATCCTCGACGCCGACAAGGAGGGCTTCCTGCGCTCCTCGACCTCGCTCATCCAGACCATCGGGCGCGCGGCGCGCAACGTCTCCGGCGAGGTGCACATGTACGCCGACCGGATCACCGACTCGATGCGCCTCGCGATCGACGAGACCGACCGCCGTCGAGCCGTGCAGGTCGCGTACAACCTCGAGCACGGCATCGACCCCACGCCGCTGCGCCGCCGCATCGCCGACATCACCGAGGTGCTCTCGCGCGAGCAGGCAGACACCGACGAGCTGCTGCAGGGCAGCCGCAGAGGCGCGCCCACGCCCAGGCTCGCTCGCGACCGCTCCGCGATGGACGGACCGACGCAGCTCGAGTCGATCATCGCCGACCTCACCGCGCAGATGACGGAGGCGGCGGGGGAGCTGAAGTTCGAGCTCGCCGCGCGCATCCGCGACGAGCTGCACGACCTGAAGCGCGACCTGCGCCAGATGCGTCAGGCCAGTTAGAGCGGGGGCCCTTTCGGGCCCCCGCCTGGCCTGACGCCGAGGCCCGTCCCGGGCCGAGGAGGCGAGCTGAGCGCGGGCGATCTCGGGCGACCCTGCGATGATGCCCTCCAACAGGAGGACCGCAGCATGCCCACCATCGACCTCAACGCCGATCTCGGCGAGAACGAGCCCGACCGGGTCGTGAGCGACGACGCGGCGATGCTGCGCGTCGTGACGAGCGCCAACGTCTCGTGCGGCTTCCACGCCGGCACGCCGGAGGGCATCCGCTCGACGCTCGCGGCCGCCGTCGCCGCCGGCGTGACGATCGGCGCGCATCCCGGCTACCGCGACCCGGAGGGCTTCGGCCGGCGCCCGATGGACGTCGACTCGGCGACGCTGCAGGCCCACGTCGAGTACCAGCTCGGCGCGCTCGACGCGCTCGCCCGCGCTGTCGGCGGCACCGTCGCGTACGTGAAGCCGCACGGTGCGCTGTACAACGCGATCGCGCGCGACGAGCGGCAGGCGAAGGACGTCGTCGCCGCGATCCGCGCGATCAGTCCCTCGCTCGTGCTGCTCGGGCTCGCGGGCGGCGCCGCGCTCGACGTCGCCGAGCGCGCGGGGCTCACCATCGCGGCGGAGGCCTTCGCCGACCGGGCGTACACGCCGGAGGGCACGCTCGTCCCGCGCAGCGAGCCTGGCTCCGTGCTGCACGACCCTGTGCTGGTCGCCGCGCGAATGGTGCGGCTCGCCGAGGAGGGCGTGCTCGAGGCCGTCGACGGGAGCGACGTCGCGGTGCGCGCGCAGTCGATCTGCGTCCACGGCGACAGCGCAGGGGCGGTCGCGATGGCGCAGGCGACGCGCGCGACGCTCGAGGCGGCCGGCGTGACGATCGCGCCATTCGCAGGGCCGACCGGATGACGCGGATCCTGTCCGCTGCCGACACGGCGCTGCTCGTCGAGGCCGCCGACCTGCAGGAGGCCATGCGGCTGCTGCCCGCGCTTCGCGAGGCCCGGCTGCCCGGCGTGACAGAGCTCGTGCCGGCGGCCCGCACCGTCCTCGTGCGCTTCGATCCGCTCAGCATCGACGCGGCCGCGCTCGCCGCGCTCGTGGGTGCCGTCGAACCGGCTGTTGCCCCCGCCGCGAGCGGCGAGGTGGCGACGATCCCGGTGCGGTACGACGGCCAGGACCTCGCGGAGGTGGCGGCGCTGCTGGACGTCTCGCCGGCCGAGGTGGTCGCACGGCACGCGGCAGCGACCTGGACGGTCGCCTTCACGGGCTACGCGCCCGGCTTCGCCTACCTCGTCGGCGACGACCCGCTCTTCGACGTGCCGCGCCGCCGCTCGCCGCGCACGCGCATCCCGGCGGGCTCGGTCGGGCTCGCGGGCCGCTTCTCGGGCGTCTACCCGCGCGAGAGCCCGGGCGGCTGGCAGCTGATCGGCCGCACCGACGCTCCGCTGTGGGATCTCGCGCGGCCCCAGCCCGCGCTGCTCGCGCCGGGCGCGACCGTGCGCTTCGAGCGCGTTGAGCGCGAGCTCGTGGACCTGCCTCCCGTCGCGCCGCGTGCGCGGCAGCCGGTCGTGGACGCTCACGCGCTCGAGGTCGTGCGACCCGGCATGCAGCTGCTCGTGCAGGACCTCGGCAGACCGGGTCTGGCCGCGCAGGGTGTCGGCGCCTCCGGCACCGCCGACCGGGCCGCGCTCCGCGAGGCGAACCGCGCGGTCGGCAACGCGCCCGGCGAGGCTGGCCTCGAGCTCGGGGGCGGCGGCGCGGTGCTGCGCTTCCGCGGCCCCGCCGTCGTCGCCCTCACCGGCGCGCTCGTGGACGCGTCGCTGCAGGGCGCGGCTGGCGGGCCGGCCGTCGATGCCGCGCGGATCGATGCCGCGGGGATCGATCCCGTGCCCGTCGAGCACGGCCACGCCGTGGCCGTCGACGACGGCGACGAGCTCCGGATCGGCGCGGTGCGCGACGGCGTCCGCGCGGTCCTGGCGGTGCGGGGCGGCTTCGCGCTCGAGCCCGTGCTCGGCAGCCTCGCGACCGACACGCTCGCGCACCTCGGCCCCTCGCCGCTCGCCGCCGGCGACGTGCTGCCGCTGCGCGGCCCGGCCGCCGGCATCGCCGCGGTCGAGCGCACGCGGGCGCCGCGCATCCCGCTGCCGCGAGCGGGGGAGGAGGTCGAGCTCGACATCGTGCTCGGCCCGCGCACAGCGTGGTTCACCGACGCGGCGCTGCGCGCGCTGACCGAGCAGCCGTGGACGGTGACCGCGCGCGCCGATCGCGTCGGCGCCCGCCTGGAGGGCGCGACGCCGCTGGATCGCGCGCTCGACGGCGAGCTCGACAGCGAGGGCGCGGTGACCGGGGCGATCCAGGTGCCGCCCGACGGCCAGCCCGTGCTGTTCCTGCCCGACCGCCCGCTCACGGGCGGCTACCCCGTCATCGCGGCGGTCGTCGACCGGCACCTCGACCTCGCGGGCCAGCTGCCGCCGGGCGCTCGCATCCGCTTCCGCGTCGCCGACGCCGCACCGATCGACCGGACACCGACCGGAGGGACACCGTGGAGACGATCCTGATCGCCAACCGCGGGGAGATCGCCGTGCGCATCGTGCGCGCCTGCGCGGAGGCGGGCTACCGCTCGGTCGCCGTCTACGCCGACCAGGATGCCGACGCCATGCACGTGCGGCACGCCGACGACGCGGTCGCCCTGCCCGGCACGACCGCCGCCGAGACGTACCTCAGCATCGATGCGCTGCTCGCCGCGGCCCGCACCGCCGGCGCCGACGCGGTGCACCCGGGGTACGGCTTCCTCTCCGAGAGCGCGGCGTTCGCCCGCGCCGTCGAGGCGGCAGGGCTCACCTGGATCGGCCCGACCCCCGAGAGCATCGAGGCGCTCGGCGACAAGGTGACGGCGCGGCGCATCGCGCAGGAGGCGGGCGCACCGCTCGCCGCCGGCACCGACCGGCCGCTCGCCGACGCCGCCGAGGCCGTCGCGTTCGCCCGCGAGCACGGGCTGCCGGTGGTCGTGAAGGCCGCGTTCGGCGGCGGCGGCCGCGGCCTGAAGATCGCGCGCACGCTCGACGAGGTGCCGGATGCGTTCGCCTCGGCCACGCGCGAGGCCGTCGCGGCCTTCGGGCGCGGCGAGTGCTTCATCGAGCGCTTCCTCGAGCGCTCCCGGCACGTCGAGGTGCAGGTGCTCGGCGACGGCCGCGGCGCCGTGGTGGTCGTCGGCGACCGCGACTGCTCGCTGCAGCGTCGCAGGCAGAAGCTGGTCGAGGAGGCGCCGGCGCCCGGCCTCACCGACGCGCAGCGCACCCGCATCCACGCGGCGGCCCGCGACATCTGCGCGGCCGTGGCGTACCGCGGCGCCGGCACGGTCGAGTTCCTGCTCGGCGCCGACGGCACCATCGCGTTCCTCGAGGTCAACACCCGGCTGCAGGTCGAGCATCCGGTCACCGAGGCGGTCACGGGCGTCGACCTCGTGCGCGAGCAGCTGCGCATCGCCGAGGGCCTCGGCCCCTCGATCGCCTCGACGCCGGAGCCCGTCGGGCACGCGATCGAGCTGCGGCTGAACGCCGAGGACCCCGGCCGCGGCTTCCTGCCGAGCCCCGGCCGGATCACCGCGCTGCGGGCGCCGGGAGGTCCGGGCGTGCGCTGGGATGCCGGCGTGGAGGCGGGCGACGTGGTCGAGGCCGCGTTCGACTCGCTCATCGCGAAGCTGATCGTGCACGCCGCCGACCGCGACGCCGCGCTCCTGCGGTTGCGCCGCGCGCTCCGCGAGCTCGAGGTCACGGGCGTCGCCACGGTCGCGCCGCTCGGGAGCGCGCTGCTCGACGAGCCGGACTTCTCGACCGAGGGCTTCGCCGTCTCGACGCAGTGGATCGAGGCGGAGCTCATGCCGAGGCTCGAGCCGCAGCTGCGCGCCGCGCCGGCGACGGTTCGGGAGCTGCGCCGCATCGCCGTCGAGGTGAACGGCAGGCGGGTCGTGCTGGGCCTGCCGGATGCACTGCTCGCGCTCGCCGCCGGCGCGCATCCCGGCGGCGCGCATCCTGGCGGTGCGCATCCTGCCGGCGCGCATCCCGGCGGTGCCGAGCCGACCGGCGCCGTGGAGGCCGCGCCGCCGGATGCGTCGGCGCTCCGCACGCCCATGCCGGGAACGGTCGTCCGGTGGCTCGTGTCCGACGGCGACGAGGTCGTGGAGGGCGAGGAGGTCGTCGTGCTCGACGCCATGAAGATGGAGACGCGCGTGGCCGCGCACCGTGCCGGCAGGCTCGAGCGGCTCGTCGAGCAGGGCGCGAGCGTCGCGGTCGACGAGGTCATCGCGCGCATCGGCGGCTGAAGCGGAGCGAGCACTGCAGCCGGGCGAGCGCTGAGCCGTGGGCGAACGCGCGGGACTCGTGTGGGTGGCCGCTCGTAGACTCTTCAGGTGACGACCACGACCCCCACGACCACCTCGGGCACCGCCTCGGGCACCGCCTCGGGCACGGCAGAGCTGCACGTCCGCGGCGCCCGCGAGCACAACCTCAAGGACGTCGACCTGCGCATCCCGCGCGACTCGCTCGTGGTGTTCACGGGGCTCTCCGGCTCCGGCAAGTCGTCGCTCGCGTTCGACACGATCTTCGCCGAGGGCCAGCGCCGCTACGTCGAGTCGCTCTCCGCCTACGCGCGCCAGTTCCTCGGCCAGGTCGACCGGCCCGACGTCGACTTCATCGAGGGCCTGAGCCCCGCGGTGTCGATCGACCAGAAGTCGACGAACCGCAACCCGCGGTCGACGGTCGGCACGATCACCGAGGTGCACGACTACATGCGCCTGCTGTGGGCCCGCATCGGCGTGCCGCACTGCCCCGTGTGCGGCGAGCGCATCCAGCGCCAGACCGTGCAGCAGATCGCCGACGAGCTCATGGGCCTGCCCGAGCGCACCCGCTTCCAGATCCTCGCGCCGGTCGTGCAGCAGAAGAAGGGCGAGTTCGCCGACCTGCTGCGCAACCTCGTCGCGACCGGCTACTCGCGCGCCGTCATCGACGGCGAGCTCACGCAGCTCGCCGACGCGCCCGCGCTCAAGAAGCAGGTCAAGCACGACATCGCGGTCGTGATCGACCGGATGGTGGCCGACCCCGGCATGCTGTCGCGCCTCACCGACTCGCTCGAGACGGGGCTGCGGCTCGCCGACGGTCTGGTGACGATCGACTACGTCGACCTCGACGACGACGCCGACGACCGCCGGCGCATCTTCAGCGAGAAGCTGTCGTGCCCGAACCGGCACCCCGTCGCGCTCACCGAGATCGAGCCCCGTACCTTCTCGTTCAACGCGCCGTTCGGCGCCTGCCCGGAGTGCACGGGCATCGGCACGCGCATGGCGGCCGACCCCGAGCTCGTGATCGCCGACGAGTCGCTCTCGATCCGCGAGGGCGCCGTCCTGCCGTGGACGCAGTCCGGGAAGGGCCTCTACACGTACTTCGAGCGGCTGCTCGCAGGCCTCGCGAGCGAGCTGGGCTTCTCGCTCGACACCCCGTGGAGCGAGCTCGACGCCGACGTGCGCCGCGTGATCCTGCACGGCACCGAGGGCAACGTCATGGTGCAGTGGCGCAACCGCTACGGCCGCCAGCTGCGGTACGCCTCGGGCTACGAGGGCGTCATGCCCTACATCCAGCGCAAGCACGCCGAGGCCGACAGCGACTGGGTGCGCTCGAAGCACGGCGAGTACCTGCGCGAGGTGCCGTGCCCCGAGTGCGGCGGCGCGCGCCTGCGGCCCGAGGTGCTGAGCGTGCTCGTCCACGGCAGCTCGATCGCGACGGTCTCCGACCTGAGCCTCGAGGAGGCGCACGCGTTCATGCACCACCTCGACCTCGACGAGCGCGAGGCGACGATCGCCGCCGCCGTGCTGCGCGAGATCCGCGCGCGGCTCGACTTCCTCATCCGCGTCGGGCTCGGCTACCTGTCGCTCTCGCGCGCGGCCGCGACCCTCTCGGGCGGCGAGGCGCAGCGCATCCGCCTCGCCACCCAGATCGGCGCGGGCCTCACCGGTGTGCTCTACGTGCTCGACGAGCCCTCGATCGGCCTCCACCAGCGCGACAACCGCAAGCTCATCGGCACGCTCGAGGCGCTCCGCGACCTCGGCAACACGCTCATCGTCGTCGAGCACGACGAGGACACCATCCGCACGGCCGACTGGATCGTCGACATCGGCCCGGGCGCGGGAGAGCAGGGCGGCGAGGTCGTGCACTCCGGCAGCTACGAGGCGCTGCTCGAGCACCCGACGTCGCTGACCGGCGCCTACCTGTCGGGGCGCGAGACGATCCCGACGCCCGCCGTGCGGCGACCCGTCGACCCCGATCGGATGCTGCGGGTCGAGGGTGCGCGCGCCAACAACCTGCAGAACGTCTCGGTCGACATCCCGCTCGGCGTCTTCGTCGCCGTCACCGGCGTCTCCGGCTCCGGCAAGTCGACGCTCGTCAACGACATCCTCCACAAGGTGCTCGCGAACGCGCTCAACGGAGCGCGGCAGGTGCCGGCCAAGCACACGCGCGTCACCGGGCTCGGCCACCTCGACAAGGTCATCCACGTCGACCAGGGGCCGATCGGCCGCACCCCCCGCTCCAACCCCGCGACGTACACGGGCGTGTTCGACAAGATCCGCAACCTGTTCGCCGAGACGGCCGAGGCGAAGGCCCGCGGCTACCTCGCGGGGCGCTTCTCGTTCAACGTCAAGGGCGGGCGCTGCGAGGCGTGCCAGGGCGACGGCACGCTGAAGATCGAGATGAACTTCCTGCCCGACGTCTACGTCGAGTGCGAGGTGTGCCACGGCGCGCGCTACAACCGCGACACGCTCTCGGTGCACTACAAGGGCAAGTCGATCGCCGAGGTGCTGCAGATGCCGATCGAGGAGGCCGCCGACTTCTTCGCGCCCATCTCGTCGATCCACCGCTACCTCAAGACGCTCGTCGACGTCGGCCTCGGCTACGTGCGGCTCGGCCAGTCGGCGACGACGCTCTCGGGCGGCGAGGCGCAGCGCGTGAAGCTCGCGACCGAGCTGCAGCGTCGCACCTCGGGTCGAGCGATCTACGTGCTCGACGAGCCCACCACCGGCCTGCACTTCGACGACGTGCGCAAGCTGCTCGAGGTGCTCGACGGCCTGGTCGAGAAGGGCAACACCGTGCTCACGATCGAGCACTCGCTCGACGTCATCAAGTCGGCCGACTGGGTCATCGACCTCGGCCCCGAGGGCGGCTCCGGCGGCGGCACGATCGTCGCGACCGGCACCCCTGAGGAGGTGGCGGAGGTGCCCGAGAGCCACACGGGCGGGTTCCTGAAGGAGATCCTCGGCGCCGGCGTGCGATGAGCGGCGCAGGCGCCTCCCGGCCGGGCGCCTCGCGCCCGCCCGCGTCCAGGACCGTCTCCTACAAGCCGGCGCCCGGCACGATCCCCACCGCTCCGGGCGTCTACCGGTTCCGCGACGAGCACGAGCGCGTGCTCTACGTCGGCAAGGCGAAGAACCTGCGCCAGCGGCTCTCCAACTACTTCCAGCCGCTCGAGGCGCTGCACGAGCGCACCCGCCGCATGGTGCTCACCGCCGTGCGCGTGGAGTGGACGATCGTCGCGACCGAGTTCGAGGCGCTGCAGCTCGAGTTCACCTGGATCAAGGAATACGAGCCGCCGTTCAACGTCCAGTTCCGCGACGACAAGTCGTACCCATACCTGGCCGTCACGATGGGCGACGACGTGCCGCGCGCGCTCATCACGCGCAACCGCGGCATCCGCGGCGCCCGCTACTTCGGGCCCTACACGAAGGTGTGGGCGATCCGCGAGACGCTCGACCTGCTGCTCAAGGCGTTCCCCATGCGCTCGTGCAGCCAGTCGATCTACGACCGCGCGGAGCGCACCGGCAGGCCGTGCCTGCTCGGCGACATCGGCAAGTGCTCCGCGCCGTGCGTCGGCCGGGTCACGTTCGAGGAGCACCGGGCGACCGCCAACGACCTCGTGACGTTCATGAACGGCGGCGACCAGGAGTTCGTCGACCGCGTGCGCGAGCAGATGCAGCGGGCGAGCGCGCGGCTCGAGTTCGAGCGCGCCGCTCGGCTGCGCGACCAGCTCTCCGCCCTCGAGACGGTGCTGTCGCGCACGAGCGTCGTGCTCGCCGACGGCGTCGACGCCGACGTCTTCGGGCTCGTGCACGACGAGCTGAGCGCGGCGGTGCACCTGTTCGCCGTGCGCGGCGGGCGCATCCGCGGCACCAAGTCGTGGGTCGTCGACACCGAGATCGACCTGACCGACGGCGAGCTCGCCACGCAGGTGCTGCGCATCGCCTACGACGGCGGCGACCCGCCGGCGCGGGAGGTGCTGCTGCCGAAGCAGCCCGACAGCGTGCCGGAGGTCGAGGCGTGGCTCGCCGACCGCCGCGCCGACCACGGGCTCAGCGGCCGCGTCGCCGTGCGCGTGCCGCAGCGCGGCGAGAAGCGCCGCCTCGCCGACTCCGCCGCGGTCAACGCCGCGCACGCGCTGCAGGTGTCGCGCACGAAGCGCACGAGCGACTACGTCACGCGGTCGCAGGCGCTCGCCGACCTGCAGGAGGCGCTCGGCATGACCGAGGCGCCGCTCCGCATCGAGTGCTTCGACGTGTCGCACCTCGGCGGCACCGGCGTGGTCGCGTCGATGGTCGTCTTCGAGGACGGCCTGCCGCGCAAGGACCAGTACCGCAAGTTCGCGATCGCGCAGACGACCGACGACACCGACTCGATCTTCCAGGTGATGACGCGCAGGGCGCGGTACCTGGTCGAGGGCGACCCCGAGGACACCGGCTCGCGCTTCGCGTACACGCCTCAGCTGCTGCTCGTCGACGGCGGCAAGCCGCAGGTGCAGGCGGCGCAGCGCGCGCTCGACGAGGCCGGCGTGCGCGGCGTCGCACTTGCGGGCATCGCGAAGCGGCTCGAGGAGCTGTGGCTGCCGGGGGAGGAGTTCCCGGTGATCCTGCCGCGATCGAGCGAGGCGCTCTACCTCGTACAGCGGCTGCGCGACGAGGCGCACCGCGTCGCGATCGGCTACCAGCGGCAGAAGCGCTCGAGCGCGATCGAGTCGCAGCTCAGCGGCATCCCCGGGCTCGGCCCCAATCGCGTGCGGGCGCTGCTGAAGCACTTCGGCTCCGCGAAGCGCGTGCGCGAGGCCGGTCCGGAGCAGCTGCGCGAGGTCGCCGGCGTCGGCCCAGCGCTCGCCGAGGCCATCGCTCGGGCGCTGGGCTCCGAGCCGAGCCAGGCCGATACGATGGAGGGAGCAGCCCAGCGACAGGAACCGGAAGCGTGAACGCCAGAGAGATCGTCATCATCACCGGCATGTCCGGCGCAGGGCGCACGACGGTCGCCAACGCGCTCGAGGATCTCGGCTGGTTCGTCGTCGACAACCTGCCGCCGACCATGCTGAGGGCGCTCGTGCGCACCGCGGGCGCGGCCGCGTCGACCGAGCCCAAGCTCGCGATCGTCGTCGACGTGCGCGGCGGCGCGCTCTTCGACGACGCGAAGCGCTTCGTCGAGATGCTCCGCAACGAGCAGAGCGTGCGCGTGCTGTTCCTGGAGGCGAGCGACGCCGAGCTCGTGCGCCGCTACGAGCAGGTGCGCCGGCCGCACCCGCTGCAGGGCGACGGCACGATCCTCGACGGCATCCGCATGGAGCGCACCCGGCTCGAGCCGCTGCGCGGCATGGCCGACGACCTGCTCGACACCACGGGCCTCAACCCGCACCAGCTGACGACGCGCGTCGGCGAGCGCTTCGCGCCCGGCGGTGAGCTCGAGGTGACCCTCACGGTGATGAGCTTCGGCTTCAAGTACGGGGTGCCGGTCGACGCCGACCTGATCGCCGACATGCGCTTCCTGCCGAACCCGTTCTGGGTGCCGGAGCTGCGCGGCCACGACGGCACCGAGGCCGTCGTCTCGGACTACGTGCTCGAGCAGCGCGGGGCGAGCGAGTTCGCCGACCGCTATCTCGAGGCGCTCGCGCCCGTGCTCGACGGGTTCGCGCGCGAGAACAAGCTGCACGCCGTGCTCGGCGTGGGATGCACCGGCGGGAAGCACCGCTCGGTCGCGATGGCCGAGCACCTGGCGAAGCGCCTCTCCGGCAGGCACGGACTGCGGGTCGCGGTGAAGCACCGGGACCTGGGGCGCGAATGACGAGAGGAGCAGGCGTGACACTGACCGACGACGTCAAGGAGGAGCTCGCGCGGGTGCGCGTGACGCGTCCCCAGACGAAGGCGGCTGAGGTCGCGACCCTGCTGCGCTTCGCCGGGGGGCTCCATGTCATCTCGAGCCGCGTCGCGGTCGAGAGCGAGCTCGACTCCGCGGCCGTCGCCCGCAGGCTCGCGCGCAGCATCCTCGAGCTGTACGGCGTGCGCGCCGAGATCGCGAAGATCTCGTCGTCGTCGAACCGCACGAGCGGCGCCTACCTCGTGCGCGTGATCGCCGAGGGCGAGACGCTCGCACGGCAGACGGGGCTGATGGATGCGCGACGCCGCCCGGTGCGCGGCCTGCCCAACAAGGTGACCACGGGCTCGCTCGAGGACCTCGCCGGCATCTGGCGCGGCGCCTTCCTCGCGCAGGGCACCCTCTCGGATCCCGGGCGCTCCGCCGCGCTCGAGGTGGCGTGCCCGGGCAACGAGGCCGCGATGGCGCTCGTGGGCGCCGCCGGCCGTCTCGGCGTGCCGGCGAAGTCGCGCGAGGTGCGCGGCGCGCACCGCGTGGTCATCCGCGAGGGCGAGCCGATCTCGCGGATGCTGACCACGATGGGCGCGCACGAGACGGTGCAGGCATGGGCGGAGCTGCGGCAGCGCCGCGAGGTGCGCGCCACCGCGAACCGGCTCGTGAACTTCGACGACGCCAACCTGCGCCGCAGCGCGCAGGCCGCGGTCGCCGCGTGCGCGCGCATCGAGCGAGCGCTCGAGATCCTCGGGCCGGAGGTGCCCGAGCACCTCGCGTACGCCGGCCGGCTCCGCCTCGAGCACCGCGACGCGAGCCTCGACGAGCTCGGCCACCTCGCCCAGCCGACCCTCACGAAGGACGCCGTGGCCGGGCGCATCCGCCGCCTGCTGGCCATGGCGGACCGCGCCGCGCAGGACCGGGGGATCCCCGACACCGAGGCAGCAGTCCCCGACGACATCGACGACTGACGCGACGCCCTGCCCGCCGCAAGTCGCGGTGGCTAGGATCGGATGGACCCACCGGCACGGGACCCGTGCCAGAGAGGAGAGCCAGCCATGGCCGTCTACACCCTTCCTGAGCTGCCGTACGACTACGCGGCGCTCGAGCCCCACATCTCCGCGAAGATCATGGAGCTCCACCACGACAAGCACCACAAGACCTACGTCGACGGCGCGAACACCGCGCTCGAGAAGCTCGAGGCGGCCCGCGACGCGGACGACTTCGGCGCCGTGAACAAGCTCGAGAAGGACCTCGCGTTCCACCTCGGCGGACACACGAACCACACGGTCTTCTGGGAGAACCTGTCGGGCGACGGCGGCGGTGAGCCGGACGGCGAGCTGCAGGCCGCGATCACCGAGTTCTTCGGCGGCTTCGGCAAGTTCCAGAGCCACTTCAGCCAGAACGCCACGGCCATCCAGGGCTCCGGCTGGTCGGTGCTCGCGTGGGACTCGGTCGGCTCGCGGCTGAACATCTTCCAGCTGTTCGACCAGCAGGGCAACATCCCCGTCGGCACGCACCCCATCCTCATGCTCGACATGTGGGAGCACGCCTTCTACCTCGACTACCTCAACGTCAAGGCCGACTACGTCAAGGCGTTCTGGAACATCGTCAACTGGCAGGACGCGCAGGCCCGCTTCACCGCGGCACGCACCCAGACCTCTGGCCTCATCCTCCGCTGACCCCCATCGTCACCACGTGACCGGGGCCCCGGGCACCGCGCCCGGGGCCCTTCCCACCCCGACAGTCAGGAACCCATCCCATGACCTTGAAGGTCGCCATCAACGGCTTCGGTCGGATCGGCCGCAACTTCGTCCGTGCAGCGCTTGCCCAGGGCGCTGACATCGACATCGTCGCGGTCAACGATCTCACCGACAACAAGACCCTTGCCCACCTGCTCAAGTACGACTCCGTCGCCGGCGTGCTCGGCCGCGAGGTGTCGGCCGACGAGGGCTCGATCCGCGTCGGCGACGACGAGTTCCGCGGCTTCGCCGAGAAGGACCCCGCAAAGCTGCCGTGGGGCGACCTCGGCGTCGACGTGGTCATCGAGTCGACCGGCCGCTTCACGAAGGTCGAGGACGCCTCGGCACACCTCACCGCCGGCGCGAAGAAGGTCATCCTCTCGGCACCCGCGAAGGGACCGGCCCCCACCTTCGTGATGGGCGTCAACCACGACCAGTACGACCCCGAGAACGACCACGTCATCTCGAACGCGTCGTGCACGACGAACTGCCTCGCCCCGCTCGCGAAGGTCTTCCACGAGTCGTTCGGCATCGAGCGCGGCCTCATGACGACCATCCACGCGTACACGGCCGACCAGAACCTGCAGGACGGCCCGCACAGCGACCTGCGTCGCGCCCGCGCCGCAGCGCTGTCGATCATCCCGACGTCGACCGGCGCCGCGAAGGCCATCGGCCTCGTGCTGCCCGAGCTCAACGGCCTGCTCGACGGCTACGCCCTGCGCGTGCCCGTGCCGACCGGCTCGATCACCGATCTCACGGTGCAGACCCGCGACGGCCTCACCGTCGACGAGGTGAACGCCGCCTACCGGGCGGCCGCCGAGTCGGGCCCGCTCAAGGGCTACCTGCAGTACACCGACGAGCCGATCGTCTCCGCCGACATCGTCGGCAACCCCTTCTCGTCGATCTTCGACTCCGGCCTCACCAAGGTGATGGGCGATCAGGTGAAGATCTCGAGCTGGTACGACAACGAGTGGGGCTACTCCTGCCGGCTCGTCGACCTCGCGGTCCTCGTGGGCTCGAAGCTCTGATCCGCATGGCGATCCGCACGCTCGACTCCCTCGGCGACCTCGCAGGGAAGACCGTCCTCATCCGGTGCGACTTCAACGTGCCGCTGCAGGACGGCGAGATCACCGACGAGGGCCGCATCGTCGCGTCGCTGCCCACCCTTCGCGCTCTGCTCGAGCAGGGCGCGAAGGTGGTGGCGATGTCGCACCTCGGCCGTCCGAAGGGCGCGCCCGAGGCGAAGTACTCGCTCGCGCCCGTCGCGGCGCGGCTCGGCGAGCTGCTCGGCACCGAGGTCGCGTTCGCGGACGACACGGTGGGGGAGGACGCCCAGCGCGTGCGGATCGCCCTGCAGGACGGGCAGCTGGCGCTGCTCGAGAACCTGCGCTTCGACCCCCGCGAGACGAGCAAGGACGCGCTCGAGCGCGCGGCCTTCGCCGCCGAGCTCGCTGCCGGTGCCGACGCGTTCGTCTCCGACGGCTTCGGCGTCGTGCACCGCGACCAGGCGAGCGTCGTCGAGATCGCGGGGGCGCTGCCGAGTGCCGCCGGCCTGCTCGTCGAGCGCGAGCTCGAGGTGCTCTCGCGCCTCACCGAGACGCCCGAGCGGCCGTACGCGGTCGTGCTCGGTGGCTCGAAGGTGAGCGACAAGCTCGGCGTCATCGAGCACCTGCTGCCGCGCGTCGACCGGCTGCTGATCGGCGGCGGCATGCTCTTCACCTTCCTGAAGGCGCAGGGGCACGAGGTCGCGTCGAGCCTCCTCGAGGCCGACCAGCTCGATCGCGTGCGCGGCTACCTCGCGCAGGCCGAGGAGCGCGGCGTCGAGCTGCTGCTGCCGACGGATGTCGTGGTCGCGGCGGCATTCGACGCGGACGCCGAGCACGAGACGGTCGCGGCCGACGCGATCGGCGCATCCCGCTTCGGCGATGCCGGCATCGGCCTCGACATCGGCCCTGACTCGGCCGCCGCCTTCGCCGACGCCATCCGCGGCGCTCGCACCGTCTTCTGGAACGGCCCCATGGGTGTGTTCGAGATGGCGGCGTTCGCGCACGGTACCAAGGCGATCGCGCAGGCGCTCACGGAGGTCGATGGCCTCGCCGTGGTCGGCGGTGGCGACTCCGCCGCCGCCGTGCGGCAGCTCGGCTTCGACGACGCAGACTTCGGACACATCTCGACCGGCGGTGGCGCGAGCCTCGAGTTCCTCGAGGGCGCACGACTGCCGGGTCTCGAGGCACTCGGATGGGAAGGACAGTGATGGCGAACCGCATCCCGCTGATCGCGGGCAACTGGAAGCTGAACCAGGACCACCTGCAGGCGATCGCACTCGTGCAGAAGCTCGCGTGGACGCTGCAGGACGCGAGGCACGACCACGCGGCCGTCGAGGTGGCGGTGTTCCCGCCGTTCACCGACCTGCGCAGCGTGCAGACGCTCATCTCGGCGGAGCGGTTCGAGCTCCGCTTCGGCGCGCAGGACGTCTCGGAGCACGAGTCGGGCGCGCACACGGGCGAGATCTCGGCCGCGATGCTCGCGAAGCTCGAGTGCTCGTACGTCATCGTCGGGCACTCCGAGCGCCGTCAGGACCACGCCGAGACCGATGCGATCGTCGGTCGCAAGGCGGCCGCTGCGCTGCGCCACGGCATCACCCCCATCATCTGCGTCGGCGAGACGGCCGAGGACCTCGAGCAGCACGGCGCCTCCGCCGTGCCCGTGCAGCAGCTGGGCGACGTGCTCGCGGAGCTGCCGGCAACCGGCGAGATCGTCGTCGCGTACGAGCCGGTGTGGGCGATCGGCTCCGGCCAGGCCGCGACCGCCGAGCAGGCGCAGCAGGTGTGCCAGGCGCTGCGGCACGTCATCGCGGAGGTGCGGGGCGACGAGGCGGCGGCCGCGACCCGCATCCTCTACGGCGGCAGCGTGAAGTCGGGCAACATCGCCGGCTTCATGCGCGAGCCCGATGTCGACGGCGCGCTCGTCGGCGGCGCGAGCCTCGACGCGGCGGAGTTCGCGGCCATCAGCCGCTTCCAGCAGCACGTGGGCACCTGACCCGCAGCGTCCGGATCGGCCGATGGGAATCCCTGCGATAGGATGCTCGTTGGACTTGACGCGGGCCGGCACCGATCGTGCAACGGCGCCGCGTATTTCGGCCATGGTCGAAGAATTGAGAAGAGGGCTAGTGGAGATTCTCCAGATCATCATGCAGGTGACCCTCGGCGTCACCTCCGTGCTGCTGACGCTGTTCATCCTGCTGCACAAGGGTCGCGGTGGCGGCCTGTCCGACATGTTCGGCGGTGGCGTCGGAGGCGGGCTCGGCTCGTCGGGCGTCGCTGAGCGCAACCTCAACACGATCACCGTCGGCGTGAGCCTCGCGTGGCTCGCCTCGATCGTCGTGCTCGGCCTCATCACCAAGTTCGCGGGCATCTGATGGCTTCCGGAGGCAGTGCGATCCGCGGCTCCCGCGTCGGCGCCGGTCCCATGGGCGAGCAGGACCGGGGATTCCACGCCGAGCGCGTGGCGATCTCCTATTGGGACGCGATGGGCAACGAGACGGTCCGCTACTTCGCGGCCGATCTCCCCGAGGACGAGATCCCCGAGGTCATCGACTCCCCGTCCACCGGCCTGCCAGCGGGCCGCGACAAGGAGAACCCGCCCCAGGTGGCGAAGAACGAGCCCTACAAGACGCACCTCGCGTACGTGAAGGAGCGCCGCACCCCCGAGGAGGCGGTCCAGCTGCTCGACGAGGCGCTGCAGAAGCTGCGCTCGGCAGAGGGCCGTGGCTGACGCGTCAGCACCATGAACGCCGAAGCGGCCGTCCTCTCTCGAGGGCGGCCGCTTCGCTGTCGGCGCTCGTCCGCCGCTAGTCGGCGAGCCGTCCTGCTGCGGCGTCGTCGAGCAGCATGAGCGTCTCGAGGCGGCCCTCGACCGCCCCGGCGGGCGCCTCGACCGCGCCCGCGCCGCTGTGCGCGAGTGCGACCGCCTCCGCCTTGTCAGCGCCGGCGACGATGAGCCAGACGCGCTCGGAGCCGTTGATCGCGTCGAGCGTGAAGCTGAGGCGCTCCGGCGGGGGCTTGGGGGAGTCGCGCACGGCGATGACCCGAGTGCCGACCTCGCCCACCCCGGGCAGGCCCGGGAAGAGCGACGCGACGTGGGCATCGGGACCCATCCCCAGCAGGGTGAGGTCGATGCCGCCGAGCGCCGCGAGCATCGCCGTCGCGCGCTCCGCGGCGTCGTCGAGCGACCGGCCGTCGGACGCGGGCAGCTCCCGCACGTTGTCGGCGGGGATCGGCACGCGATCGAACAGGGCCTCGCGCGCCTGCCGAGCGTTGCGGTCGGGTGAGTCGGCGGGCACGAAGCGCTCGTCGCTCCAGGTCACGACGACGCGCTCCCAGTCGATGTCGCGATCGACCAGCGACGCGAGCAGCTCGATGCCGACGCTGCCGCCCGTGAGCGCGATGGTCGCCCTGCCCTGCGCGGCGATGCACTCGGCGAGCAGCGCGGCCAGCCGGTCGGCGGTCGCCGCGACGAGCGCGGCGCGGTCGCCCTCGACGATGGCGCGCATCACCGCTCCTCGAGCGTCGAGAGGAGCACCTGCCGGTACATGTCGTCGGCGTCGAGCTTGCGCAGCTCCTCGGCGAGCTGGTCCTCGAGCCCGCGCGTCGACAGCGCGACGTGGTGCGACGGCTGGCCCGGCTGCACCAGCACGCCGACGGAGTCGCGCACCCGCGTGAGCGACGAGTCACCGGTCTCGCGGTGCAGCTCCACCGCGTGCAGCCCGCTGGACCCGACCGGGGTGTCGCCCGCCTCGTGCTTCTCGACCGTGACGCCGAGCCGCAGCTCGAGCCACGCGGCCATGAGGTGCACGCTCGGGTTCGAGAGGTCGCCCGAGACGAGCCCGGATCGCACGGTCTCGAACGGCGGCTGGTCGAGCAGCGCGGCGAGGTGGCCGCGCCAGTTCGTCAGCCGCGTCCACGCGAGGTCGGTGTCGCCGGGTGTGTAGCAGCCGGCGAGCGAGAGCAGCGCGCCGTGCGGGTCCTTCTGCTTGCCCGAGTCGGTGATGCGCCGCTGCGCGATCTGACCGAGCTGCGAGCCCGAGGGCCGGTCGGGCATGAACGACGGCCACCACGCGACCACGGGCGCGTCGGGCAGCAGCAGGCCCTGCACGATGCCGAGCAGGTGCGAGCCGATCTCGCCGTAGCACTGCAGCAGCACGACCTCGCTCGCACCGGCGTCGGCGCCGACGCGCAGCTCGGCGTCGAGGCGCGGCTCCTCGCGCGCGCTGACGTGATCGGGGTTGCGGGAGACGACGATGACGCGCATGGGGTGCTCGCGCGAGGCCGCGTTCGCGGCCCGGATGGCCTCCTCCTCAGCACCGATCTGGGTGTGCACGACGAGCGTGAGCACCCGGCCGAGCGCGACGACGCCGCCCTCGTCACGGATCTCGAGCATCCGCCGCTGCACCTCGGCGGTGGTGGTGCGGGACAGTCGGATGATCACGGTCGCCTCCAGTGCCTGCCGTCGTGTGCGAGCAGGTCGTGAGCGCTCTGCGGCCCCCACGAGCCCGGCTGGTACTGCTCCACCGGCCCGCCCTGCTGGTCCCAGTGCTCCTCGATGGGGTCGAGGATCTTCCAGGAGAGCTCGACCTCCTCGTGCCGGGGGAACAGCGGCGGGTCGCCGAGCAGCACGTCGAGGATGAGGCGCTCGTACGCCTCTGGGCTCTCCTCGGTGAACGCGTGGCCGTAGCCGAAGTCCATCGTCACGTCGCGCACGTGCATGCCGGGGCCCGGCACCTTCGAGCCGAAGCGCATCGAGACGCCCTCGTCGGGCTGCACGCGGATGACGAGCGCGTTCTCGCCCATCGTGCGCATGTCGGATGCGTCGAAGAGGTACTGCGAGGCGCGCTTGAAGATGATCGCGATCTCGGTGACGCGGCGGCCGAGGCGCTTGCCGGCCCGCAGGTAGAACGGCACGCCCGCCCATCGGCGCGTGTCGACCTCGAGCTTGATGGCCGCGTACGTCTCGGTCGCGGAGTCGGGGCGCATGCCCTCCTCCTGCAGGAAGCCCTTGACGTGGGCGCCGCCGTGCCAGCCGGCGTCGTACTGGCCGCGCGCGGTCGACTCGTCGAGCGGCAGCGGCACGCGCGCAGCGCGCAACACCTTCTCCTTCTCGACCCGCAGGTCGCGCGCGTCGAAGGAAACGGGCTCCTCCATCGCGGTGAGCGCGAACAGCTGCAGCAGGTGGTTCTGGATCACGTCGCGAGCTGCGCCGATGCCGTCGTAGTACCCGGCGCGACCGCCGACGCCGATGTCCTCGGCCATGGTGATCTGCACGTGGTCGATGTGGTTGGCGTTCCAGATCGGCTCCCACAGCTCGTTCGCGAAGCGCAGCGCCAGGATGTTCTGCACCGTCTCCTTGCCGAGGTAGTGGTCGATGCGGAAGACGCTGTCGGTGGGGAACACGGACTCCACGACCGCGTTCAGCTCGCGGGCGGAGGCGAGGTCGTGGCCGAACGGCTTCTCGATCACGACGCGGCGCCAGCGGCCCTCCACGGACTCGGCGAGCCCGGAGCGCTTGAGCTGCTGCGTGACGAGCGGGAACGCGTTCGGCGGGATCGACAGGTAGAACGCGTGGTTGCCCATCGTGCCGCGGGTCTCGTCGAGCTCGGCCAGCACGTCGACGAGCCGGTCGAACCCGGCGTCGTCGTCGAAGTCGCCCTGCACGAAGCGGATGCCCTCGGCGAGCTGCCGCCATGCGGCCTCGCGGAACGGCGTGCGGGCGTGCTGCTGCACGGCCTCGCGCACGACGTCGGCGAACTGCTCGTGCGTCCAGTCCCGGCGGCCGAAGCCGACCAGGCCGAAGCCCGGCGGCAGCAGGCCGCGGTTCGAGAGGTCGTAGACGGCCGGCAGCAGCTTCTTCCGCGCGAGGTCGCCGGTGACGCCGAAGAACGTCATCGCGTTCGGTCCGGGGATGCGCGTGAGGCGGTGGTCGGAGGCGTCGCGCAGGGGGTTCTGGCCGGCCGCGATCGTCGCTCCGGGAGCGGGCGCGGGCGCCGCGTCGACCGGGGCCGCAGGCGCGGCCCCGGTCTTCACGTCGGTCATCGCCTGGTGAGGGCGAGGAGCCGGTCGAGGCCCTCGTCGAGGTCGTCGAGCGTCAGTGTCAGCACGGGCCGGCCGTGCTCGGCGAGCACGCTCGCGTCGCCGGAGGCCTGCGCCTGGATGAGCTGCCCGAAGGTGAACGGCCGCCCGGGGATCTCGAGGTCCTCGTGCGGCTGACCGAGCAACTGCAGGAAGACGCCGTTCGGCGTGCCGCCCTTGTGGTACTGCCCGGTGGAGTGCAGGAATCGCGGTCCCCAGCCGAACGTCACCGGCCGGCCCGTGCGTGCGGCGAACGCAGCGCGGAGGCGCTCGAAGCGCGGCTGCCCGATGCGGTCGAGGTACGCGTGCACGGCGAGGTAGCCGCCGTCGCCGAGCTGCGCGAGCAGCGCGTCGACGGATGCCTCGAGCGAGTCGAGCGCGACGTCGGCGGTGCCGCGGATCTCGACCCCGGCATCCACCGCCACGGGCGCCGCCGCCGGCTCGAGGGCGTCGAGCAGGCCGCGGGCGGCGATCTTCGCCGACTCGACGTCGGGCTGGTCGAACGGGTTGATGCCCAGCAGGCGGCCGGCGACGGCGGTCGCGAACTCCCACACGAGCAGCTGCGCGCCGAGCGTGCCGGCCACCTCGACCTCGCCGTGCGCGACGTCGCGCGCCTCGCGCGCGGAGCCGACGAGGCGCACGACCTGCAGGTCGGGCAGCTCCGCCGAGAGCTCCGGTGCGTCCTTCTCGAGCACGACGGGCAGGATGCCGACGCCGTCCTTGCCGGTGGACTCGGCGATGAGCTGCTCCGCCCACTCGCCGAGGCCGACGATGTGCGTGCCGTCGGTCACGATGCCGAGCTTGTCGCGCAGCGGTCGCGTGCCCGCGATCACTGCCGCGAGCCGCAGGCCGGGGTTGTCGTCGGCGTCCTCGCTGATCTCGGGCAGCGCGGCGATCGCCTCGTCGAGCAGCTCGCGCACGTCGACGCCCGCGAGGCCCGTCGGCACGATGCCGAAGGCCGTGAGCGCCGAGTAGCGGCCGCCGACGTTCGGGTCGGCGTTGAAGACGCGGTAGCCGGCTTTGCGGGCGTCGGCGTCGAGCGGCGATCCCGGATCGGTGACGACGATGATGCGCTCGACCGGATCGATGCCGGCCTCGCGGTAGGCGGCCTCGAAGGCGCGCCGCTGGCTGTCGGTCTCGAGCGTCGAGCCCGACTTCGACGAGACCACGAGCGCGGTGCGCTGAAGGCCGTCGCGGAGCGCCCGCCGCACCTGCCCGGGCTCGGTCGAGTCGAGCACCGTGAGGTTCACGCCCTCGGTGCGGGTGATGACCTCTGGCGCGAGCGATGAGCCGCCCATGCCGGCGAGCGCGATGCGGTCGACGCCGCGCAGCCGCAGCTGCTTGCGGAGCGCCTCGATGTCGTCGACGAGCCCGCGGGTCTCGGCGGCGGCCTCGACCCAGCCGAGCCGGATCGACGCCTCGGCCTCGGCGGCCTCGCCCCAGAGCGACGCGTCGCCGGAGACCAGCCGACCGGCGACGCCGTCGGCGACGAGCTGCGGCACGACCCGCTCGATCGCCTCCTTGGCGGCGCCGGAGGCGGTGAGGATGAACGTCATCGGTCCGTCTCCAGGTGGCCCTTGACCGTCTCGACCAGCTCTGCCCACGAGGCGTCGAACTTCTCGAGGCCCTCGGTCTCGAGCAGCTCGACGACCTCGACGTACGAGACGCCGACGCCCTCGAGCGCGTCGAGCAGCGCGCTCGACTCGTCCTGGCGGCCGGTCACGGTGTCGCCGGCGATCGTGCCGTGGTCGGCGAGCGCCTCGAGCGTCTTCTCGGGCATCGTGTTGACCGTCTGCGGCGCGACGAGCTCGGTGACGTAGAGCGTGTCGGGGAGCGAGGGGTCCTTGACGCCCGTGGAGGCCCACAGCGGCCGCTGCGTGTTCGCGCCCGCCTCGAGCAGCGTGAGCGCCCGCTCGGTCGCAAACGTCTCCTGCCACGCCCGGTACGCGAGCCGCGCGTTCGCGAGGCCGGCCTTGCCCTTGAGCGCGGTCGCCTCCTCGGTGCCGATCGCGTCGAGGCGCTTGTCGATCTCGCTGTCGACGCGCGACACGAAGAACGATGCGACGGAGTGGATCTTCGAGAGGTCGTGACCCGCCTGCTGCGCGCGCTCGAGGCCGGTGAGGTAGGCGTTCATGACGTCGCGGTAGCGGTCGAGCGAGAAGATCAGCGTCACGTTGACGCTGATGCCCTCGCCGATCGTGGCGGCGATCGCCTCGAGGCCCTCCTGGGTGGCGGGGATCTTGATGAGCACGTTGTCGCGCGCGACCCGCTCGTGCAGCATCTTCGCCTGCGCGATGGTGCCGGCCGTGTCGCGGGCGAGGCCCGGCTCGACCTCGATCGAGACGCGGCCGTCGACGCCCTTCGTCGCCTGGAAGACGGGGGCGAACAGGTCGCACGCGTCGGCGACGTCCTTGGTCGTGAGCGCCGTGATGACCTCGTCGACGCTCGCATGCTGAGCGGCCAGCTCGACCACCGCGGCCTCGTACGTGTGGCCGTTCGCGATCGCGTTGGCGAAGATCGTCGGGTTCGTCGTGACGCCGACGACGTTGCGCTCCTCGATGAGCCGCGCGAGCGATCCGCTCGTGAGCCGCTCGCTCGAGAGGTCGTCGAGCCAGATGCTGACGCCCGCGTCGCTTAGTGCCTTCGTGTTCTCGTTCATGTGTCTGCCTCCTGGCCCGCTCAGCGGACCGCGTCGATGGATGCGCGAGCCGCCTCGACCACGGCTTCCGCCGTGAAGCCGAACTCGCGGAAGAGCGTCTGCCAGTCGGCGCTCGCGCCGAAGTGGTCGATGGCGACGGTGCGGCCGGCGTCGCCGACGATCCCGTGCCAGGTGAGGGCCGAGCCGGCCTCGACCGAGACGCGGGCGCGCACCGCGGCCGGCAGCACCGACTCGCGGTACTCCGCCGACTGCTCGGCGAACCACTCGAGCGACGGCGCAGCGACGACGCGCGTCGCGATGCCGTCGGACTGCAGCTGCTCGCGGGCCGCGAGGGCGAGCTGCACCTCGGAGCCGGTCGCGATCAGCAGCACCTGCGGCTCGCCGCCCGTCGCCTCGGCGAGCACGTACGCGCCCTTCGAGACGTTCGACGCGTGTGCGAGCGTGTCGCCCTCGGCGTCGCCGTCGCCGCGCTCGAAGACCGGCAGGTTCTGGCGGGTGAGGGCGATGCCGACGGGGCGGTCGCGGCGCTCGAGGATCGTCTTCCACGCCCACGCCGTCTCGTTGGCGTCCGACGGGCGGACGACCTCGAAGCCGGGGATGGCGCGGAGGGTCGCGAGCTGCTCGACCGGCTGGTGCGTCGGGCCGTCCTCGCCGAGCGCCACGGAGTCGTGCGTCCACACGTGGATGGGGTGCACGGCCATGAGCGCGGCCAGTCGCAGCGCGGGGCGCTGGTAGTCGCTGAAGATGAGGAAGGTGCCGCCGTAGGGGCGGGTCGGGCCGTGCAGCACGATGCCGTTGAGGATCGCGGCCATCGCGTGCTCGCGGATGCCGAAGTGCAGCGTGCGGCCGGCGGCGGATGCGTTCGGCCATGCCTTCGTCGCGTGCTGCGAGGGCGCGAAGGAGCCCTTGCCCTCGAGCGTCGTGTTGTTCGACTCCGCGAGGTCGGCGGAGCCGCCCCAGAGCTCGGGGATGACGTCGGAGAGCGCGTTGAGCACCTTGCCGGACGCGGCGCGCGTCGACACCTCGGTGCCCGCCTCGAACACGGGCAGCGCGGCCTCGACGCCGTCGGGCAGCTCGCCCGAGAGCAGCCGGTCGAGCAGCGCCTTCTTGTCGGCGTTCGCGGCAGCCCACGCGTCGAAGCGCTCCTGCCATGCGCCGCGAGCGGCCGCGGCGCGCTCCGCCGCGTTGCCCCGCGTGTACTCGAGCACGGCGTCGTCGACCTGGAACGACTGCTCGGGGTCGAACCCGAGCACCTCCTTGAGCGCCGCGACCTCGTCGCCGCCGAGCTTCGAGCCGTGGATCTTGCCGGTGCCCTGCTTCGTGGGCGCGGGCCAGCCGATGATGGTCTTGAGGATGATGAGGCTCGGCTTCGTGGTCTCGGCCTGCGCCTGCGCGATCGCGTCGTGCAGCGCCTCGACGTCCTCGACGTACTCGTGCGAGGTGGGGTCGTCGCCCTCGCGCCACGAGACCTCGAGCACCTGCCAGCCGTAGGCCTCGTAGCGGCCCTTCACGTTCTCGGTGAAGGCGATGTCGACGTCGTCCTCGATCGAGATCGCGTTGGAGTCGTAGATGGCGATGAGGCGGCCGAGCTCGTGGTGGCCGGCGAGCGAGCCGGCCTCGCTCGTGACGCCCTCCTGCAGGTCGCCGTCGCCGGCGATCACGTAGGTGTAGTGGTCGAACGGGCTCTCGCCGTCGGGCGTCGACGGGTCGAGCAGCTCGCGCTCGAAGCGCTGCGCGTAGGCGAAGCCGACGGCCGAGGCGAGACCCTGGCCGAGCGGGCCGGTGGTGATCTCGACGCCCTTGGTGTGGCCGTACTCGGGGTGGCCGGGGGTCAGCGAGCCCCAGGTGCGGAGCGACTCGAGGTCGCTCTTCTCGAGGCCGGAGCCGGTCAGGTAGAGCTGGATGTACTGCGTCAGCGACGAGTGGCCGACGGAGAGGATGAAGCGGTCGCGCCCGAGCCAGCGCTCGTCGGCCGGGTCGCGATCCATCACCTTCTGGAAGAGCAGGTGCGCGACCGGCGCGAGGCTCATCGCCGTGCCGGGGTGTCCGTTGCCGACCTTCTCGACGGCATCAGCCGCGAGCACTCGTGCCGTGTCGACGGCCTGCTGGTCGGTGGTGGTCCATTCGAATGCCAAGGAGGCTCCTTCATCTGGCGGCACGGAGCCGCGCACGGTGCGGACGGTTGCGACCCGTCCAGCATAGTGAGCGACCGCATCCTGACCGGGTGCGAGTCCCGCAAGGTGACGCTGCGAGTCAGATAGGATGAGGGTTGGCCTCGGCCCCCCACCCGCACTCTCGAACGGAACCTGCTGCATGTCGAACGCGTCCTCGCCCGGCGTCTCGACACCTCCGATGGTGGGGGAGCGCGAGCGGTCGCGCTTCGCGGTGAAGGCAGAGGCGTACGTCGCCCTCACGAAGCCGCGCGTGATCGAGCTGCTGCTCGTCACCGCGCTGCCGACGATGTTCCTGGCCGCCGGCGGCGTGCCCCCGATCGGCGCGCTGCTCGCGACGCTGCTGGGCGGCTTCCTGAGCGCGGGCAGCGCGAACGCGTTCAACATGATCCTCGACCGCGACATCGACCGCGTGATGCACCGGACCAAGCGCCGCCCGCTCGTCACCGGCACGCTGTCGGTGACCGAGGCGCGCGTGTTCGCGTGGACGCTCGCGGTCGTCTCGACGCTCGTGCTCGGCATCTTCGCCCACTGGCTCGCAGCGGCGCTCTCGGTCGCAGCGATCGCGTTCTACGTGGTCATCTACACGATGCTGCTGAAGCGCCGCACCGAGCAGAACATCGTCTGGGGCGGCATCGCCGGCTGCTTCCCGGTCGTGATCGGCTGGGCCGGCGTGACGGGCTCGCTCGACTGGCCCGCCTGGATCCTGTTCACGCTCGTGTTCCTGTGGACGCCGGCGCACTACTGGCCGCTGTCGATGAAGTACCGCGACGACTACGAGGCGGCGGAGGTGCCGATGCTGTCGGTCGTGCGCGGCCGGCCCATGGTGGGCATCCAGGTGATCCTCTACGCGTGGGCGTCGCTGGCGTGCACCCTGCTGCTGATCCCGGTCGCCGGCATGGGGCTGCTCTACTCGGGCGTCGCGATCGTGGCGGGCGGCTGGTTCGTCGTCGAGGCGCACGGTCTGTACGCCCGGGCGATCCGAGGTGCGCGCGAGGTGCGCGCGATGCGCGTCTTCCACGCCTCGAACACCTACCTGACGCTCGTGTTCCTCGCGGTCGGCATCGACCCGCTGCTGCCCTTCTAGCGAGCATCGCGCACCGCTCAGCGGGGCGGTAGGGTCACGGCATCGTCGACTCGAGCGAGGTCGCATGCTGCTGATGCTCCTGTGCGGCGCCCTGCTGGTCGCGGGCGTCGTGATCGCACTCCTCTGGGGCGGCGAGCCGCTCGTCGAACCGCGTCCTTCCTCGGACGCAGCACGTCCGCGACTCGCCGCGCTCGGGACCTACGCGCGCTGGTGTGCACTGCTCACCCTTGCGGGCACCGCCTCCGGCATCCTCATCGTCGGCGCCGGCGGACGGCTCGCCATGCGCCTGCTCGCCTCCACATCGCCCTCCGCGACCGGCCGGAGCACCGAGGGGCTCGCGGTGGTCGGCGACATCACGATCGAGGGCACGCTCGCGTTCGTGGCGTTCGGCGCGCTGCCGCTCGCCTTCGTCGCCGCCGCCGCCTATCTGCTCGCGGCGCCGTGGCTGCCGCGCGGGCGGCTCGCCGGTCCGGCGCTCGGGGTCGTCCTGCTCGTCACCGGTTCGCCGTTCGTCGACCCGCTGCGCGCGGACAACCGCGACTTCGACCTGCTCGGACCCGGCTGGCTCGCGGTGGCGGTCTTCGCGATGCTCGCGCTCCTCCAGGGGATGGCGGTCGCGGCGATCTGCGGGCGCGTCAGCCGTGCACTCGCCTCGGATTCGGAGCGGGCCCGCGGCGGCACCGCCGCAGCGCTCGTGCCGGCCGTCGTGCTCGTGCCCGTCGGCGTGGTGCTCGCGCTCGGAGCGCTCGTCGTCGCCGCGCTGCCGCGAGCGCTCCCGAGCGTCCTCGCGGCCCGCAGCGCTCCGCGCGGCATACTGCTCGGCCGGGTGCTGCTCGCCGTGGCTGTCCTCGCGGCTGCACCCGCGTTCATCGGTGCCGTCGTGTCGATCTCGACGCGGTGACGCGTGCGTCAGACGGTCGAGCAGCCGCAGCAGCCGCCGGCGTGGAGCGCCCCGCTGCTGCCCTGCTGAGCGGTCAGCGCACGCGGTGCTTGAAGCCGCGGTGCGAGCCGACGAAGCCGAGGCGCTCGTAGAAGCGGTGCGCGTCGGCGCGCTGCTCGTCGGACGTCAGCTGCACGAGCGCGGCGCCGGTCGCCTCGGCGGCGGGACCCATGGTCCAGCGCAGCATCGCCGTGCCGAGGCCGCCGGAGCGGTGGGCAGCCGCGACGCGCACCGCTTCGACGAGCAGCCGCGTGGCGCCGCGGCGAGCGAGCCCGGGGATGCGGGTCAGCTGCATCGTCGCGGCCAACTCGCCGCGCGCATCGACCGCCACGACGATCTCGTTCGAGGGGTCGGCGACGGCATCGTCGAAGGCTGCGCGGTAGTCGCCCGCAGCCTCGGGGGCGTCGGACTCGCCGCGCGCGGCCGCGATCGGGTCATCCGCGAGCAGCGCGACGATCGAGCGGAGGTCGTCCGGCGCCGCGCGGCGCAAGCGGTATCCGGGGCGCGACAGGTCGACCGGGAGCGGGAGGCTCGAGATCATCGTCACACCCGGTCGAGCATCTGCAGCAGGCGTCCCTCCCGGAGCGCCCACGGGCTGACGTCGAGCTCCTTCACGCCGAAGGCCCGCATCGTCTCGGACAGCACGATGCCGCCGGCGACGATCTGGAACGTGCGGTCGGGCGTGATGCCGGGCAGCGCCGCGCGCGAGCCCGCGTCCATGCGGGCGAGCCGCGGCACCCAGTCGTCGAGCTGCGCGCGGGTGAGCACGGCCCGGTCGCCGTCGCCGACGCCGGGCAGCACGTTGCCGGCGAGGCGCGCGAGCGACCGGATGGTCTTCGACGAGCCGATCACGTGGTCGGGCTTGCCGTGCGGTTTCACCTGCGCGACGGCGTCGTCGAGCACGGCCTTCGCGTAGAGCCGCAGCGCGCGCTGGTCGGCGGCGTTCGGGGGATCGGCGTGGAAGAAGCCGACGGTGCTGCGGCCGGCGCCGAGCGGCACCGAGAGCGCGATCGCAGGCTCCTCCTCGGCGCCGGAGGCGATCTCGAGGGAGCCGCCTCCGATGTCGAGCAGCAGGATGCGGCCAGCGGACCAGCCGAACCACCGGCGCACGGCGAGGAAGGTGAGCCGGGCCTCGTCGGCGCCCGAGAGGATGTCGAGCGTCACGTCGGCCTCGCGCTCGATGCGCGCGACCACCGACTCGCCGTTCGCCGCCTCGCGCAACGCGCTCGTCGCCATGACGACGAAGTCGTCGAGCGGCTCGCTGCGGGCGATCGCGGTGCACTCGCCGATCGCCGAGAGCAGCGCCTCGACGCCCTCGTCGCTGATCGACCCGTCGTCCTGCAGGTAGCGCATGAGGCGGAGCGTGAGCTTGTGGGACCGCTGGGGGACGGGCCTGCCGCCCAGCTGCACGTCGACGATGAGCAGGTGGACGGTGTTCGAGCCGATGTCGAGCACGCCGAGGCGCGCGCCGTGCTGGACGGCGCCGATCGCACCGTCGACCGGGCGAGTGGAGGTCATGGAGGCGATCCTGCCATCACGCGTCGACGCGACCGCGCACGGGCGCCTGCACCGGGCGCGCATCCGTCGGCGCGGATGCGCGCAGCGAGAGCACGACGGCGACGGCGATGGCGGTGGTGATGACCGACAGCAGCATGTGGATGCCGACGAGCCCGATCGGCAGGCCGGTGCGCGACTGCACGATGCCGACGACGATCTGCACGAGCACGGCGCCGAGCAGCGCGAGCGTCCAGCCGAGGTGGCGGCGAGGGCCGCGCATGGCGGCCGCGACGACCACCGCGACGACGAGCACCGCGAGCACGTAGCCCGGCCATGCGTGCACGTGCTGCATGACGGCCGGGTCGAGGCCGTTGCGCGCCGCGCCGCCGTCGCCCGCATGTGGGCCCGAGCCGGTCGTGAGCACCCCGACGAGCACGACCACGGCCAGCACCGCTGTCATCGCGTGCACGAGCGCCGACTGCCATCGCGGAGCGATGCGAGGGCCAGCGGGCCCGGTGACGACGCGCCACGCGAGGGCCGCGGCGACTCCGACGAGCACGACCGAGAGGATGAAGTGGATGCCCACCGTGTCGGGGCGCAGCGACATCCAGACGACGACGGCGCCGATGAGCGCCTGCGCGACGGTGAGGCCCAGCACGACCGCGGCGAGCGCGACGATGGTGCGGCCTGCCCGCTTGCGGATGGCGAGCACGAGCATGACGATCGCGATCACGACGACGATGCCGCCCCAGACGCGGTTCGAGAACTCGATGATGCCGTGGATGCCCTGCTCGGGCACGGGCGTGAACGACTCGGGCGTGCAGTTCGGCCACTCGGAGCAGCCGAGGCCGGATCCCGTCAGCCGCACGGCGCCGCCGGTGCCGACGATCACGATCTGCGACACGAGCGTCGCCCATGCCGCGACGAGCAGGCCGCGCGAGCGCTCCAGCAAGATGCACCTCTCCTCAGCCGTTCGCGATAGGATGTGAGGGAGCCCATCGGCTCCGAACCCCCGTGCCGCTGATCGCGGCGAGGCATGTGCGAAGGCCATTCAAGTATGGCCGACGCGGCGGTTCGGATCCGCGCGGAATGCCGAGGAGCACCGCCGGGTTGCAACCAAGGATGGAAGGGGGAGCGATGTCTGACGTCCTGATCGACCGGCCCGAGCTCGAGAGCCTGGGACAGTACGAATTCGGCTGGCACGACTCCGATGAGGCCGGTGCCGTCGCCAAGCGAGGCCTGAGCGAAGCGGTGGTCCGCAACATCTCGGAGCTGAAGAGCGAGAGCGACTGGATGCTCGAGCGACGGCTCAAGGGCCTGCAGCTGTTCGAGCGCAAGCCCATGCCGACGTGGGGTGCCGACATCTCCGGCATCGACTTCGACAACATCAAGTACTTCGTGCGGTCCACCGAGCGCCAGGCGCAGACGTGGGAGGACCTCCCCGAGGACATCCGCAACACGTACGACCGGCTCGGCATCCCCGAGGCCGAGCGCAGCCGCCTCGTCTCCGGCGTCGCGGCGCAGTACGAGTCCGAGGTCGTGTACCACCAGATCCAGGAGGACCTGGAGGCGCAGGGTGTCATCTTCATGGACACCGACACGGCGCTGCGCGAGCACCCCGAGTTCTTCGAGGAGTACTTCGGCACGGTCATCCCGTCGGGCGACAACAAGTTCGCCGCGCTCAACACGGCGGTGTGGTCGGGCGGCTCGTTCGTCTACGTGCCGAAGGGCGTGCACGTCGAGATCCCGCTGCAGGCCTACTTCCGCATCAACACCGAGAACATGGGCCAGTTCGAGCGCACGCTCATCATCGCCGACGAGGGCTCGTACGTGCACTACATCGAGGGCTGCACGGCGCCGATCTACTCGTCCGACTCGCTGCACTCCGCGGTCGTCGAGATCATCGTGAAGAAGAACGCCCGCGTGCGCTACACGACGATCCAGAACTGGTCGAACAACGTGTACAACCTCGTCACCAAGCGCGCCATCGCTGAAGAGGGCGCGACGATGGAGTGGATCGACGGCAACATCGGCTCCAAGGTGACGATGAAGTACCCGTCGATCTACCTCGTGGGCGAGCGCGCCAAGGGCGAGACGCTCTCGGTCGCCTTCGCCGGTCCGGGCCAGCACCAGGACGCCGGCGCGAAGATGATCCACATGGCGCCGTACACGACGTCGTCGATCGTCTCGAAGTCGATCGCGCGCGGCGGTGGCCGCGCCGGCTACCGCGGCGAGGTGCGGGTGGACGCGAACGCGCACCACTCCGCGAACAGCGTGGTCTGCGACGCGCTGCTCGTCGACACCATCTCGCGCTCCGACACGTACCCGGCGATCGACATCCGCGTCGACGACGTCGTGCTGGGCCACGAGGCCACGGTCTCGAAGGTCAGCGAGGAGCAGCTGTTCTACCTCATGTCGCGCGGTCTCGAGGAGACCGAGGCGATGGCGATGATCGTGCGCGGCTTCATCGAGCCGATCGCCCGCGAGCTGCCCATGGAGTACGCGCTCGAGCTCAACAAGCTCATCGAGATGAGCATGGAAGGATCCGTCGGTTGATGACTGCGACAGACACGACCCCCGCCCCTCAGGGCGCCGTGGCCGCGCCGGCCGCGCCCGTCGTCCCCATCCAGACCCGCTCCGAGCGGCCCACGTCGTTCGAGCCCGCCGATTTCGGCGTTCCGACCGGCCGCGAGGTGAACTGGCGGCTCTCCGACGTGCGCCGCCTCGCGCCGCTGTTCGTCGACGAGGAGACCGAGACCGGTGACCCCGGCATCGACTACGGGGTGGAGGCGCTCGTCGAGCGCGGCCTGCTCGTCGAGTCGAACGGGCTCGACGCCCCCGTGCGCGGCGAGATCTTCCGCCCCGAGGACGTCATCAGCGCGATCGCGTGGAAGCGGTCCGAGAACGCGCTGCACGTGCGCCTGCCCGAGGGCAAGGAGCAGCCCGAGCCGGTCATCGCCCGTCTCCACGGCACCGGCGCCGACCGCCACGCGAACGGCCACATCATCATCGAGGCCATGCCCGGCTCGATCGGCACGATCGTGCTGCACCACTCGGGCTCGGCGCGCTATGCGCAGAACCTCGAGATCATCGTCCGTGAGGGCGCGCGCCTCACGGTCATCTCGGTGCAGGACTGGCAGGACGACACCGTCCACGCCGCGACGCACCAGGCGGTCGTCGGCGACGGCGCGTTCCTCAAGCACATGGTCGTCTCGTTCGGCGGCGGCGTCGTGCGCGTGAACCCGTCGATGCGGCTCGCGGGTCACCGCGCCGAGGGCGAGATGTACGGGCTGTCGTTCGCCGACGCCGGCCAGCACATCGAGAGCCAGGTGTTCATGTTCCACGAGGGCACCGACACGCGCGGCAACGTGCTCTACAAGGGTGCGCTGCAGGGCATCGGCGCGCGCTCGGTCTGGGTGGGCGACGTCCTCATCGGCCGCGGCGCGACCGGCACCGACAGCTACGAGAAGAACCAGAATCTCGTGCTCACCGACGGCGCCCGGGCCGACAGCATCCCGAACCTCGAGATCCAGACCGGTGACATCGCCGGCGCCGGCCACGCATCCGCGACCGGTCGCTTCGACGACGAGCAGCTCTTCTACCTCGAGTCCCGCGGGATCGACGAGGAGGAGGCCCGTCGCCTCGTCGTGATCGGCTTCCTGATGGAGATCGTGCAGAAGATCGGCGTGCCCGAGATCGAGGAGCGCCTGGCAGAGGCGATCGAGGAGGAGCTGCGTCGCGGCGCCGGCCTCGCCCCGGCGACGAAGGCTGGGGCATGACGGCACAGCGCGCCTGCGGCGTGGGCGACGTCGCCGTGAGCGCGGCCATGAAGGTCGAGCTCGACGGCATCGCCGTCGCGATCGTGAAGGACTCGTCCGGCGCGATCCACGCGATCGGCGACACCTGCACGCACGGCGAGATCTCGCTCTCCGAGGGCTTCGTCGAGGACGAGGCGATCGAGTGCTGGGCGCACGGCTCGCAGTTCGCGCTGCGCACCGGCAAGCCCATGAACCTCCCGGCCTACGAGCCGGTACCGGTGTTCCCCGTGACCATCGACGGCGACGACGTGCTCGTCGACGTGCAGAACCCCCTGAATCAGCATTGACACCCCTGCAGTAGCTGCAGCCTGAGACTGTTCGCGGCTGCTGCCGCGGAGGAAGGAAGCGCCATGAGCGTGCTGGACATCAAGGACCTGCAGGTCTCCATCGAGACCGAGCAGGGCAAGAAGGAGATCCTGAAGGGCGTGGACCTTCGGATCGCCTCGGACGAGATCCACGCGGTGATGGGGCCGAACGGCTCCGGCAAGTCGACCCTCGCCTACACGATCGCGGGCCACCCGCGGTACTCCGTCGACGGTGGCTCGATCACCCTCGACGGCGAGGACGTGCTCGCGATGAGCGTCGACGAGCGTGCTCGCGCCGGCCTGTTCCTCGCGATGCAGTACCCGGTCGAGATCCCCGGCGTGACGGTGTCGAACTTCCTGCGCACGGCGAAGACCGCAGTGTCGGGCGAGGCGCCGCGCGTGCGCCAGTGGATCGGCGACGTCCGCTCCGCCATGGAGAAGCTGCGCATGGACCCGTCGTTCGGCGAGCGCAACGTCAACGAGGGCTTCTCGGGCGGCGAGAAGAAGCGCCACGAGATCCTCCAGATGGAGCTGCTCCGGCCGCAGTTCGCGGTGCTCGACGAGACCGACTCCGGCCTCGACGTCGACGCGCTGCGCATCGTCGCGGAGGGCGTGAACCGCATCAAGGGCGAGACGAACCTGGGTGTGCTGCTCATCACGCACTACACGCGCATCCTGCGCTACATCAAGCCCGACTTCGTGCACGTCTTCGTCGACGGCCGCATCGCGGAGCAGGGCGGCCACGAGCTGGCCGACCGCCTCGAGGACGAGGGCTACGACCGCTACCTGACGGCTGGCGTCTGATGGCACTCGTCGAGATCGATGCCGCGAAGTTCGACGAGGTCTCCGAGGCGCTCAAGGATGTCGTCGACCCCGAGCTCGACGTCAACATCGTCGATCTCGGCCTCGTCTACGACCTCGCGTGGGATGACGAGCAGGACGCGCTCGTCATCTCCATGACGCTCACCTCGGCTGGCTGCCCGCTCACCGACGTGATCGAGACCGAGATCGCCGAGAAGCTCGACGGCGTCGTGGAGCAGTTCCGCATCAACTGGGTGTGGATGCCGCCGTGGGGACCGGAGCGCATCACCGAGGATGGCCGCGAGATGATGAGGGCGTTAGGGTTCACGATCTAGAGCTTCGCTCGAGGCCGGGAGTCAGCTCTCGCAGCGGGACCCGGACGATCCAGTGGATCGTCCGTCCCTAACGCCGTCGCGAGCGCAAGCGAGCGATCTGGGTTTCACGATCTAGCGATCGGATACACCGACACCACGAAGGGGACGACCACGCCGGTCGTCCCCTTCGTCGTGCCTGCAGCAGCCCTCAGCGCGCGCGGCTGACCCGCGGAGACCACGCCCGCTCGGGCTCGGCCGGCGACAGCATCGACCAGACGGTGGTCGCGAGCGGCGGGTAGTCCTCGACGATGCGGCGCAGCACGCGGTCGCTGGTGTCGTGGTCCGGGCGGACGGCGGCGGGCAGCAGGATCCGCTCGGCGCGCAGCAGCAGCACGACGATCTCGTCGACGCTGGGCAGCTCGGTCATGAACTCCCAGGGGTCCTCGCCGGCGCGCAGCCGCTCCTCCACGAGCACCGAGCGCTCGTCCGCGGCCTCGGCGCGCAGCACCTCGAGGCTCGCGCGCCTGCGCGGCTCGGGGTGGGAGGCTTCGGAGTGACGCACCGATCCAGCCTAGCCCGCTGCGCTCACGGACACCGGGGCCGTGGTGCGTGCAGTCAGCGCTCTCGGTCGTGGCGCGGCTTGCGCGGCGGCCGGTCGTCCGACCCGCGCCGGTCACCGCGGTCGCCGCGCTCTGCACGCGACGGTCGCGCGCCCGTGTCGACCTGGATGTCGATGGGCACGCCCATGATGCGGGTCCTCGAGAGCTTCTCGAGCTGCGCGCGGTCGAGCTCGGGCAGCTCGACGAGCGTGTGGTCGAACCGGATCTGGATCCGTCCGAAGTCGTCACGGCCGAGGCCGCCCTCGTTGGCGAGCGCGCCCACGATCTGCCGCGGCTCGACGCCCTTGCGGCTGCCGACGGCGAGGCGGTAGGTCGTCGCATCCGACGGTCCGCGGCGCGAGCGACGCTCACCGTCATCGGCTCGGGCCGGACGATCGGCGCGCTCGGCGCGATCGGGGCGCGACGACTGCAGCGCCCGGTCGGCCCGCTCGTCGAGCAGCAGCGGCGTCTCGCCCTGCGCGACGACGGCGAGCGCCGCCGCGACGTCCTCCTGCGGCACGTCGTGGTGCTCGACGTAGTGGGCGACGATCTCGCGGAACCGCTCGATCCGGTCGGTCTCCGCGAGGGCTGCGGTGATGGCGTCGTCGAAGCGCGTGAGGCGGGTCGCGTTCACCTCGTCGGCGCTCGGCATGGGCATCACCTCGACCGTGGCGCGCGTCGCCTTCTCGATCGCGCTCAGCATGCGGCGCTCTCGCGGCGTGACGAAGCTGATCGCGTCGCCGGTGCGTCCCGCGCGTCCCGTGCGGCCGATGCGGTGCGTGTACGACTCGGTGTCGATCGGCAGGTCGTAGTTGATGACGTGCGTGATGCGCTCGACGTCGAGCCCTCGGGCGGCGACGTCGGTCGCGACCAGCACATCCAGGGCGCCGGAGCGCAGCTGCTCGATCGTCTTCTCGCGCTGCGGCTGCGCGACGTCGCCCGAGATCGCCGCGGCGGCGTAGCCGCGCGCGCGGAGGCGCTCGGCCACCGTCTCCGTCTCGTTGCGCGTGCGCGTGAACACGATGGCCCCCTCGAACGGCTCGACCTCGAGCACGCGCGTGAGGGCTTCGAGCTTCTGCTGGTACGAGACCATGAGCGCGCGCTGCGTGACGCTCGGGGAGCTCGAGGCGCCGCTGCGCACCGTGACCTCCGCGGGCTCGCGCAGGTGCTGCTGCGAGATGGCGCGGATCTGGCGCGGCATGGTGGCCGAGAACAGCGCGACCTGCTTCTCGGCGGGCGTCGACTGCAGGATCTGGTCGACGTCCTCTGCGAAGCCCATCCGCAGCATCTCGTCGGCCTCGTCCAGCACGACGTGCGTGAGGCCCGACAGGTCGAGCGTGCCCTTGTCGAGGTGGTCCATGATGCGTCCCGGCGTGCCGACGACGACGTGGACGCCGCGGCGGAGCGCGGACAGCTGCACGCCGTACGCCTGGCCGCCGTAGATGGGGAGCACGTGGATGCCGCCGAGGTGCGCGGCGTAGCGCTCGAACGCCTCGCACACCTGCACCGCCAGCTCTCGGGTGGGCGTGAGCACGAGCGCCTGCGGGCTCCGGCGGCTGACGTCGAGCGCCGCGAGCACCGGCAGCGCGAACGCCGCCGTCTTGCCCGTGCCGGTCTGCGCGAGGCCGATGAGGTCGCGTCCGGCGAGCAGCAGGGGGATGGTCTCGGCCTGGATCGCCGAGGGCGTCTCGTAGCCGACGTCGTCGAGCGCGCGCAGGATGCCCGGCGGGAGGCCCAGGCTCGTGAACGTCGTGCGCTCACCGTCGAGGTCGGCGGTCGGGGTGGTCTGCGCATCGGTCATGAGTCCAACGCTACGCGCTCGGCGGAGCACGCGCGGCACGGGTGAATGAACACCGGTGCGAGGATGAGCGGGTGAGCTCGCAGTCGACGACCCGGCGCAACCGCGCATCGGTGCTGGCCGCCGCGCGGTCCGCGGGCGACGCGTCGCGCGCGGAGCTCGCCTCTGCGACGGGGCTCAGCGTCGCGACCGTCTCACGAGCCGTCGCCGCGCTCATCGACGCCGGGCTGCTCGTCGAGCAGAGCGCGGTCGGCCCCGCGGGCGGCCGGCCGCTCGGCCGCGTGCGCGTCGACGACGCCGCCGCCACGGTGCTCGCCGTCGACGTCGCCGACCACCACACGACCCTCGCGCTCGTCGACCTCGGCGGCACCGTCCGCTGGAGCGACCGGCTCGACGACGCGCCCGCGGCCCCCGACGAGCGGCTCGCCCACACGCTGCGCGCGATCGAGGATGCGTGGCGCGCGCCACTCCTCCGCAGGCCGCCGGTCGCGGTCGGCGTCGCGATCCCCGGACCCGTGCAAGCCGACGGCACGATCGACTTCGCACCGGCGCTGCACTGGCATGGCATCCGTCTCGGCGACCTGCTGCGGCAGCGCCTCGACGCGCCCGTCGCGGTCGGGAACGACGCGAACCTCATCGCGGTCGCCGAGTCGCGCTGGGGAGAGCACCGCGACGCGACGAGCCTGATGGCCCTCGCCGTGTTCGAGGGCGTCGGCGCCGGCATCGTCGAGCACGGCCGGATCCTGGAGGGCAGCCGCGGCTTCGCCGGCCAGATCGGGCGCATGCTCGTGGGCCCCGACTCGATCGACCGGCTCTACGTCGACTTCGGCGACCTCGAGTCGCAGCTGGGCTCGACGGGACTCGTGCGTCGTGCGGTGGCGGACGGCATCGACCTGCCTGGCGTCGAGCCGTTCGCCGCGGTGTTCGCGGCGGTTGGGGAGGACTCGCCCGCCGGCGTGCTCGCACGGCGCGTGCTCGACGAGTTCGCGGTCGCCCTCGCCAACGTCTGCGCGCTGCTCGATCCCGAGGTGATCGTGCTCGCCGGCCGGTTCGCCCCGCTCGCGGGCACCGTCATCCCCGAGCTCGAGCGCCGGCTCACCGGGCGGGTGCTGCACATCCCACGGCTCGCGCCCGCGACGACGGCGGGCGACGGCGCGCTGCTCGGCGCGGCCGCGATCGCCGTCGACGCGTTCGGCTCGCTCGAGCGCCTCCTCGACGCGTAGGTCACGACTCGGAAACGGCGCTATGCGTCGCCGCATCGACGTGCCACACTGTCGTCACTATTTATCGCAGTCTGCATGAAAGTGCGGACACGGATGCAAGGAGGCATCGCCATGCGACAGCGCGCACTCGGTCTTGCGGCACTGGCGACGGCGGCTCTCGTCGTCGCGGGCTGCTCCACCGTCTCGAACCAACCGGCGCCCAGCGGCTCCGACGGGGCGGCCTCGGCCGGCCCGTTCACGATCGGCGTCAGCAACGGCTTCGTCGGCTCCGAGTACCGGACGCAGATGATCGCCGACATCGAGGAGGCGGCGTCCGAGTACCAGGACGCCGGAACGCTCGAGGACCTCGTGCTGGAGAACGCCGACACCGACGTCAACGGCCAGATCCAGCAGGTCCGCAACCTCATCAACGCGGGCGTCGACGCCATCATCGTCGACCCGAACTCCGGCTCGGCCCTCGACCAGGTGTTCCAGGAGGCGACGGAGCAAGGCATCCTCGTCTTCGCCATCGACCAGGCGGTGACCGCCGAGAGCGTCATCAACGTCGGCATCGACCAGGCGCTGTGGGCCGAGACGAGCGCGCAGTGGCTCGCCGAGAAGGTCGGTGACGGCGGCAGCATCGTCGCGGTCAACGGCATCTCGGGGCACCCCGCGAACGAGGCGCGCTGGGGCGCGGCCGAGGCGGTCTTCGAGGAGGCGGGCATCGAGGTGCTCACCACCGCCGACGGCGGCTGGGACCAGGCGACCGGCCAGCAGCAGATGGGCAACCTGCTCGCGACCTACCCCGACATCGACGGCGTGTGGACGCAGGACGGCATGGCGCTCGGCGTGCTGCAGGCGCTCATCGCCGCGGAGAAGCAGGACGAGATCGTCATGAGCGGCGAGGCCCGCAACGGCTTCCTCAAGCTCTGGAGCGAGCAGGGCGAGGGCTTCGAGTCGATCGGAGTCGTGAACCCTCCCGGCACCGGCGCGACCGCGCTGCACCTCGCGATGGCGATGCTGCAGGGCGCCGAGCTCGACGAGTCGCAGCTGCAGGACGGCAACACCCTCGTGCTCGAGCTCGAGGAGCCCGTGACGGCGGAGAACTTCGACGACGTCTGGGCAGAGGTCCAGGACCAGCCCGACACGTACGTGCTCGACTCGGTGCTCTCCGCCGAGGACGTGCAGCAGTTCCTGCAGTAGGCCCACCGTGACCGAGACCTCGCCGCTCGTGCGGCTCACCGGCGTGCGCAAGCGCTACGGCGGCGTCCGCGCGCTGCGCGGCGCGAGCCTGACCGCCGCGAGCGGCGAGGTGCACGGCCTGCTGGGGCCGAACGGCTCCGGCAAGTCCACGCTCGGCAAGGTGCTCGCGGGCTCCGTGCGTCCCGACGAGGCCGAGATCGAGCTCGCGGGGAAGCCGGTGCACATCGGCTCCCCGCGAGCGGCCGCCCGACTGGGCGTCGCCGCTGTCTACCAGCAGCTCAGCCTCATCCCCGAGCTCACGGTGGGGGAGAACCTCGTGCTCGGCAGCGAGCCGGGCAGGGCGGGGTTCCTCTCGGGCCGCGCCGCCCGCCGCCGCGCACGACCGGTGCTCGAGCGGCTCGCGCCCGCGCTCGGCGACGTCCACGCCGACCAGCCCGTGCGCGAGCTCACCCCCGGGCAGCAGCAGCTCGTCGAGATCGGCAAGGCGCTCCTGCGAGAGCCGCGCATCCTCATCCTCGACGAGGCCACCGCATCCCTGCACCGCGACCAGGTGGCGGTCGTGTTCGACATCGTGCGCGAGCTGCGCGACGGCGGCGCGAGCATCCTGTTCGTCTCGCACCGGCTCGACGAGATCACCGACCTGTGCGACCGGGCGACGATCCTGCGCTCCGGCGAGACGGTCGCCGAGACGGCGATGGCGGGCACCTCGCCCGACGAGCTCGTGCGGCTCATGGTGGGCGACGTGCAGGCGGTGGAGCGCGAGCACGGCGAGCGGCCCCGGGGACGCGTTCGGCTCACCGTCCGCGGCCTCACGGGCGGCGGCCTGCACGGCGTCGACCTCGAGGCGCGGGCAGGCGAGATCGTCGGGCTCGGCGGCCTGCAGGGCCAGGGGCAGTCGGAGCTGCTGCTCGCGCTCTTCGGCGCCACCGCGGCGACCGGCGAGGTGCAGGTCGACGGTGTGCCGGCTCGGCTCTCCTCCCCGCAGACCGCGTCCGGCCAGGGCATCGCGCTCGTGCCCGGCGATCGCGGCACGCAGGGCACGCTGCCGGTGCGACCGATCCAGGAGAACCTCGCGATCGCGAGCCTCGGCGGCCGCTCGCGGGTCGGCGTGCTCTCCGGCACGCGCGAGCGGACAGCGGCCCAGTCGATGGTCGACGCGCTGTCGATCAAGATCGGCAGCCTCGGCGATCCGATCTCGAGCCTCTCGGGCGGCAACGCCCAGAAGGTCGTGTTCGGCAAGTGGCTGCTCACCGAGCCGGGCGTCGTGCTGCTCGACGACCCGACCAAGGGTGTCGACGTCGGCGCGAAGGCAGAGATCTACCGCATCATCCGCCGCCTCGCCGACGAGGGGGCGACCGTGATCATCAACTCGAGCGAGGACCGCGAGCTCGTGACCGTCTGCGACCGCGTGCTCGTGCTGTTCGAGGGCGCCGTGCGCGCCGAGCTCGTCGGCGACGAGATCACCGAGGAGCGGCTCGTGCAGGCCGCGCTCGTGATCGGCGAGGGCCAGCAGGCCCAGGGTCAGCAAGCCCCGAGCGCCCAGGGCGAGACCCCACCGGAGGAGGCGCCATGACCGCGACGAAGGTCGACGCGATCGAGGAGCGGCGCCCCATCGGCGAGCGACTGGGCCGCGTCCGTGTCGCCTCGTGGGCGACGGCGGCGCTGCTGATCGTCGCCGTCATCGCGGCGGTCGCGCTGCAGCCGAACCTGCTCACGCCCTACGGCGTCGCATCGACGTTCGCGACCTTCCTGCCGCTCGTGCTCGTCGCGGTCGCCCAGGCGATCGTCGTCATCGGCGGCGGCCTCGACCTCTCCGCCGGCGCGATCGTCGCGCTCTCGAGCGTCGTCGCGGTGCAGGTGATGCAGGGCCAGGACGGCAGCGTGCTGCTCGGCTTCCTCGCCGCGCTCGGCACCGGCGTGGCGTGCGGCATCGTGAACGGGCTCGTCGTCAGCCGCCTCCGGCTCCAGCCGCTCATCGCGACGTTCGCCACCGCATCCGTCTTCTCCGGCCTGGCGCTGCTCGTGCTGCCCACGCCCGGCGGCACGGTGCCCGCGATCATCACCGGAACCTTCCGGCAGGCGGTCGGCGGGATCCCGGTGTCGGTGCTGCTCGTCGTGGCCGTGGCCCTCGGCTGGCTCGTGCTGCGGCAGCTGCGCATCATGCGGCACATCCGCGCCACGGGCGGCGATCCCGCAGCGGCGTTCGCCTCGCTCGTGCCCGTGGCGCGAGCGCAGCTCACGTCCTACGCGCTCAGCGGCGTCATCTGCGGGCTCGCGGGACTCGCGGTGCTCGGCAACTCGGGCTCCGGCGACCCCTTCATCGGCGGCGCCCTCGCCCTCAACTCCGTCGCGGCGGTCGTCGTGGGCGGCATCGCGCTCCGGGGCGGCATCGGCTCGCCCATCGGCGCTATCGCGGGCGCCATCACGCTCTCGCTCGCGTCGACGATCCTCTTCGCGCTCAACCTGCCGACGTCGTGGCGAGCGCTCGCCGCGGGCCTCGTCGTCATCCTGGCGCTGTCGCTCAGCGCCCTCGGTGCCCCGAGGAGGCAGCGATGAGCGCCGCGACGACGAACCCGGCGGGCACGACCACGACCTCCGCGAGCCGCGCGCGCACGCTGCTGCGCGACCCGGTCGTGATCGCAGGCGTCATCGCGATCCTCCTGGTCGTGATCGGCGGCATCCTGAAGCCCGGCTTCGCTTCGCCCGACCAGATCGTGAACATGCTGCGGGTCGCCTCGTTCCTCGGCATCATCGCGATCGGGCAGACCATCGTGGTGCTGTCGGGCGGCGAGGGCATCGACCTGTCGGTCGGCACCGTCGCGACGCTCGGCGCGATCCTCGCGAGCCGCACCATGAACGGGTCGGATGCGCTCATCGTGCCCGGCGTGCTGCTCGCGCTCGCTGTCGCGGCCGTCATCGGCCTCGTCAACGGCCTCGGCATCGTGCTGCTGCGCATCCCGCCGTTCGTCATGACGCTCGGCATGCTCGGCGTCGTCGGCGGCCTCATCCTGGTCGTCACCGGCGGCGTGGCGGACGGCCGCGCCGCGCCCGCGCTCGTGCAGCTCGTCAACGGCCGCGACGTGCTCGGCATCCCCGGCATCCTGCTCGTGTGGGCCGTGCTCGCCGTGGTCGTGACGCTCGTGCTGCGCCGCACCACGTTCGGCATGCGGCTGTACGCGACCGGTGCCGGCCGCGAGGCCGCCCGGCTCTCAGGCGTGCCGGTCGGTCGAGTCACGGTGACGGCGTACGTGCTCAGCTCGGTGTTCGCGGCGCTCGGCGGCATCGCGATGGTCGGCTACTCGCAGCAGGTGTTCCTCAACCTCGCGAACGACCTGACCCTGCCGTCGATCGCGGCCGTCGTCATCGGCGGCACCCTCGTCGCCGGCGGCGTCGGCGGCTACCTCGGCAGCGCGGTCGGCGCGATCGTGCTGACCGTGCTCACCAGTCTCCTGACGACGCTCAGCATGCCCGAGTGGGCGCGCATCGTCGTGCAGGGCGTCGTGCTCATCGCGCTGCTGGCGGTCTACGGCCGTCAGCGCAAGCTGCGCGCCTGATCCGCAGCCTCGGCTGCACCCCTTGATCGAGAGGATCCCCACCATGGCTCAGCGCCCAGTGCTCGGCGTCGGCATCGTCGGCGCCGGCTTCATCGGCGAGTTCCACGTGCGCTCGTGGATAGGCGTGCGCGACGCGGATGTCGTGGCCGTCGCATCCCGCACCCGCGAGAGCGCCGCTCGACTGGCCGGCATCGCCCAGGAGATCGGCGTCGGCGACGACGTGGTCGCGCACGACGACGTGCGCGCGCTTGTGCGCGACGACCGCGTCGACGCCGTGTGGGTGCTGACGCCGAACGACGTGCGGCTCGAGACCGTGCGCGCCATCGTCGAGGAGGTGCGCGCCGGCGCGAAGCTCACCGGTATCGCGATCGAGAAGCCGCTCGGACGCACGGTCGCCGAGGCGACCGAGATCCTCGAGCTCGTCGAGTCGGTCGGGCTGCTGCACGCCTACCTCGAGAACCAGGTCTACTCGCCGGCCATCACGCGCGCCCACGACCTCGTGTGGCGCCGCGGTGCGAGCGAGGCTGGCAGTCCCTACCTCGCGCGGTGCGCCGAGGAGCACTCCGGGCCGCACAAGGCGTGGTTCTGGGACGGCGCGAAGCAGGGCGGCGGCGTGCTGAGCGACATGATGTGCCACTCCGTCGAGGCCGGCAGGTTCCTGCTCACCCCGCCGGGAGTCGACCCCGCCGACTGGCTGACGCCGGTGTCGGTGACGGCGAGCATCCAGTCGCTCAAGTGGGGCAGGCCGGCCTACGCGGAGCGGCTCATGGAGCTCTACCCGGGCGCGCCCGACTACCGCGAGCGGCCGAGCGAGGACTACGCGCGCGCCGCGTGGGAGTTCGTGAACGGCGACGGCGAGACCGTGATCGCCGAGGGCACCACCTCGTGGAGCTATGTGGGCGCCGGGCTGCGACTCTCGTTCGAACTGCTCGGGCCTGAGTACTCGATGCAGTCGGACACGCTCGCGACCGAGTCGAAGGTGTTCCTGTCGCGAGAGCTCGGGCAGCAGGAGGGCGAGGACATGCTCGAGAAGCAGAACGCCGAGCAAGGGCTCATGCCGGTCGTCTCGGATGAGGCGGCCTCCTACGGCTACACGGGCGAGAACCGCCACGTGGCCGCCTGCTTCCGGCGCGGCGAGCAGCCGATGGAGTCGCTGCGCAACGGCGTCGCGGTCGCGGAGCTGCTGATGGCCGCCTACCTGTCGGCGCAGACCGAGCAGACCGTGCGTTGGCCCGTCGATGTCAGCGACTTCGTGCCGGACGTGGCGCAGGGCACCTGGAACCCGCGGCGCTGAGCCCGGAGACAGCGAAGGCCCGCGCTCGCGCGCGGGCCTTCGTCACGGATGCGGTCAGTCGTCGCGGCGGTCGAGGGCGCGCACCCCGGCCCAGGCGGCGGGCATCGCCGCGGCGGCGATCGCCCACTTCACGATGCCGCCGACGATGAAGGGCACGAAGCCGAGGCGGAGCGCTCCGGCCAGGTCGACGGGCGTGCCCATGGCGGCGAGCACCGCGGCCATGTAGGGGATGCCGAACGCGAAGGGGATGAGGCTCGCTGCGCCGAACAGGGCGATCGCGAGCAGCGGCCGGCGGTCCCAGCGGCGCTCGGCGAGCCAGCCCACCACAGCGGCGGTCGCGATGAAGCCGATGATGAAGCCGAAGCTCGGCTTGCCGACGGCGGCGATGCCGCCGGTGAAGGTCGCGAAGATCGGGGCTCCCGCGACGCCGAGCACCAGGTAGCCGGCCATCGAGGCGACGCCGCGGCTGAGGCCGAGCGTCGCGGCGACGAGCATGACGCCGAGCGTCTGGCCCGTGATCGGCACCGGCCACATCGGCACCTCCACCTGCGCGAGCGCCGCGACGACGGCGATGCCGGCGACGACGAGCAGCAGGTCCTTGGCGAGCGTGCGCTGGCCGACGAGCGCGTCGGCGAGCACGGAACGGCGTGGGAGCGGGTGCGCGATGGCAGTCATGGGGTCAGCCTAGGGCCGCGCCCGTCGCCGGCACCGCATCCACAGCGTGCGACGCCGCTCGCGCCGTAGCATCGAGGCATGAGCGATCTCGCACGCAAGGCCACCGCACTGCTCGCGATGCACGACGAGTTCGTCGTGCTCCCCACCGCGTGGGACGCGTGGTCCGCCCGCACGCTCGTCGACACGGGCTTCGCCGCGATCTCGATCGGCAGCCACCCGCTCGCCGAATCGCGCGGCCAGCAGGACAACGAGGGGATGAGCCTCGACGACGCGATGGAGGGCATCGCCCGCATCACCGCATCCGTCGACGTGCCCGTCACCGCCGACGTCGAGTCGGGCTACGGCGCCTCGCCCGCCGAGCTCATCGATCGGCTGCTCGCAGCCGGCGCCGTCGGGCTCAACGTCGAGGACACCGTGCACGGCGAGGGCAGGATGCGCGAGGCGCAGGAGCACGCGGACTACGTCGCCGGGCTGCGCGCAGCGGCCGACGCCGCGGGCGTCGACGTCGTCATCAACGCCCGCACCGACGCGTTCGCGCGGCCGGAGCTGCACGGCGGCGACCCGCTCGAGGAGGCGATCCTCCGGATGGAGCTCGCCGAGCAGGCCGGCGCCCGGTCGCTGTACCCGGTGCGGCCGCCCAGCGCCGACGCGCTGCAGGCGATCCTCACGCAGGTGTCGCTGCCCGTGAACGTGACGGCGCACCCGATCAAGGGGTCGGTGGTCGGTGGGCTGGCCGAGATCCGCGCGAGCGGCGCCCGTCGCGTGACCTTCGGGCCGCTGCTGCAGATGGCGCTCACCGAGTCGATCCAGGAGTTCGCGCGGCCGTGGCGCTGAGGGCGTGCACTGAGCCCGTGTCGCTGCGTCAGGTGCTGACGCCGCACAGCGCCGACTCGGGCGCCTCGTTGCGCTGGTAGACTGGACGGCTGGCTCGCTCAACGCGGGCCGAACCCCCAACCGCATCGAGAGAGGCTCCCGCGCGTGATCGCCGTGTCCGGATTCGAGCTCTCCGTCGGCCCGCGGACGCTCATGACCGACGTCTCCTTCCGCATCGAGCGGGGCGACAAGATCGGCCTGGTCGGCCGCAACGGCGCCGGCAAGACCACGATGACGAAGGTGCTCGCTGGCATCAGCGATGACCGCGACGGCCACACCTTCTCCGGCACCGTCGAGCGCAGCGGCGAGATCGGCTACCTGCCGCAGGACCCGCGCTCCGGCGACCCGAAGCAGACCGCGCGCCGACGCATCCTCGATGCCCGCGGCATCGGCGAGCTCGTCGAGGGCATGCGCATCGCGACCGAGCAGATGGGCGAGGGCGGCGCCGTCGCCGACGAGGCGATGCGCCGCTACAGCAGGCTCGAGGACCGCTTCCTCGCGCTCGGCGGCTACGCGGCCGAGGCGGAGGGCGCCGCGATCGCGTCGAACCTGCAGCTGCCCGACCGCATCCTCGACCAGCCGCTCGAGACGCTCTCCGGCGGCCAGCGCCGCCGCATCGAGCTTGCGCGCATCCTGTTCTCGGGTGCCGACACGATGCTGCTCGACGAGCCGACGAACCACCTCGACGCCGACTCCGTCGCCTGGCTGCGCGAGTTCCTCAAGGGCTACCAGGGCGGCCTGCTGATCATCAGCCACGACGTGCAGCTCGTCGAGGAGACCGTCAATCGCGTCTTCTACCTCGACGCGAACCGGCAGGTCATCGACATCTACAACATGTCGTGGAAGCTCTACCTGCGGCAGCGCGAGTCCGACGCGGAGCGGCGCAAGCGCGAGCGCGCCAACGTCGAGAAGCAGGCGAGCCAGCTCGAGCTGCAGGCGGCGAAGATGGGCGCGAAGGCGTCGAAGGCCGTCGCGTCGAAGCAGATGGCCAAGCGTGCCGAGCGGATGCGCTCCGGCCTGGAGGACGTGCGGGCGGTCGACCGGGTCGCGAAGCTGCGCTTCCCGAAGCCGGCTCCTGTCGGGAAGACGCCGATCATGGCGCGCGACCTCTCGAAGTCGTACGGCTCGCTCGAGATCTTCACGGCCGTCGACCTCGCGGTCGACCGCGGATCCCGCGTCGTGATCCTGGGCCTCAACGGCGCGGGGAAGACGACGCTGCTGCGGATCCTCGCGGGCGTCTCCGAGAGCGACACCGGTGAGATCGAGCGCGGCCACGGGCTGCGCGTCGGCTACTACGCGCAGGAGCACGAGACGCTCGACGTCGAGCGCTCCGTGCTCTCGAACATGCTCTCGGCCTCGCCCGACATCACGGCGACCGAGGCACGCCGCGTGCTCGGCTCGTTCCTGTTCACGGGCGACGACGCCGACAAGCCAGCGCGAGTGCTCTCGGGCGGCGAGAAGACGCGCTTGTCGCTCGCGATGCTCGTCGTGTCGAGCGCGAACCTGCTGCTGCTCGACGAGCCGACCAACAACCTCGACCCGGCGAGCCGCGAGGAGATCCTCGGCGCGCTCGGCGCCTACGAGGGCGCCGTCATCCTCGTCAGCCACGACGAGGGCGCCGTCGAGGCGCTCGATCCAGAGCGCGTGCTGATCATGCCCGACGGCACGGAGGACCTCTGGAACCCGGAGTACCTCGACCTCATCGGCCTGGCGTAGCGCCGACCTCATCGGCCCGGTCTCGGGCGACCTCATCCGCCCCGCGTAGCGCCAATCGCTCGTCGTAGCGCCAGCCGCCCGGTGTAACGGTGACAGAACCGTGCGGCGTCAGAACGGTGGTGGTGGTTCGTCGTCGGTCGGTTGGGGTGGGATGCCCCAGTGGCCGGTGGTGTCGGGCGGCTGCGGGTCGGGTCGGGTGTCGGGGTTGCGCCAGAGCTCGGTCTCGGCGCGCATCTGCTCGGCGGCCGCCTTGCGGCGGCGGCGCTTCTCGGCGGGCGTGGGCGCGGGGTCGCGGCCGCGGCGGGGCAGGTCGGTGAAGACGGGGCCGATGGGTTCGGGCTGGTCGCGGATGACCTGCCCGATCCCGGACGTCCACTCGAGCACCCCGCCGGGCAGCTGCCGCACGGTCCAGCGGGAGTCGTGCTTGAGCAGGTGGCAGCGCCGGCACAGGTGCTCGAGGTTGTCGAGCCGCGTCGGGCCGCCCTCGGACCAGGGGACGGTGTGGTCGACGTCGGCGCGGCGGGCGGGGTTCGGGCAGCCGGGGCAGCGGCACCAGCCGTCCCTGGCCTGCAGCCACAGCTTCTGCGCGACCGTCTGCCGGCGGGAGTCGACCGCGACCACGGTGCCGGTGACCGGGTCGGTGAACAGCCGCTCCCAGGTCGCCGTCGCCGCCGCGATCCGCCGCGCCGTGTCCCGGTCGACGAGCACCCGCCCGTCGATCGACGCCGGCAGGTCCAGCCCCTGCAGGGCCGGGTCCTGCTCGCGCGGGTCGTGGAGCAGCGTGGTCGCCGGGATCAGGATCCCGACCGTCGCCCGGATCGCGGAGATGCCGTGCAGATCCTCCGGCACCACCCCGGCCAGCAGCAGCTCCTGCGCCGCATCGCAGCGGAACTGGTCGAAGGTGCGCGGCTCGTCCTTCGGCTTGCCGCGCGCGGCCTGCGTGAGCCGGTCGAAGATCGCCGACAGCTCCAACGACGGGCCGTGCACGACGAGGTCGGACATGCCGTCGCCGGCGTCGAACAGCTCCACCCGCCGCCGCTGCCGGGCGGTGTCGTGCCGCACCTGCAACGGCTCGGAGAGCACCTCGTTGACGACGAACTTCGCCCGCTTCCGCAACCGGCCGGGACTGGTGGTCTCGGCGATCGCGACCAGCGCCGCCACCACCTCGTCGCGCTGCGCCGCGTCGACGCCCGGGTCGAGCCGCACCGCGCGCGTCTCCGACTCGATCACCCGCAGATGCCCGGTCGTGATCCTGCCTTCGGCGGCGGCCTGATGGGCGGCGGGCAGCTCGGTGACGATCGTCCACGCCTCCGTCATCCGCCGCTCCATGCCCGCCCCCGACAGGCCCAGCTCGACCGCCGCGAACGACGCCAGCTCCCGCACCCGCGGACCCGCGTCGCCGGCCATGTCGATCATCCGCTGCAGGTGCGCCGCCATCAGCGCCCGCCGCTCACCCTCCACCCGCGCCGACCTGGTCTCGATCGCCCGCATCCGCGCCGCGAACTCGCCGTCGAGCCGCTGCCGCTCCTGCGCCGCGGACTCCGGCTCGCGCGGCAGCGGCGGCAGCTGCGCGCCCGCCTCGACCTCCGCGTCGGTCATCGCCATCAGCTGGGCGGTCGACTGCCGATCGAACGCATCGAGCGACGCCTGCAGCTCCTCCGCCGACGCCCCGTACGGGTCCAGCGCACCGCCACGGACGGCCTCGATGTAGGCCTCCGCATCGATGCCCCACTCGTCCATGACCGCATTGGATCACGGGCCACTGACATCGCTGCCCGGCTGTGGACAACCGCCCAGCCCGGGCGGTCTCGACACGGTCAGGGCACTGCGCGCCCGGACCGGCTCGACCAACGGGGGAGAAGCGGGGCGCGGCCGTGGGATCCTCGATGCTGGGCGCACGAGCGCCATCTCGAGACGGAAGGAGCGCGCGATGGAAGAGCCCACGGGCTGGCTCGCGACCGCGCGGCTCACGTTCTCGATCATCGGCATCCTGGCGTTCGCGATCTCGGGTGCGCTGCTCGCCGTGCAGAAGCGCATGGATGTCGTCGGCATGGCGGGGCTCGCGGTCGTGACCGCGACGGGCGGCGGCATGCTGCGCGACGTGCTGATCGGCGCGACCCCGGTCGCGGCCCTCGTCGAGTGGTGGATGCTCGCGGTCGCGCTCGGCGGCGCGCTCGTCGTCATCGCGCTCCACCGGTGGATGGAGCGGCTCGACAAGCCCGTGCTCGTGTTCGACGCCATCGGGCTCGGCGTGTTCGCGGTCGAGGGCGCGCGCAAGGCCATCGAGTACGGCGTGGGCCCGGTCGGCGCCGCCTTCGTCGGCATGCTGACGGGCATCGGCGGCGGCATGCTGCGCGACGCGCTCGCCAACGACATCCCCGCCGTCTTCCGGCGCGACTCCCGGCTGTACCTGCTGCCGGCGCTCGTGGGGTCGAGCGCCGCGGCGGCGGCGGTCGAGCTCGGCTACGGCAACTGGGTCGTGCTCGCGGTGCTCGCCGCGCTCGTGACCGCGCTGCGCATCATGAGCGAGCTGCTGCGCTGGCACGTGCCGGCGCTGAAGACCGAGGCGATCCCGATCATCCGGGAGTGACGGCGCGCGGGGCTCAGCGCCGATCGAGGATGTCGTCCTCGACATCGGCGTCGCTGCGCCGCTTGCGCGGCGGCCGCTCTACCGGCACCGTCTCGCCGCGCCGCGCGTCGCGCATCGCCCACACGAGCGCCGCGAACCCGCCGAGGGCGAACACGTACCACTGCAGCGAGTACGACAGGTGGGGTCCCTCGTCGAGCACCGGCCGCACGGCCACGGCGACGTCGGTGGGCACCTCGCCGCCCTCGGTCACGAGCAGTCCGTAGGCGCCCGTGTACGTCGGCGCCCCGAGGTCGGCCGCGATCGACGGCAGGTCGACCGACGCGATCTGCCCCTCGGGCGCACCGCGGCCGGCGATCCGCCCCTCGTTCGGGCGCAGTCGCGCGACGACCGTCGTCCGGCCCTCCGGCGTCGCCGGCGCGGTGATGGGCTGCTCGGCGCCCTCGGCCTGGTCGATCCAGCCGCGGTCGACGAGGAACACCGTGCCGTCGAGCGTGCGGAACGGGGTGATGACGTCGAAGCCGACCTCACCCTCGCGCCAGCGGCCGCGCAGCAGCAGCTGCTCCTCGACGAGGTACTCGCCCTCGAGCAGCACGGGCGTCCACTGCTGGTCGACGTCGAACGTGTCGAGCGCCGGCAGCGCATCCGTCACCGCCACGGGCGCGCGGTCGTAGTTCGACTCGAGCCGGTCGATCGCGGCGAGCGCCTGCTCGCGGCGGTCCCACTGCCACCAGCCCAGGAAGCAGCAGACGAGCGCGAACGCGATGGCCAGCGCGAGGTAGCCGAGCCAGCGAGGCTCGCGGAGGAGTCGCAGCATCAGGCGACTCGCTCCACGGTCTCGCCGAAGGCGGTCACGGTGACGGGGAACGCGCGCGAGCGCAGCCACGCCGCGAGCGAGTCGCGGTGCGCGTCGCACGCGGCCCACGTCTTCACCCGGTCGTCGGCGTGGATGCGCGGATTGCGCCAGTGCACCGCGTGCACGGCAGGCGCGGCGCAGCCGGCGGCGGAGCAGCGCGCGCCGACGTCGCCGTCGAGCATCGAGAGCAGGCTCACGCAGCGGTCTCCGTGGGCTCCGCCGCGGACGGGTCGGCGTCGCTCGGTGCCCGATACGTCGGCGTCGCGGGCAGCGCGTTCGGCGCCACGCGAGCCTGATCGGACGTCGTCCGGCTCGTCGCGTTCGCGATCACGACCGCGAAGTAGGGCAGGAAGACGGCGAAGAAGGCGGGGATGAGCTTCCACCAGTCGGGCACGATGAAGAACACCCCAAGTGCGGCCACCCGCACGAGCATGAGGATCAAGTACAGCCGGAATCGCCTCTCCCGCTCCTCATCAGGGGACATCGGGAGGTCGGTGATCGACGCGGATCGAGCTCGCATGGCTCCTAGGAGTCTACGCCCGCGCGACCGGCGCCGTCTGTGCTCTGGGCGGAATCACCGAGAGCCCTAGGCTGGCGAGCATGACCTCTCGCACCGTGCTCGTCACCGGCGGCAACCGCGGCATCGGCCGCGCGATCGCCCAGTCCTTCCTCGACGCCGGCCACCGCGTCGCGATCACGTCGCGCGACGGATCCGGCCCGGAGGGCGCGCTCGCCGTGGCAGCGGACGTAACCGACGCGGCATCGATCGACGCGGCATTCACGCAGATCGAGGCGGAGCTCGGCCCGGTCGAGGTCGTCGTCGCGAACGCCGGCATCACCCGCGACACGCTGCTCATGCGCATGAGCGAGCAGGACTTCTCGGACGTCGTCGACACGAACCTCGGCGGCGCCTTCCGGGTGGTGCAGCGGGCATCCAAGGGGATGCTCCGCGCCAAGTGGGGCCGGGTCGTGCTGATCTCGAGCGTCGTCGGGCTCTACGGCGGCCCCGGCCAGGTCAACTACGCGGCCTCGAAGGCGGGGCTCGTCGGCATCGCGCGGTCGATCACGCGCGAGCTCGGCGCGCGCGGCATCACCGCGAACGTCGTCGCCCCCGGTTTCATCGAGACCGATATGACCGCGGCGCTCGACGACGCGACCCAGGCCGAGTACAAGAAGGCGATCCCGGCCGGCCGGTACGGCTCGCCCGAGGAGATCGCGGCCGTCGTCCGATGGATCGCGAGCGACGACGCCGCGTACGTCTCGGGGGCCGTCATCCCCGTCGACGGCGGCCTCGGCATGGGCCACTAGGCGCGGGGCCACTAGACGCGGGGCACGGGACTACTGGGCACGGGACCACTGGGCACGGGGCAGCACATCGTGGAGAGCCGGCACCTCAGCGTCGTCATCCGTCGCGATCCCCGCGAGGTGGCCGCGTTCGCACGCGATCCACAGCACCTGCCGGAGTGGGCGGCGGGGCTCGCCGAGGGCGGGCTGCGCGACGATGGCGACGCGCTCGTCGTCGAGTCGCCGATGGGGGAGGTGCGCGTGCGCTTCGCGCCGCCGAACCCGTTCGGGGTGCTCGACCACGACGTGACGCTGCCCGACGGCACGACGGTGCAGAACCCGCTGCGCGTGCTCGCGCATCCGCTCGGCGCCGAGGTCGTCTTCACGCTGCGGCGGCTCGAGGGCGTCACGGCGGATGCGTTCGAGGCCGACGCGAGGGCCGTCGCGGCCGACCTCGAGCGGCTCCGCGGGCTGCTGGAGCGGTAGCGCCCGAAGCAGCAGCGCCCGCAACGGAGGCGCCGCCACAGGACGAGGGCGGATCCGCCTCCGCTCGGGCACGAGCGCCGGGATCGCCTCCGCATGGGCGGTCCAGGCCGCGGGTCAGGCGGGCAGCAGCGCGATGAGCTCCCGGAAGTCGGGCACGTCGACGATGTGGCTCGCGCGGGCGCGGACGGCGGGCTTCGCGCAGAACGCGACCGAGATCCCCGAGGCGGCCATCATGAGCAGGTCGTTCGCGCCGTCGCCGACCGCCATGATCCGCTCCCGCGGCACGCCGAGGTTCAGCCGCAGCGACTCGAGCGTGTCCCGCTTCGCCCCACCGTCGATGACGGGACCGGTGGAGCGGCCGGTCAGGCGCCCATCCGCTACCTCGAGCCGGTTCGCCCGGGCGTGGTCGATGCCGAGCTCGGCCGCGAGCGGGTCGAGCACCTCGTGGAAGCCGCCCGACACCGCGGCGATCCGGCCGCCGCGCTCGTGCACGGCGGCGATGAGCTCGGGCACGCCGTCGGTGACGGTGATCTGCGCTCGCGCCTCGTCGACGATCGACGCCGGCAGCCCCTCGAGCACGAGCAGCCGCTCGGCGAGCGATGCGGCGAAGTCGAGCTCGCCGCGCATGGCGCGCTCGGTCACCTCCGCGACACGGCGCTCGGCGTCGGCGCCGACCGCGCGCGCCAGCAGCTCGATGACCTCGTCGCGGATGAGCGTCGAGTCGACGTCGGTGACGACCAGCAGGCTGGCCGCCGTCACTGCATGATCTTCTGGCCCTTGCCGACCGTCACGATGCCGGACGTCGAGATCGCGAAGCCGCGCGCCCGATCCGCCTCGTGGTCGACGCCGATCTGCACGCCGGGCCCGATCTCGACGGCCTTGTCGATGATCGCGCGCCGCACCACGGCGCCGGCGCCCACGTGCACCTGGTCGAAGAGGATCGCGTCCGAGACGGTCGCGCCCGCGTCGACGGTGCACCACGGCGAGACGACGCTGCGCACGATCGACGCGCCCTGCACGACGGAGCCCGCGCCCACGATCGCCTCGTTGACGTCGGCTGCCCGACCCCACGCGTCGCGCGTGAACTTCGCCGGCGGCGCGTTGACCGTCTGCGTGTAGATCGGCCACTCGCGGTTGTAGAGGTTGAAGATCGGCAGCGCCGAGATGAGGTCCATGTGCGCGTCGAAGAACGACTCGATCGTCCCGACGTCGCGCCAGTAGTACTTGTCGCGCTCGGTCGCGCCCGGCACGGTGTTGTTCTTGAGGTCGTACATCGCGGCCTCGCCGCGCTCGACGAACCAGGGCACGATGTCGCCGCCCATGTCGTGGCCCGAGTTCTCGAGCTGGTTGTCGACCGTGACGGCCTCGACGAGCGCGTCGGCGTCGAAGACGTAGTTGCCCATCGACGCGAGCACCTCGCCCGGTCCGACCGCGTACTCGGTCGCGTCGGCGGGCTTCTCGTGGAAGGCCTTGATGAAGCCGTCGCGCTCCTCGTCCTCCTCGATCACGCCGAACTGGTTGGCGAGCTCGATCGGCTGACGGATCCCCGCGACGGTCGCGCGCGCCCCGGAGGCGATGTGCGCCGCGATCATGTCGCGGAAGTCCATGCGGTAGACGTGGTCGGCACCCACGACGACGACGATGTCGGGCTTCTCGTCGGAGATGAGGTTGAGCGACTGGAAGATCGCATCGCCCGAGCCGGCGAACCAGTGCTTGCCGGTGCGCTGCTGCGCCGGCACGGAGGTGACGTAGGCGTTGAGCATCGACGACATGCGCCACACCTGCGAGATGTGCCGGTCGAGCGAGTGCGACTTGTACTGCGTCAGCACCACGATCTGCCGCAGGCTCGAGTTGATGAGGTTCGAGATGGCGAAGTCGATGAGCCGATAGGCGCCGCCGAACGGGACCGCGGGCTTCGCCCGATCCGCAGTCAACGGCATCAGCCGCTTGCCCTCGCCACCGGCCAGCACGATCCCGAAGACCTTCTTGTCCATGTGCGCCACCCTATGTCCCCCCGGTGAGCATCACCAGAGAACTCCGCCGGATGCCGCACCGCGCGGGTAGCGTGAGGCCATGCGCATCGACCTGCTCACCAAGGAGTACCCGCCCGCCGTCTACGGGGGCGCCGGCGTCCACGCGGCCGAGCTCGTGAAGGCGCTGCGGCGCTCGATCGAGGTGCAGGTGCGGTGCTTCGGCGAGCCACGCGACGAGGCGGACGTGACCGCCTACGACGTGCCCGCCGAGCTCGCCGACGCGAACGGCGCGCTGCAGACGCTCGCCGTCGACCTGCAGATCGCCGACGCGGTCGTCGGCAGCGAGCTCGTGCACTCGCACACCTGGTACGCCAACGAGGCGGGCAGGCTCGCGCAGGAGCTGCACGGCATCCCGCACGTCGTCACCGCGCACTCGCTCGAGCCGCTGCGCCCCTGGAAGGCCGAGCAGCTCGGCGGCGGCTACCGGATCTCGAGCGACATCGAGCGCCGCGCGTACGAGGCGGCCGATCGGGTCATCGCGGTCTCCGACGGGATGCGCGCCGACATCCTGCGCTCGTACCCGGCGCTCGACCCCGACCGCGTCGTGACCATCTACAACGGCATCGACCTCGACGCCTGGTCGCCGAACCCCGACGCCGACCGTGCGCGAGAGCTGGGCCTCGACCCCGACCGCCCATCCGTCGTGTTCGTCGGCCGCATCACGCGCCAGAAGGGCCTGCCGCACCTCTTGCGCGCGGCGAGCGCGCTGCCCGACGACGTGCAGCTGGTGCTGTGCGCGGGTGCGCCCGACACGCCCGAGATCCTCGAGGAGGTCAAGGCGCTCGTCACCGAGCTGCAGTCGACCCGCGAGGGCGTCGTCTGGATCGACGCAGTGCTGCCGCGCGACGACCTGCGCGTGCTGCTCACGCACGCCACCACGTTCGTGTGCCCGAGCGTCTACGAGCCGCTCGGCATCGTCAACCTCGAGGCGATGGCGTGCGGCGCACCCGTCGTCGGCAGCGCGACCGGCGGCATCCCTGAGGTCATCGACGACGGCGTCACGGGCTTCCTCGTGCCGATCGACCAGGTGCAGGACGGCACCGGCACGCCGACCGACCCCGACCGCTACGTCGCCGACCTCGCCGACGCACTGCAGCGCATGGTCGCCGACCCGGCCGCCGCGAAGCGGATGGGGGAGGCGGGGCGACAGCGCGCCCGGGAGCGCTTCGACTGGGGCCGGATCGCCGAGCAGACCCGCGAGGTGTACGAGACCGTCATCGCCGAGCGCGCCGCCCGCCCTGCGCGCTGAGGCACCGCCGACGCTCGATAGGCTCGCAGGCATGGCCAGTGTCCTCGAGCTCACCGATGTCTCGTTCGTCCGGAGCGGCAACCGGATCCTCGACTCCGTCTCCTGGACGGTCGACGAGGCCGACCGCTGGGTGATCCTGGGGCCGAACGGTGCCGGCAAGTCGACGATCCTGCAGCTCGCGTCGGCGCACTCCCACCCGACGACCGGCACGGTCGACCTGCTGGGGGAGCGGATCGGCAAGGTCGACGTCTTCGAGCTGCGCACGCGCATCGGCCTCGCGGCCACCGGGCTCGCCCGCCGCATCCCCGCCACCGAGCGGGTCGGCGACGTCGTGCTCACCGCCGCCTACGCCGTCACCGGCCGCTGGCAGGAGCGCTACGAGTCGTTCGACCTCGAGCGCGCCGCGGAGGTGATGGACGCGTGGGACCTCAGCGCGCTCTCCACCCGCACGTTCGGCACGCTCTCCGACGGCGAGCGCAAGCGCGTGCAGATCGCTCGCGCCGTGATGACCGACCCGGAGCTCATGCTGCTCGACGAGCCCGCCGGCAGCCTCGACCTCGGCGCGCGCGAGTCGCTGCTGCAGTCGCTCGAGGACTACGCCTCGAGCAGCCTCGCCCCGGCGATCGTCATGGTCACCCACCACGTCGAGGAGATCCCGCCCGGCTTCACGCACGGCATGCTGCTGCGCGACGGCGGCATCGTCGCGGCGGGGCCGCTCGACGAGGTGCTGACGGATGCGCACCTCACCGAGACCTTCGGCCTGCCGCTCGAGGTGCGGCACGAGGGCGGCCGCTGGTCCGCCCGCGCGTCGCGCTGAGACTCGCCCGACTCTCACATCCCTGATACAATCGTCTGTCGGCCAGCACGTCGGCCGAAGACTTCCCGCGCTCGAGCGACCAAGGACTGACATGAAGACCGAGATCCACCCCGACTACCAGCCGATCGTGTTCCGCGACCTCGCCTCGGGCGAGACGTTCCTCACGCGCTCGACGGTCACCAGCAACAAGACCATCGAGCTGGACGGCGAGACCTACCCGGTCATCGACGTCGAGATCTCGAGCGCCTCGCACCCGTTCTACACGGGCAAGCAGCGCATCATGGACTCCGCCGGCCGCGTCGAGAAGTTCAAGAACCGCTACAAGGGCTTCGGCGGCTGAGCCAGCCCCACACGCGTCGAGAGGGCGGCGAGCTTCGGCTCGCCGCCCTCTGTCGTCTCGCACCGCTCGTCGAGTAGCTCGGCGGCGCAGCCGCCGCGCGTATCGAGACGAGGATGTCGCGGCGTGTGATCTCGATACGCGCGCGGCCTGCGGCCGCGAGCTACTCGATCAGCGGGGCTGGGGTCACCGCCGGAGCGGCCAGCCCCGCCCCGCGCTGAACGACGGATCGGTGCGGCGCCGGAACTCCTCGAAGTCGACGGCCTGCTCCTCGGCCCACGACGCGGTGAGGTCGTGCAGCGAGATCGGGTCGATGCGCAGCTCGGGGAACCGCGCCGCCATCGCCTGGGCCACCCGGCCCGCGGCGATCGCGTCGGCGCTCGCGTCGTGCGCGTCGAGCAGCTCGACGCCGTACACCTCGGTCGCGACCGTGAGCGTGCGCTTGCCGCGGCGGAAGCGGTCGACGCGCCGGTCGATCACCATCGGATCGATCACCGGGCGGGCGACGATCGTGTCGAGCCCGTAGCGGCGGCACTCCGCGTCGAGCAGCGAGAAGTCGTAGGCGGCGTTGAACGCGCACACCGCGAGTCCCTTCGCGAGGTGGGCGGCGATCGTGTCGCGGATCTCGCGCACGGCGTCCGCCGGCTCCGCGCCCTCTGCCCTCGCCCGCTCCGTCGTCACGCCGTGCACGGCGATCGACCCCTCGGGGATCTCGATGCCGGGGTCGACGATCCAGGAGCGCTCCTCGACGACCGAGCCCGACGCATCCAGCACACCGACGTACGCCGTCACGATGCGCGCCTCGGTCGGGTCGACGCCCGTGGTCTCGAGGTCGAACACGACGAGCCGGTCGATCCAGCGGTTCGGCGCGTCGGCGCTCACCTCGAGGATGGGCCGCTGGAGGTTCGGGCGCTGGGCCGCCGCCTGCGGGGCGATGACCGGCCGCGCGGGCTCGGGAGCAGCGCTCTCGAGGAGCGTGCCGTGGAGCTGGACGTCTGCCATGCGCCCACGGTAGCCGCGGCCGCCCACACCCGCCGGTAGGCTCGGCGGGATGCCGATCGACTCCCCGTACCGCGCGCTGCTCGACGCGCTGCCGCAGCGCGAGCGACGAGTCGAGATCGACGGCGTCGGCACCGCCGTGTTCGAGTACGGCGCCGAGGACGCGCCGGCCATCGTCTTCGTGCACGGCTTCCGCGGCGACCACCACGGGCTCGAGCCGATCGCCGCGCACCTGCCCGGCTACCGCGTCATCGCGCCCGATCTCCCCGGCTTCGGTGGGTCGGATGCGCTGCCGCACGCGACGATCGAGGCGTATGCCGCGTGGCTGCGGGCGTTCGTCGCGGCCGAGGCGGGCGCCGCCGGCGCAGCCCCCGCAGTGCTCGGCCACTCCTTCGGCTCGATCGTGGTCGCGCACGCGGCGGCCGGCGGCCTCGACGCATCCCGCATCGTGCTCGTCAACCCGATCGCCACCCCGGCGCTCTCGGGCGCCAACCGGGTCGGCTCGCTGCTCGCGCTCGCCTACTACCGCGCGGCCGCGGCGCTGCCGGAGCGAGCCGGGCTCGCCGTGCTCGGCGCGCCGCCGATCGTGCGCGGGATGAGCGCCTTCATGGCGAAGACCCGCGAGCGTCCGCTGCGCGCCTGGATCCATGACCAGCACGACCGCTACTTCTCGCGCTACGCGTCCCGCCGCTCGGTGCTCGAGGCGTTCGACGCGTCGATCCGCCACACGGTCGGCGACGTCGCGCCGCGCATCGCGCTGCCGGTGCAGCTCATCGCGGCCGATCTCGACGACATCACGCCGCTCGCGCAGCAGCACCGGCTGCGCGGGCTGTTCCCCGACGCGCGGCTCTCGGTGCTGCGCGGGGTCGGGCATCTCGTGCACTACGAGCAGCCGCGCGAGGCGGCCGCGATCATCCGCCGCTTCCTGGCAGAGCGGTAGCCGCGCCGTGCGCATCCTCTTCGACTGCCGCTACGTGCGGCTCGAGCGCCACGACGGCATCTCCCGGTTCTCGGCCGAGCTCGTCGCCGAGCTCGCGCGCGACCACGACGTGACGATGCTCGTGAGCGACGAGCGCCAGCTGTCGATGCTGCCGGCGCTCCCGCACGTGCTCGGGCCGTCGGCGACCGGCGCGCTCGAGCCGCTCACCGCCTGGCGACTGCGGCACGTGCCCGTCGACATCGCCTACTCGCCGATGCAGACGATCGGCACCGGCGGCCGGGCGTGGCCGATGGTGACGACCGTGCACGACCTCATCTACTACCGCCACCGCACGCCGCCGCGCAGCCTGGCGGCGCCCATCCGCGGGCTCTGGCGGCTCTACCACCTCTCCTTCGCGCCGCAGCGGCTGCTGCTCGACGGCGCCGACGGCATCGTGACGATCTCGGAGACCACGCGCGAGCTGATCCGGCGGCACCGACTGACGCGCCTCCCGGTCGCGATCGTCCCGAACGCGGCGGCCCCGCTCGGCGCGCCGGTGACGCACACGGCCCCGCCGACGAAGCGGCTCGTGTACATGGGCTCCTTCATGCCCTACAAGGACGTCGAGACGCTCGCGCGCGCCACCGCGCTGCTGCCCGACCACGAGCTGCACCTGTGCAGCCGCATCGACGCGGCGAGCCGCGACCGGCTCGAGCGGATCGCGCCCGGCGCATCCGTCGTCTTCCACGACGGCGTCTCCGACGAGGCCTACGCCGACCTGCTGCGCAGCGCGACGGCGCTCGTGCACGCCTCGCGCGACGAGGGCTTCGGCATACCGCTGCTCGAGGCGATGAGCCTCGGCGTGCCCGTCGTCGTCGCCGACACGGCGATCTTCCGGGAGGTCGGCGGCGACGCCGCGCGGTTCTTCCCCGTCGGTGATGCGGATGCGCTCGCGCGCGCCGTGCGGGAGCTCGAGGGGGAGTGGGCGGCCGTCTCGCGCGCGTCGCTCGAGCAGGCGGCGCGGTTCAGCTGGCGCGCGTCGGCGGAGCGGCTGAGCGCGTTCCTCGAGCGGATCGCGGGGGAGCGCGGAAGCACGCACAGGCGCTCGCACGGAGCGAGCGGCTAGGTCTCGATACGCGCGCGCCTTCGGCACGCGCTACTCGACCCTGACAGCTCCGCGCTCGCGACTTCGTCGCGTTGAGCGCTCTGCTGTCAGAAGGGCGCCACCAGGGCGTCGGCGATCGCCGTCAGCGATTCGCTCGTGCCGCCCTCGACGCGCACGGTGGCGCGCGAGTCCCAGCGCGTCTCGCCGCGGTTGACGATCACGATCGGCACGCCGGTTCGACGCGCCACCTCGAGCAGCCGCGTCCCCGAGTTCACGACGAGCGACGAGCCCGCGACGAGCACGACCGAGCCGGCCGCGACGACATCACGCGCCTCGGCGAACACCTTCGGCGGCACCGTCTCGCCGAAGAACACGACATCCGGCTTCAGCACGCCGCCGCAGACCGGGCAGTCCGGCACCACGAACTCGCGCGACGGGTCGATCTCGACGTCGCCGTCGGGCTGCAGCCGCACCTGGTCGGGCACGACGATCCACGGGTTGAGGCGCTCGATCTCGTCGGCGATGCGGTGCCGGTCGAACGTCGTGCCGCACTGCAGGCACGAGACCGTGTGCATCTGCCCGTGCACGTGCGTGACCCTCGACGAGCCCGCGCGCTCGTGCAGGTCGTCGACGTTCTGCGTCGCGATGCCGGTGATCAGGCCGGCCTCCTCCATGAGGGCGAGCGCTCGGTGGCCGTCGTTCGGGTGCACCGAGGTGAAGCGGCGCCAGCCCAGGTGGCTGCCCGCCCAGTAGCGGCGACGCGCCGCGTCGCTCGAGCGGAACGTGTCGAACACCATCGGCGTGCGGGCCGGCGCGCCCTCGCCGCGGTAGTCGGGGATGCCCGAGTCGGTCGAGATCCCGGCGCCCGTGAGCACCGCGATGCGCTTGCCGCGGAGGAGGTCGATCGCTGCGTCGAGCACTCCGCCACAGTACTCGCCGCTAGGCTCGTCCATCGGAGACCCGGGGGAGGACGCATGCCGATCATCGCGATCGACTCCCTCGACGACCCCCGGCTCGACGACTACGTCGCCCTCACCGACGTCGCGCTGCGCCGCCGCACGGAGCCCGCCCGCGGCCTCTACATCGCCGAGTCGCAGACGGTGCTCGAGCGGGCCCTCCGCGCCGGCCACGAGCCCCGCTCCGTGCTCGTCGCCCCGCGCTGGCTGCCGCAGGTCGAGGCGCTGCTCGGTGACCGCGACGTGCCCGTCTTCGTCGGCGAGGAGCCGGTGCTCGAGGAGCTCACCGGCTTCCACCTGCACCGCGGCGCGCTCGCGTCGATGCAGCGTCCCGCGCTGCCGGATGCGTCGGCGCTGCTCGCGCACGCCCGTCGCGTCGTCGTGCTCGACGGCCTCGTCGACCACACGAACGTGGGCGCCGCGTTCCGCTCGGTCGCCGGCATCGGCGCGGACGCCGTGCTCGTCACCGCCGCGTGCGCCGACCCGCTGTACCGCCGCAGCGTGCGCGTGTCGATGGGCACGGTGCTGCAGGTGCCGTGGACCCGCATCGAGTCGCTCGAAGCCGCCATGCCCGCCTTCCGCGACGCGGGCTTCGAGGTGGTCGCGATGGCGCTGCGCGACGATGCCGTCGACCTCGACGCCTACGCGGCGGATGCGGCCGACCGCGTCGCGCTCGTGTTCGGCTCCGAGGGCCCCGGCCTCGGCGCTCGCGCGATCGCCGCCGCCGACCGGGTGGTGCGCATCCCGATGCACCACGGCGTCGACTCCCTCAACGTGGCCGCCTCCGCGGCCGTCGCGATGTGGGCCCTGCGCGCCGAGCCGAACGGGAGACGATCATGACGGTCACCGCCGCGACCCAGCGGGCGCAGCGCCCGCATCCGCTCGTCGTGCTGCTGCGCGTCGCCGTCGCGATGCTGCTCGTCGCCGTCGTCGCGCTCGGCGTCGCCGTGCTGCTCGCGCCCACGCCCGCCGTCGAGGCGACGCCCGTCGAGGCGACCGCGGAGCCGCTGCCGCAGGCCTCGATCGACTGGCCACCCGCCGCGAGGGCCGCCGGCTACGGCGTCGTCGGCATCGACGGCGCTCCCGACAGCTGGGCGACCACCGGCAGCGACCAGGCGCATCCGATGGCGAGCGTGACGAAGCTCGTGACCGTGCTCATCGTGCTCGAGGCGCACCCGCTGGTCGGCGACGATCGCGGCCCCACCATCACGCTCGACGGCGACGACGTGTCGGCGCAGGCCCGCGCGCTCGACGAGAACGCACCGATCGCGCCCGTCTTCAACGGCATGCAGGTGACGCAGCGCGACCTCGTCGAGTGGTCGCTCGTCGACTCCGCCGGCAACGCCATCTGGTCGCTCGCGAACTGGGCGTTCGGCGACATGGACGGCTTCCTCGCGGCCGCCGACGCGTGGGCCGAGCGCCACGGGCTCGACCAGACGAACCTCGACGACCCCGCGGGCCTCGCCGCCGGCAGCGTCTCGAGCGCCGAGGACCTCACGCGCATCGCGCTCATGGCGGTCGAGGACCCTGTCGTGCTCGCCACGATCCAGCTCGAGTCGGTGCGCATCCCCGGCATCGGCCTCGCGCCGAACACCAATCGCATCCTGGGCGAGCACGACATCGACGGCGGCAAGACCGGCACGCTGAAGGTGTGGGGCCGCAACCTGTTCGTCACCGCGATCCGCGAGGTCGAGGGGGTCGAGCGGCGGGTGGTCGGCATCGTCATGGGCACGATCGCGGCCGACGAGACCGACGCGGCGATGATCCAGCTGCTCGAGAGCGTCTGGCCGAACTTCGGCGTGCGCACGATCCTCCCCGAGGGCACGGTCGTGGCGGCGTACCGAGCACCCTGGGGCGCGACGACGGATGCCGTCACGACCGGTGCGCTCGAGGCGCACGTGTTCGCCGACGCAGCGCCCGGCTGGACGGCCAGCGCCGAGCCGATCGAGGCCGGCACACCGGCGAGCGCCGTCGGCGAGGCGCGGCTCGAGGTGGGCGACGTCGCCGCTCCGGTGCGGACGACCGGGCTGCTGCTCGGACCGGATGCCTGGTGGCGCGTCATGAACGCGCCGACGGTGCTCGGCTGGTACTGGGACTAGCTCCCCTCGAAGGGGTCAGTCCTCGACGTGCTCGACCGGGAGCACCGGGCCGGCTGTCGGCCGCTTCGGCTGGATCATGTCGCCCGACGACTGCCCGCGCAGCCGCCGCACGACCCACGGCGCGAGGTGCTCCCGCGCCCACGCGATGTCGTCGAGCTTCACCCGCTGCCAGCTGCGCGCCGGCAGCGGCACGGGCTCCATCGGCGTGAGCTCGTGCCGCACGCCGAGCGCGTCGAGCACCAGGATCGCGATCGCGTGGTGCCCGTAGGGCGAGAAGTGCAGCCGGTCGGGCGCCCACATGCGGGGCTGCTGCAGCTGCCGCGCCGACCACATGTCGGCGATGATCGCGCCGTGCTTGGCGGCGATGCCGTGCAGGTTCGCGTTGTAGATGCCGACCTTGCCGCGGATGCCGCGCAGCACCGGCGTCATGGCGATGTCGGGCCCATTGAAGAGCACGACGTCGGCGCCGGTCGCGCGCAGCCGGCCGATGACCGTGTCGATGCGCGCGGCGAGCTCGTCCGGGTCGCCGCCGGGGCGGATGAGGTCGTTGCCGCCGGCCGAGATGGTGATGAGGTCGGGCTCGAGCGCGATCGCCGGCTCGAGCTGCTCGTCGACGATCTGCTGCAGCAGCCGGCCGCGGATCGCCAGGTTCGCGTAGGCGAAGTCCGGACGGGTGCGCGCGAGCTCCTCCGCCACCCGGTCCGCCCAGCCGCGCACGCCGTTCGGCACGCCCGGCTCCTCATCGCCGACCCCCTCCGTGAAGCTGTCGCCGAGCGCCACGTAGCGCGAGTAGGGGTGCTCCATGCCGGGATGCTGCATGCCCCCATCCTGCCCGCCCGTCGTGCCGCGCGCATGTCGGCGGCCCGTGGGACGATGACGGGGTGAGCAAGCAGGACGGGTCCGATCGCCTCGTCTCGGGCCCGGACGTCGACGACTCGACCGCGACGATCCTGCACGTCGACCTCGACGCGTTCTTCGCGTCCGCCTCGCTGCTGAGCCGCCCTGACCTGCTCGGGCTCCCGGTCGTGATCGGTCACGACTCGACCCGCTCCGTCGTGACCGCAGCCACCTACGAGGCCCGCCGGTACGGCGTGCACTCGGCGATGCCCATGGCGCGGGCGCTGCGGCTGTGCCCGAACGCGGTCATCCTCGAGCCCGACTTCGGCCTCTACCAGCGGCTCTCGAAGCAGGTGATGGGCATCCTCGACGACGTCTCGCCCGACGTCGAGCGGCTCGGCATCGACGAGGCGTTCGTCGGCATCGCGGGCCTCCGGCGGCTCGCCGGCGGCGCGAACCGCATCGGCCCCGCGCTGCGCGCGCGCATCCGCGCCGAGACGGGCCTCGTCGCATCCGTCGGCGCCGCGGGGACGAAGTACGTCGCGAAGCTCGCGTCGTCGCGCGCGAAGCCCGACGGGATGCTCGTCGTGCCCGACGACGCCGTGATCGGCTTCCTGCATCCGCAGCCGGTCTCGGCGCTCTGGGGTGTCGGCCCGGCCCAGCAGGAGCGGCTCGCGCGCTACGGCCTCCACACGGTCGGCGACGTGGCCCACACGCCGCAGGAGCGGCTCGCCGCGTGGTTCGGCCCGGCGACCGGCGCCCACCTGGCCGCGCTCGCCTGGGGTCGCGACGCGCGCGCCGTGCAGGAGCGCGTCGTGCAGGAACGCGGCCACGAGCAGTCCTTCGGCCACAACCACACCTTCCACCACGACGTCACCGACCGCAGCGAGCAGCAGGGCGAGATCCTGCGGCTCGCGACCGGCGTCGGGCGGCGGCTGCGCGACGCCGGCGTGCAGGCACGCACGATCACGCTCACCGTGCGGTTCCACGACTTCCGCACCATCACGCGCTCGCGCACGCTGCCCGAGCCGACGGATGTGACGCGCGTCATCGTCGAGACGGCGTGGTCGCTGCTCGACGCGCTCGGCGAGATCCCGCCCGTGCGGCTGCTGGGCGTGCGCGCGAGCGGCGTGCAGGACGCCGCCGACCTCGGGCTGCTGTGGGACGACTCGGCGACGTGGGGAAGCGCAGAGCGCGCGATGGACGCGGTGCACGACCGGTTCGGCGCGGCCGCCGTGGCGCCGGCGAGCATGCTGCGGCGCGAGCGCAAGCGCGACGACACCGGCCCGTCCGGCGGCGACTGAGCCGCAGTCGACTGCGATCAGTCCCGGCTCGATCGGCCGCATCCGCGCCGACGAGCCGCTCGGGGTGCGTCAGCGGCGCCCGAGCCACCGCTCGACGGGGATCGAGCCGGACTGGTTGGGCGTGAGCACCCACACGACCAGGTAGAGGCCCCAGCCGACGACCGGCAGCGCGAACAGCAGGAGCATGACGAGGCGGATGAGCCACACGTTGATGCGCAGCTTGGCGGCGATGCCGCCGCAGATGCCCGCCAGCAGCCGCTCGGGGCCGCGGCGGAAGCCGGAGGAGCGGATGGAGTCGAAGACGGAGGCCATGGCGCGAGCGTAGCCGCGCAAGCCGTGCGGCGGCAGGGAGGCTGCGGGTGGAGGAGACCGGGGAAACGGGAAGAGGCCCGGAGCATCTGCTCCGGGCCTCTCTCTGTGCGCGAGGGGGGACTTGAACCCCCACGCCCTAATACGGGCACTAGCACCTCAAGCTAGCGCGTCTGCCATTTCCGCCACCCGCGCAAGGTGTTGCTGCCACCAGGCGTCTCCGCCAGGTGCCGATCTCGCCGTGCATTGCTGCACTGCAGGACCGAGAGACGACTCTAGCACGACCGCTCAGCGCCCGACGACCATGGGCCGCTCCGCGCGACGGCTACCCTTGGGTGGTGACCGATGGCCTCTCTCGCACCGCGCAAGTCGCTCGCGACCTCATCCGGTTCGACACCCAGAACTGGGGCGGCGGTCGATCCTCCGGCGAGGCCGACGCGGCCGCCTACGTCGTCGGCGTGCTCGCCGCCATGGGCGTGGAGAGCCAGACCTTCGAGCCGGCGCCAGGCCGCGCGAGCGTCGTCGCCCGCGTCGAGGGCACCGACCCGACGCTGCCGCTGCTCGTCGTGCACGGGCACCTCGACGTCGTGCCGGCGGACGCCTCGGAGTGGAGCGTCGACCCGTTCGCCGGGGAGGTGCGCGACGGCTGCCTGTGGGGACGCGGCGCGGTAGACATGAAGGACATGGACGCGATGATCCTCGTCGCACTCGAGCGCATCCTCGCCGCCGGCAAGCGGCCGCGCCGCGGCCTCGTCGTCGCGTTCTTCGCCGACGAGGAGGCCGGCAGCGAGCTCGGCGCGCGGTGGCTCGTGCGCCAGCACCCCGAGCTGTTCGCGGGCGCCACCGAGGCGATCAGCGAGGTCGGCGGCTACTCGGTCGAGATCGCCGGCAGGCGCGCGTACCTGCTGCAGACCGGCGAGAAGGCGCTGCAGTGGATCCTGCTGCGCGCGCGAGGCACCGCAGCGCACGGCTCGCAGCACATGCGCGACAACGCGGTCACGAAGCTCGCTCGAGCCGTCGCGGACGTCGGCGCGCACGAGTTCCCCGTCGAGCTCACCGACACGACCCGAGCGCTCATCGCCCGCGTCGCGGAACTGCTCGGCGTCGACGACGGCGACGCCGACGCGGTCGCCGAGCGCACCGGCACGGTCTCGCGGTTCCTGCGCTCGAGCCTCCGCCACACCGCGAACCCGACCATGCTCGACGCCGGCTACAAGCACAATGTCATCCCCTCGGTCGCCGAGGCGCGCATCGACGTGCGCCCGCTGCCGGGCCGGGAGCGCGAGGCGCTCGACGCCATCCGCGCGATCGTCGGCGACGACATCGAGGTCGAGCTCGTGCACGGCGACATCGGCATCGAGCACCGCTTCGGCGGCGAGCTCGTCGACGCGATGGTCGCGTCGCTCGGCCGGCACGACCCCGGCGCGCCCGTGCTGCCGTACATGCTCTCGGGCGGCACCGACAACAAGTCGCTGTCGGAGATCGGCATCGCCGGCTACGGCTTCGCGCCACTGCGGCTCACGCCCGACCTCGACTTCGCCGCGATGTTCCACGGCGTCGACGAGCGCGTGCCGCTCGATGCGCTCGACTTCGGCACCGACGTGCTCGAAGACCTGCTGCTGACCTACTGACCTGCCCACCTGCAGACCCCTGCCCTCTACCGATTCGGAACCATGGACTGGCTCATCGCGATACTGCTCGGTGCGCTCCAGGGCGCCACCGAGTTCCTCCCCATCTCGTCCAGCGCGCACCTGCGCATCGCCGGTGAGCTGCTGCCGGGCGCGGAGGATCCCGGTGCGACCTTCACGGCGATCACGCAGATCGGCACCGAGGTCGCGGTCGTCGTCTTCTTCTGGCGCGACATCTCGCGGATCATCGCGAAGTGGTTCGGCGCCCTGCGCGGCAAGGTCGCGAAGGACGACCCGGACGTGAAGATGGGCTGGCTCGTCATCATCGGCACGATCCCGATCGTGCTCGCGGGCGTGCTCTTCCAGGACCTCATCCGCGACCAGTGGCGCAGCCTCTGGATCACCGCGACGGTGCTCATCGTCTTCGGCATCATCCTCGGCCTGTGCGACATGCTCGGCAACCGCGTGAAGACGCTCGAGACGACCACGTACCGCGACGGATTGCTCATCGGACTCGCCCAGGTGCTCGCGCTCGTCCCCGGGGTCTCACGCTCCGGCGCGACGACCAGCATGGGCCGCGCGCTGGGCTACGAGCGGCCGGCGGCCGCGAAGTACGCGTTCTTCCTGGCCGTGCCCGCCGTGTTCGGCGCCGGCCTCTACGAGACCGCGCAGGCGATCACCGAGCCCTCCTCCGTCGGGCTCGGCTGGGGGCCGACGATCGCGGCGACGATCGTCGCGTTCCTCGTCGGCATGGCGGTCATCAAGTGGCTCATGGCGTTCCTCTCGCGCGGATCGTTCCTGCCGTTCGTGCTCTACCGGATCGCGCTCGGCACGGTGCTCCTCGTCGCGCTCAGCGCGGGCTGGATCGAAGCGCAGTGAGGGCTTGGCAGCAGGTCCGAGTCCCGTCGCTGGATGCGCTGGGGCACGGCACGGGGGAGCGGCCGAGCGTGCACGACGTGCGCCGCGACGGCCGGGCCGTCGTGCCCGCCGGACGGACGGCATCCATGTACACGTGCGGCATCACGCCCTACGACGCGACCCATCTCGGCCACGCGTTCACCTACCTCGCGTTCGACACTCTCACGCGCGTGTGGCTCGACGCGGGCATCGAGGTGCGCACGGCGATGAACTCGACCGACGTCGACGACCCGCTGCTCGAGCGCGCCGCCCGCGACGGCGTCGACTGGCGCGAGCTGGCCGATCGGCAGCAGCGGCTGTTCCGCGCCGACATGGAGGCGCTGCGCATCCTGCCGCCCGACTCGTGGGTCGCGGTCACCGAGCGCATCCAGCCGATCGCCGACGCCGTGCGGCGGATGCTCGACTCGGGCGACGCGTACACGCTGCCGGCCGACGACGCCGTCGAGCGGGGTGCGGTCGACGTGCTGTTCGACACGACGAAGCGGCGGCAGTTCCCCGTCGGGACCGGCAGCCGCACCGACGCCGCCGAGATGCTCGAGCTGACGCGCGAGTTCGGCGGCGACCCCGACCGCCCGGGCAAGCGCTCGCCGCTCGACCCGCTGCTGTGGCGCGCGGAGCGGCCGGGGGAGCCCGCGTGGGACTCGCCGGTCGGCCGCGGTCGGCCCGGGTGGCACGTCGAGTGCACGGCGATCGCGATGGCAGAGCTCGGCGCCCCGTTCACGGTCGCCGCCGGCGGCCGCGACCTGCGGTTCCCGCACCAGGAGATGCAGGGCCACCACGCGCTCGCGCTCGGCGCCCCGATGTTCAGCGACGTGCGCCTCAACGCGGGCCTCGTCGCCTTCGAGGGCGAGAAGATGTCGAAGTCCCTCGGCAACCTCGTGCTCGTCTCGCGGCTGCTCGAGCAGGGCGCGCGCCCGGAGGCGCTGCGGCTCGCGCTGCTCGACCACCACTGGCGCGAGGACTGGGAGTGGTTCCCGGACCAGCTCGAGGCGGCGGAGCAGCGGCTCGACCGCTGGCTGGTGTGGTCGACGACGCCCGACGACGACCCGTCGCTGTCGGAGTCGATCGTGCCGTGGTTGCGCGTGACGCTCGCCGACGACCTGCACACGCCGGCGGCGCTGCAGGCGGTCGACGCGTTCATCCTGCGGGCGCCGGCCGACGCGGGCAGCCTCGCAGCGATCGACGCGCTGCTGGGCGTCGACCTGAAGAGCGTCCGCCCGCGCTGACAGCCGGTTCCGGGACCTCTTTCACCAACGGGGACCCGGTGCACCAGGTCCCGTTCGGTGGAAGGGGTCCCGTTCCGGGTCAGACGGGCGGCGCCGGCGGCGCGTCGTCGGGCTCGTCGCCCTTCGGGTCCTGCGACGGCCTCGAGCTCTCGTCGCGCAGGAAGCGCTCGAACTCGTGCGCGATGGCCTCGCCGGACGCCTCGGGGCTCTCGACGGCGTCGCGCTGCTCCTCGAGCTTGCCGATGTAGGCGCGCATGTCGTCGTCGCGCTCGGTGAGCTCGTCGATGCCGCGCTCCCACTCGCCCGACTGCTCGACGAGGTCGCCGAGCGGGATCGTGACGTCGACCATCTCGGAGAGACGGTCGACGAGCGCGATGACGGCCTTCGGCGCGGGCGCGTTGTGCACGTAGTGCGGCACGGACGCCCACAGCGACGCCGTGTGGATGCCCGCCTCCTGCGCGGCGAGCGACAGCACCGTCATGATGCCGGTCGGTCCCTCGTACTCGCTCTGCAGCACCCCGAGGCGCGACTGCAGCTCTCGGCTGTCGCTCGTGATCGACGTGGAGATCGGGCGGGTGTGGGGCACGTCGGCGAGCATGGCGCCGACGAAGACGATCGACTCGATCTCGCAGCCGCGCACGATCTCGAGGAACTCGGCCGCGTAGGCGGTCCAGTTGCGGCTCGGCTCCGCGCCGACGAGCGCGAAGAGCTCGCCCTCGTTGCCGCTCGAGACGTCGAGCCCGGCGTCCGCGGCGAGCGCCTTGCGTGCTGACGGGCGCGTCGGTGCGTAGGCGATCGTCGAGGGCCACTGCAGGGCGCGGGTGCCGTCCTCGAGCGTGCGCACCACCGGCCGGTGCATCGCGAAGTCGACGAACTCATCCGGCTCGATCTCGTCGAAGGGCTCGAGCGCGCACGCGTCGATCAGCCGGCGCACCGCGCCGCTCGCCGCATCGCCGGCGTCGGTCCAGCCCTCGAACGCGACCACCATGATGCGGCCCTCGATCGGTCCTCGTGCCACCCGCGACACCTCCTCCACGTCGAACGCCGAGTCTACGCGCGCGGTGGAGCTTAGAGCGGAGGCGCCTGCGCGCCTCCGCCGCGACCCCAGCGCCGGGGCCCGTCCCGGGCCCCGGGAACGCGGTGGAGCTGGGAGCCGGCGGCGCTCAGGGCGGCAGCGCTCTCGCTCACGACTAGGCTGTCGAGGTGATGACCCTGCCTGCCGCCGTGCTGTTCGACATGGACGGGACCCTCATCGATTCCGAGCCCGCGTGGATGGCGGCGGAGTCGCGCCTCGCCGCCGAGTTCGGCCTCGAGTGGACGCCGGAGGACGCTGCGGCGCTCGTCGGCGTCGACCTCTGGGACGGCGCCCGCTACTTCATCGCGCGCGGCGTGACGATGGACGCCGACGCGATCGTCGAGCGGCTCGTCGACGAGGTGATCGCCGACCTCGGCGACGCCCTCCCGGCCCGGCCCGGTGCGCTCGAGCTGCTGCGGCAGCTGCGCGAGGAGCGCGTGCCGGTGGCGCTCGTCACGATGTCGACGCGAGCGCTCGTCGACCGCGTCGAGGCGGCCTTCGCGGCGGCGCTCGGTGCGACGCCCTTCGACGTCACCGTCGCCGGCGACGAGTGCGAGCGCGGCAAGCCGCACCCGGAGCCGTACCTGCGCGGCGCGGCGCTGCTGGGCGTCGAGGCTGCGGATGCGGTGGCCGTCGAGGACTCCTTCACCGGCGTCGCGAGCGCGCTCGCCGCCGGCATCACCACCATCGGCGTGCCGCACGCCGTCGACGTCTCGCAGGTGCCGGGCGTCGTCCACTGGCCGACCCTGGCTGGGCGCACCCCCGCCGACCTCGCGGCCGCGATCAGAGAGGCCCGCGCATGATGGGCAGGACCGGCCCCTTCCAGTGGGGCGACGTGGTGCAGGTCACCGGCCCGAAGCAGCGGATGAACACCATCGTCCTCACCGAGGGCAAGCACCTCCACACGCAGCACGGCTCCGTGCCGCACGACGACTTCGTCGGCGCCGACGACGGCTCGCTCGTGCAGGTGGGGGAGGCGCCGCACCTCGCGATCCGGCCGCTGCTGCACGACTACGTCATGTCGATGCCGCGCGGCGCCGCCATCATCTACCCCAAGGACGCGGCGCACATCGTCGGCTTCGCCGACATCCACCCCGACCTGACCGTCGTCGAGGCGGGGGTCGGCTCCGGCGCGCTGTCGCTGTTCCTGCTGCGGGCGCTGCACGGCACCGGAAGGCTCGTCTCGTTCGAGCGCCGCGAGGAGTTCCGCGCCGTCGCCGAGTCGAACGTCACCGGCTTCTTCGGCGAGCGGCCCGCCAACTGGCAGACCGTGCTGGGCGACCTGGAGGACGAGCTGCCCGCGCACGTCGCCGACGGCGAGGCCGACCGCGTGCTGCTCGACATGCTCGCGCCCTGGGACTGCGTCGACGCGACCGCCCGCGCCCTCCGGCCCGGCGGACTCGTGCTCTGCTACGTCGCGACCGTCACGCAGCTCTCCCGCACGGTCGAGGCGATCCGCGCCGACGGGCGCTTCACGGCGCCGAAGTCGTCGGAGACCCTCGTGCGTGGCTGGCACGTCGAGGGCCTGGCGGTGCGTCCCGACCACCGGATGGTCGCGCACACGGGCTTCCTCATGACGGCTCGGCGCGTGGCCGACGGCGTCGACCTGCCCTCCTTCCGCCGCCGCGCGGCGAAGGCCGACTTCGCCGACGCCGACGTCGAGGCGTGGACGCCCGGTGCGGTCGGCGACCGCACGCCGAGCGACAAGCGCGCGCGTCGCGCCGCCCGCGATGCGCGCATCCAGGCGGAGGCGATCACGAGCGGCGGACGCCCCGGCCAGGCCGGCGACGAGCCGCCCACCGGGCAGCCGCCGACGTCGGCGCAGGTAGACTGACCCGAGTCTCCCCGACCTCGAAAGGCATCGCCGTGCGCACACGCCCTCTCTCGATCGCCGCGCTGCTGGTCGCAGCAGCCGGCCTCACCGCGTGCCAGGCGCCCGCGGGCTCCATGGACGGGTGCACGCCGCTGCTGCAGCCCGGGGCCGCGACCGAGCAGGTGAGCGTCGAGTCCGGCGAGGGCGCCCCGGCCGTCGAGTTCGACATCCCGCTCGTGTCCGATGGCGACCAGGCGCAGGTGCTCGGCGGTGAGGGCGGCGAGCGCGCCGCCGAGGGCGACATCGTCGACGCCGACTACGTCGTCTTCTCGGGCAAGACCGGCAGCCTCATCTCGAGCTCGTACGAGGCATCCGATCAGGGCCAGCCGCCCGCGACGCCGCTGCGCCTCTCGGTCGGCGGCGAGTCGGTGCTCGCCGACGCCATCGCCTGCGGCGCGCCCGGCGCGAGCATCGTCGTGACGACCACGATCGCGAGCCTCTTCGGCCCGAACGCCTCGTCGCCCGAGCTCGACATCGCCCCCGCCGACACCGCCGTCGTCGTGCTCGGCGTGAGCGACGTGCACCCCGGTCGCGCAGAGGGCAGCGCCCGGCCCGGCCAGGAGGGCATGCCGGCGATCGCGCTCGCTCCCGACGGCCGCCCCGGCGTCACCTTCCCCGGCACGCCCGCGCCGGAGGGCCTCACCGTGATGGAGAGCATCCGCGGCACCGGCGAGGAGGTCGCCGAGGGCGACCGGCTGCTCGTGCACTACACCGGCATCGTCTGGGAGACCGAGGAGGTGTTCGACTCCTCGTGGGAGAAGGGCGCACCCGCCGTCTTCACGATCGACGACGAGAACCTCATCCCGGGCTTCGTGGATGCGGTCGTCGGCCAGCCGATCGGCAGCCAGGTCGTCGTCTCGATCCCGCAGGAGCTGGGCTACAACGACCCGGCCACGCGCCCCGCCTCGATCGGGGAGGGCGAGCACCTGCTGTTCGTCATCGACATCCTCGATCGGCTCGAGCCCGCCGCCGAGTGACCGCGCGCTGATGCCGAGGATCGAGGCCGAGGAGCGGCAGTTCTCGCTGCTGCTCGCGCTCGTCGACACGCGCGCGGGCGTCACCAAGCACGAGCTGTTCGAGCGGGTCGCCGGCTATCAGGACCAGCGCCCCGGTGACGCGCTCGAGCGCATGTTCGAGCGCGACAAGGATGCGCTGCGCGAGCTCGGCATCGTCATCGACGTCGTGCAGCCGCCCGGTGACGACAGCAACCACGACGCCCGCTACCGGGTGCTCGACGGTGTGCTCGGCGATCCGGCGGAGCTGCAGTTCGATGCGGACGAGCGCGAGCTGCTCGACCTCGCGCTGCGCGTGTGGCACGAGGGCGGCCTCACGGAGGAGGCGCAGCGCGCGGCGCTCAAGCTGCGCGCCGACCCCGAGTTCCGCGGCGGCCTGCCGCTCGAGCGCACCCCCGGCCGCACGGAGCCGGCCGCCGTGCTGCAGCCCCGACAGCGACCGCGCGAGAGCGCGTTCCAGGCGCTGAAGCGCGCCGCAGACCGCGGCCGCGAAGTGGTCTTCGACTACCTCAAGCCCGGCGAGCGCACCCCGCGCACCCGCACGGTGCAGCCGTGGGCGACCGTGCTGTTCCGCGGCAGGTGGATGCTCGTCGGCCACGACCTGGGCGCGGAAGACACGCGCACCTTCCTCATGCAGCGCATCGTCTCGCCGGTGCGGGACCGCGCGCCGAAGCGCCCCTTCCACGCGCCCGCCGACGCGGCGTCCGCGGCTCTCGCCAAGCTCGAGGAGATCTGGCGCACCGCGACGGTCGGGGTGCAGGCGGTGCCCGGCAGCGACGCGGACATCCGCTTGCGCCACCGGCCCGGCACGGTGGAGGAGGACGGGCTGCTCGTCATCCACCACGCAGACCGCCACCTGCTCGCCGACGAGCTCGCGGGCTTCGGCGCCGACATCGCCGTCGTCTGGCCCGAGGAGCAGCGCGAGCTCGTCCGTCAGCGCCTCGAGCGCATCCGCGACCTGCACGTCGACCGGATTGCCGCGTGAACCCCCGCGTCGAGCGCGGCCTCGGGCTGCTGCTGTCGCTCATCCAGTACGTCACCGCAGCGGGCTCCGTCACCGTGCAGGAGGCCGCGACCCACTTCGGCGTGGACGAGGAGCGCATCCGTGAGGCCGTGCAGCGCGTCTTCATGGCCGGCGTGCCCGACGGCGCGGGCGACTTCGTGCGCTTCGACATCGACTTCGACGCCTTCGAGGAGAGCGACGTCATCTCGGTCACGATGCGGCCCGCCTTCGAGGACGAGACCGTGCGGCTGTCGCCGCGCGAGGCGAGCGCCCTCATCGCGGGCCTGACGCTCGTCGCCGGCTACACCGACGCCGCACCCGAGCGCGTCGACGCCCTGCGCGAGAAGCTGCGGCGAGCCGCCTCGACCGGGGCCGACACCGTTGCCGTCGACGCGCTCGCCGTGCCCCGCACCGCGCAGATCGTCCGCGACGCGATCCGCGGCCGCCGCGTGCTCGCGGTCGACTACCGCAAGCCGGGGGAGGGCACGACGCACCGGCGCGTCGCCCCCGTGCGGCTCGAGCTGCGCGAGGGACAGGTCTTCGTCGAGGGCGTCGACCTCGACCGGCAGGGGATGCGCACATTCCGGCTCGACCGCATCGAGGCCATCGAGCCGGTCGACGACGCGTGGCCCGAGCAGCTGCCCCCTCACGAGCGCGTCGTCGCCGGCACCGCGCAGGTGGTCGCGACGCGCGCCGCCGCCGCGATGCTCGCCGACTACGCGACGACCGAGCCCGTCTCGGTCGACGGCGAGCGGGTGCGGATCGACATCGAGGTGTGGAGCGAGGCGAGCGTGCTGCGCGCCGTCGCCGCGTGCGGCGGTGACGCCGAGATCGTCGCGCCGGAGAGCTTGCGCCGGGCCATGCACCGCTTCGCGGTCGATGCGCTCGGCGACGGCGAGGCCGTCATCGACGGCGACCGCTAGACTGGACACGACGGAAGGGGACGCCATGCCTTGGGGGAACGCGTTCAACGGCTGGCACCTGCTGATCATCCTGATCGTGGTGCTGCTCGTGTGGGGCTCCACGAAGCTGCCCGCGCTGGCCGAGAGCCTCGGCAAGTCGGCGAAGATCCTGAAGAAGGAGCTGCGCTCCGACGACGAGCCGAAGGGCGGCACCGGCGACCGCTCGACGTCTGAGACGGGCAGCGACTCGACCACCGACCAGCGCTAGCGGATGGCGCGGCCACGGGCCCGCGGCACCCGCAACCCTGAGGGCCGCATGCGACTGGGCGAGCACCTCGTCGAGCTGCGGCGCCGCCTCATCATCTCCGCTGCGGCCATCCTCGTCTGCACCATCGGCAGCTTCTTCGCGGTCGACTGGCTGCTCGAGGTGCTGCAGCGGCCGCTCACCGAGCTCGCGGAGCAGGGCAGGGTCACCGACCTCGTCTACTCGACCGTCACCCAGGCGTTCGACCTCAAGCTGCGCATCGCCATCACCATGGGCGTCATCGTCGCGAGCCCCTTCTGGCTGTACCAGCTCATCCGATTCTTCCTGCCCGGGCTGCGCACGAACGAGCGCAAGTACGTCTTCGGCTTCCTCGCCGCCGCGCTGCCGCTGTTCCTCGCCGGCTGCGCCGCCGGCTGGTTCGTCTTCCCGCACATCGTGCAGCTGCTCGTGCAGATCGCCCCGGGCGGCACCCTGACGTACCTCGACGCCACCCCGTACTACGACTTCGCCTTCAAGCTGCTGCTCGCCGTCGGCATCGGCTTCGTGCTGCCCGTCTTCCTCGTGGTGCTCAACTTCGCCGGCGTCATCACGGGCAAGGGCATCCTGCGGGCCTGGCGCTGGGCGGTCATCGGGATCACCTTCTTCACCGCCATGGCGACGCCCGCCGCCGACGTCATGAGCATGTTCCTGCTCGCCATCCCGATGCTCGCGCTCTACTTCGGCGCCGCCGGCATCGCCATCTGGCACGACCGCAGGGTCGCGAAGCGCGAGGCTGCGAAGGTGGACGCATGAGCATCGCGACCGACGCCTTCGCCCGTGCGATGCCGTTCGGCCTCGACCCGTTCCAGCGGGAGGCGTGCGAGGCGATCGAGGCGGGGTCGAGCGTGCTCGTCGCCGCGCCCACCGGCGCCGGCAAGACCGTCGTGGCCGAGTTCGCGATCCACCTCACCATGGAGGCGCCCACCGGCCGGGTCTTCTACACGACGCCCATGAAGGCGCTCTCGAACCAGAAGCACCGCGAGCTCACCGAGGTCTACGGCGCGGCATCCGTCGGTCTCCTCACCGGCGACACCTCGATCAACGGCGACGCCCGGATCGTCGTCATGACCACCGAGGTGCTGCGCAACATGCTCTATGAGGGCCGAGACCTCTCGGCGCTCGAGTACGTCGTGATGGACGAGGTCCACTACCTCGCCGACCGCTTCCGCGGCCCGGTGTGGGAGGAGGTCATCATCCACCTCCCGCGCCATGTGCGGCTCGTGTCGCTCTCGGCCACCGTCTCGAACGCCGAGGAGTTCGGCGCCTGGCTCGACGCGGTGCGCGGCGACACCAGCGTGATCGTGAGCGAGCACCGGCCCGTGCCGCTCGACGCGCACGTGCTCATCCGCGGCCGGCTCGTCGACCTCTTCGACTCGAAGGCGGCGGAGGAGTCGCACAAGCCCGGCCGAGAGCTCGTCGAGCTGGCCCGCGGCAGCGACATCTCGGACTCGGCGGCGCACGGCCACCGCGACCGCGGCGGCCACAACCGGTACCGGTCGAGGCGCCCGCCGCGAAGCGGGCACCGGCCCGTGCAGGGGCGCGGCGGCTTCGGCAACCGGGTCGATCGAGTGCAGCTCATCGCGATGCTCGACGAGCGCGAGATGCTGCCGGCGATCGACTTCATCTTCTCGAGGGCCGGCTGCGACGCGGCCGTGCAGCAGGTCGTGCAGGGCGGGGTGCGCCTCACGACCCCGGAGGACCGCGCCGAGATCCGCGCGATCGTCGACGAGCGGTGCCGCCTGCTCGACGACGCCGACCTGGGTGTGCTCGGCTACTTCGACTGGCTCGACGGGCTCGAGCGGGGCGTCGCCGCACACCACGCGGGACTCCTGCCGGTGTTCAAGGAGGTCGTCGAGGAGCTCTTCCGCGCTCGGCTCGTGAAGGTCGTGTTCGCGACCGAGACGCTCGCGCTCGGCATCAACATGCCGGCGCGCACCGTCGTGCTCGAGCAGCTCGAGAAGTTCAACGGCGAGGCGCGCGTGCGCATCACGCCGGGGGAGTACACGCAGCTCACCGGTCGCGCGGGCCGTCGCGGCATCGACACCGAGGGGCACGGGGTCGTCATCTGGAACGGCAACCTGCAGCCGGTCGAGGTCGCGTCGCTCGCCTCCCGACGCACGTATCCGCTGCACTCGAGCTTCCGGCCGACGTACAACATGGCCGTGAACCTCGTCGACCGGCTCGGGGTCGTCGGCACGCGCGAGGTGCTCGAGACCTCGTTCGCGCAGTTCCAGGCCGACCGCTCGGTCGTGCAGCTGGCGCGCCGGGTCGTCGACCAGCGCGCGAGCCTCGCCGGCTACGAGTCGTCGATGACGTGCCACCTCGGTGACTTCTCGGAGTACGCGGCGCTCCGGCGCGAGCTGACCGACCTCGAGCGCGAGGATCAGCGGCAGGGGCTCAGCCACGGCGAGCACGAGCGGCTGCAGCGCGAGCTGAAGCGCGTGCGCACTCGGATGCGCGCGCATCCGTGCCACGCGTGCCCCGACCGCGAGCAGCACGCCCGCTGGGGCGAGCGCTACTGGCGGCTGCGCCGCGACATCGAGAAGGTCGAGCGGCAGATCGACCGGCGCACCGGCCAGATCGCTGAGCGCTTCGACCGCATCACCGAGATCCTGCGCGAACTGGGCTACCTCGAGCAGCACGAGCACGGCGAGCGGGTCTCCGGCGCCGGCGAGGTGCTGCGCCGCATCTACGGCGAGCGCGACCTGCTCACGGCCGAGAGCCTCCGCCAGGGCCTGTGGAACACCCTCGACGCGCCCGCGCTGGCCGCGATCGCGTGCGCGCTCGTCTACGAGGGCAGGCGCGACGACGGCATGCTGCCGGAGCGGATGCTGCCGAAGGGCCCGTTCCTCGACGCCCTCGACGCCACGCAGCGGCTGTGGTCGCGGCTCGACGACCTCGAGCAGGAGCATCGGCTGCCCGGCTCCTTGCCGCTGCAGACGGGACTGACGCTCGCGATGCACCAGTGGGCCCGCGGCTACCCGCTCGACGGCGTGCTGCGCGGCACCGAGCTGGCGGCCGGCGACTTCGTGCGCTGGACGAAGCAGACGATCGACGTGCTCGAGCAGATCGAGCAGGTCGCGCCGAAGCGGCTCTCGCGCACCGCGCGGGAAGCGGTCGACCGCATCCGCCGCGGCGTCGTCGAGGCATCGGGGTCGGCGCTGTGATGGAGACGGCACGGTGATGGCCGCGACCGCTCGCACCGGCACGCCGCCGAGGCTCCGCGCCCGGCAGCCGCTGCCGCTCGCCTACGCCTGGGCGGCGGCGATCCTCGGCGGCGCGATCCTGCCGTTCGCGTTCCAGCCATTCGACTGGTGGTTCCTGGTCGTGCCGGCCGTCGCGCTCGCCATGGCCGCGCTGCGCGGACGCTCGCTCCCCGCCGCATTCTGGCTCGGCTTCGCGACCGGCGGCATCTTCTTCCTCCTGCACATCCAGTGGATCACCGTCTACCTCGGGCCCGTGCCGCTCGTCGCGCTCACGGCCTGGATGGCCGTGTGGTGGGGGCTGGGCGGCATGGCGCTCGCGCTCGCGTGGCGCTGGGGCGAGCCGCGGATGCAGGGGGCGCTCGGCGCGTTCCTCGGCATGCCCGCGCTGCTCGGCGGCGTCTGGACGCTGCGAGAGTCGCTGTCGTCGAGCGTGCCGTGGGGAGGCTTCGCCTGGGGCCGGCTCGCGCACACGCAGGCGTCGAGCCCGCTCGCCGACACGACGAGCTGGGTCGGGTTCGCGGGGCTGACCTTCCTGCTCGCCGCGCTCTCGGCGCTGCTCGTGCAGCTGCTACTCCAGCACCGCACCATCGTGCGCCGCCGCCTGACGATCGCGGCGGCCGCGCTCATCGCCGTCGTCGCCATCCCGGCGTTCCCGGTCGAGACGACCGGCACCATCCGCGTCGGTGCCGTGCAGGGCGCGAGCGAGGCGGGCCTGCTCGCCCCGTACACGCGCGGCGAGATCCTGCAGGAGCATGTCGACGCGACGCGCCTGCTCGCCGGTGAGGAGCTCGACCTGCTGGTCTGGCCCGAGAATGCCGCCGAGTTCCACGCCGACGAGGACCCGGCGACGATCGCGACCCTCGACCGCGTGACGGCCGCGTTCGACGCGCCGCTCGTCGTCGGCACGGTCACGAGCGACGGCGACGACACCTACAACGCCCTGCTGCAGGTCGAGCCGGGAAAGGGCGCGGTCGCCGAGTACCGCAAGCGGCACCCCGTGCCGTTCGCCGAGTACCTGCCGGAGCGCTGGCTGTTCGAGCCGATCCTCGACGCTCTCGGGTTCCTCGAGCTCATCCCTCGCGACTTCTCCGTCGACCCCACGAGCCCCAACGCGTTCGACGTCGCCGGCACGGTCGCGGGCGTCGCCATCTGCTTCGACATCATCGACGACCAGCTGGCGCGCGAGATGGTCGCGACGCACGGCGCCGAGATCATCCTCGCCCCCACGAACAACGCCGACTTCGGCCGCGGCTCCGCCGAGAACGTGCAGCAGCTGGCGATCGCCCAGCTGCGGGCGGTCGAGGCCGGCCGCGCGGTCGTGAACATTTCCACCGTCGGCACGAGCGCGATGATCGCGCCCGACGGCACCATGCTCGACCGGCTGCCGCAGTACGAGCCGGGCGCGATGCTCGAGGAGCTGCCGCTGTCGACCACCGTGACTCCGGGCATCCGTCTGGGAGCATGGGTCGACGCGGCGCTGTGCATCGGCGCCGCGCTCGCGCTGGCCGGCCTCGGATTCGCGGCCCGCGCGACCCGGCACGACGATCGAAGGAGAGCGGATGCCTGACGTGATGATCGTCGTCCCCACGTACAACGAGGTCGAGGGGCTCGAGCGCACCGTGGGCAGACTCCGCCAGTCGGTGCCGCACGCGGAGCTGGTGATCATCGACGACGGTAGCCCTGACGGCACGGGTCAGCTCGCCGACCGGCTCTCGAAGGCCGACGTCGGCACGCTGGTCATCCACCGCACCGAGCGCGGCTACCGCTCGGCGGTCATCGAGGGGATGCGCTTCGCCATGTCGCGCGGTGCCACGAAGGTGGTCGTCACGGACGCCGACGGCTCCTACGACGCGGACGGCCTGCCGGAGCTGCTCGCGGTCTCCGCGAGCGGGGTGGACCTGGTGATCGGCTCGCGCTTCGTCGAGGGGAGCGACGTGCGCAACATGAGCCGACGCCGGCACCTGACGTCGCGGCTCGGCAACGCCTACGCGCGGGGCCTGCTCGCGACGGGCGTGCAGGACCTGACGAGCTCGCTGCGCGTGTACCGCACCCGCGTCCTCGAGCAGATCGACCTCGACGCGATCCAGGTGGACGCGTACGCGTTCCAGATCGCCATGGCGGTGCGCGTCGCGCAGGCGGGCGGCACGATCGCGGAGGTGCCGATCGGTTTCATCGAGCGCGCGGTCGGCGCCTCGAAGATGCGCCTCGCGGAGGAGCTCCGGGCGCTCTCGGCCGTCACGAAGTGGTCGCTCTCGGGCGTGCGCGCGCTGCCGAAGGCGCCGCGCTGACGCTTCCCCGTTGATCGAGCAGCACGGCCCCTTACCGGTGATCGAGCAGCACGGCCGAAGGCCGCGCGTATCGAGATCCCAGCCGCCGGAACCGGAGAACGGCCCGGTCTCGATACGCGCGGGTCTCCGGCCCGAGCTACTCGACCAACGGAGTAGTGAGCAAGCCGCCGACACCGGAGAACAGTCCGGTCTCGATACGCGCGGGCCTCCGGCCCGAGCTACTCGACCAACGGGACGGGGATACGCGCGAGCCTCCGGGCCGAGCAGCTCGCTCCCTTCTCCCGCTGATCGAGTAGCACGGTCGAAGGCCGCGCGTATCGAGATCCCAGCCGCCGGAACCGGAGAACGGCCCGGTCTCGATACGCGCGGGCCTCCGGCCCGAGCTACTCGACCAACGGAGTAGTGGGCAAGCCGTCGACACCGAAGAACAGTCCGGTCTCGATACGCGCGGGCCTCCGGCCCGAGCTACTCGACCAACGGAGGGGGCGCGGGCCTCCGGGCCGAGCTGCTCGACCAACGGGACGGGGACACGCGGGGGCCCGCGGATCGCGGGTCAGAGCAGGGGGAGCGCCAGGTCGCAGCGGTCGGTCACGATGCCGTCGACGCCGAGCGCCAGCAGCTCGCGCATCTCTGCCTCGTCGTTGATGGTCCACACGTGCACCTCGACGCCGGCGCGCCGGTAGGCGGCGACGCTGCGCTCCGTGACGATCTGGACGCCCTTCGCGCGCCGCGGCACCTGCACCGCGACGACCGGCGCGAGGATGCTCCGCAGCCTGCCGTGCAGGCCGAGCCGCTGCGCGACGATCGCCTGCGCCATCATCGACCTCGACGCGCTCGTCGCCACCTCCGGCAGCAGCTCCTGGGCCTGGCGGCGCCGGCGCTCCGAGAACGAGGTGAGCAGCACGCGATCGACGGCCTTCGCCTCGACGACCGCGCGCACGGCAGGCACGACCGACGCATCCGACTTCAGGTCGAGGTTCCAGTGCGCGTCGGGCAGTGCCAGCAGCGCCTCGCGGAGGCCCGGCACCTGCTCGCCCTGCCCGAGGTCGATCTGCTGCAGGTCGCGCCAGAGCGTCCGCTCGATCACGACGTCGGTGCCGGCGACCCGGTCGAGGCTCGGGTCGTGCGCGAGCACGGCGACGCCGTCGGCTGTGGCGTGCACATCCGTCTCGAGGAACCTCGCACCGGCGTCGACCGCGGCGATGAACGCCATCATCGTGTTCTCCGGCGCGCCGAGGGCGAGCCCGCGATGCGCGAGCACCCTCGGCGACGCCGGGGTCAGATAGGGGCTCACGCCCGGGTGGCGCCGCCGTCGTCGGATGCGCCCGGCTGGCCGCCGAGGTCGGCGTCCGTGGCGGCGCGCCGGCCGGAGGCCGGGCGGGGAGCGTCCGCCGAGGCCTCCCTCGCCGTCTCGATGGCCTCGCTGTAGTCGGTGTCGGGCGTCTCGTCGGCGAGCGACGTCGACGACGAGACCGTGTCGGTGCGGCCCGCGTCCTGCGGGTCGATGCCGCTCGCCTGCAGCGTCTCCGCGATCGACGGCACCTCGACGTCGCTCACCGAGTCGGCCTGGAACGTCTCGTCGAGGATCGACGGCTCCGCGGCGTCGGTGCGCTTGCCCTTCGGCTTCGCGAACGGGAGGTCGGCGCGGCCCTCGAGGAAGCCGCGGCCGACGCTCTGCAGCGCCTCGGTGAGCTCGGACGGGATGATCCACAGCTTGTTCGCGTCGCCCTCGGCGAGCTTCGGCAGCGTCTGCAGGTACTGGTACGCGAGCAGCTTGTCGTCGGCGTCGCCCTCGTGGATGGCGGCGAAGACGCGCTCGATCGCCTCGGACTCACCCTTGGCGAGCAGCACCTGGGCCTCGGCGTCACCCTTGGCGCGCAGCACCTGGGCCTTCGCCTGGCCCTCGGCGCGCAGGATCTCGGACTGGCGCAGACCCTCCGCCTCGAGGATCTGCGACTGCTTCGAGCCCTCGGCGGTGAGGATCGCGGCGCGGCGGTCGCGCTCGGCGCGCATCTGCTTCTCCATCGAGTCCTGGATGGAGTGGGGCGGGTCGATCGCCTTCAGCTCGACGCGGCCGACCCGCAGACCCCACTTGCCGGTGGCCTGGTCGAGCACGTTGCGCAGCTGCCCGTTGATGGTGTCGCGGCTCGTGAGCGCCTCTTCGAGATTCATGCCGCCGACCACGTTGCGGAGCGTCGTGGTGGTGAGCTGCTCGACGGCCGACAGGTAGTCGGCGATCTCGTAGGTCGCGGCGCGCGCATCCGTCACCTGGAAGTAGACGACCGTGTCGATCGAGACGACGAGGTTGTCCTCGGTGATCACCGGCTGCGGCGGGAACGAGCGCACCTGCTCGCGCATGTCGACGTGGTACGAGACCCGGTCGATGAACGGCACGAGGAAGTTGAGGCCCGGCTGCAGCACCCGGTGGAAGCGGCCGAGCCGCTCGACCACGCCGGTGAAGCCCTGCCTGATGACCCGGATCGACCTGAAGAGCGTGACGAGCACGAACAGGACGACCAGGACCACGACGATGGTCAGGAACGCTCCGAGGATGAATCCTCCGTCGAACGGCATGGGTGCTCCTTGGGTTATCGCTGGGCGGGGACGACGACGGCCGTCGCCCCCTCGATGGCGGTGACGACGATGCGCTCGCCGACGTCGGGGTCGCGTGGCTGCACGGCGGGGGAGAGGCGGGCGGTCCACACGTCGCCGTTCGCGAGCGTGACCTCCCCGGCGCCGCGCTCGAACGAGCGCGTCACCTCGCCGCCCATCCCGAGCAGGGCCTCGATGCCCTGCTTGTTGACCTCGCCCGACTCCTGCAGCCGCTCCAGCAGCTTGGGGCGCACGAGGAACAGCAGCAGCAGCGCCGCGGCCGCCGCGATCAGGATCTGCACCCACCACGGCAGGCCGGTGATGCTCGAGACGAGGCCGACGGTCGACGCGAGGCCGATCATCAGGAACGTGAACTCGAGGGTGACCATCTCGACGATGAAGCACACGAGCGCAACGACGAGCCACACGACCCATGCGTACTGGACGAGATCCACGACCCCAGCATAGGGAGCGGATGTGGGAATGCAGACCGGCGCGCAGGCCCTCGGCTCCCGCGCTCCGGGAGGGGCGTAGCAGTAGGGTCGACGGGAACGAAGGAGCTCCCGTGACAGACCACGCCCCCGCCCCCCTCGAGCCAGGCTCGCTCACCGGCCGAACGGCCCTCGTCACCGGCTCGAGCCGCGGCATCGGCGCCGCGACCGTCGCGCTGCTGGCGGCCGCCGGGGCGGATGTCGTGGTCAACTACCGGGCGAAGGCGCCGAGGGCCGAGAAGGTCGTCGCCGCCGCGAAGGAGCAGGGCGTCGAGGCGATCGCCGTGCAGGCCGACCTCACCGACGGCGAGAGCGTCGCGGCCATGTTCGAGGCCGCGCGCGACCGCTTCGGCGGCGTCGACATCCTCGTCATGAACGCCTCCGGCGGCATGGAGAGCGGCATGGGGGAGGACTACGCCATGCGCCTCAACCGCGACGCCCAGGCGGCGCTGCTCGACGCAGCGCTGCCCGTGCTGCGCGACGGCGCGCGGGTCGTGTTCGTCACGAGCCACCAGGCGCACTTCATCCGCACCACGCCGACGATGCCCGAGTACGAGGCCGTCGCCCGCTCGAAGCGCGCCGGCGAGGACGCCCTGCGCGAGCGCATCCCCGCGCTGCGAGAGCGCGGCATCGAGCTGGTCGTCGTCTCGGGCGACATGATCGAGGGCACCATCACGGCGACGCTGCTCGAGCGCGCGAACCCGGGCGCGATCGCGAGCCGCCGCGAGGACGCCGGCAAGCTCTACAACGTCGAGGAGTTCGCGCGCGAGGTCGCGCTCGCCGCCGTCGAGCCCGTGCCGGCCGACAGCACCCGGCTCGTCGGCGACGTCACCGGCTTCGGCGACGCCGAGGGGACTCAGCGCTGATGCACGCCGAGGACATCGAGCGGCTCGTCGCGCTCTCGCGTCCCGCGGTGCATCCGAGCGGCGCGTGGGCGATCGTCGCCACCAGCCGACCGAGCCTGCGCGCGAACCGCAACGTCGGCCAGCTGTGGCGCGTCGACCTCCCTGACGGCACCCGCCGCCGGATCACCGGCGGCGTCGCCGACCGCGAGCCGCGGCTCACACCCGACGGCGCCACGGTGCTGTTCCTGCGCGCCGACGCGTCCGGCAAGGCGCAGGTGTGGGCGATGCGCACCGATGGCGGCGAGCCCGTGCAGGCCACCGCCGTCGACGGCGGCGTCGACGAGTTCGCCATCGCGCCCGACGGCGATCGGATCGCGTTCACGAGCAGCGTCGTCGAGCCCGGCCGCTACGGATCCGTCGAGGGCCTCGACGCCGCGCACGAGTCCCCGCGGCTCATCACCCGCAACCGGAACCTCGCCAACGGCACGGGCAGCCTCGTCGGTCGCCGCACCCACGTGTTCGTCGCCCCCATGCCCGAGCTCGACGCCGAGCCCTTCTACGAGCGCGCGCCGCACCCGCACGACACGCCGGCGACGAGCGACGACGCTCCGCGCGCCGCGGCCGCCACTCGGCTCAGCCACGGCGAGTTCGACCACAGCCGGCCGGTGTTCTCGAGCGACGGCCGACGCGTGCTGTGCATCACCGCCCGGCACGCCTCGCGCGACGACGACCTGCTGAACGCGGTCGTCGAGTTCGACGCCGACGTCGCCGACGGCGAGCCTCACATCATCCTCTCCTCGCGCGCCGGCCTCTCGGTCGGCGAGGTGCAGCCCACGCCCGACGGCGGCTTCGTGCTGCTCGCGCAGCGGATGGGGGAGTCTGGCCGCGACTTCGTGGCACGGAACACGCAGCTGTTCGTGCTCGAGCAGCCGGGCGCGCACCCCGAGGAGGTCACGCACGAGGCGACGTGCGACCTCGGCGAGGGCGGCAGCCACGCGACCGTCGTCGACGACGGCGTGCTCGTGCAGGAGCGGCGGCGCGGCCGGGTCCGCCTGCTGCTGGTCACCGGCGGCGGCACCAAGGAGCTCATCGGCGGCGAGCTCGAGGTGCTCGGGCACGGCGTCGGCGACGGCGTGACCGTCGCGACCGTCACGACGCCCACATCGGCGGGCGAGATCGCGGTGCTCGACGACCGCGGCGTCACCGTCGTGACCGACTTCGGCGCGCGGCTCGGCGAGACCGGGATCGTGCTGCCCACCGAGCACGACGTGCCCGCGCGCGACGGCGGCACCGTGCACGGCTGGGTCTTCGTGCCGGAAGGTCCCGGCCCGCACCCGGTGCTGCTCAACATCCATGGCGGCCCGTTCGCGCAGTTCGGCGTCGGCGTCTTCGACGAGGCGCAGGTCGCCGTCGCCGCCGGCTACGCCGTCGTGCAGTGCAACCCGCGCGGATCGGCCGGCTACGGCCGCGAGCACGGCCTCGCGATCCGCCAGGCGATGGGCACCGTCGACATGCACGACGTGCTGGACTTCCTCGACGGCGCGATCGCCGCGCACGCCGAGCTCGACGGCGCGCGCCTCGGCGTGATGGGCGGCTCCTACGGCGGCTACCTGACGGCGTGGACGATCGCGAACGACGACCGCTTCGCCGGCGCGATCGTCGAGCGCGGCTTCCTCGACCCCGAGTCGTTCGTCGGCACGAGCGACATCGGCTGGTTCTTCTCGGAGGAGTACACGGGCACCGACGCCGCTGCCGTGCGCAGGCAGAGCCCGATGGCGCGCGTGGGTGACGTGCGCACCCCGACGCTCGTGATCCACTCCGAGGAGGACTGGCGGTGCCCGCCCGAGCAGGCGCAGCGCTACTGGTCAGGGCTCAAGCGCAGCGGCGTCGAGACGGCGCTGCTGCTGTTCCCCGGTGAGAACCACGAGCTCACGCGGTCGGGGCAGCCCCGGCACCGCGTCGAGCGCTTCGAGCACGTGCTGGGCTGGTGGGCGAAGCACCTGCCGACGGCGCAGAACCACCTCTGACGGCGCGACGATGATCGGCGACAGCCCGCTCGTGCAGGTGGCGCAGCGCGCCGTCGACCTCGAGCGGGCCGTCGCCTTCTACGTCGACCTGCTCGACGTGCCGGTCGCCGCGACGTTCGACCCGCCGGGGCTCGCGTTCCTCGTGCTCGGCGACACGCGGCTGCTGCTCGAGCGCGGCGCCCCCTCGGCGCTGCTCTACTTCGCCGTCGACGACCTGGACGCGCGCGTCGAGCGACTGCGCGCATCCGGGGTCGCGATCGTCGCCGAGCCGCACACGATCTTCGGGCATGCGGATGCGACGCTCGGTCCCGCGGGCACGGAGGAGCGGATGGCGTTCCTCACAGACAGCGAGGGCAACACGGTGGCGCTCGTCGAGCACCGGCAGCACGGGGCACAGCCGGGCGCCTAGGTCATCGCCCCGCTCTCGGCGTCGACCGCCTTGAAGACGAGGTCGCGCGCGGTCGTGTCGATGAGGCCGAGGCGGTGCACGATCCGCGCGGCGTCGTCGTAGCTGCTGTGGAAGCGGATGCCCGCCGCCTCGAGCTGGTCGCGGGCCTCGCCGGTCACCGGCACGACCTCGTGGATGAGCACGGCCACCACGAAGTCGGGACCGCGCCGCAGCATCTCGGCACCCACCTGAGCATCGGCCTGCCCGCTGTCGCCGAGGAACATGAATCGGCACTCAGGGAACAGCTGGCGCTCGCGCTCGAAGTTCTGGAGCTTGCGCTCCTTGATCGACGCCTTCGTGAAGAGGTTGAGGAACGAGCCGCCGAGCACGGCGTGCGGCGGCAGCCCGAGTCCCGAGAGGCCGTTGCGCGTGTACTGCTCGATGAGGCCCTTCGGGCCCTCGGGCCGCGCGGTGACGAACGTGAGGTCGCCGGGCCGCGACGGCTCGGCGGAGCGTCCTGCGTCGAGCGCGATCAGCAGCTCGATGACGCCCGGGTAGACCTTGCCGCGCGGGTAGCGGTCGTCGTGCAGCATCGCCTTGACGGTGTCGTCGATGTCGCACAGGATGCGCAGGTCGTGGGAGGGTGCGGCCTCCGCCTCCTGGGCGATGTGGTCGAGCACCGCGAGCCGGTCCGCCTCCGTGAGGCGCTCGAAGACGACGTGCTCGAGGTCGTGGCGGTCGCCGGTCGCGTTGAGCAGGTACTTCATGTCGCGGAAGTCGGCGCCGGTGAGCGACACGAGCATCTCACGGATGCCCGTCGAGATGACCGGGTCGGGCGCGAGGCGGCGCAGCGCGTGCACCACTCGGGCGCGCATCGCCGGGCTCAGCTCGTCGACGCGCTCCTCGCACAGCAGCTTCACGAGCGCCCGGCGCTCGTCGCCGCGGAAGAGGCCGGTGATGCGGTTGCCGGCGATCGTCGCGACCGTGCGGTCGAGGTCGCTCTGTCCCAGCAGCGCTTCGAGCGAGCCCACGGGGGTCGCCCGCAGCTCGGCGAGGGATGGTGTGGGGTTCACAGGCTCGATCCTGGCATCCGGACGCTGAGAGCGGCGGCATCGATGCGCGCGTCGAGCCGCGCGACCCGCCCGACGGCGTCACCGTCGAGCTGCACCGGCAGCGGCGCGTCGACCGCTCCGAGCGTCACCCGCAGGGCGCGCCGATGCCGCAGGACGCCCTCCGCGCGCGCGATGCCCGCGCCCGCGGCCGCGATCCTGCCCCAGTGCGCGAGGTGGCGCGGGCTCACCGCGGCGACGTGCAGCAGTCCGTCGTCGAGTCGCGTGCCGGGCAGCACGTGGAGGCCCGCGGGGATGCGCGCGGCGTTGTGCACCAGCACGCTCCAGGCCCGCGTCGACTCGACCTGGCCGCCGTCGAAGCGACCGCGCACGGCGAAGCTGGGGTGACCGAGGCGCCGGGCGCCCGCGGCGAGGTAGGCGGGCCAGCCGACGCGTCGCTTCGCGCGCAGCGAGGACGCCTCGACGGCGAGCGCGTCGTTGCCGACGCCGACGACCACGAGGAAGGGCCGCTCGGCGTCGCGGCTGCCGTCGGCGCGCGTGAGCACGACCCGGCCGAGGTCGACCGCGGTGATCGCGCCGCCGACGGCGATGCGCGCGGCGGCGACGGGGTCGCGGAGCGGCAGGTCGAGGTTGCGGGCGAACAGGTTCGCGGTGCCTGCGGGCACGATGCCGAGCGGCACCCCGGTGCGCGCGACCGCGCCGGCGACCTCCCGCACCGTGCCGTCGCCGCCGACCGCGACCACGGCATCCGCACCCGCAGCGACCGCGTCCCGGGCCTGCCCCGCGCCGCCGTCGGTCTCGGTCGTCTGCACCACTCGGGCATCGATGCCCCGGCGAGCGGTCTCGCGGAGCACGGCGTCGACGGCGCGCTCGAACCCCCTGGCGGTCGGGTTGCCGATCACGACGAGCGTTGGCACCTGGTCAGGCTAGCGAGCGGGACGCGCCGGGCGGCGCGCCTCCTCGATCGCGAGCCGGACGCCGAGGAACGCCGCGAGCGACTCGAGCTCGGCGTCGACGGCCCGACGCTGGCGGGCGTCGGCGTCGACGTCCCAGTGGATGCGCGCGACCCGCAGCGTACCCACGTCGCGATCGGTGCGCGCATCGACCTTGCCGATGAGCCGGTCCCCGTCGAGGATGGGCAGCGCATGCACGCCCCAGCGCCGCTTCGCGGCGGGCGTGTACTGCTCGAGGGCGTACTCGAAGTCCCACAGCTCCGCCATGCGGCGGCGGTCGGCGATGAGCCGGTCGAGCGGCGACAGCAGCGCGACCCTGCCGCTGAAGTCGGCGGCGTCCGCACCGGGATCCAGCCGCCAGCTCCCGCGCATCCCCTCGATCCGCACCGGCTCACCGGTGTCGCCGAGGTGCGTGGCGCGCTCGATGCCGCTCGCCCGCAGCCATCGCTCGCGCCAAGTCGTCCACGCGGCTTCCACGTCGATCGGCTCGCCCGGTGGCAGGACGCGCTCCGCGAGGTCCCAGATGCGCGACTGCCCGACGCGCTCCGCCACGACCACCTCGCCGCGCACCTGCAGCAGCTCGAGCAGCATCGCCACGTCGCGGCCGGTGTTCCAGCCGCTCGAGCGGAACGGCGCGTCGGCGGTGTCGTCGATGTCGGACTGGGGGAGCGGACCATCGAGCCGCAGCTGCTCGAGCACGCGCTCGCGGAAGCCCGCGTTCGCCTGGAGCCAGGCGCGGCTGCCGTCGCCGATCGCCCCTGGCTCGCGGCCGATCGCCAGCAGCCACGGCAGGTCGCGCATCGCCCGCAGCCCGATCGCCCACGCCGGCATGGGGTGGCGGTGCGGGCCGAGGTGCTCGAAGAGCGACTGGTCCACCTCGACCGCACGGCGCACGTCGTCGGGCTCGAGCCCGGGGATGCGCGTGCGCGCGATGTGCTCCGCCGACGGGCAGACGATGTCGGTCGGGTTGAGCGGCAGCAGCGTCAGCTGGGCGACGACCTCGGCGATGTCGTCGGAGCCGTCGACGAGCGCGCGGTCGGCGTCGAGCAGCTGCGCACGCACGGCGATGCGGCGCGCGTCCTCGCGCGACAGGGCGCGGATGGGCTCCGGCATGGCGCCGATCGTAGGGGGCGGGGCCGACACGACGCCCGCCTCCCGGGCACTCGATGCGCGCCGCTCGGCGGGCGCTGGCCGGCGCCGGCCCGCTGCGGCATGATCGGCCCATGCTCGAGCAGCTGCGCATCGTGCCCGCCAACGAGGCGAGCGCCGATGACCTCGACGCCGTGTTCGGTGCCGAGGGCGCGGGTGCACGGTGCCGCTGCCAGCGCTACCGGCTCGCGCGCGGCGAGAGCTTCGGCGGCATGCCGCTCGAGGAGCGCATCGGACGGCAGCTGGAGCAGACGGCCGCGGGCGACCCCTACGCGCCGACGACGAGCGGCCTGGTCGCGTACCTCGACGGCGAGCCCGTCGGCTGGGCGGCCGTCGCGCCAAGGTCGGAGCACCACGGCCTCGTGCGGGTGTTCACGGTGCCGTGGCTCGGGCGCGACGAGGACCCGGCGGATGGCTCGGTGTGGGCGATCACGTGCCTGTTCGTGCGCGCCGGGCACCGCAAGCGGGGCATCAGCCGCGAGCTCGCGGCGGCGGCGGTGCGCTTCGCGATCGAGCGGGGTGCCCGCGCCGTCGAGGCGTACCCGATCGCGACCACCGCGGTCATCGCCGAGGAGCTGCACGTCGGCACCGTGCCGACCTTCGCGGCGGCCGGGCTCTCGGAGGTGTCGCGCCCCACGCGGCGCCGCGTCGTCATGCGGCGCGAGGCCGGCTGATCGCGCGACGCGTCGCGTCACGAACCCGGGCTGCCGGGTCGTCGGATGCCAGGATGAGCGCATGCCTGATCGCCCCACGCTGCGCCCCGAGACCGTCGCCGTCAGCGCCGGACGCCCGCCGCGCATCCCCGACGCGCCGATGAACGAGCCCGTCACGTTCGCGAGCGCGTTCGTCGCGGGTGGCCCCACCGAGTACGCGCGCTACGGCAACCCGAGCTGGACCGCGCTCGAGGACGCGCTCGGCGCGCTCGAGGGCGGCACGTGCTCGACGTTCGCGAGCGGCATGGCCGCCGTCAGCGCGGTGCTGAGCCTCGTGCCGCACGGCGGCACCGTGGTGGTGCCCCGGCACGCCTACCAGGGCACGCTCGCGCTGCTCGACACCGAGGCGGGCACCGGCCGGTTCGACGTGCGTCGCGTCGACATCGCCGACGCGGATGCGGTCGAGGCCGCGCTGCCCGGCGCGGCGATGGTGTGGCTCGAGTCGCCCACCAATCCGGCGCTCGAGATCGCCGACATCCCGCGGCTCGCCGCGACCGCCCGAGCCGCGGGGGTGCTGAGCGCCGTCGACAGCACGTTCGCATCGCCGCTCCTGCAGCGCCCGCTCGAGCTGGGCGCCGACATCGTCGTGCACTCGGCGACGAAGCTCATCGCCGGCCACAGCGACGTCGTGCTGGGCGCCGTCGTGACGGGCGAGGACGAGCTGACCGACCGCATCCGCTCGCACCGCAGCCTGCACGGCGCGATCCCAGGGCCGATGGAGGCCTTCCTCGCGCTGCGGGGCCTGCGCACCCTGTCGGTCCGGCTCGAGCGCGCCGAGGCGAACGCCCGCGAGCTCGCGCGTCGGCTCACGGATGCCCCGGGCGTGCTCGAGGTGCGCGATCCCGGGTTCGGGACGGTGCTGGGCATGGTGCTCGCGGATGCCGCCGCCGGCGACCGGGTCATGGATCGCGTGCGGCTGTGGATCCCCGCGACGAGCCTCGGCGGCGTGGAGTCCACGCTCGAGCGGCGACGGCGCTGGGCGACGGAGGCCCCGAGCATCCCGGAAGGGCTGATCCGACTCTCGGTCGGCATCGAGCACGTCGAGGACCTCGCCGACGACCTGCTGGCCGCGCTCGGGTGAGCGGGGGAGCGGTCAGCGAGCGCGCAGCGCCCTGACGGTCAGCACCGGGGCGCCGGTGTCGCTCCAGTGCGCCGGGGTCGCGGCGGTCGGCTCGTTCGCGCCCCGCACCGCTCGCTTCGCCGACTCGAGGTCCGCGTGCCTGCCGAGCGAGGCGCCGGTGCCGTCGACGGCCACGTAGTCGTCGAGGCTGCGCTCGACGAATCCGAGGTAGTGCACGCCGTCGGCGTCGCTGCGCGACGCGACCCAGAGGTCGACGCCCGGTGAGATCCAGGTGAGGGAGCCACGGAGCGTGCGATCGGAGGCCGTCGTGCCTTGCACCAGCGTCTGCGACATCGGTCCGCTCCTTCGCGATTCGGGGATCGTTAGTTCGACGATCGAAAGGTATCATCTTCGAGCAGTATGCTGGAACCACGGATTCGGCGAAGCTTCTCGAGGAGGTACGGCATGACCGAAGCGACAGCGGGGGCAGAGAGCTCGGGCTACTGGTACCCGGAGCACCGCGTGCCCTCGAGCGTCGACGTGCTGAACCTGCTGCGGCGATACCGCGCGGCGGAGGGTGCGATGCGCGCACGGACGCGCTCGTCGATGGGGATGGGGGAGACCGACCTGCTCGCGCTGCGGATGCTGCTCCAGGCGCAGCGCAGGGGAGAGGTCATGCGGCAGCGCGACCTCGGCGGCGTGCTCGGCCTCGCGTCGCCCTCGGTCACCGCTCTGGTCGACCGGCTCACGAAGAGCGGGCACGTGCGACGCGAGCCGCACCCGGACGACCGGCGGGCGACGATCGTCGTGCCGACCACCGACTCCGACGATGAGGTGCGGGCCACGCTCGGGGCGATGCATCGGCGCATGATCGACGTCATCGACGCGATGGACGAGCGCGAGCGCCTCGCCGTCGCCGGCTTCCTCGACCGCATGTCGGGTGCGATCGAGCAGGTCGACGAGCACGACCAGCAGGCCGCGCCCTTCCAGCGCTGACTGCTCGTAGGCTCGCAGGGTGAACTCCAGCATCCTCTCCGACGGCGCCGTCCTGCGCCCCGCGCACCCCGGTGACGAGCCCAGCATCATGGCGCTCATCCAGGCGCTCGCCCTCTACGAGCGTGAGCCCGACGCTGTCGAGAACACCGCCGAGATGCTCACGGCGACGCTCTTCGGGCCCGAGCCGCGCGTCTTCGCCCACGTCGTCGAGCGCGACGGCTCGATCGTCGGCATCGCGATCTGGTTCGTCACGTACTCGACCTGGACCGGCACGCACGGCATCTGGCTCGAGGACCTCGTCGTCGACGAGGCACAGCGCGGCCGCGGCTACGGGCGGGCACTGATGACCGCCCTCGCCGGGGTGTGCGTCGAGCGCGGCTACCGCCGGTTCGAGTGGACCGTGCTCGACTGGAACGAGCCGTCGATCGGCTTCTACCGCGCGATCGGCGCCGAGCCCCTCGCGGAGTGGACGACGCAGCGGCTGACGGGGCAGCGCCTCGAGGAGCTCGCGGAGGCCGTCACGCCGTCGGCGTGATCCCGTTCACGCCGAGGTCGTGCCACAGGTGCGCGAGCGTCGCGGCACCGGATCGCAGCACGTCGAGCGAGGCGCTCTCGTCGCTGTCGTGCCAGTTGTCCTCGACGAGGCCCGTGCCGAAGAACACCACGGGCACGCCGAGGCTGCGCGCGAGCAGCTCCGCCGGCCCGCCGCCGGCATTGCCCATCCTCCCGACCTCCGGCACGCCGAATCCCTTCGCCATCGAGCGCGCGAGCGCGTCGACCACCGGGTGCTCCGGGGTGCGGTACGGCTCCTGCGCGGTCTTCGCCTCGACGGACAGGCGGTGCCCGTAGCCCTCGCCGATGGCGTCCTCGAGCCAGCGTCGCAGCTGCTCGGCCACCGTCTCGACGTGCTGACCGGTCGTGATGCGGATGCTGAGGTCGGCAGAGGCCATGGAGGGCACGGCGGCGCGCGCGACGCCGACGGGGTCGCCGGCGGCGAGCGCGATGACCTCGAGCGCCGGCCGCTCCCAGAGCCGCTCGAAGACGCTGAAGCCCGCCTCGCCGTTGATGCTGCGCGTGTGGGATCGCTCGAGCCAGTCGTCCGCGTCGAACGGCAGCGCCGCGAGCTCCGCGCGGCGCTGGTCAGAGATCGGCTCGACGTCGTCGTAGAACCGCGGGAACGCGATCCTGCCGTCCGCGTCGTGGAGCAGTCCGAGCAGCCTGCCCAGCTCGATGGCGGGGTTCGGTGCGGTCCCGGAGACCGCGCCGCTGTGGATGTCGGTCAGCGGGCCGAGCACCTCGATGGTCGCGCCGACCATGCCACGGACGCTCGTGCACAGCGCCGGGTGATCCGCCCGCCACAGCAGCGTGTCGGAGAAGAGCACGACGTCGGCGTCGAGCCGAGCGCGCTGCTCGTCGAGCATCGCGGCGAGCCCGGGAGAGCCGGCCTCCTCCTCGCCCTCGACGATCACCTTGAGGTTGACCGCGGGCGCCGTCCTGCCGGTCGCGTGCAGGTGCGCGCGGAGCGCCCACAGGTGCGCGATCACCTGGCCCTTCGCGTCCGAGCTGCCCCTGCCGAACAGGCGTCCGTCGCGCACGACGGGCTCGAACGGCGCCGTCTCGTCCCAGTTCTCATCCTTGACGGCGCGCACATCATGGTGGCTGTAGACGATCACCGTCGGAGCGCCGGGCGCCGCGCACCACTCGGCGTACACCGCGGGGCCGGTCGGTCCGCTCCAGATCTCGGTGAGCGGGAAGCCGACATCGCGGAGCGCGCCCGCGAGCCAGAACGCGGACCTGCGGAGGTGATGCTCGCGCTCGGGCACGCCGGCGACGGACGGGATGCGCACCCACTCGGACAGCTGGTCGACGAGCGCCGCGTCGTGGGCGTCCAGGAACTCCCGGATGTCTTGCTCGGCCTGCTCCATCGACTGCTCCGCCCTGACGCATCCCGTGCGCATCGGCTGCAGCAGACGCGCGTACGGCGAACGCTAGCCCGGGCGGCGCTGCGGCGGTATCTGCCCCTTCCCAGGTTCCGACGCCGAGCGCCGATAATGCACATTATGTCGGATCGGGCGGAGACGACCCCTCCCTGCTCGGCGGTATCACCGGTTCCGCGATCACCACGATGTTCTCGGTGTAGCGCCCGGTGACCTCATCGACAGGCCCGCCGCAGGTGATGAGCACGAGCCGGTGTAGACCGTCGGTCGCGAACAGCGTCGGGTCGAGCGCTTCTCGCGGGCTGCCGTCACGCGCGACGACGCGATAGTCGTGCGGCGTGCCGCCACGGTCCTCGACGCGCAGGACCTGCCCGGGCTCGAGCTCGAGGATGGCGCTCATGGCGCTCCCATCGCCCGTGGGCGTCATGTGGCCCGCGAGCACCGTGCTGCCCGCGGTCCCTCCTGGCAGCGCGCCCGGCGCCCACCAGCCCACCCGCGCCGGGTCATCCGGGATCTGCAGCGCGCCGGAGGGAAGGGTGCCGACCGGCACCACATCGGCGCCGTCGGTCTCGGTGAACGAGAGTCGGGCCGGCGGCAGCAGCACCGGCGCCGCCGGTACCGGGGCTGCCGAACGCTCCTGGCCGTCGTCGGTCGGCGCCGGCGGCGGCGAGGCGGACGGCCGGTCGGTGACCCCGACATAGGCGATCGGCTCAGCAGGACGCGCTTCGACGACCGGCGCCTGGGCGAGCACGTGCACACCGACGGCGATGAGGCAGGCGCCGGTCACGCCCGTGGCGGCGGCGCCCAGGAGCATCGATCCACCCCTGGGCGCCGCCGCGTGGCGCGGCGTCGATCGTCGCCGTGGCTTCACTCAGGCTCGCACCCGCCCGCGGCGCGCGAGCAGCAGGAGCGCCATCGCGACGGCGAGTGCACCCGCGACGGTGAGCGATGCACCGATCGCGGCCTGCGAGCCGTCCGGGGTGAGCCCGGTGGGCACGCTACCCGGGGCGCCGGCATCCATCTGCATCAGGTGGTCGAGGTGGCCCTGGATCACGGGACGCGCCGCTTGCGCCAGCGCGATGACGGCGGCGTCCGAACCGGAGGCGATCTCCTGGTCGGTGGCGGCGAGCGACGCCCTGTGGCCGTCGATCTGCGAGGCGATCCACGCGGTGTCATACGCCTCGCCAGTGTTGGCCTCGACCTGCTGGAGCGCGGCTTGCTGCTCGGGCGTCGGCTCGGCCGGCAGCTCGACGCCCAGCTCGGTCGCAGCTGCGGTCAGGTTGGCATCGAGCGTCTGGTGATCGGTGACGAGCTGCGCGCCCATCTCTCGGACGGCGTCGCTCGCGCCGCGCTCCTGGGCGGAGGTGCCGGCCGCGATCTCGGCCAGGTTGCTCTGATGCGCGGCCTGCATCCAGGTGGTGTCCTGGTCGGACACCTGGGCTGAGGCCGCGGGCACGACCAGGAAGAAGGCGGCGAGCAGAGCGCCGGCGCCGAGGGAGGCGCGTCGAACAAGTTTCATGATCCCATCGCGTCGTTGCGGCTGTGACGAACGTCACCGCACGATCTTGTACCCCATTTCGGCTCGACCGCGATGTGTCAGGCAGGTATTCGCTGGGCACTGGCTGAACGCCGTGCCGCCGGTCGACCACGCACTCCCCCGCCGCATCGCACGGGACGACAGATCGCCATGTTCATGCTCTCTGCGACCCCTCGGGACGATGCTTCGCTGATGCGTCCGCGCCGCGTCGCGGCGCCGAGCGCGCTCACGTCGAGGCCTGCTCGGGCCCCTGCTGCCAGGGCCAGCGACCGGAGACCTCGAGCTCCAGCGTGAAGCTCAGGAACGTGCGGATGAGCACGATCAGGCCGAGCACGCCGACCGACTCGAACGTCGGCGCTATGGCGACCGTGCGGATGATGTCGGCTGCGACGAGGAGCTCCAAGCCGAGCAGGATGGAGCGACCGAGGGACCGCCGATACCGGTGGTAGACACCGTCCTTGTCGCGCCTGCGGATCAGGGCGCCAGCAGCGATGACGGTAGCCACGGCGGCGCCCGCGACGATGGCCAGGACCCCGGCGAGATCGACGACCCTCCCGGCAGTCTCGATGATCTCCTGCACCGGCACGCCCATCCCTTCCCGGAGCCAGCGCCAGCCGGCTGCAGCGGTGGCGCATCCGGCCAGGGCGACGTGCAGCGACGCTAGCGCGGAGGCACCACGCTCGCGATCCCCGAGTTGCGCAACTGGCGCGTCAGCGATCCGTCGCGCCGGCACGTGCGCTGCCGTCGACGGGCTCAGCACTCGTGGCCACCCAGCTCGCGATGAGGCCGAGCGCGTCGCTCGATGCCGAGCCGGGCGCCGCCGTGAAGGCGATCAGCTGCAGGCCGCGCTCGTCGCTGACGTCGAGGGCTTCGAAGGACAGGTCGATGTCGCCGACCAGCGGATGCGTGATGGCCTTCGCTCCGGTGCGGTGCTCGCGGACGTCGTGGGACGCCCAGAGGGTCCTGAACGCGTCGCTGCGCGTCGCGAGCTCGCCGACGAGGTCGCTGAGCTCGCGATCGCGCGGGGCCCGTCCCGCCTCGCTGCGCAGCAGCGCGACCACCTGCTCGGCCGAGTCGTCCCACCGACGGTAGAAGCGCCTCGCGCGCTCGTCGAGGAAGAGGTAGCGCGCGAAGTTCGGCGGCTGCTCGGGGCTCTCGAGCATCTCCGAGAAGAGCGCGCGCCCGAGGCGGTTGATCGCGACGACGTCGAGCCGACCGTTCTGCACCACCGCGGGGACCCCGTGCATCGCTTCGATCAGCTGCTGCATGCCCGGGCGGATGGTCTGCGTCCTCGCGCGCGAGCGCCGCGACCTGCGCACTCCCCCGTCGTCGGCCGCGCGCACGAGGTCGTGCAGGTGATTGCGCTCCGCCGCATCGAGCCGGAGCGCGCGGGCGATGCCGTCGAGCACGGCGTCGGAGACGCCGCTGGCGTTGCCCCGCTCGAGCCGCACGTAGTACTCGACGCTCATGCCTGCCAGGAGTGCGACCTCCTCGCGACGCAGCCCCGCCACCCGTCGGCGGCCGCCGAAGTCGGGCAGGCCGACATCCGCGGGCGTGAGCCTGGCCCGTCTCGTGGTCAGGAACTCGCGGATGTCGCTCCGGATGTCCATGGGACGACGCTAGGCCACCGCACCGGTCCGAGGGAGTCCCTGGCAGTGCCCCTATGGACAGGGACTCCCAGTGCGTGCGCGAGGCGACCTTGACTGGATGCATCCGCAGAGCACGCCCGCCACCGAATGGCGAGGCGGCCGCAGCAGGGAGGGCATCCACATGGTCGACACGCAGAAGGTCTGGCTCATCACCGGCGCGAGCCGCGGCATGGGCATCGACATCGCACGGGCCGCGCTCGCCGCCGGCCACTCGGTGGTCGCGACGGCCCGCGACGCCCAGCGCGTCGCGGATGCCGTCGGCACGCACGATCACCTGCTGCCGATCGCGCTCGACGTGACGGATCCCGCATCCGTGGACGCCGCCGTCGCAGCTGCAGTCGAGCGGTTCGGGCGGATCGACGTGCTCGTGAACAACGCGGGCAAGTTCTACGCCGGCTACTTCGAGACGCTCAGCCCGGCGCAGTTCCGCGCGCAGCTGGAGACGAACTTCTTCGGTCCGCTGCAGGTGACGAGGGCGGTCCTCCCCCGGTTCCGCGCGCAGCGGTCCGGGCAGATCATCACCATCACGTCGACGGCCGGCCTCGTCGGCGGTGGCTTCACATCGGCATACGCCGCGTCGAAGCATGCGCTCGAGGGATGGATGGAGTCGCTCGCGCAGGAGGTCGAGCAGTTCGGCATCCAGACCATGTCGGTCGAGCCGGGCTTCTTCCGCACCGAGCTGCTCGTCGAAGGCGCATCGACGATCTGGCCGGCGATCGAGATCGACGACTACGCCGAGGCCACGGCGGAGACGATCGAGGCGTGGCGCGGCATGCACGGCGCCCAGGCCGGCGACCCGGCGAAGCTCGCCGCGGCGCTGGTCACGCTGTCCGACGGCACCGCGCTCCCCGGCCGGTTCATCGCCGGCGCCGACGCGATGGACGCCATCGAGCAGAAGCAGGCGACGGTGCAGCAGCAGATCGACGCCAACCGCGACCTGTCGGCCTCGCTGTCGTACGCCTCGGCCTGACCATCACCCCCGAAGAACGCAGCACCCGACGACAGGACGCACGCATGCAGACAGCACAGCTCGGGACCCTCGAGGTCTCCCGCATCGGCCTCGGCGCGATGACGATGGCCGGCACGTACACCTCGGAAGGCGGCCTGGACCACGACGAGTCCATCCGCACCATCCGCCGCGCCATCGACCTGGGCGTCACCCACATCGACACGGCCGAGATCTACGGACCGTTCCTCAGCGAGGAGATCGTCGGTCGTGCGGTCGCTGGACGGCGCGACCCGGTCGTCATCGCTACGAAGTTCGGCCTCGTCTCCCACCGCCACGGTGCCGACGCCGTGCCCGGTGCGACCGACAGCCGCCCGGCCAGCATCAGGGCTGCGGTGGAGGGGTCGCTGCGTCGACTGGGCACCGACCGCATCGACCTGTACTACCAGCACCGCGTCGACCGCACCACGCCGATCGAGGAGACCGCGCAGGCCGTCGCCGACCTGATCGCTGAGGGCAAGGTGCTCCACTTCGGTCTCAGCGAGGCATCGCCCGACACGATCCGCCGTGCGCACGCGGTGCAATCGGTCACGGCGCTGCAGACCGAGTACTCGCTCTGGACCCGTGATGTCGAAGCGGAGATCCTCCCGCTGCTGCGCGAGCTCGGCATCGGATTCGTGCCCTACTCTCCCCTCGGGCACGGACTCCTCACCGGCCAGATCCGGTCGGCCGACGACTTCGCCGACGACGACTGGCGCAAGCGCAACCCGCGCTTCGTCGGCGACAACTTCCGTCGCAACCTCGCGCTCGTCGACACGGTGACGGCGATCGGCGCGGAGATCGGCGCCACCCCCGCGCAGACGGCGCTCGCCTGGATCCTCACGCGCGGGCGTGACATCGCGCCGATCCCCGGCACCCGCCGGGTCTCGCGCGTCGAGGAGAACACCGCCGCGGAGGCGATCGAGCTGTCCCCGGACCAGATCCGGCGGCTCGACGCGCTGCAGCCGGCAGCGGGCGAGCGGCATGACGAGGCGAACTTCGCGTCGATCGACCGCTGAGCGACGGTCGCCCGGGTCTGCGGTGCACCGTGCCGCCGCGGCCCGGGTCACTGGCTAGGCTGGGTCGTCACCGCGGATGGGCGATGTGCCGCCTGTTCCCATTCCACGTCGTCCCAGCGGAGTCCCATGGCATCGTCACGTGCTCGAGCGCGGCCTTCGTCCGCCGCTCTCGGCGTCGCGGCGTCGCTCGGCGCCTCCGTGCTGTTCGGCGTCCTCTTCCTCATCCCGCCGTTGCTGCAGCCGCTCGACGACCTCGAGATCGTCGCCTGGCGCGTCGTCGCCACGCTGCCCGTGCTCGTCGTGCTCATCGTCCTGACCGGCGGGCTGCGCGATGTCCGCGCGGTGCTGGCGCGGGTCGCACGGCGGCCGCTGCTCGGGGTCGTGCTCGTCGTCGACGCCGCGCTGCTGGCAGTGCAGCTGTGGCTCTTCGGCTGGGCGCCCATCAGCGGCCACGGACTCGACGTCGCGACCGGCTACCTCCTGCTCCCCCTCACCCTCGTGCTCGTCGGAGTCGTCCTCCACGGCGAACGGCTCTCGCGGCTGCGACTCGCCGCCGTGATCGCTGCCGGCGTCGGTGTCGGCGCGGCGCTGCTGCTCGGCGGAGCGGTCGGCATCGCCACGGTGCTCGTCGCGCTCGGCTACCCCGTCTACTTCGATCTCCGCCGGCGCTTCCGGCTCGACGGGCACGGCTCGACGATCCTCGAGCAGGCGGTGCTGCTGCCGATCGCGGTCACCATGCTCATCACGCGCGGCGCCTCCGGCACGTCGGATGCGTCATGGTCGCTCGCCCCTGGCATCGTGCTGCTGGGCGTCGTGAGCGGCGTCGCGCTCTGGCTGTACCTCTCGGCCAGCCGGGTGCTGCCGCTCGGGCTGTTCGGCCTGCTCAGCTACCTCGAGCCCGTGCTGCTCGTCGTCGCGTCGACCCTGCTGCTGGGCGAGCTCGTCGGGCTCGCCGATGCGCTGGTCTACGGCCCGATCGCCTGCGCGCTGATGCTGCTCGCGCTCGAGTCACGCACGGGCCGCTCGGCTCGAGGTCGCCGACCGCACGGGCCGACTCCCGTCCCGGCGGGTCACGCATCCGCGCACTCCCCCGCCGACGAGGGCAGCAGGCAGGCGTCGCCCACCTCCTGAGCGCGGTGTGGCCGACTCACGACCAGCCATCGCTCGGAAGCTCGCCCGACCACAGACGCTCGCCGTGGCCGAGCAGCGCATCGACCGCATCATCCGCCGCGGCCATCGCCCGTCGTCGTACGAGCGCCTCGATGCCCCGCCGGTGCACAGCCGTCGAGATCGCCCGGAGCAGCTCGTCGGGCAGCTGTGCGGTGCGGCCGCAGATGACGTCGACGAGGGCGAGCAGCTCGTCGTCGCTGAGCGCACCGATGCCGCGGTCGTCGCGCTCCGCCTGTGCTTCGCGCTGCAGCTCCCACGACGGTCTGGTCGAGCTCGCCATCGCCGCGAGCCAGTCGTGGTCGCCCTCCCGGTCCAGCTGCCGCAGCCGTGGGAGCACGAGGTCGGCGGGGAGGTGCCGCTCCTCCGCGGGGAGCAGGCGGCGCAGCTGGCCCCGCAGCGCGATCGTGCTCCGACCGATGCGCGCCGCGATCTCGTCCGGATCGCACCCGTCCCTGCTCGCCGCGAAGACGGCGGCGAAGTCCTCCTCCGTCCACGGCATCCCGGAGCGGGGAGGCCACTGCCTGCGCGTGTCGCGGATCTGCTCGAGTCCGTCTGCAGCGATGCTCATGCGCACACTGTGCGACAGCGGCCGCGCGCGCGTCGGCGACGCCGTCCGGTGCTGTGGAGAACGGCGCTTCCTTCAGCGCTGCGCGCGCGACGCGACGGTGACGCGCTCCGCGAGCTGGGTGCCGGGCGCGGCGAGCCGGTCGACCGTCTCGAAGACGAGCTGCTGCATGGCGGCCGCCGCAGCCGAGGGTCCGACATCGGTGCGCCGAGCCAGGTTGACGGTGCGCGAGAGCTGCGGGCGCACCAGCCGTGTCGAACGCAGTCCCGGACGGTCGATGACGACCATCGCCGGCACGACCGCGACCCCGATCCCCCGCTCGACGAACCGCAGCACCGCATCCATCTCCGCCCCCTCGACCGCGATCGACGGAGTGAGCCCGGCCGCCGCGAACGCCGCGTCGGTCGCGACGCGCAGATCGTAGCTGCGGCTGAACGCCACCTGGGGCATCGTCGCGAGCTGCGCGAGCGTGACCTGGTCCCGCTGCTGCCCGCGCTTCCCCTCCCCCGTGCTGGCGGCGGAGACGACCACGAGCTCCTCGGACAGCAGCGGCAGCAGTTCGGTCGACGGCGCCGCCGCCCGCTCGCCGCGCGTGACCACCAGCGCGAGGTCGAGCGCGCCCTCGTCGAGCGCGTCCACCAGCGAGCGCGAGCCGCCCTCGGTGATGTGCAGCTCGATGCCCGGATGCGCGACCCGGTACGCCGCCAGCACGTCGGCGACGAGCGACACGCACAGCGTCGGCGGAGCGCCCAGCCGCACGCGGCCACGGCGGAGTCCCGCGAGCTCGTCCAACTGCTCCCTCGCGCTGCGCGCGTCGCCGAGCATGCGGCGGGCGACCGGCAGCAGCACCTCCCCGGCTGCCGTCAGCGTCACGCCAGAGGGCGCCCGGCGGAACAGCGCCGTGCCGAGCTCAGCCTCGAGCGCACCGATCTGCCGGCTGAGCGACGGCTGCGCCACGAACAGCTCCTCCGCCGCCCGGGTGAAGTTGGCGAGGCGAGCGACCGCCTCGAAGGAGCGCAGCTGCTCGAGTCGCATGCTCATACCGTATCGACATGGCAGTCAGGAGAACAATGCATTGGACGCATTGCGCACGGCTTCGTACGTTGGATGCATGATCGCACCGCACGCGCCAGAGCGCATCCTCTCGACCTCCGTCCTCGTCATCGGCACCGGTGGCGCCGGGCTGCGCGCCTCGATCGAGCTCGCGCAGCGGGGCGTGCAGGTGCTCGCCGTGGGCAAGCGGCGCAAGCACGACGCCCACACGACCCTCGCGGCCGGCGGGATGAACGCGGCGCTCGGGACGATGGACCCCGAGGACTCCTGGGAGCAGCACGCCGCCGACACGCTGCGCGAGTCGTACTTCCTCGCCGACCCGGCGATCGTCGAGACCGTCGCACGGCATGCCCCGCGCGCGATCGCGGAGCTCGAGGCCTGGGGCATGCCCTTCGCCCGCGAGGAGGACGGCCGCATCTCGCAGCGCTTCTTCGGCGCGCACACCTACCGCCGCACCGCGTACGCCGGCGACTACACCGGCCTCGAGCTGCAGCGCACCCTCATGCGTCGCGCCGCCGAGCTGCAGGTGCAGATCGTCGACACGATCTACATCACGCGGCTGCTCGTCGCCGACGGCACGATCTTCGGCGCCTACGGGTTCGACATCGTCGACGGCACGCCCGTGCAGATCCATGCGGATGCGGTCATCCTCGCCGCGGGCGGGCACACCCGCATCTGGCGGCACACGTCCTCGCGCCGCGACGAGAACACCGGTGACACGTTCCGGCTCGCCGCGCTCGCGGGCGCGAGGATCCGCGACGCGGAGCTCGTGCAGTTCCACCCCTCCGGGCTGCTGGAGCCGTCGGACGTGGCGGGCACCCTGGTGTCGGAGGCAGCGAGAGGCGAGGGCGGGATCCTCACGAACGCGCTCGGCGAGCGCTACATGGAGCGGTACGATCCCGAGCGCATGGAGCTCTCCACCCGCGACCGCGTCGCACTCGCCGGCTTCACCGAGATCGCCGAGGGGCGCGGCACCGAGAAGGGCGGCGTCTACCTCGACGTCTCGCACCTCCCCCGCGAGCGCATCCTGCAGCAGCTGCCGCGGGTCTACCGCACCCTGATCGACCTGCAGATGCTCGACATCACCACGACGAAGATGGAGATCGCCCCGACCGCCCACTACTCCATGGGCGGCGTCTGGGTGGCGCCCGACGACCACAGCACCGGCGTCGACGGGCTCTACGCGATCGGCGAGGCATCCTCCGGCCTGCACGGCGCGAACCGGCTCGGCGGCAACTCGCTCATCGAGCTGCTCGTGTACGGACGGATCACGGGCGAGCACGCCGCGGACTACGTGGCGGCCCGCACCGAGGTGCGCCGCGACCCGGCCGAGGTCGCATCGGCCCGCGCCGAGATGGCGTCGCTGCTGCGCGACCGCGGCACCGAGTCGGCGCGTCGGCTGCAGCGCGAGACGCGCAACCTGATGACCGAGCATGCCGGCGTCGTGCGCACCGAGCAGGGACTCCGGGCGGCGCTCGAGTCGCTCTTGGCGCTCGAGGAGCGCGCGCAGCACGTCACCGCGCATCCCGACATCGCGGGGTTCGACGACCTCGCGCACGCCTTCGACCTGCTCGGGTCGCTGCTGGCCGCGCGGGCGACGCTCGAGTGCGCGCTCGAGCGGCGGGAGACCCGCGGCTGCCACAACCGTGCGGACTTCCCGGAGACGGACCCTGCGCTGCAGGGGAACTTCGTCTGGTCGCCGCGCGACGGCGTCAGCTTCGAGCCCCTGTCGCCCGCTCCGGAGAGCTTCCGCGCCCTGGCGGAGGCGGGCGTCGACGACTCGGTCGCGGGCAAGCTCGTCGAGTAGGCGCGTCCCGCGGGCCGGAGGGCGTGGGATGCGCGCCCACGCCCGATCGCTGGCAGGCTTGGACCGGCACGGTCGACGCGCCGGGCCCTCGTTCCTCAGGAAGGCAGACCATGGACCTCATCGCCGCAGCAGCGCACGACTCGAGCGTGGCGCTCGACAACCCCTTCATGCTGCTCATCATCGTCTCGGCCGTCGCGGTCACGGCGTCGATCGTCGCGCTGCTCGGCGCGTTCGCGCTCGTCATCTCCGGGCGCGCGGAGTGACAGCCCGCCGCCGCTGACGGCGATGCCGTCGAACGGCGGCGGCGAGGACGTCACTCCGCCATGCGCTCCCCCGCCGGCGACAGCACCCACCAGACGTCGTTGACGCCTTGACCCGCGACATCGCCGGGCACCGAGTCGCCGGCGAAGGTGTAGAGCGGCCAGCCGTTCAGCGTCAGCTGCGTGGCACCGTCGACGCCGGTGATGGTGCCGACCTCTCCGGTGAGGCCTTCAGCCGCAGGCATCTCGGCGTCGGTCGTGACGGCCGGCCAGTTGGCGGCGCACTGGCCCTCGCACGAGCTGGTGCCGCTGCCCTGCGTGTCGTTGTCGAACATGTAGACGGTCATCCCGTCGCCGTCGACGACGATCTCGCCGAGCGACGACTCCGCGACCATGAGGTCGGCCGATGCCGTCGACGCGTCGGGTGAGGCCGACGTCGTCGGCTCGGCGGTCGGAGCCGTGGATGCCTCTGCGGGTGACGAGGCGGGCGGCGCGCTGGATTCCGGTGTCGAGCTCGCGCAGCCGGCGAGCGCGACGATGAGCAGTCCGGCGGCGAGCGCCGGGGTGTACCTCGAGGTCATGGGAGCGTCCCTTCGTGAGCGGCCGCGGATGCGGTCACTGGGAACACGCAGCAGCGGCGCGCGAGGTTCACTGCTCGGCGATCTCCGCTCGCATGAGCACCTCGCCGCTGCCCTCCATGCGGATCTCGACCGCTGCGATCTCGTCGACGTCGAGTGCGGTGGCGGCCGTCAGCCTCGCCGTCGCCCCGGGGACCGCACGCCAGCTGGACACCTCGCTCGCATTCCCGTCGCGGTCCCGCACGACGAGCGTGTAGGGCAGACCCGTCGAGGCTCCCGCTCCCCCGTCGCCGCCGTAGCGGCACTCGAGCTCGATGCGGGTGCCCCACGCGGCGGATGCGAGCTCGACGGAGGCGACGAGCGGTGCGTCGACCACTGCGGCCAGCTCGACGGCGCGGCCGCCGCCGGCAGGCGGGAGCAGGGCGCTGACGGCGACGATCACCGCGACGATGATCGCGGCGGCGGTCGCGAGCGCGCCGGTCCACCGACCGCGGCGGCGACGCGCGTCGTGGGCGGCGCGTGCGAGCAGCGCCGCCCTGGCGCCCGTTCCCACGGGCGGCCACTCCTGGGGGGCCTCGTCGCCCCGCAGCGACTGCGCGCGATCGGGATCGACGCGCCCGAGCAGCCCGAGCGTGGGCGCGACGTCCGCGATCGATCGCACGCACCGGTCGCACGACTCGAGGTGCTCCTCGAACGCGCGCCGGTCGGCCGGGCTCAGCGCTCCGAGCAGGTAGGCGGCGTCCCAATCCGCGAAGTCCGCGTGGTCGGCGCTCACCGCGTCACCCCCTTCTCCTGGAGCGCGAGGCGCAGCGCGCGCAGCCCGTAGTGGAGGCGCGACTTCACCGTGCCCTGGGGGATCCCCAGCTCCTCCGCGATGCTGGCGACCGAGCGGCCACCGTAGTACGCGCGCACGATGACCGCTCGGTGCTCGACGCTGAGACCGGCGAGGGCCTCCTCCACGAGCATCGCCTCGAACAGCGCGTCGGTCGCGTCGGGCGACTCGCGCTCCGGGGTCTCCGGGAGCAGCACCTCGTGCCGGCGCCGCGCGCTCCGGGACTCGTCGATGACGAGGTGCCGCGCGACGGTGAACATCCACGCTCGCGCGGTCGCAGGGTCCTCGAGGATCCTCGGCGTGCGCCAGGCGCGCAGCAGCGTCTCCTGCACGACGTCGTCGGCGCCCGCCCGGTCGCCCGTCAGGTGCACGACGTAGCGCCAGACCGGTGCTGCGTGCGCGTCGTACAGCGCACCCAGCAGCGTCGCGTCGTCGGGCGGCATCGCATCCCACCTCCTCATGGAGGACACGGACTGGCGCGTCCCCAGGTTCATCGATGAACCTCGCACGTCCGCGCGTCGTGTCACAGAGTATGGACCCGCTCAGCGCCGCCGGCGCCTTCGAGATCACCGGACTGCCGATGCATCCGCTGCTCGTCCACGCCGTCGTGATCCTGACCCCGTTGACCGCACTCGCACTGATGCTCGGCAGCGTCTGGCCCGCGGCGCGTCGGCGGCTCGGCATCGTCACGCCGCTCGCCGCGCTGGCGCTCGTGGTGCTCGTCCCGGTCACGGTGGCCGCCGGGGAGGCATTGCGCGACATCGTCGGCCGCCAGCCCGCCGTCGACGCGCACGAGGGCTACGGTCGGATGCTGCTGCCCTGGGTCGCCGGGATGCTGGTCGTCGCGGTGGCGCAATGGGCGTGGTTCCGCTGGGGTGCACAAAAGGCGACGGATGCGCCGCGACCGGGCGCGCGCCTCGTCCCGATCGTCCTCACCGTCCTCGCGATCGCGGTCGGGGGCGGGTCGACGGTCATGGTCGCGCTGATCGGCGACTCCGGCGCCAGGGCCGTCTGGGGCGGGCTCGTCGGATGACGCCACCAGCGCCCATCCGGGCGGGCGACCCGCACCGAACCACCGTAGGGCGACGGGCTACGCTCGTGCCCACCCGACGGCCACCACCGGCCTCGACCGACTGGAGCAGCGCATGACACGCAGAACCCTCAGCATCGCGGTCTTGCTGACCGCCGCATCCATCGCCCTCGCGGGCTGCAGCGGCGCTGCGCCCTCGGCACCCGCCGACAGCGCCGCGCCGCCGGCCGCCGAGACGCAGGCGCCGGTCGAGACGACCGGCCCGACCGAGAGCGCGTCGGAGTCCGCCTCCGACCCGGCCGCCTCGGCCGCGACGACCCTGCTCGCCGTCGTCGGCACCGAGGAGGACCCCGACGCGTACGAGATCGCCCTCACCGACGAGAGCGGCGCCCCCGTGACGACGCTGCCGGCCGGCGACTACTCGGTCACGTTCGTCGACCGCTCGTCGATGCACAACTTCCACATGACGGGTCCCGGCGACGTCGACGTCAGCACCGACATCGCCGGCACCGACGAGTCGACGGTCGAGCTCACGCTCGTCGAGGGCACCTACGAGTACGTCTGCGACCCGCACGTGCCGAGCATGAACGGCTCGCTCGAGGTCACCGGCTGACGTCAGTCGCGCTCCCCGAGGACCTTGCCCACGACGGGCCACGACTTGAGCATGCCCAGCTTCACGTTCTTGGGCCGCTGCATCTCGCCGTGCTTGGCGCCGAGGATGATGACCGTGCCGGCGAACGCCGGGATGATCCACTGCAGCACGCGCAGCTGATCCTGCGCCGACTGCAGCTCAGGGGATGCGGTCGCCGAAGGCTCCGTGGCGCCCTCGGCGCCCTCCTCCGAGAGCGCGTCGACCTTCTTGCCGAGGATGCTCGAGTACAGCGTCACCCCTGCCCCCACCACGGTCACGCCAGCCTTGATCCAGGTCCAGCGCATGACGCCGTCCTGGCTCGCGTAGCGTCCCTTGTTCTCCCACAGGATCGGCACGAGCGAACCCAGGTGCGCGACGAACGCGCCGGTCTGCACGGGCGCCCACTTCATCCATCCTCGGCTCGACAGGCGCGTGCGCTCCCTCGGGTCCTTCGCCTCAGCGGTGGCGCCGTTCAGGCCGATGGCGCCCATGAGCGAGCCGCCGAACCAGGCTGCCGCCGTCAGGTCGTGCACCGAGCGAGCGATGAGGTTGCCAGACATGTTGACTCCGATCCGTGAGTGTCGTGAGGCTCAACGCTGACCGATATGTACCCCAGAGTAAAGACCTGACTCCAGGCGCACGCCGGGTCTACGCTGGAGCGCACCACGCCTGGCCGTCGCGCCCTGGCCGAACTCCGGGAGGTCACCGGTGACCCGAGCACCCGCGGCACGGCCGCGCCGCACCGCTCCCGCTGCCCGGCGCTCGTCGGGTCTCCTCGGGCGCGCAGGGGGTGGCGCGGAGGACGCGATGGGCAGGCTGCGAGCGCGGCTGCTCACCGCGCTCGCGGGCGATCCCGACGGCTCGCCCGCCTGGGTGCGAGCGCTCGCCCGCGGCGACGATGCCGGCTTCTTCGCCGAGGATGGCCCCGCGTGGACGGTCCACGCCAGCATGGCGACGATGGTCGCCGGCATCCGGGCGCTGCTGCTGCAATCGCTGCATCCCGGTGCGCTCGCCGGCGTGCACGACTGGTCCCGCTACCGGGAGGAACCGCTCGCGCGACTGGCCGGGACGGTGCGCTGGGTCGTGTGCGTGACGTACGGGTCGACCGAGCAGGCGCGGCAGGAGACGGCGCGCGTGGGTCGGCTCCACTCCCGCGTCGCCGGCACGTACGTCGACGGCCACGGCGTCGAGCGCGCCTATGCGGCGAGCGATCCGGGTCTCGCCGATTGGGTGCACCTCGCGTTCACCGACGCGTTCCTCACGTGCCATCGCGCTTGGGGCGGACCCATCCCAGGGGGCGAGGACGCGTACGTCGCCGACTGGGCGACGGCCGCCCGGCTCATGGGAGTGCCTGATGCCCCGACCACGACCGCGGAGCTGCAGCACCGGCTCGCCGGGTACCTCGAGCGCGGCGAGCTGCGCGGCGGCGAGCGCGTGCGCGAACTCGTCTCGTTCCTGCGCCGGCCACCGGTGCACGGCGCGTCGCGCCTCGGGTACCGCCTGCTCTTCGAGGGTGCGGTCGCGACGATCCCGCGCCCTTGTCGACGACTGCTGGGCGTGCGCCGCTCGCCCCTGCCCGTCGTGACCGGCACGCGGGTGGTGCTCGCCATCGCGGGGCGCGCGCTGGCCTCGGGCGACGGCCGACCCGCCCACGACTGGGCGCGCGAGCGGCTGCAGCGACTGCGATCGGCGGGCTGAGCCCGGCAGACTGGCCCCGTGACGACCCGACTGCTGCTGCTGAGCGACACCCACGTGCCCGTGCGCGCGAAGGCGATGCAGGACCAGGTGTGGCGGATGGTCGACGAGGCGGATGTCGTCGTCCACGCCGGCGACTGGGTCGCGGCCTCGCTGCTCGACGAGCTCGAAGGCAGGGCGAAGCGACTCGTGGGCGTGGCAGGCAACAACGACGGCCCGGAACTCTGGCAGCGGCTCGGCGAGGTCGCGCGCGTGGAGGTCGAGGGCGTCCGATTCGCCGTCATCCACGAGACGGGCGCCGCCGCGGGCCGAGAGCGCCGGTGCGACGAGCGGTTCGGGCACGGCTCGCCCGATCCGGCCGACGTCGTCGTCTTCGGACACTCTCACATCCCCTGGGACTCGGCGACGCCGGGCGGGCTCCGCCTGCTCAACCCGGGCTCGCCCACCGATCGCCGTCGCCAGCCGGTGGGCACTGCGATGACCGCGATCGTCGACGACGGGGCGCTGCACGACGTGGCGCTGGTCGCGACGCCGCGCTGAGGGCTATCGTCCACGCATGGACGGCGACACGGGCACGCTCCCGGTGCAGCCCTACCGGGGCATCAAGATCGTCCTCGCCGTGCTCGGCACGATCACGCTCGCCGCGGGCGCCACCGCGGTCTTCCTCAGCTCGAACGACGCCGGCGCCGCCTCGCTCGTCATCGCGGGCGCGGCGCTGCTCGCGCTCGGCGTGCTCGTCGAGCGGATCAGCTGGGTGAAGGCCGGCCCGGTGGAGCTGCAGCTGCTCGAGCTCGCCCGCATCCAGGCGGAGACGGCGGCCGCGGTCGAGGCGGGTGACCGGGAGCGGGCCGCGCAGCTGAGCGACCAGGCCGCGACGCTCGTGGCGTCCGTCAGTCCGCTCGCGGCGCAGTACAGCCGGCTGCGGGGCGCGTCGGCGAGCCCGCGCCCGGCCCCGCCGTCGGACGGCGGGGCCGGGCCGGCCGCATCCCGCTGACGCGGTCGCGCGCAGCTCGGCCGTGGGGTACATCCGCGTGCGCAACCGATACGCTGGCCGTGACGGTGGAGGACACCATGCATGCAGCCGACCCGCTCCAGCCAGGGAGCGTGCTCGCCGGGCGATACCGCCTCGGCCCGCTGCTCGGCTCCGGGGGGATGGCCTTCGTCCACCGCGCGACCGACGAGGTGCTCGGGCGCGAGGTCGCGCTCAAGGCGCTCATCCGCACCACCACCGATCCGACCGAGCTGCAGCGCATCCAGTCCGAGATCGACCTGCTCGCGACCCTGAGCCATCGGTCGCTCGTGACGCTGTTCGACGCCGGCAGCACGACGGTCGACGGGAGCACGATCACGTACCTCGTGATGGAGCTCGTCGACGGGCCGGCGCTCGACGCGCGGCTCGCGCTCGGACCGCTCGCGGAGCCCGATGTCGCTCGGATGGCGCGGGACCTCGCGGAGGCGCTGGTCGTCGTGCACGCCCAGGGCGTCGTACACCGGGATCTCAAGCCCGCGAACATCCTGCTCGCCCCCTCGCCGCTGCCGGGCCGGGAGTTCGACGCGAAGCTCGCCGACTTCGGGATCGCGGCGCTCGTCGACGCGGCTCGCCTGACCGCGACGGGCACCGTGCTCGGCACGGCCGCGTATCTCAGCCCCGAGCAGGCGACCGGCGCGCGCGTCGGCCCGCCCTCGGACGTCTACTCGCTCGGGCTCGTGCTGCTCGAGACGCTCACCGGACGCCGCGAGTTCGCGGGGTCGATGCTGGAATCGCTCAGCGCGCGCCTGACGCGCGACCCCGACATCCCCGGCTCGCTCGGCTACGAGTGGAAGTCGCTGCTGACGGCGATGACCGCGCGCGACCCCGACGCACGGCCGACCGCCGCGGCGGTGCTCGAGCGGCTCGAGGAGCGCCCGGGCGGCACGCCGATGCTCGTCGGCGGCGCAGCCGGCGCGACGGCCGCGATCGCGCCGGCCACGGACGCGACCGCGGTCCTCCCCGCTGCGGCGGCCGCGACGACCGCCGACACCGCGCCTGCGATCGCGGAGGCGACTCCGCCCACGGCGGCGCGCGCACCGCAGCCGTCGCCGGTCGCAGCACCCCCGCGCCGACGGCGGTGGGCACTCGTCGGCGGCGTCGCGGCCGGCATCGCGCTCCTCGGCGCGACCGTGGCGTTCAGCCTGCAGGGAGCACTGGACCAGCCGACCGCCCAGCCGGAGGTGGTCGAGACGACCCCACCCGTGGCCGATCCCACGCCCGCCCCGGTCGAGACGACCGCGCCTGCCCCCGTGGCGGAGGAGCCCGCCGTCCAGGAGCCCGCAGTCGAGGCACCGGTCGTGGAGCAGCCTGGGGTCGAGGCGCCCGTCGTCGAGGCGCCCGTGGTCGAGGAGACCGTGGTCGAGGAGGACACGGGCAACGCCGGCAACGGGAATGGCAATGGCAACGGCAACGCCGGCAACGGTGGCGGTCAGGGCAGCGGGAACGGCGGCGGGAACGGCAACGGCGGCGGCAACGGCGGCGGCAGCGGGAACGGCGGCGGCAACGGGAACGGCAACCGCCCCTGACGCCGTGCGCGTCACGTGCGCACTTCGTGGCGCCGCGGCTTCAGCCGCTCCGGCGCATCCGTGACCGGCACCCACTCGCAGTCGAAGGTGCCCCGGTACCCGAACAGGAACCCGAACCGCTCGTGGTGCACCTCGAGATCGATGTGGAACCTGCCCTCGCGATCATCGAAGCGCTCCCGCAGCCTCGCGCGACCGCTCGCCCACATCGGGAATCGGAACGCGACCGGACCCTCGTAGAAGCGCTGCGCATCCGACGTCAGCAGCAGGGCTCCCTCGTCGTCGACAGCGAGGTCGAGATCGACGGCCAGGTGCTGGTGCGTGCCGAGGTAGTCGACGATGCGGCGCCCGTCGAGCACCATGGTCGCGTCGAACCGACGCAGGCGTCCCCGGAGGTCGTACTCGCGCACGAACGTGACCGTCTCCCGGCCGAACGGGTCGCGGTACGGGTAGTTCTCGATCCGGAACGGCACGTCCTCTCCGACGTCCGGCACGAGGATGTTCCGCAGCCGGCCGAGCTGCAGGAAGGGCACCGTCCACCAGGGGCCGCGGCGCACGCTCGTCATCACGCCGGTGCCGATGCACGCCTCCCCCGAGTCGAGGCCGACCCCGAAGCGCCGCTGCAGCATCGGGTGCAGCCGCGCGAAGTCCGGGCCCAGCGCCTCGGCGAACATCGACGTCATCGGGGGCGCTCCGGACGGGGACGCTGCGGATGCGGCAGCGCCGCGAGCGCCGCGGGCGCGTCGTGCAGGTGGTGGGCGCGGCGCGCGCCTCGGGGCTCTCGTGAGCAGCGACCGGCGCGCGGGCGCTCGGGTCGCCACACCCACAGCACGCTGCGGAGCGGCCACTGCTCCGGCGCCTCACCTCGCTCGAGCCAGATGCGGAGGCGGTCGAAGCTCCACGCCGTCGCCCAGCCGAGCAGCGGCCGCACGAGCAGGTCGAGGGCGCGCCCCCAGCCCGGCTCGTAGTCGTAGCCGGTGCTGAAGCGGGTGCCGCCGTCCGCGGCGACGTACCGCCAGTAGCCGCGCCCCTCCCGGATCGCCGACAGCGGATCGGCGGTCGAGAACCGCAGCGCCGACGTGCGCGTGCCGTCGGACCGCGAGCGCTCGCCGAGGCTCACGCCATGGCCCCGGATGGTGCGGAGCGGCACGCGCCGCGTGTAGGTGAACCGCGATGCGCCGGTGTCGGTCTCGCCGTCGGGCACGATCTCGGAGAACCGCAGGTCCCAGCGGCCGTGCAGCTGCGGGTCCTGCGTCAGCGCCCAGACGGCCTCCGGATCCACGTCGATCCCGATCTCGACGTAGATGCCCCTGCGCGCCACCCTCCGAGCCTAGGCGACGCCCCCGTAGCCTGACCTCGACCCACGCACCCCAGGAGCACCATGACCCTCGATGTCGCAGCGCTGCGCGCCCAGTTCCCCTCGCTCACCTCGGGCATCGCCCACTTCGACGGCCCGGGCGGCACGCAGACGCCCGCGGTCGTCGGCGAAGCGATCGCGCGCACCATCACCGCCCCGCTGTCGAACCGCGGGCGGGTGATGCAGAGCGAGCGCAACGCCGACACCGTCGTCGGCGACTTCCGTGCGGCCATCGCCGACCTGCTCGGCGGCCGCGCGGAGGGCGTCGTCTACGGCCGCAGCGCCACTCAGCTCACGTACGACGTCTCGCGCGCGCTCGCGAAGACGTGGGCCGCGGGAGACGAGGTGGTCGTGTCGCAGCTCGACCACGACGCCAACGTGCGGCCGTGGATCCAGGCCGCGGAGGCCGTGGGCGCGACGGTGCGCTGGCTCCGCCTCGACCCCGGCACGGCGGACCTCGACCTCGGCGAGCTCGACGCCGTCATCACCGACCGCACGCGACTCGTCGCGGTCACCGGCGCATCCAACCTGCTGGGGACGAAGCCCGACGTCGCGCGCATCGCGCGGCGCGCGCACGAGGTCGGCGCGCTCGTCTACGTCGACGGGGTGCACTTCGCGGCGCACGCTGCCGTCGACGTCGCGGCGCTCGGCGCCGACTTCTTCGTCTGCTCCCCGTACAAGTTCTTCGGCCCGCACTGCGCGGCGCTCATCGCCGAGCCCGCCCTGCTCGAGTCGCTCTCCCCCGACAAGCTGCTGCCGTCGAGCAACGCCGTGCCGGAGCGGTTCGAGCTCGGCACCCTGCCCTACGAGCTGATGGCCGGCACCACCGCCGCGGTCGACTTCATCGCGGCGCTCGCCCCCGCGGGCGGGACGCGGCGCGAGCGCATCGTGGTCGCTCACCACGTGGTCGACGAGCACGAACGGCGGCTGCGCGGCAGGATCGAGGCCGGCGTCGCCGAGCTCGACGGCAGCGTCACGCTGCACTCCGTCGCGGCCGACCGCACGCCGACGCTGTTCCTGACGTTCCGCGACCGCGACGCCACCGACGCGTACCGGTCCTTCGCCGACCGCGGCATCCTCGCGCCGGCCGGCACGTTCTACGCGCTCGAGCCCTTCCGCGCGCTCGGCCTCGACGTCGACGGCGGTCTGCGCATCGGGCTCGCGGCCTACAACGACGACGCGGAGATCGACCGGCTGCTGGAGGCGCTCGTCGAGTTCGTCGGCTGATCGCGCCTACCGGCGTGCGTCGGCGTGCTCCGGGGGCCAGACGACCGCGAAGCGCTCGAACACGATCTCGTCGTCCTCCGACCACTCGGCGCCGCGGGCGGCCGCGGTGCGCTGCCAGTAGCGACGGTGCTCGCGCCGCCAGCTCTCGAGCGAGCCGTCGTCCTCGCCCTCTGCGGCGGCGAAGGCCTCGTCGGCGCTGCCGAACGGACCGACGCGCAGCTCCACGCTCCGGATGACGATGCGCGGCACGCCGCGGCCATCGCAGGCGATCCAGTGCGACCCGATCCTCGGCACCGGGTCGCCGCGCTCGAGGAAGTCGGCGACCAGCTCGGCCGTCGCCCGCTTGCGCCCGCTCAGCACGATCTCGAGGAGCGCGTCGGCGAGGCGCACGGAGTCGCCGAAGTGCTCGACGGTGTGCTCCGGGGATGCGGTGACGGCCTCCGGGTGCGCTGCGGCGTACGCGCGCCACATGGCGGCCGCGGCTGCGAGGTCGGGCGGAGCCGCGGGCTGCGAGGGATCGGTCACGGGATCGATCGTGCCAGACCGCGCCGGGTGCCGGATCCCGTGCCGAGTCCGGCGATCGTGCCCGCCTGCGAGCTCAGGCGTGGGCGAGGATCGCCGCTGCGACCGCGCGGGGCGCGGACCTCTGCGCGTTGTGCGGGCGGCCGGGGATGTGGACGAGCGAGGCCACCGGAGCGCGATCGCGCAGGAGCCTGCACCACTCGGGACCGGCGATGGGGTCCCGCTCACCGCGGATGATCAGCAGCGGCACGGTCAGCAGCGCGACCCGCTCCTCGAGCGGATACGCCAGCATCGGCCGCAGCTGCGCGAGGTACCAGGGCACACCGCAGCGCACGTAGTCGGTGGCGACGATCCAGTTCGTGCCCGGCGTCTCCAGGAGCGTGTCGACCGAGAGTGCTCGCAGCTGCGCGCCGGCCGAGCGGTGGGCGACATCCGTCACGGGTCCGATGATCACGACGTGCGACACGAGGTCGGGCCGCTGCACGCCGAGCTCCACCGCCCACTGCGTGCCCATCGAGTGGCCGACCAGCACGACGGGTCCGGCATCGAGCGACGCGACGACCTCCGCGAGTGCCGCCGCCATGGTCTCGACGTCGACGTCGCCCCGCGGCTTCGGCAGCCCGGCGAAGCCGGGCAGGTCGACCGAGAAGACGGCGGCGTCGGGCAGCAGGGCGTCGTGCAGCTTCGCGAGGTAGCGGCTCGACATGCCGATCCCGTGCACGAGCACGACCGCCGGCCCTCCCGGCACGGGCGTCCGCGTGTCCGTCGTGACGCGGAAGGCGAGCTCTCCGACACTGAACCGGCGCGCGCGTCGTCGTCGCTGGCGCCTCACGCGGGCACGACGGCGAGATGTGACATGACCTCACCGTAACCCGCGCCACGGAGGCCGTCCCGCCGCGCCACGCCGAGCGCGAAGCCGATGCAGCGACCCGGGAGGACGCGAGCCGTGCCGCTCGGGCACCGTGACACGCGCGACGGCATCCGCCATGATCGACGTCGGCGCCTCCAGCCGCGCGCCCGCAGAGATGGAGCCACGATGACCTCCGACCCGCTCGCCGCGTTCCGCGACCTGACCACGGCGCACGTCGCGGATGCGTGCATGCGGCTCGGGCTGCCGGTGCGATGCGGTCCCAGCTCGCTCAGCCCGCTCGTCGCCGGCACGCGCTTCGCGGGGCGCGCGCTGCCGGCCCGTCACAGCGGCAGCGTCGACGTGTTCCTCGAGGCGCTCGAGCATGCGGCGCCCGGTGACGTGCTCGTCGTCGACAATGCGGGACGCATCGACGAGGCGTGCGTCGGTGACCTCGTGGCGCTCGAGGCGGCTCGCGCGGGACTCGCGGGCATCGTGATCTGGGGGCTCCACCGCGACACCGTCGAGCTGCGCGAGATCAGCCTGCCGGTGCTGAGCCTCGGAGCCTCGCCGACCGGCCCGGCCGCCGTCGAGCGCCAGCCGGCCGACGCGCTGATGGCAGCGCGCTGCGGCGACCACACGGTGACCGCCGACGACGTCGTGCTCGCCGACGACGATGGCGCGATCTTCCTGCCGCGCTCGGACGCGAGCCGGATCGCCGAGGCGGCGACGGGCATCCGCGACACCGAGCGACGCCAGGCCGCCGCGATGCGCGAGGGCATCAGCCTCCGGTCCCAGACCCGGTTCGCCGAGTACCTGGCCGCCCGCGACGAGCGCGGCATCACGTTCCGCCAGCACCTGCGGAGCATCGGCGGCGCGATCGAGGAGTGACGGGACGGCTGCGAGCGCACCGGCGGCGACCCACCGTCAGCCAGGTCGGACGTTGCCCAGCAGCCGCTCGACCGCGATCTCGATGACGACCCGCTCGGGGTTCGGCCGCGGCTGCCGGTAGCGCTCCGCGTATCGGCGCACCGCCTCGGCGACGCGCTCCGGGTGGTCGCTCACGGTCGCGCGTCCCTCGACCGTGCACCACCAACGCCCCTCGACCTGCGAGACCGACACTCGGCTGCCGGGGTGCGCCCGCAGGTTGCGTGCCTTGTAGCTCGAGTCCGAGGTGATGACCCGCACCAGCTGCGACGCCGCGTCGAAGGTGGCGCCCACCGGCACCTGGTGGATCGTGCCGTCCGGGCGCAGCGAGGCGAGCGTGCAGAGCCTCCGCTCCCGCCAGAACTGCTCGAAGTCCATGCGCTCCATCGACCCTCCCCCGTCAGCGTAGGGGGACGGCGCCGCTCGCAGCGTGCGACGGGTCAGGCGGCGAGCGAGCGACGCATCAGCCACCGCGGCCGGCCGCCCGACTTCGAGGAGGTCAGGACGACGCGCTCGAAGCCGACCGACTCGAACAGGCGCGTCGTGCCGACGTAGGCGAACGCCGAGCTCACGCGATCCGCGCCGGTCGCGATCGGGTACGCCTCCAGCACGGGCGCACCCCGGTCCTGGGCGAACACGATCGCGCCCTCCAGCAGGTGCGTCGCGAGGCCCTGCCTGCGGAACGCGGGACGGATGACGATGCAGACGATGCTCCACGCACCCGTGTCGTCGACGGCCGGGATCGTCCGCGAGTGCGTGAGCCGGTGGTGGCTGCTGCGGGGGCTCACCGAGCACCAGCCCGCCGGCTCGCCGTCGACGTAGCCGACGACGCCCGGCGGGGTGCCCTCCTCGGCGAAGCGGCGGAGGCGCGCGGGCCGCTCCGCGGACGGCAGGTCGCGGAGCTCGGCGTTCGGCACGCGGTAGCTGAGGCACCAGCACGCCGGCGCGGCGGGGTCGCTCGGCGCGAGGATCGCGGCGACATCGCCGAAGCGGTCCGGCGTGGCCGGATGCACCTCGACGGCGGCGATCATGCGCTCGATGATGCAGCGCGGCGCGTCGCGGCGCCAGTGCCCGACGGCTGCAGCGCCTACAGTCGATCCATCGCGCGAGCGCGCGCCGACGACCCGGAGCCACATGCCCTCTCGCACGATCCTGCTCACCGGCGCCTCCGACGGCATCGGCGCCGCCGCGGCGCGGCAGCTCGCCGCACGCGGGCATCGCCTGCTGCTCGTCGGACGCTCCCCCGACAGGACGGCGGCGGTCGCGCGCGAGATCGGCGCTGCCCACTTCGTCGCCGACTTCGCGAGGCTCGACGACGTGCGGAGGCTCGCGCGCGAGGTCTCCGCGGCGACGGACCGGATCGACGTGCTCGCGAACAATGCCGGCGCGCTCCTCGGGCGGCGCACCGTGACGGTGGACGGCAACGAGGCGACGCTGCAGGTCAACCATCTCGCGCCGTTCCTGCTGACGCAGCTGCTGCTCCCGCGACTGCTCGCCGGCGAGGGCATCGTGGTCAGCACGGCCAGTTCGGCGGCGCGCCGGCTCGCCCGCTTCGACATCGACGACCTCGGCGGTGACCGCTCGTACAGCCCCAGCCGCGCGTACGGCAACGCGAAGCTCGCGAACATCCTGCACGCACGCGGCCTGCAGTCGCGCTACGGCCGCGACGGCATCCGCGCGGTCGCGTTCGATCCGGGCAACGTACGGACGAGCTTCGCCCGCGAGAGCACGAGCATCCTGCGGCTCGTCTACCGCACGCCGCTCGCGCGGCTCGTGCTCATCAGCGCCGAGCAGGGCGGCACGAACCTCACGTGGTTCGCCGACGGATCGCCCGGCACGACATGGCAGCCCGGCACCTTCTACACCGAGCGGTATCCCGCGACGGCCGCGCAGACGAATCCGCTCGTGCATGACGACGCGCTCGTCGACCTGCTCTGGGAGCGCAGCGAGGCGCTCGTGGCCGCGAGGGAGTGACGCTCGCTCGTCAGCCGCGCACGGTCAGCGTCATCCCCTGCGGGTCGCCGTCGGCCGCGCGGAACCCGATGCTCTCGTACACCGAGACGGCCTCGGGGCTCGCGAAGAGCCCGACGACCGCCTCGGCGGGCGCGGCGGCGCGCACCCAGTCGAGCAGCCGCTCCACGATCGTGGTCGCGATGCCCTGGTCGGATGCCGCCGGGTCGACCATCACGTCCTGCACGTAGCAGTAGCGCACGCCGTCGCCGACGAGCCTGCCGACGCCGACGGGCGCGCCGTCCTGCAGGGCGACGACCCCGTGCAGCGAGCGATCGAGCGAGCCGCCGATCGTCTCCCAGTCGAAGTGGTCGAGCCAGCCGACCGCCTCCGCGACCGCGCGCTGCTCCTCGACGGTCGGCACGCGGTCCTCGAAGGTCACCATGCCAGCACGATACGTCCTCCGTGCCGCCCGCGGGCCGGACGCCGCTCGGCGTTCGCACAGCCGGCGGTGGCAGGTTCTCCTGCATGACCGCATACGACGAGCAGCTGAAGACCATCGCCGACATCATGCGCTCCACGCGCATCGCGTCGCTCGCCTACCTCTCGATCGACGGCGGGCTCGTGTCGACGCCGATGGGGACGCAGGACTTCACGGAGCCGGGCACCGTCTGGTTCATCACCGAGCGCAGCACCTCCAAGGTCGCCGCGATCGAGGCAGACCCGCGCGTGAACGTGCACTACGCGGGCAAGAGCGGCTGGGTGTCGCTCTCGGGCACCGCGCGCTACGTCGACGACCGCGCGAAGCTCAAGGAGCTGTGGGATGCGTCGGCCGGAGTGTTCATGTCCGGCGGCCCTGACGACGCCGACAACGGCCTGCTCGAGGTGACGGCGTCGACGGCGGAGTACTGGGACTCCCCCGGCAAGGTCGCGACCGCCGTCAACCTCGTGAGGGGGCTCGTCTCGGACGGAGAGCCCGACCTCGGCGACTCGGGGGTCGTGCCGCTGTAGGCGCCGCTCAGGCGGGGCCCACGTCGAGCGCGAAGCCCGCGCGACGCAGCCGCTCCACCAGCACGTCGCCCATCGCGACCGCCGCGGTCAGCACGCCGCCCACCTGGCTGCAGCGGCCGCCCTCCACGGCGAGCGCGAGCCCCGCCTCGCCGAGCATCACCGAGGTCGCGGCGTAGCCGGGGTCTCCCTGCGCCTTCACCTCAGCGCGGTAGCGCCGGCCGTCGGCGGTGCGCGTCGTGGTCTCCATCGTGAACGAGCCGGAGCGCCGACGCTCCTCGGACGGCCCGTCGCCCGGCGATGGCAGCAGCCGGTCGAGCACCAGACGCACGCCCGGTGTCGCCATCGCGGCCACGAGCGCGGCCATGGCCGCCGCGATCCCGGCCGCGCGCATCCGCCCGCCTATCCCATGCCCGGTCGGCACGACCTCGCGATAGCGGAACCGCGGCCCGTAGCCCGTGCCGTCGGCGGCGCGCAGCAGCGCGTCGGAGCGGCGCACGAGCCTCGCGTTGTAGCCCGCCATCACGAAGGGCGCATCCCACTCGCCGGTCTCGGCGTCGAGGAACGGGCGCGAGACGTCCCGCTGGCCGGGCGCGGCCTCGCCGGCACGACCGCTCAGCGAGGCCGGATCGGCGAGGATGCGCCGCAGCGACGGGTCGTGCCGCGCGCGGTCGAGCTGCAGCCGCATCGTCTCGATCGTGCCGCCGCTCAACCCGCCGGCGAGCCGCCGCACCCGCAGCGTCGTGTCGGTCAGCGAGCCGGCGCCGTCGGCCATGGCCCGCCGGTGCAGCAGGTGCACGGCGAGGTCGGAGGGGACGGAGTCGAAGCCGCATGAGACGACGATCCTCGCGCCGCTCGCGCGTGCCGGCTCGTGCACCCGCTCCACGAGCTCCCGCACGAACAGCACCTCGGCGGTGAGATCGGCGTAGTCGGTGCCGGCCTCCGCGCACGCCGTCGCGAGCGGCAGTCCGTGCCGCTGGTACGGCCCGACGGTGCTGACCACGACGCGGGAGCGCTCCACGAGCGAGCGCAGGCTGGCCGTGTCGCCGCTGTCCGCGACGACGGTCGGCCAGTCCGCGGCGGCTGGTCCGAGCTCGCTGCGCACCGCGCGGAGGCGCTCCTCGGAGCGCCCGGCGAGGCCGATGCGGAGCCCGTCGGGCGCGGCTCGCGCGAGGTGCTCTGCGACGAGCCGGCCGACGAAGCCGGTCGCGCCGAAGAGCGCGAGGTCGAGCTCGCGGTCACCGCTCACGGTCGCGGGTCGCCGCGGCCGTTCCGCCGCGCTCGCCGCTCGCCGGGCACGCGCGGGCGGGGCGCCAGCACCGGGGCGATGCCCGTGATGCCCTCGCGCTGCGAGGCCGCCGCCATGATCGTCGGGCGCGCGGCGAACCAGCCGGCGATGAGCAGCGGGATCAGCACGACGAGCGACAGCAGCACCCAGCGGCCGGTCTCCGAGAAGCCCATCGTCACGAGCACGAACAGCAGGAACGCGAGCGTCAGGTAGCCGGTGAAGGGCGCGCCCCACAGCCGGAAGGCCGGCCGCTCGAGCCTGCCCTCCCTCGCGAGGCGCACGAAGCGCATGTGGCAGAGCATGATCGTCGCCCAGCCGCCGATGATGCCCAGCGCAGAGACCTCGAGCACGATCTCGAAGGCCTGCGACGGGAACAGCGCGTTCAGGCCCACCCCCAGCAGCGTGAGCACGCCGGTGAGCATGATCCCGCCGTACGGGACGCCGTGGGACGACATCCGCCCCGTGAACGCGGGCGCAGAGCCGTTGACGGCCATCGACCGCAGGATGCGGCCGGTCGAGTAGAGACCGGCGTTGAGGCTCGACAGCGCGGCGGTCAGCACGACGAAGTTCATGATCGCGGCGCTCGTCGCACCGGCCGCCGGGCTGCCGATGCTCGCGAAGAAGGTGACGAACGGGCTCACGCCCTCCTCGTACGAGGTGAAGGGCAGCAGCAGCGAGAGCAGCAGGATGGAGCCGACGTAGAACACCGCGATGCGGATGATGACGGTGTTCACCGCGCGCGGCATCACCTTGGCGGGCTCGGCCGTCTCGCCCGCGGCGGTGCCGACGAGCTCGATGGCGGCGTACGCGAACACGACGCCCGCGATCGCCAGCACCGGCGCCACCACGCCGTTCGGGAACCAGCCGCCGTTCTCGGCGATGACGCTGAAGCCCGTGGGGCCGTCGACGGTCGTGCCGTTGAACAGCAGGAACGCGACACCGATGATGAGGAACGCGACGAGCGCCGCGACCTTGATGATCGCGAACCAGAACTCCATCTCGCCGAACACGCGCACCGAGACGAGGTTGAGGGCGAGCACGACGACGAGCGCGACGAGCGCCGACACCCACTGCGGCGTCTGCTGCATCCACTCGATCTGGAACAGGTCGCCGAAGGTGCGGAAGTAGAGCGCGGCGGCAGTCACGTCGACGATCGAGGTGAACGCCCAGTTGAGGAAGTACATCCAGCCGGCCGCGAACGCCATCTTCTCGCCGAAGAACTCGCGCGCGTACGAGACGAACGAGCCCGACGACGGCCGGTGCAGCACGAGCTCGCCGAGGGCGCGCAGGATCAGGAACGCGAACACGCCGCACAGCAGGTAGACGAGCACGAGCGACGGCCCGGAGTTGGCGAGCCGGCTGCCGGCGCCCATGAACAGGCCAGTGCCGATCGCGCCGCCGATCGCGATCATCTGGATCTGTCTGGGCTTGAGCGTCTTGTGGTACCCGGACTGCTCGTCGGCGTAGTCCTGGACCGCCATCAGCTCGTCGCCGAGATGCTCCCTGTCGTTCTCCAGCTCGCTCGCGAGGTGCTCCTCGTGCGGACGGGTCGGTCGTGCCATGGTCGCCTCCGCGCGACGCGCTCCAGCGTCGCAGGAAGCACGCTAGACCCAGCGACGGCGACGCCGCGATCCCCATCTGCACAAGTGCCGGCCCGTAGCATGCGACCGTGGCAGTGGATCCCGAGGAGGCGGTGTCTCCAGAAGACGCCGCGGCGGTCGAGCGCGCGCGAGCCGTGCTGCTCGCGGTCGCGGCGCGGCTCGCGGCCGCCGGAGCCCGGGACGAGGCGCTCGCCGAGCACGTCGTGCCGCGGCCGCTGCTCGGCATCCCGAGGCGACCCACCATGCGCAGGCTCGGCCGGGCGTGGCGGATGGGTGCGCTGCTGCTCACCGCGGACGGCTCGGTGTGGCGCACGGGCGTCTCGACCCGCGTGACCGAGCCCGGTCGCCCGCAGCACCACTCCGCATCCGTCGAGCAGCGCCGCGCCTGGCGCGCTGCGGCCATCCAGGGCGGATTCCCGATGGGCGAGACGGTGAACCACGGCGTCGAGCGGATCGCGCTCGACGACTCGCTCGTGGACGGACCCGGGCCGCTCGTCGTGCGCGACGGGCAGGCGTGGGTGCGCTGGGGCTCGGATGCGCCGGTGCAGCTCGAGCGCTACCTCGACGACCTCGCCGACCTGCTGCTGCACCCACCGGAGGGCACGTGACCGACGCCTACCTCACCGCCCTCGGCGGCGACCGCTACCTCCCGAGCGAGCACGCGGGCGGCGCCTGGCAGCCGGGCGAGCTGCACTTCGCGCCGCTCGGCGGGCTGCTGACGCACGCCATCGAGTCGCATCGGGCGGCCGCGGGCGGCGCTCCGCTGCTGCTCAGCCGCATCGCGTTCGACATCCTCGGCTTCCTCGCGCTCGACGAGATCGCGGTGCGCGTCGCGACCCGCCGCCCGGGCCGCACGATCGAGCTGACGGAGGCGACCGCATCCATCGCCGGCCGGGACGTCGCCGTGGCTCGCGCCTGGCACAGCGTGGCCGGCGACACGGCCGCGGTCGCCGGCGGTGCCGCCGATCCGCTCCCGTCCCCGTCGACGGCGCGACCGGCGGCCTTCGACCCCGCGTGGGGCGGCGGGTTCGTGCGCTCGCTCGAGCTGCGGCAGTCGGGCGAGGCCGCGCCCGGTCGCAGCACGAGCTGGATCTCGAGCCGGCACCCGCTCGTCGAGGGCGAGGCGGTCAGCCCGCTCGCCCGATGGCTCGGCCTCGTCGACGTCGTCAACGGCGTCGCCGTGCGGGCGACGCCCGACGCGTGGATGTTCCCCAACCTCGACCTCACGGTGCACCTGCTGCGGCAGCCCGAAGGCGACTGGGTCGGGATGGACACCACCGTCGCGTTCGGCCCGACGGGCCAGGGCATCACCGGCGCCGCGCTCCACGACGAGCGCGGCCACGTCGGGCACGCGATGCAGACGCTCACGGTGCGGCCGACCGCACGATCCTGACCGCTCCGCGGCTCAGCGTGCGCAGCTCGCGACCACCCACGCGAGCAGCGCGTTGCGCTGGTCGTCGGGCACGGGGAGCCGCAGGTCGACCGGCTCGTCGCCGGCCGTCGCGCGGATCGTGAGGATCGTGCCCTGCTTGTCCTCGGCGACCGCGTGCAGGTCGCACCGCGCCGGCACGAGCGGCACGTCCACGACCGTCGGCGCGGCGCCAGCGATGACGCCGATCGCGACCGGCAGCGCCTCGAGTCGCTGCCCGGCCGCATCCGCCGGCGCCAGCAGCACGGTCGCGAGCACCGCGTCGATGCTGCCGAGCGGGGCCGCCGCTCCGGGTCGCGGCGACACCTCGAGCCGCAGCACGGCGGGGCCTACGCCGTCGGGCGGGATGTCCGGCTCGAGCCAGGAGACCGCGGCGACGTCGCGCTCGAAGGCGCGCAGGTCGCAGATCAGGTCATCGGCGGTCCTGACGTGCCCGAACGGGTCCTCGGGCACTCCTTCGAGCACCGTGCCGTCCTCGAGCTCGAGGGTGGCACGGTGCTCCACCGGTCCGCTGGCGCACGTCGGCTCGGGCAGCTGCAATCGCAGGTTGCGGCGAGCGCCCGACGGGATGCGCGCCTCGTCCACGCGCTCCATCGGGGCGCTCCACACGCTCGACTCGTACGTCGCCCGCTCGACGACCAGCTCGTGCGCGCCCGGATTGGTCACGCGCAGCTCGATGAAGCCGCCCGCGACGTCGCCGCGCAGCTGGACCACCTCGAGCTGCACCACCTCGGGTTCCACCGAGGCGACCGTCGCCTGAGGCGCTCCCCCGCAGCCGGTCAGGCCGACGAGCGCCAGGAGCGCCCCGGCGGGCCCGGCGCGGCGCACGAACCAGGCTCCGCTCATCGTCCGCCGTCGCACGCCGACATCCTCGCACCGGCGCATCCACAGCGCGATGCCCCCTGTCGCCCGGCCCCGCGCGCGGCCATCATGGCCGCATGAGCGCGCAGTGGGATCCGGTCGACCTCACGGCGATCGCGGCCGCCGACGAGCTGCGCATCTCGTCGCGACGCCGGGACGGCAGCCTCAGCACGCCGGTCACCATCTGGAGCGTGGCGCTCCACGGGGTCGTGGTGGTCCGTTCCGCGTACGGCGCCGAGAGCGGCTGGTACCGGCGTGCGCTCGCACGCGGCGCCGGGCGGATCAGCGCCGCCGGCGTCGAGCGGGATGTGCGGTTCCAGCCCGGCGACCACTTCGACCAGGCGCTCGTCGACGACGCCTACCGGCGCAAGTACGCGCGCTACCCGGACGCCGTCGTGCGCACCGTCGCGGGCGAGCACGTGCACGGGCTCTCGCTCATCGTCACGCCGGAGGCCTAGCGCGCTCCTTGGAGTCGCGGCTTCCGGTACCGACCTGCGGGTCGACGGGGCGCGCACCCGCAGACCCGTACCGGAGGGTCGGCAGGGTCGTGACTCCCGGTACCGACCTGCGGGTGTACGCCGCCCGCACCCGCAGATCGGTGCGGGCGCCGCGGCGCGCTGCGGGAGACTCGGCAGCCGGATCGGCGACCGCCGCTCCCCGTCAACCGGCGAGCGCCGCCTGGATCGCCGTCTCCACGTCGTCGTACCGCTGCAGCTCGACCTGCTCGCCATCGACGAAGAACGTCGGCGTCGACTGCACGCCGAGCGCGACCGCCGCGTCGGCGTCGAGCTGGACCCGCTCGAGCGTCGCCGGGTCGGCGACCGCCGCGTCGTAGGCGGCGAGGTCGAGCCCGAGCTCCTCCGCGTAGCCGCGGAAGGCCGCAGCGGCGTCCTCGGTGCCCGCCCACTCCTGCTGGCGCTCGAAGAGCGTCGCGTGCATGGCCTCGAGCTCGCCCTGCTGCGCTGCCGCCTCGGCAGCGAGGGCGGCAGGCACCGCGTTCGGGTGGCCCGGCAGCGGGAAGTACCGCACCGCGAACGTCACCTGACCCTCGTAGCGGTCGCGCAGGTCCTCCACGATCGGGTGGAACTGGCCGCACGACGGGCATTCGTAGTCGAAGAACTCCACCACCACCGGAGCGCCCTCGCCCGCGTCGTCCAGCACGTGCGTCGACTCGTCGACCACGGCGACCGCGCCGCTCGCGCCCTGCGCGGCGGGCGCGGCCGATTCCCACGGGCGCACGACCGCGAGGGCGACGGCGACGATGAGGACGAGCGCCCCGACGACCGCGACGATGCTGACGAGCGCGTTCTTCTGCATGGCTCCCAGGCTACCGGCGGCACGGGCCGCACCCGCCCCGTCCCGGTCGGCGGGCGGTAGCGTGCGCGCATGGAGCTCGCGTTCACGGCCGTCGCGATCGAGTGGCGGGGTCCGGCCCCGTTCGTCTTCGTGCCGGTCCCGCCGGACGAGTCGGAGCTCATCCACGAGAGCGCCCGCGAGCTCACCTACGGCTGGGGCGTCATCCCCGCGGAGGCGACGATCGGCGGCACGACCTTCACCACGTCGCTGTTCCCGCGCGACGGCGGCTACCTGCTGCCCCTGAAGGTCGCGGTGCAACGGGCAGAGGGCGTGGGCGTCGGCGACGCCGTCGGCGTGCGGATGCGCCTCGGCCGCTGATCGGTCAGCGCCCGCGGGTACGATCGGCGACGCCTCGCGGCGACCGCGGGGGCGACGCGCTCGAGGAGGCCGGCATGGACATCGCAGCAGGGATCGGCCGCGGGCTCGCCGACATCGCCCGGCACGCGGAGCGCACCGTGCACCGCCTGGCTCGGCCGACCGCGATCGCGCTCGCGCCCGTGCTGCTGCGGCAGGCGAAGGGGCTGCAGACCTCGCTCGTCTGGCTGCCCGAGCCCCAGGGCTCCCGCCACGGCGTCGTCGGCGAGGGCGACGGCGCCCCGCTGCGGCTGCTCGCCATCGGCGACTCGACCGCGACCGGCGTCGGCGCCGAGCGGCTCGACGACGGGCTCGTGCTGCAGGTCGCCGCACAGCTCGCGGCTCGTCGGCAGCGGCCCGTCGCGTGGCGCATCGAGGGCCAGGAGGGCTCGAACGCCGGTGAGGTGCTCGGGCGGCACCTGCCCGTCGTCGAGACCGTCGCGCAAGAGGGGCCGTGGGACGCCATCCTGCTGCTCGTCGGCGCGAACGACGCGCTGCAGCTCGTCAGCCGACGCGCGTTCGAGCGCTCGATGCGCGGGCTGGTGGAGGCGCTGCTGCCGCACCTCGCGGAGGGCGGCGTGCTCGGGCTCGCCGGAGCGCCGCAGATCGACACCTTCGAATGGCTGCCGCAGCCCATCCGCTCCCTGCTCGGCGGTCACGCCCGCAGCCTCGACGAGGCGCTGCAGCGCATCGCCGCGACCGAGCCGCGCACGATCCACCTGCCGACGCCCGCGATCCTGCATCCCGAGCTCCACGCCCCCGACGGGTTCCACCCCTCGCCGGCCGGCTACCGGCTCTGGGCCACGCTCATCACGCCCGGCCTCGACGCCGCCATCACGTCCATCGCCCGCGTGCGGCACGGCATCGTGCCGCCCTACCTGCTGGAGCGCATCGCGGCGGCGCCGTCGCCCGCCGCTTCGGTCGCCGAGCGCACCCTGGGCGTCGACCACGGCATCCGCGCCGAGCGCGCCACCGCGCCGCTCAAGCCGCACGCGCGCGCCGAGCGCCCCTCCGTCGTGCCCGGCGAGGCGGGGCCGGAGCGCACGGTCAGCGACGCGCAGCACGCCACCACGCTGCCGGGCACGAGCGTGCGCGAGGAGGGCGACGGGCCGACGGGCGACGTCGCGACCGACGAGGCCTACGACGGGCTCGGCCTCGCCTGGAGCATGCTGCACGAGGCGTTCGGGCGCGACTCCCTCGACGGCACCGGGATGCCGCTGCTCGCGACCGTGCACTACGGCACGCGCTACGACAACGCGTTCTGGGACGGCGAGCGGATGGTCTTCGGCGACGGCGACGGCGAGGTCTTCGCGGGCTTCACGAGCGCCGTCGACGTGATCGGCCACGAGCTCGGCCACGGCGTCATCGCGTCGACGGCCGATCTCGTCTACCGCGACCAGTCAGGCGCGCTCAACGAGTCGATCGCCGACGTGCTGGGTGCGCTCGTGAAGCAGCATGCGCTCGGCCAGTCGGCGGACGAGGCCGACTGGCTCATCGGCGCGGGCGTCTTCACCGACCGGGTGGCGGGCGTCGCGCTGCGCTCGATGGCCGAGCCGGGCACCGCCTACGACGACCCGGTGCTCGGCAAGGACCCCCAGCCGGCGCACATGCGCGACTTCGTCGTCACGAGCGACGACCTCGGCGGCGTGCACATCAACTCCGGCATCCCCAACAAGGCGTTCCACCTCGTCGCGACCGCGATCGGCGGGCGCGCGTGGGAGGCGCCGGGTCGCATCTGGATCGACGCCCTCACCGGCGGCCTCCCCGCCACCGCCGACTTCGCGACCTTCGCGGCCGCGACCGTCGACGCATCCGTCGCCCGCTACGGCGACGACGCGCCCGAGACCCACGCTGTGCGGAAGGCGTGGGCGGCCGTCGGCGTCACCGATGAGCCGGTGGCGGATGCGGCGGCCGACGACGCCGTCCGGGTGGCGCGCACCGGCGGCATGCTGGGGCGCACGCGCGCGGCGGTGCTCGAGCTCGAGGTCATCCCGGGCGACGATCTCGAGCACCTCGACACGCTCCTCGCCTCGGGCACGCTCGCCGAGCTCGACGGGCAGGCGCTGCCCGACGCGCCGATGTGGCGGGTCACGGTCGAGACGCGCTGCGACGTGACCGTCGCGGAGCCGCTGCTGCCGGAGGAGGTGCTGGCGCTGTTCCGCCGGCTGCTCGAGCTGGGCGACGAGCCCGCCTGACCCTCCGCCCGACGCCGCGCGTCGGGTGTCGGGTGTCGGCCCAAGGGTCGCGACACTCCGGCCGGATGCCGACACTCCCGCCTTGTCGGCTCGAGGCCGCGCGCGTCGGGCGTCGGCCCACGGCTCGAGTGTCGCGACACTCCCTCCAGGAGCCGACACTCGCTGCAGGGTCAGCGCGTCGCCGCCCGCATCGCCGCCTCGCGGACCTCGACGATGTAGGGCGCGACGACCTGCTGGCTGATGCGGCAGTCGGCGACGAAGACCCCGTCCGCGCCCGTGGCGATCCAGCCCTCGAGCTGCGCGAGGTCGTCGAGCCGCTCGATCACGGCGGCCTCCGCGCCGAGCGCGCGACCCAGGGCAGCGAAGTCGACCTGCTCGATGAGCATCGGCTCCTCCGCGACGCCGCGCACCCCGTACTGGTGCACCTCGGCGCCGTAGGCGGCGTCGTTGCAGACGATCACGATGCCGCGCCGCACCGTGCGCACGACCGAGTCGAGGTCGGCGAGCCCCATGAGCCCGCCGCCGTCGCCGGTGACGAGCACGACGGTCGACTCCGGCCGCGCGGCGCCGGCGCCGACGGCGCTCGGCAGCCCGAGCCCGATGGTCTGGAAGGCCGTGCCGACCATGAGGAGCCGCTCGGGGTCGGCGACCGAGAGGTGGGTCGGCGCCCAGCCGATGAAGTGCCCGCCGTCCTGCACGATCACGCGGTCCGCGGGCAGCAGCGACTCGAGCGCGTGGAACAGGCTGCGCGGGTCGAGCCGGCCGTCCGCCGCGAGCTCGTCCCCTGCCGGACGGTCGCGGTGCACGCCCGCGACGTCGGCGAATCCGGCCTCAGCCCAGCCCGCATCGCCGCGAGTCTCGACGCTCTGAGCCTCCTCAACGCTACCGAGCAGCGCGAGCAGCATCTCGGCGACGAGCCGGGCGTCGCCGCGCACGAGCTCGTCGACCCGCGAGTTCGTCGGCGCTTCCAGCACATCGACCTGGACGACGTGCGCGTCGTCGTCGAAGGCGTCGCCGAAGCGGGTCTGGAAGGCGTTGAGCCCCGCGCCCACCACGAGCACGACGTCGGCGTGCTCGATGGCCTCCGCGGCGCGCTCGGCGGCGAAGCCGCCGCAGATGCCGAGGTGCCGCCGGTCGTCGGCGAAGATGCCGCTGCCGAGGGCGCTCGAGGCCGTGCGCGCGCCGAGGCGGGCACCGAGGGCGCGGAGCGCCTCGGCAGCACCGGCGAGGTGCGCGCCGCGGCCGGCGAGCAGCAGCGGCCGGCGCGCCTCGGTCAGTCGCTGCGCGACCTCCGCGAGCTGCTCGGCGTCCAGCGCGATGAACGGCTCGACGGGCGCGTGCTCGGTCGCGCGCTCGCCGTCCTCCTCGAGCTCGGCGTGCGCGATGTCGTAGGGGATCGCGAGCACGACCGGGCCTCGCGCGGCGAGCGCCGTCTCGACCGCTCGCCCGGCGGCGGCTCGCGCATCCGCACGCCCGACGACGATCGTGGGAGCGCCGACCGCGGTGGCGATGCCGGCCTGGTCGATGTCGAAGGGCCGCGCGCCTGCGGTCGGCCGGTCGCCGACGACCATCACGAGCGGGATGCGCGCGAGCGCTGCCTCGGCGAGCGGCGTGATGGCGTTCGTGAAACCGGGGCCGTAGGTGACCGACGCGACGCCCAGGCGGCCGCTCGCGCGGTGGTACGCGTCGGCCGCCGCGACGGTCGCCGCCTCGTGCCGCACCGCGGTGAGCGTCATCGCGCCGCGGCGCACGACCGCGTCGAGGAACCAGGCGTTGCCGTTGCCCATGAGGGCGAAGACATCGCTCGCGTGCTGCTCGAGCTCGGCGGCGACCGCCGCCGAGACGGTGATGCTGCGGGCCGGGGCGTCGGTGAGGCCGTCGGTGTAGTCAGAGGCGTCGGACATGGTGCTCCAAGGGAGACGGGAGGCCCGGCGACACTGCACGGAGCCTCGATCGATGAAGGTCCATGTGTGTCGCGCGCGGCTGCGCGTGGCCCCATTTCTCGAGACCCGGCACCCGAGGCGCCTGACAGGGAGATGCTAGCCGACCGCCGGGGCTGTCGTCGGCGGCTCGGGATCGGGCTCGCGGAACGTCTCACGGGCGGCGGTCGGCAGCCCGAGCTGCGCGTCGTGCGGATGCGCGCGCAAGTGCTCGCGCATCCGTGGGATGGCGAAGTCGACCCTGCCGCGCTCCGGCGCGACGATGATGCCCGCGTCGAGCAGGCGCGACCGCTGGCGCCCGGCGTTGCCGATCGAGACGCCCATCCGCTCGGCGACGTCAGCGGTCGACGCTGGTCCGTCGTCCTCGGCCATCGCGATGAGGTAGTCGCGATCCCTGCCGGAGAGCCCGCGCAGCGCGGGGACGATGACGCTCTCGCCCATCGCGGCGTGCGCGACGTGCACGGCGTGCTGCACCGCATCCGTCACGATCTCGGTGACGCTCGGCTGGTACTCCCACGCCCGGGCGCCGATCGACTGCACGAGGAAGGGATAGCCCTCGCTCGCGCGAGCCGCCATGTCGAGCGCGGCCTCGCCGATCGTGCGGCCGCGCTCCCGCACCGGGATGGCGATCGCCGCGCGGGCCTCGGCGAGCGTGAGCGTGTCGAGCCGCACCTGCTGGGCACGGCGGAAGAACGTGAGCCCGTCGGCGTCGAGCGCCGCGGCGATCGACGCGGGCACGCCGGCCGCGACGATCGCGACCCGGCGGTCCTGGCGCTGCAGGTGCTGCACCGCGATGGCGATGCGCCGCAGCTCGTCGAGCGACGACGCGGAGACCTCGTCGAGCGAGAGGAGCAGCCCGGCGCCGCGGGCCTCCGCGAGCTCGACGAGCCGCTCGAGCATGCTCTCGAGCCGCGGCTCGCGCGGGTAGTGCGGCACGACCTGCGTCGTGGCGCCACCGAGCTGGGGCAGCGTGAGTCCGGTCCACTCGCGCGAGAACGCGTCGGGGTCCTGCTCCTCGAGCAGGGCGGGCAGCCGATCGTGCTCGAGCACCTCGATGAGGCCGACGTGGAGGGTGCCGTGCACGACGCTCCAGTCGCGGGCGCGCGCCTCGTCCTCGAGGGCGTTCAGCAGCACCGTCTTGCCGACGCCGCGCATGCCCGTGACGAGCGCGGCGCGGAAGGGCGACCACGCGCCGAGGCCCAGCACCTCGCGCCACTCGTCGAGCAGCGCGTCGCGGCCGGCGAGCATGGGCGGCGAGATGCCGAATCCCGGGCGGAAGGGGTTGTCGTGCACGGCGCCACTCTCCCACCCGCCGCCGACAGCGGCCCGGCACGGCTCGACCGGCGCGGCGCGCCCGCCGCCGGTCCCGGAGAACCGCGGTGCCCGTGGAACGATGGCCGCATGCCCACGACTCCCCTGCCGAGGCCCTTGCGGCTCGGCTTCTGGATCGCCGGCTGCCTCCTCGCCGTCAACCTCCTGGCGGCGACGCTGCTCGCCCTCGAGGTCGGTGACGCGGGGCTGCTCGAGCAGCTGCGCCTCGTGCTCATGTGGGCGCTGCTGCCGCCCATCTGGATCGCGCTCATCGCCATCGGCGCGCTGCGGCGCGCGGTCGGCCGCTGGCACGTCGCGGCCGCGGCGCTCTGCGGCCTCGGCGACGGGCTGGGCGCCGCCACCGACCTCACCATCGTGCTGCTGAGCCTGTTCCTGCTCGGCCACATCGCCTACCTCGTCGCACTGTGGCCGACGCGCCGCCGGTCGCTCGCATGGGGCCCGGGCGCGATCGCGTATGCCATCGTCGGCCTGATCTCCGGCGGCATCATCGCCATCGGCGCCGGCCCGCTCGCGGTGCCCGTGCTCGTCTTCGCACTCGTGCTCGTGGCGGTCGCGGCCTTCGCCGCGATCGACGTGCCGGGGCTGCTCGGCGGCCTGCTCTTCATGATCGGCGACCTCGTGCTGGGCCTCAGCCTGTTCGTCATCGAGATCCCCGAGCCGCTCGCGTCGATCGTGGTGCTCACCGCGTACGCCGCGGCCCAGGCGCTGCTGGCCGTGAGCCTGCAGCAGCGGCTCCGCCTGGGCGTCGGCCACGAGACGCACGCCTCGGTATAGTCGGAGCTTCTGTGCGAGACATTCAACACAGGCTGGACGTATGGAGCCGGGTGCGCTGAGATCGACCCATGCACCCCTCCCCTGACACTGTGCTGGGCATCCTCGGCGGCATGAGCTGGCACTCGACCGCGCAGTACTACCGCGCCATCAACGAGCACGTCGCGGCCGCCCGCGGCGGGCACGCATCCGCACGCATCCTGCTGTCGAGCCTCGACTTCGCCGAGGTGCGCGACTGCCAGCTGCGGGGCGACTGGGCCGCCGCGGGCGCGCTGCTCGCCCGAGAGGCCGCCGCGCTCGAGCGCGCCGGCGCGGGCTCGATCGCGATCGCGACGAACCTCATGCACCGCGTCGCCGGCGACGTCGAGGCCGCCGTCGGCGTGCCCCTCGTGCACATCGCCGACGCCGTCGCCGAGACCGCGCACGGCCTCGGCGCGAGCACCCTCGGCATCGTCGGCACGCGCTGGGTGATGTCGGAGCGCTTCTACGCCGACCGGCTCGCGCGGCACGGCATCGCGACCGTCGTGCCGCCCACCGGTGCGCAGGCCGAGCTCGACCGCATCGTCTTCGACGAGTTGACGCAGGGCGTGGTGACGGATGCGTCGCGCGCCGTGTTCCGTGACGCCTTCGCCGCGCTCGAGGCCGAGGGCGCCGACGCGATCGTGCTCGCCTGCACCGAGATCATGCTGCTCGTGGGCGCCGCGGACGCGGGCGTGCCGCTCATCGACTCGTGCGCAGCGCACGCGACCGCGCTCGCGCGCATCGCGCTCGGCGAGCGCTCAGCGGGGGCGCTCGCCCCAGACCCGCTGCATCGCGTCGAGCACCGTGCGGATGGCGGGGACGCGCTCGGCGCCGTTCCGGTGCAGCGAGACCGTCCGGCCTGAGCCCTCCGCGAGCGGCGCGACCACGACGTCGTCGCGCGTCGACACCCGCAGCGCCGTCGCCGGCAGCGGCGTGACAGAGCCGGTCGCGGCGACGAACGACTGGTGCCGCCGGCAGCGCTCGCACGACGGCCGGATTAGGCCGGACGGTGGAGCGTCTCCGATGGAGCCTCACGGAACGCGTCGCGGTAGGCGGCGGCGAAGCGACCCAGGTGCAGGATGCCGAGCCCGCGGGCGACCGCGCGGACGGTCGTGGCATCGCGGTCGGCTGCCAGGAGCGCCTCGCGCGCACGGCGAAGACGGATCTGCCGCAGATAGGTCATCGGCGGCGTGCCGAGGTCACGACGGAAGCCCTCCTGCAGCGCTCGCGCGCTCAAGTGGACCTCCGTAGCCAGACGCAGCGTCGTCCACGGCTCTGCCGGCCGCTCCTCCATCAGCTCTAGCGCGCGCTTGATCGCCGAGCCGAGCCGCGTGGGGCGGTCACGGTCGACGGCACCGCTGTGGCTGTGCGGCTGGCCGAGCAGGAGACCGTCGAGCACGAACCCTTCGACGTGCGCGGCCATACGCGCATCCCCGACCGCGACCGTGGGATGGTCGAGCTCGTCGTTGAGGAGGTCCAGGACCGTTCGCCAGCGGCGTCCGAAGGGGCTGCGGAGGTCGGCGGCGAAGTCGAAGATCAGGGGGCCGCGCAGGGATCGGCCGAGCAGCTGCTCGAGCCGCGACTCCAGTAGGGCCCGCGGGATCATCAGGCACAGCTGCTGACAGCCCGCCGCCCACGCGATCTCGGCCGGGGCTTCAGGCGAGTACACGAGTCCCTCGCCCGGAGCCGTCGCGACCGGTTCGCCGGTGCCGCTCCTCGAGCGCGCGCGGCCCCGAAGCGTGATGTTCGCGTGGAAGTTCTCGGCGTCGGCGGTGCGCAGCCGTATCCGACGCCCGTACGCGAGCCGGCCGACCGTCACTGCTCCGACACGCATGCCGGCCACCTCCATGGCGAGGCCGGCGGAGCCGTCGGCGAGGTCGAGCCGGTGCGGGAGATAGAGCTGGGTGACGATCCGCTCGGCCTCGTCGCGGTCGTCGGTCCTGCGCCGTGTGTAGGTCGTCATCCGCGACCGGCCCCCGTCTCCGGGCCGACCACGATCCAGCCGGCAGCACCCTGCACGGCACGCCTCGTCCCGGCGCCGAGCCACATCCGTCGGTCCCCACCCCGAGCCGGCCCATCGGCAGTGGAGCCCGGCTGCGAGGCTCGGACGGTTCGGGCAGCGCACATGACCCGACATGCTACGGGCGCTCCATGAGCCGAACCCGGGAGCGCGCGACGAGCCGGCTCGCGCCGCCCCGTAGCCGGATCACGCACGCTGGCGCCGAGCTCGCATGCGGAGCCCGCAGCAGATGTCAGCCTCGATCCGATGGCCGCCAGCCTCATGGCCGCCAGCACGGCCCACCCCACTCGAGGCGCCGCGCCTCGAGTCCGACTGCAGGAGGTCACACCGTGCCAGAGCCCGCCGCCCGGTCGGCTGTCGAGTCCTCGGCCGGGGGCGTCGCAGCGCCTGTCCGCTGGTCCCCCACGCCGCACCACGAGTTCCTCGCGGGGCTGACGGAGGAGGTCAACCACCACTTGCGCACAGCGCTGACGCCCGTCCTGGGTCACGCCGAGCTGCTGATCGAGCAGCAGCACCGGATCCCCACGGACCTGCACCCGTCGCTCACCGCCGTGATGCGAGCCGGACGGCGACTCAACGACGTCGTGCTCGGGATCTGCGAGCTCCTGCGCATGGCGTGCGTCGACCCGAGCGCCGTGGAGACGATCAACGTGTGGGAGCTGCTCTCCGACGAGCTGGCGACGCACCGGGCCCGTGCCGCGCGGCAGCTCGTGCGGCTCGCCATCGGCGGTGATCCGGTCGAGGCACATGGCGTGGATGCGGAGCGTCTCGGCCGCGCGGTCCGCGAGCTGCTCGACAACGCCTTGAGGTTCTCGCCGGAGCGGTCGACGGTGCGCGTCACCACGACGGCCGCAGCGGAGTGGATCCGGATCACGGTGAGCGACGACGGCGACGGCATCGATCCAGCGGACCACGAGCGGCTGGTCAGGCCGTTCGAACGCGGCTGCGATCCGCGGCAGCCCCGCCCGGGATTGGGGCTCGCGCTGGCGTCCGCCGTCGCGGCGTCGCACGGCGGCCGCCTGGTCCTCTCCGAGAGCTCGAGCGGGGGCCTGGAGGTCACGCTCGAGCTCCCGGGCGGCGTCCGCCCGCCAGCGCGAGCGGCTGGACCACCGGATGCATGAGCGCCGGTCGGCGGCTCGCGCTCGTCAGGCGTCAGCCGACGCCCTCGGTCCACAGCCGCTGCATCGCGTCGAGCACCGTGCGGATGGCGGGCACGCGCTCGGCGCCGTGCCGGTGCCGCAGGGAGACGGTCCGGCCTGAGCCGTCGGCGAGCGGCGCCACCACGACGTCGTCGCGCGTGAGCACCCGCAAGGCCATCGCCGGCAGCAGCGTCACCGATCCGGTCGCGGCGACGAACGACTGCGCGGCGAGGAAGTCGTCGGTCTCGAACTGGATCGTCGGCGCGAAGCCCGCGTCGGCGGCGAGCGACTCGAGGTGCTGCCGGCACCGCTCGCAGCCGCCCACCCAGTCCGCGCCCGCGAGCGCGGCGAGCTCGACCGGCGAGCCGTCCGCGAGCTCGTGGTCGGCGGGCAGCACGATGCACGAGGGGTCGGCACCGAGCTCGATGCGGGTGAGCTGCACGTCGTCGTGGAGCTCGTCGTACTCGAAGGCCACGGCCACGTCGGCATCACCCGCGAGCACGGCCTCGATCGCCTCCGGCGGTTCGAGCTCGATGACGCGAGCCGTCAGCCCCGGCACCGCGAGCCGAGCGGCGGCGATCGCGCGCGGCACGAAGTCGGCGAGCGCCGAGGGGAAGGCAGCGATCGTGACGGTGCCGGCGCCCTCGGCGAGCGAGCGCAGCTCGGCCTCGGCGGAGCCCAGCAGGCCGGCGATGCCGTCCGCGTGGCGCAGCAGCCGCTGCCCGGCCTCGGTGAGCGTGACGCCGGTCGACGAGCGCAGCAGCAGGCCCTGGCCGACCTCCTCCTCGAGCAGGCGGATGTGCTGGCTCACGGCAGGCTGCGTCCAGCCGAGGGCGCGCGCGCCGCCCGAGACCGATCCTTCGCGCGCGACCGTGCGGAAGATCAGGATGCGTCGCGGGTCCAGCTGCATGGTCCCAGCATGCCGTACCCACGCTCGGCCCACCGCTCATCCCCCGCGCACAGCAACCCGGCGTACGGTGGCGCCATGACCGACCAGCAGCAGATCGAGATCGTCGACAACCCCGATGGCCGGCGCTTCGAGGCCCACGTCGACGGCGCCCTCGCCGGCTTCGCCGACTACCGCGACCAGGAGGGCGTGCGCGCCTTCCCGCACACGGAGGTGGATCCGGCGTTCGGCGGGCGCGGCATCGGCTCGACACTCGTGGACGAGGCGCTGCGCGCGACGATCGCGTCGGGCAAGCGGATCCGACCGCAGTGCTCGTTCGTCGCCGCGCGCGTGACGAAGGACGAGTTCGCAGCGCACGTCGTGCAGTAGCTACTCCCCGAAGCGGTCGCGCACGAGCGCCTCGATCGCGTCGATGGCCTCGTGCGCCTGCGGGCCCATCGCCTCGAACGACACGCGCGAGCCGCGGTCGAGCCCGAGTGCGAGCACCCGCAGCAGGCTCTTCGCGTCGACGCCGTTCACGGTGACGGTTGCGTCGAAGCCGCTCACCGTGCGGACGAGCTCCGACGCGGGGCGCGCGTGCAGGCCGTGCTCGTTCTCGAGCGCGATCTCGAGGCGGGCGGTCGATCCGACGGCCGCGCCCGTCCCGGAAGCATCCGCTTCCCGCGCGGCCGCCGGCTGGGGCGCGGCGGCGGCCGGCTCGGCGGCCGCGACCACGGCGTCGAGGCCATCGCCCGCCTCGGCGGCGACGGCCGCCGCCACGGCTCCCTCCACGATCGGCGCATCGGCGATCCGGATGCGCTCGGGCGCGTCCGAGAGCTCGACGGCCGTCTCCGCGGTGAGCACCGCCGAGCCGAGGTCGCACAGCACGACCACGCCGTCGCCGGACTCCGCCTCGCCGAGCGCCGCCTGCACGCGGTCGAAGCTCGTGCCGATCCCGCCGTCGTCGGTGCCGCCCGCGGCGATGATCGCGACGGACGGCGCCATCTGGGCCGCGAGCTCGACGACACCCTCTGCGATCAGGGCAGAGTGCGAGACGATGACGAGCCCGACGCTCACCGGGTCTCCGCCGCCGCGCGCAGCATGAGGGCGGTCGACTCGCTGCCGGGATCGCGGTGGCCGATCGCCCGCTCGCCCAGGTACGACGCGCGCCCCTTGTGGGCGACGAGCGGCTCCGTCGCCGCGGCGCCGTCGGCTGCGGCGGCGGCCGCGGCGTCCAGCACCGCCCGCACGTCGTCTCCCGCGGCGGCGGCGGCGTCGACCGCCGGGGTCCACGCATCCACCATCGTCTTGTCGCCGGGCTCGGCCTTGCCGCGCGCGACGATGCCGTCGCGCGCCGCCGTCAGCACGTCGACGAGGGCTGGAGCGTCGAGCTCGGTGCGCTCCCCCGCCGCCATCGCGCCCTTCAGGAAGGCGGTGCCGTAGAGCGGGCCGGCCGCGCCGCCGACGGTGGAGATGAGGGTCGTGGCGACGAGCTTCAGCACGGCGCCGGGCGTCGCGGCGTCGTCGAGGGCGTCGAGCTTGCCGAGCACGGCCTGGAAGCCGCGGTCGAGGTTCTCGCCGTGGTCGGCGTCGCCGATCGCCCGGTCGAGCGCCGTCAGCTCCTGCTTGCGGCGCGCGACCTCTGCCGCGACGGCCTCGATCCAGCGCCGGGTCCACGCCCCGTCGAGCGAGGTCACAGGATCCCTACCTTCCCCATCGCAGCGCCGCCGTGTGCACCGGTGCGTCATAGAGGCCCAGCAGCTCGTCGTCGACCTGCAGCAGCGTGATCGACACGCCCTGCATCTCGAGGCTCGTCACGTACGAGCCCACGAGCGAGCGAGCGAGCTCGATGCCGCGCTCCGCGAGCACCTCGGCGGCGCGCCGGAAGACGATGTAGAGCTCGGACTGCGGCGTGCCGCCCATGCCGTTGACGAGCAGCACGACCCGGTCGCCCTTCGAGAACGGCAGGTCCTCGAGGATCGGCTCCATCAGCCGGTCGACGATGCGGTCGGCGGGCTCGATGGCGATGCGCTCGCGACCGGGCTCGCCGTGGATCCCGATGCCGATCTCGATCTCGTCCTCGGCGAGCGTGAAGCTCGGCTCCTGCGCGTGCGGCACCGTGCACGGCGACAGCGCCATGCCCATCGACCGCACCCGGCTGTTCACCGTGCGAGCGACCTCCGCCACCTCGTCGAGCGTGTCGCCGCGCTGCGCTGCCGCGCCCGCGAGCTTCTCGACGAGCAGGGTGCCGGCGACGCCGCGGCGGCCGGCCGTGTAGAGCGAGTCCTTCACCGCGACGTCGTCGTCGACGATGACGGTCTGCACCTCGATGCCCTCGGCGAGCGCGAGGTCGGCCGCCGTCTCGAAGTTCAGCACGTCGCCGGTGTAGTTCTTCACGATGTGAAGCACGCCGGAGCCGGCGTCGACCTGCTTCGTCGCCTCGAGGATGGGGTCGGGGGTCGGCGACGTGAACATCGCGCCCGGCACGGCGGCGTCGAGCATGCCGAAGCCCACGTAGCCCGCGTGCAGCGGCTCGTGGCCGGACCCGCCGCCCGAGACGAGCCCGACCTTCCCGTTGATCGGCGCGTCCGCGCGGACCACGACGAAGGGCGGATCCACGACGACGCGCACGAGGTCGGCGTGCGCGGCGGCGAAGCCGGCGACGCCTTCGTCGACCGTCTTGGTGGGGTCGTTGATGAGCTTCTTCACGGTGCGCCTCTCCTTGAGCTGAGCCAGTGCGGCTCACGCTACGCCCCGGCGGCGGGAATCTCGATGGAACGGTTCGAAGATCTCTCGGATTCCGGGCGCAGCGGGGCTATCGTGTGCCGTACCACCCGTGCGGGCGGTACGGGCGACGAGGCCCGTGGACGAGAAAGTAGGGACCCGTGGACTTGAACCTCGGTCTGGTATTCCTCTCGGAGCTGGTGGGCACGGCGATGCTCGTCCTGCTCGGCTGCGGGGTGGTCGCGAACGTCGTGCTCAAGGGCAACAAGGGCTTCGGCGGCGGCTTCCTCATGATCAACTTCGGCTGGGGCTTCGCCGTCTTCGCCGGCGTCGTCGTCTCGATCTACTCCGGCGCGCACATCAATCCCGCCGTGACGGTGGGACTGCTCGCGAACTCGCTCGCGGAGGGCGTCGCGTACAACTGGGCGGCGCTCCCCGTCTACCTCGCCGGCCAGTTCATCGGCGCCTTCCTCGGCGCCGTGCTGTGCTGGCTCGCCTACAAGCAGCACTTCGACGCCGAGGAGGACCCGGGCGCTAAGCTCGGCACCTTCTCGACCGGCCCCGCCATCCGCTCGACCGGCTGGAACCTGATCACGGAGATCATCGGCACCTTCGTGCTCGTGTTCGTCGTCATCGCGTTCGGCGCGCAGAACGGCACGGAAGACGGCGTCCCCGCGGGCCTCGCCGCGCTCGGCGCACTGCCCGTCGCCCTGCTGGTCGTCGGCATCGGCGCGTCGCTCGGTGGTCCGACCGGCTACGCCATCAACCCCGCTCGCGACCTGGGCCCTCGCATCGCGCACGCGGTGCTGCCGATCAAGGGGAAGGGCTCGAGCGACTGGAGCTACGCCTGGATCCCCGTCGTCGGCCCCGTCATCGGCGGCGCGCTCGCCGGCCTCACGGCACCGATCCTGATCGCGACGGTCATCTCGGGCGCCGCGGCCTGACGCACCGAGGAGGGGGCACGGCGGCCCCCTCCTCGTCGTAGCGGCCGCGCGCCGCGCCCCCATCAGCACAGCATCCATCACAGAACGAAGGAGTTCCGGTGAACGACTACGTCATCGCCATCGACCAGGGCACGACCTCGACTCGCGCCATCCTCTTCGACCACGCCGGCAGCATCGTCGCCACCGGCCAGCTCGAGCACGAGCAGATCTTTCCGCAGGCCGGGTGGGTCGAGCACGACCCCAAGGAGATCTGGAGCAACACCCGCGAGGTCATCGGCCAGGCGCTCTCGAAGGCCAACGTCACGCGCCACAACGTCAAGGCGATCGGCATCACCAACCAGCGCGAGACCGCGGTGGTGTGGAACCGGACCACCGGCGAGCCCGTCTACAACGCGATCGTCTGGCAGGACACGCGCACGCAGAAGATCGTCGACCGGCTCGCCGACGGCGACGTCGAGCGCTACAAGCAGAAGGTGGGCCTGCCGCTCGCGACCTACTTCTCGGGCACGAAGATCGTGTGGATCCTGGAGAACGTCGAGGGCGCCCGGGAGGCCGCCGACGCGGGCGACCTCATGTTCGGCACGACCGACTCGTGGGTGCTCTGGAACCTCACGGGCGGCGTGAACGGCGGCGTGCACGCGACCGACGTCACGAACGCGTCGCGCACGCTCTTCATGGACCTCGAGTCGCTCGAGTGGGACGACGAGATCCTGGCCGACTTCGACGTGCCGCGCTCGATGCTGCCCGAGATCAGGTCGTCCTCCGGCGAGTTCGGCGTCGCGGCGTCGGAGTCGCTGCTGCGCGAGACGCCGATCACCGGCATCCTCGGCGACCAGCAGGCGGCGACCTTCGGGCAGGCCGCGTTCGACCAGGGCGAGGCGAAGAACACCTACGGCACGGGCAACTTCCTCATCTTCAACACGGGTGAGGAGATCGTCCACTCCAAGAACGGCCTGCTGACGACGGTCGGCTACAAGATCGGGGACGAGCCGACCCACTACGCGCTCGAGGGGTCGATCGCCGTGACGGGCTCGCTCATCCAGTGGCTGCGCGACAACCTCGGGCTCATCAACGACGCGCCCTCGGTCGAGAAGCTCGCGGCGACGGTCGACGACAACGGCGGCGCGTACTTCGTGCCGGCGTTCTCGGGGCTCTTCGCGCCCTACTGGCGGCCGGATGCGCGAGGCGCGCTCGTGGGCCTCACCCGGTACGTCAACAAGGGCCACATCGCGAGGGCCGCGCTCGAGGCGACCGCGTTCCAGACGGCCGAGGTCGTCGACGCGGTGAACGCCGACTCGGGCGTCGACCTCACGGAGCTCAAGGTCGACGGCGGCATGATCGCGAACGACCTGCTCATGCAGTTCCAGGCCGACATCCTGCAGGTGCCGGTCATCCGCCCGGTGGTCGCCGAGACGACGGCGCTCGGTGCGGCCTACGCCGCCGGCCTCGCCGTCGGGTTCTGGAGCTCGCTCGACGAGCTGCGCCAGCAGTGGCAGGAGGACCGGCGCTGGGAGCCGCAGATGGAGCAGGAGGCGCGGGACCGCACGTACCGCAACTGGAAGAAGGCCGTGCAGAAGACCCTCGACTGGGTCGACGACGACGTCTCCTGAGACGCGCGGAGCGGGGCGGCCGTCGGCCGCCCCGCTCCGTCGTGTGCGGCGGCCGTGCGGCGCTACTGCGCGCGGTAGACCGGGTCGCTCAGCCAGATGACGGCCGCGCCGATCGCGATCACGATCATCGTGGCGCGCGCGGTCGAGATCGCGAGCACGATCGAGGCCCACCAGTCGTCGTCGTCGGAGAGCCGGCCGCGCGCGGTCGGCTGCTTCGCCGAGATCGCGACGGCGATGGCGATGAGATCGAGGCAGACGAGCATCGTGATGACCGCGGCTCGCAGCCGCGGGCCCTCCCCCGTGCGCGACGCGCGACCGGAGCCGTGCGGCTCCGCGACGTTCGCGACGGGCAGCAGCGCGCGCATCCACCCGTCGAGCCACCAGCCGAGCAGCACGAGGCCGAGCACCAGCAGCAGCAGCACGACGCGCGTGACCGTCTCGTCGAGCGCGGTCCGCGCCTCCTCCCACGGGTCGCCGACGAGGCGGCCGCGGATGGCGGGCAGCGCGCGGCCGAAGAACGCCGCTCCGGCCGTCGCGTAGCCCAGGGCGACGATGAGGATCGTGAGCGGATGCCGCATCCGCACGAGCATCCACGCGATCACGAGCGCTCCGCCGGCGCAGAACTGGATCGCGTCGAGCGCACCGTAGGTCGTCGCGCCGAGCAGCGACGTCGACTGCATGAGCACCGTCGCGCCCTCCGCGGCCGCGAAGAGCACGATGCAGTACAGCGCGCCGATCCGGTAGCTGCGGGAGGCTGGTGCGACGAGCGTCGCGAGCAGCAGCAGCAGCGCACCGATCGTGCGCAGCGTGACCGACGGCGTGAGCGCGGGCGGTCGGTGCAGCAGCAGCGTGAGGCCGTAGCAGGTGAGCAGGCCGCCGATGGCGAGCGCGACCAGCAGCAGCGACCGGGAGGCGCGATCCGCCCACGAGAGCGGCCACGTCTGCCACACCTCGTCCCGCGACCACGTCGACTGCCGCTGCGCCCTCGGACGCTCCGCGACCGGTGCTGTCACCGCGGGCTCAGCTCGCGGCGGCACGCCACGCGTCGAGCGTGCGCGTCGCCGCCCCGGAGTCGACCGCGGCCCGCGCGACCTCGAGCTCCTCCGCGAGCCGCTCGACGAGCGGGCGGTCCTTCTGCCGCACGTCGCCGTCGAGCCGCCAGGCGACGAGCGCCGCGGCGGCGTTCAGCAGCACGATGTCGCGCACCGCGCCCGGCTCGCCTGCGAGGGTACGCCGCAGCACCTCGGCGTTGTGCTCCGCCGAGCCGCCGCGCAGGTCGTCGAGCTGGGCGCGCGGGATCCCGAGCTCGCGCGGATCAATGTCGTGCTCGACCACGTCGCCGCGCGCGACCTCCCACAGCGCCGAGTGGCCGGTGGTGGTGAGCTCGTCGAGCCCGTCCTCGCCGCGCACGACGAGCGCCGTCGCGCCCCGGGTGGCGAACACGCCGACGAACTGCTCGATGACCCGCTTGTCGGCGACGCCCACGAGCGAGACCTCCGGGCGGGCGGGGTTGACGAGCGGGCCGAGGTAGTTGAAGACGGTCGGCACGCCGAGCTGCGCGCGCACGGGACCGGCGTGCCGGAAGCCCGGGTGGAAGCGCGTCGCCCAAGCGAACGAGATGCCCGCGGCGTCGAGGATGCGCCGCACGACGGCGGGGTCGTCGTCGGCGGGCACGAGGCCCAGCGCGTCGAGCACGTCGGACGCGCCCGAGGACGACGAGACGGCGCGGTTGCCGTGCTTGAGCACCGGCACGCCCGCTGCCGCGACGACGATGCTCGCGGTGGTCGAGATGTTGACGGTGTGCTGGCGGTCTCCACCCGTGCCGACGATGTCGACGACACGGGTGTCGCCCGGCAACGGCACGGCGGCCTCGAGGATGGCGTCGCGGAAGCCGACGAGCTCCTCGGCGACCACGCCCTTGCCGCGCAGGGCGATGAGGAAGCCGGCGATCTGCGCCTCGGTGGCGCGCCCGGCCACGATCTCGGCCATGGCCCACTCGGCCTGGCGGATGGCGAGATCCTCGCCCTCCAGGAGGGTCTCGAGCACCACTGGCCAGGTCAAGAGACGATCCATGGCTCCAGCCTAGCTATCCGCGGCACGCTGGCCTGCCGGGTCCTCCGCCCGCGGCGAACTGTCACTAGGATGGGATTCGTGTCCACTACTGCGCTCTCCCCGTCGCCGTCGGCGCCGATGATCAGGCGGCCGAACACCGTTGCGGTCGGCACCATCGTCTGGCTCGGCAGCGAGGTCATGTTCTTCGCCGGCCTGTTCGCGATCTACTTCACGCTGCGCTCGATGTCGGGAGACCTGTTCTCGACCGAGGCCGAGAAGCTGAACGTGCTCTTCGCCACGATCAACACGCTCGTCCTGCTCGCCTCGAGCTTCACCTGCCAGGCGGGCGCGAACGCTGCGGAGCACCACCAGGCGTTCCGCTCCGGCGGGAAGCTGCAGTTCGCCAAGTGGGGCATGGTCGAGTGGTTCTACCTCACCTACGCCATGGGTGCCGTCTTCATCATCCTGCAGGTGTTCGAGTACATCGTGCTCATCAGCCACGGGGTGACGTTCTCGTCGAACTCGTACGGCTCCGCGTTCTACATCACCACCGGCTTCCACGGCCTCCACGTCACGGGCGGGCTCTTCGCCTTCCTCTTCGTGATCGGTCGCGCATACGCCGTCAAGCGCTTCACGCACAAGGAGGCGACGAGCGCGCACGTCATCTCCTACTACTGGCACTTCGTCGACGTGGTCTGGATCGGCCTGTACCTCGTCATCTACTGGCTCAAGTAAGCAACGGTTGGGACTGAGAACGTTGGCATCACGCAAGAAGACCGGTCGCAGGCACCCGCTCGCCAGCGCGGCGCTGCTCATCATCGGACTCGTCGCCGCAGGCGGCGCGTCCGCCGCGGTGGGCTCCGTCGCCAATGCTGAGCCGGCGACGACCCCCCACTCCCAGCAGCTCACGGCCGCGGACGGCGAGCAGCTGTTCCGCGCGAACTGCGCATCGTGCCACGGCCTCAACGCTGAGGGCACCGAGAACGGCGTCAGCCTCATCGGCGTCGGCGCGGCATCCGTCGACTTCCAGGTCATGACGGGCCGCATGCCGATGGCGATGCAGGGCCCGCAGGCGCTCGAGCGCGAGGTGCTCTTCACGCAGGAGCAGTCCGACGCGATGGCGGCGTACATCGCCGGGCTCGCGCCCGGACCGGGGATCCCGACGGAGGAGATGCTCGACACCTCAGTGGTCGACGCCGAGGGGATCGCAGCGGGTGCCCAGCTCTTCCGCATCAACTGCGCCATGTGCCACAACGTGGCCGGCGCCGGTGGAGCGCTGACGGAGGGCAAGTTCGCGCCCGCCCTCAACGACATCGATGCCGCGCACATCTACGAGGCCATGCTCACGGGTCCGCAGAACATGCCCGTGTTCAACGACGAGAACATCAACCCGGAGCAGAAGCGCGAGATCATCGCCTACCTGCACTACCTGGACGACAACCCCTCGGTCGGCGGCTTCGATCTCGGCAGCCTGGGCCCGGTCTCCGAGGGCCTGTTCATCTGGATCTTCGGTCTCGGCGGCATCGTCGCGATCACGGTCTGGCTCACGTCGAAGCCCAACTGAGCCATGACCCACGACACTCCCCAGCACCCCGAGAGGACCAGCAGCATGTCGGCTGAAGGCCAGGCTCCCACGGACCAGCACGAGGTCGCGGTGTACGACCGCGGCGCTGCGGTCGTGCAGTCGGACGCGTTCGAGAACCCCGGCCTGCCGCCGCACCGCCCGCGCCAGACCGACCTCCACCCTGAGAAGGAGCGCCGCGCCGAGCGCCAGGTCGTCCTGTGGTTCCTGCTGTCGATGATCGGCTCGGTGATCGCGATCGTCGCGTACATCGCGATCCCGATCGTGCCAGGCGACATGGGCACCGTCCGGTACAACAACCTCTTCCTCGGTCTCGGCATCGCGCTCGCGCTGCTCGGCGTGGGCTTCGGCGGCATGCACTGGGCTCGCCAGCTCATGAGCTCGCACGAGGTCGTCGAGGAGCGTCACCTGTCGCGCGGCTCGCAGAAGAGCCGCGCCCGTGCCGTCGAGATCTTCCAGCTCGGCGACCAGGAGTCGGGCTTCTCCCGCCGCTCCCTCATCCGCAACACGCTCATCGGCGCGGTCGCGCTCCTGCCGCTGCCCGCGGTCGTGCTCTTCCGTGACCTCACGCCGGCGACCGACCCGGTCGAGGAGCTGTCGTACACGATGTGGACCGCCGGCGAGCGGCTCGCGCTCGACCCGTCGGGCACGCCCATCCGGGCGGACGACGTCACCATCGGCTCGGCGTTCCACGTCATGCCCGAGTCGCTCAAGGAGATCGGCCACAACGAGGGCTACCTCGACCAGAAGGCGCTCGCCGCCGTGCTGCTCGTGCGCCTGCCCGTCGATCGCCTCAAGGAGGAGCCGGGCCGCAAGGGCTGGTCCTACGACGGCATCGTCGCCTACTCGAAGATCTGCACGCACGTCGGCTGCCCCGTGGCGCTGTACGAGCAGCAGACGCACCACCTGCTCTGCCCGTGCCACCAGTCGACGTTCGACGTCAGTGAGCACGCGAAGGTCATCTTCGGACCGGCGAAGCGGCCCCTCCCCCAGCTGCCGATCACGGTCGACGCTGAGGGCTACCTCGTCGCCCAGCGCGACTTCACCGAGCCCATCGGGCCGTCGTTCGCGGAGCGCCTGGGTCGGGTCGACCCGGAGCACGTGCCGCTGTCGTCGGCCGCTGACAGGGAGACCCGCGCATGACCTCCACCGCTCCGCGCCCCACCATCACCGCCGCCGCCTCGAACTACCTCGACGAGCGCACGAGCATCTCGACCATGGTCGCGACGCTCGGCCGCAAGGTCTTCCCCGACCACTGGTCGTTCATGCTCGGCGAGGTCATCCTCTACTCGTTCGTCGCGATCCTGCTCTCGGGCACGTTCCTGACGTTCTTCTTCGAGCCGTCGATGACGGCCGTGCACTACGACGGCTCCTACGTCCCGCTCAAGGGCCTGGAGATGTCGGCCGCCTACGCGTCGACCATCAACCTCTCGTTCGACGTGCGCGGCGGCCTGCTCATGCGCCAGCTGCACCACTGGGCGGCGCTGCTGTTCATCGCCGCGATCGGTCTGCACATGCTCCGCGTGTTCTTCACCGGCGCGTTCCGCAAGCCGCGCGAGATCAACTGGGTCGTCGGCTTCGTCCTCTTCATCCTCGCGATGGCCGAGGGCTTCACCGGCTACTCGCTCCCCGACGACCTGCTCTCGGGCAACGGCCTCGCGATCATCAACGGCATGATCAAGGGCATCCCCTTCGTGGGCAACTGGGTCTCGTTCATGCTGTTCGGCGGGCTGTTCCCGGGCGACGACGTGGTACCGCGACTCTTCGTGCTGCACATCATGCTCCTGCCGGCGCTCGTGATCGCCTTCATCGGCATCCACCTCGTGCTCATGGTCGTCAACAAGCACACGCAGTTCGCCGGCCCTGGCAAGACGAACGACAACGTCGTGGGCGCACCGATCATGCCGCTGTTCGCCGCGAAGGCCGGCTCGTTCTTCTTCATCGTGTTCGGCGTGCTCGTCGCGATCGCGTCGACCTTCACGATCCTGCCGGTCTGGGAGTACGGACCGTACGACCCGTCCCCCGTCTCTGCCGGCACCCAGCCGGACTGGTACATCGGCTTCGCCGACGGGGCGCTCCGGCTCGCGCCGGGTCTCGAGTCCGAGATCCTGGGGCTGACGATCTCGTGGAACATCCTGCTGCCGATGGCGGTGCTCGGGCTCTTCATCGTGCTCGTGATGTTCTATCCCTTCATCGAGCAGTGGATCACGGGCGACAAGCGCGAGCACCACATCGCCGAGCGTCCCCGCAACAACCCGACGCGCACGGGCATCGGCGCCGCGGGCATCATCTTCTACGCGGTGATGTGGGCTGCGGCGTCGTCCGACCTGATCGCGACGCACTTCCACCTCAACGTCTTCCAGGTCACCTGGGCCCTGCAGGCGCTGCTCATCCTCGGCCCGATCATCGGCTTCTGGGTGACTCGCCGGATGGCGCTCGCGCTGCAGAAGAAGGACCGGGAGATCCTGCTGCACGGCTACGAGTCGGGCAACATCCGCCGGCTCCCCGGCGGCGAGTACATCGAGGTGCACGAGCCGCTCGACGAGTACGAGTCGTGGAAGCTCAAGGCCTTCGACACGTACGAGCCGGTGATGGTGCGACCGAACGCCAAGGGCAGGATCACCCCGGCGACGCACGTCCGCGCGGCGCTCACGCGCTGGTTCTTCGAGGACCGCATCGCGCCGGTCAGCCGCGGCGAGCTCGAGGCTGCGAAGCACGACCACTAGGTCGACGGCATGACGAAGGGCCCGGGAGCGATCCCGGGCCTTTCGATTTCGGAATACCGGGCGACGTGGTCGAGTTGGCCCCAGCATGCCCCTCGAATTCGGTGTCCACACGTTCGCTGCCGTCCCCGTCGTCGACGGGTCCCCCCTGAGCCATGCGCAGGTGCTCCGCGACGTCGTGCAGGAGGGCATCGCCGCCGACCGCGCCGGGCTCGGCTTCTTCGGCGTCGGCGAGCACCACCGCGAGGACTTCGCGATCAGCGCCCCCGAGATCGTGCTGGGAGCGCTCGCGACGGTGACCGACCGCATCCGCCTCGGCACGGCCGTGACCGTGCTGTCGTCGAACGACCCGGTACGCGTGTTCGAGCAGTTCTCGACCCTCGACGGCATCTCGAGCGGCCGCGCCGAGCTCATCGTCGGCCGGGGCTCGTTCACCGAGTCGTTCCCGCTGTTCGGCTACAGGCTCGAGGACTACCAGGCGCTGTTCGAGGAGCGGCTCGAGCTGCTCGCGGCGCTCGTGCGCGAGGAGCCGGTCACGTGGTCCGGGCGGCTGCGTTCGCCGCTCACGGAGCAGTCCGTGCACCCGCGCTCGCACGCCGCGGAGCACGGCGGGCGGATGCCCGTGTGGGTCGGCGTCGGCGGCTCACCCGAGTCGGTCGTGCGCACCGCGCGCCACGGCTTCGACATGATGCTCGCGATCATCGGCGGCAGCCCCGCCCAGTTCGCGCCGTTCTCGGGGCTGTACCGCAAGGCCATGGAGCAGTTCGGCCATACGGGCGGCCGCGTCGGCATGCACTCCCCCGGCCTGGTCGCCGAGACGGACGCCGAGGCGAAGCGCATCCTCATGCCGCAGTGGCTCGTGTACCGCAACCGCCTCGGTCGTGAGCGCGGCTGGGGCGAGGGCACGGAGCGCGAGTTCGACGCGGGTGCCGCCGAGCACGGCGCGCTGTTCGTGGGCAGCCCGGAGACGGTCGCGCAGAAGATCGTCTGGGCCCACGAGACGCTCGGCATCGAGCGCTTCGACCTCAAGTACGACTCGGGCACCCGGCACGAGGACAACGTGCGCACGATCGAGCTGTTCGGCACCGAGGTCGTGCCGCGCGTGCGGGCGCTGCTGGGCGAGTAGCCCCGGCGGGAGCGGCTAGCGGAGGAGCGCCTCCGCGCGCTCCAGCAGCTGCTGGGCGGCAGCGCCGCCGCGGTCGTCGCCGCGACCCGCGCTCGCCAGCGCATGACCCATGAGGTGCGTCGCGGCGATCGCGGCCACCCGCTGATCCGACGCCCAGCCCGCCTGCAGCTCGTCGGCGAACGCGGCGAGCGCTCGACCCGCATCCGTCATGGGCGTGCGCTCGATCGCCGACACGACGACGTGCCCGAACAGCGCGCCGCGGTCGTCGGCCGGGTCGCCGAGGCCCGCGGTGTCGATGTCGAGGATGCCGGTGATCGTCGACGGCGCAGCCTCGTCGACGAAGACCTGCCCGAGGTGCAGGTCGCCGTGGATCGTGACCGGTCGCGGCAGCACCGTCGCGCGGTAGCGCTCGGCCACGGACTGGGCGAGCCGCGCGGTCTGCCGGCCGAACAGCGGGGCGGTCTCCTGCATCCGCTCGGCGTACCAGTCGACGCGGCGCGCGAGCGACTCGCGCGCGCCGATCGCGACGGGCACGGTCGCGATGTGCCGCGTCAGCTCGTCGAGCCCGCGCGCGAACGTGGCTCGGTCGATGCGCTCGAAGACGTCGATCGCGGGTACGCCGGGCAGCTCGCCCAGCAGCACGAGCCCCGCCTCCGAGAACCCCAGCGAGCGGGGCACCGGCACGCCGGCCGCTCGGAAGCGCTCGTGCAGGTCGTGGATCGACGAGGCGAGCGACGGGTGCACGACCTTCGCGAACCAGCGGTCGGTCGCCGTCTCGACGCGCAGCACGGCGCGCTTGCCGGGCCGGTACGCCTCCATGCGCAGCTTGGCGCCCTCGGCGGCGATGCCGAACTTCGACAGCACGACGCCGGCGGCCTCGGGGTACGAGACGGCCGGCAGCGACGGCAGCGCCGGGTCCTGCGGGTAGGCCCACGCGGTCAGGCGCCGACCGGAGGCGTCGACGAGCTCGACCGTGTGCTCGTCCATGGGCGCGCTCGGCGACGTGTTGACGTAGATCGTGACGCGCTCGATCGCGTCCTCGCGCGTGCGGACGCCGCAGGAGAAGCCGACGATGAAGCCCTCGTTCACGGGTTCGACGTCCTTCTGCACGAAGTCGACGAGCTCGCGCCCGCTCTCCGCCACGAGCCGCATGAGGATGGCGGCGGCGTTGTCGAGCATCCCCCCATCCAACACCGCCCTCGCTGGGTTGCCGTCGCGGCGCGCGTATCGTGGGGCCATGCGGTGGCTCGGACGACTCCTGGTCGAGCAGCAGGCCCCGTGGCTGCAGGTGCTCAAGGTGCTCGTCGCGATCGCCGTCGCCTGGTTCGCGAGCGGCCTGCTGCTGGGCACCGAGCTGCCGATCTTCGCGGCGATCGCAGCGCTGCTCGTGGTCGCGCCGAGCGTGAGCCAATCGGTCGGCAAGGGCCTCGAGCGGTCGGCCGGCGTGCTCGGCGGCGTCGTGCTCGCGTGGCTCGCGGGCCTCGTGCTGCCGTCAGGGCCGATGCTCGTGCTCGCGGTGACCCTGGTCGCCGTGGTGATCGCGCGGGTGCTGCGGCTCGCGCCGATGGCGGCGAACCAGCTGCCGATCAGCGCCATGATCCTGCTCGCGCTCGGCGCCGGCGCGAGCCCACTGCTCGGCTTCGAGCGGGTCGTCGAGACGATCATCGGCGCGGCGTGCGCGCTCATCATCAACCTCGTCGTCGTACCGCCCGTGCAGCACGAGCCGGCCGAGCAGGTGATGCGCGAGACGGCGCACGCCGTCGCCGACGCCTACGAGCACGTCGCCCGCGCCCTCACCTCGAAGGACGCCCTCGACGGCGCGCGGCTGCTCGCCGAGGCGCGGGCGCTCCGCACCCACGTGCAGCGAACGCGGGCGGCGATGGACGCGCTCGAGGAGTCGACGCGCCTCAACCCGAGGGCGAAGGGGATGCGCGATCGCATCGAGCGCGACGAGCGGCTGCTGCTGACCCTGACGGTGCTCGTCAACCGCGTCATCGGCATGGCGCGCACGATCGCCGACCGCTTCGATGCATCCGTCGCCGACGATCCCGTCGTGCACCGCGTCGGCGCCGAGTCGCGGCGCATCGCCCACGCGGTTCGCACGCTGGTCGACAGCCACGCGCTCGACGACGGTCGCACCACGTCGATGCCGATGCTCGACGGGCCCGCGCTCACGACGCCCATCGCCGTGCCCGCACCGAATCCCGCCCACTGGGTGCTCATCGGCGCCCTGCTCGAGGACGTGCGTCAGGCGCGCGAGTCGCTCGAGGGCAGCGGCGAGGCCGAGTAGGGCGTCAGCCAGCGCAGCCGCCAGAACTCATCGGCGGAGAGCTCGAACGAGTGCGTGTCGACGGCGACCGACCGGCGCACCGCGTCCGGGTCGAGGTGCGGGCGCGCGATGATCGACACCGCGCTCTGCCGCAGCAGCGCCGACCGGCCGTAGTGAATCGCGAGGATGTCGGGGGTCGCCGGGGTATCGGAGACGACGTAGGCGCTCGAGAGGAGCCGCGAGATGCCGAGCATGCGCCACGAGAAGTGCCGGCCGGCCCATGCCGCCTCGGCGATGACCTCGCGGTCGCCCTTGTCGGGCCGGTAGTACTCGTAGACCTCGCGCAGCTGCAGCGGCGAGCTGCGCACGAGCTCGAAGGTCAGCCGCGGGTTCCTGCGCTCGGGGTGCGTCCAGTACGGGAACGTCGTCGCCCGGATCGCCCACGTGCCGCGCAGCAGCCTCGCCAGCTCGGCAGGATCGGCGACTCGTGACATGGGTTCAGGATAGCCACCGGATACGCTCGCGTCATGGCGAACGACGACCTCGAGCGCGCGGTGGCCGTCGCCGCCCGTGCCTTCGACGGCCGCGTCGACCGCCAGGGGCAGCCGTACATCGCCCACGCCATCCGCGTCACGCTCGACGTCGAGGGCGACGACGAGCAGGCGGTCGCGATGCTGCACGACGTGTTCGAGTGGGGCACCGTGACGCTGCGCGAGTTCCATGCGCAGAAGTTCCCCAAGCGCATCATCGACGCGGTCGACGCGCTCACCAAGCGGCAGGGCGAGTCGATCGCCGAGCACGTCGCGCGCGTGCGGGCGAGCGAGCTGGCGACGACGGTCAAGATCGCCGACCTGCGCGACAACGCGCTCGAGTGGCGCCTCGACGCGCTCGACGGCGAGACCAGGGCGAAGCTGCTGGCGATGTACCGCGAGACCGCCGAGCACCTCGGCACGAGCCTCGACGAGATCTGCGGCCGCGCGGTCGAGTGACTCGTACGCACGAGGCTGCCGCCGGGGCGGCTACCAGATGCCGAAGGGGCGGCGCCGCACGCGGCGCTCGATCGGCAGCAGCAGGCGCAGGAAGAGCCGGTAGCGGCGCTGGTCGAGCACGAGGTCGTGGCTCGGCAGGTGGTCGACGATCGGCCCGAAGACGCGCTTGAAGACGCCGGGCCCGTGCAGCCGGTGCGAGGTGTCGTCGGCCGCCCACGACGGCGGCGTCGCGTAGGCGTCGTAGACCTCGGCGCCCTGCTCCTTGAACCACTGCATCGCGCGCCAGCGGATCAGGTGCGCGCCGCCGCGGATGGCGCGGTCGGGCACCGAGCCGCCGTCCTTGGCGAGCGCGTAGCGGCCGAAGCGGATCATGAAGGCGGATGCCTGCGGGCCGTCGTGCGCGCCGTCGTACCCGAACCAGAAGTGGCCGCTCCCCTGCGCGACGGCGGCGCTCCAGAGCGTGCGGTAGTACTCGAAGGGCTTCATGCCCTCGACGCCCTTGCCACCGGAGACCGTCTGCATGAGGCCGTACATCGTGCGGTAGGTGTCCTCGCCGGGCTCGACCTTCTCGACCCGGTAGCCGTTGCGCTCCGCGTAGCGGATGTGGTTGCGGAGGCTCTTCTTGAAGCCCGCGAAGATCGTCTCGACGTCGGGCGTGAGATCGACGAGCACGGTGTGGGTGTTCTGCTGGATGTCGTTGGCGGCGCGGTAGCCGGCCGCGGCGAGCGCGTCGCGGTGCTCGGGCGTGTCGACGACGAAGGGCTCGACCTTGACGGCGTAGACGCCCTTCGCGGCGCCGCCGCGAGCGTCGCGGAACGCACGAGCGATGCCGCCGAGCTGCTCGAAGGAGGCGCCGGGGCCGGTCGCGAAGTACCAGAAGCGGCCAGCGAGCGAGCGGTGCTCGAGCGCGAGCGCGTGGACCGTCTCGGGCCCCTCGAGCACGAGGTGCCGCGGGTGCAGCCGCTCAGTGCGCTTGAGCGTCGCGTAGGCGCTGCTCTGGGTCCACTGGCCGCCATCCGGGTTGCGCTGCACGAGCGCGTCCCAATCGGCGATCTCGGCCGTCGTCGCATCCCGGAGCGTCCAGCGTGCGCTCGACATCGTCACCACTTCCCTGTCCTCGTCCACACCCGGCACGCTCACCACAGGCCCGTGTACCGGCGCTTCACGCGCCACTCGACCGGGCGCACGGCCTTCCGCCACACCTGCTGCGCCCGCGGGCGCAGCAGCAGGTCGTGGCTGGGCGCGAAGTCGCTGATCTCGCCGAACTGCTGCTTGAAGCGGGCGAGCCCCGCCATCCAGTGGTCCGGGTCGTCCTTCGCCCACGTGGGCGGTGCGCCCATCATGTCGAGCCCCGTGAAGCCGCGCTCGCGGTAGTGGCGCACGCGCGTCCAGCGGCCCAGGTGGGCGCCGCCCTCGATGAGCCGATCCGGGCGGGAGCCCTCGTCCTTGTCGATCACGGTGCGGCCGAACGGGATCGTGAAGGTCACCGTCTGCGGACCGTCGCCGCCGTCCTGACCGAGCCACCAATCGGCCTGACCGCGGCTCGTGAAGGCGCGCCAGATCGTCTTGTAGTAGTCCTCGCCGCGCATGCCGGCGAGCCCCTTGCCGCCGCGGATGGTCTGCATCCGCTGCCACGCGAGATCGAACAGTGCCTCGTCGCCCTCGACGCGCTCGATCGTGAAGCCGTCGCGCTCCGCACGCCGGATGAGCTTCCTGGCGGTCTTCGAGAACGACGAGAAGATCTCGTCCTCGGAGCGCTCGAGGTCGATGACGACCGTGTGCGTGTGCAGCTGCACGTCCTCGGCCTGCGCGAGTCCCGCATCCGCGAGCATGCGCAGCGCCTCCGGCGTGCGCGGCAGGCGAGGCTCGAGCTTGACCGAGATGAGTCGCGGATGCGCCCGGCGCACGTACGCGCGCGTCGCCTCGACGATCGCGCGCATGTCGGGGTGCAGCGGCGCGCTCGGGAAGTACCAGAAGCGGCCGATCCATCCGTCGCGCTCGAGCGCGAGCGCGTAGACCGGCGTCTCCGCGTCGTACACGAGGTGGTGGGTGCGGAAGCCGTCCCACCGCTTGAGCTCGGCGAAGGCGAGCGTCTGGGTGAACTGCCCGCCGTCGGGGTTCGTGAGCACGAGCGCGTCCCAGTCGCGCAGCTCCGCCTCGGTGGCCGGGCGCAGTCGCATGTCGGTCATCGCAGGGTGTCCGGGCCCTTCTTGATGCGCCACTCGATGCGGCGCACGGCCCGCTCCCACAGCTTGTGGCGCAGCGGGTGCAGCACGAGGTCGAAGGATGGCAGGAAGTCGGTGATCGGGCCGAACCGCAGCTTGAACTGCGCGAGGCCGTAGAACGGGTGCGACTCGTCGTCGGCGCGGTCCGACGGCGGCGTGCCGGCGAGGTCGAAGGCGAGCTTGCCGTCGGCGATGCAGTCCTGCATCGCCGTCCACAGCAGCAGCGCCGAGCCGCCGTTGATCTTGCGGTCGGGCCTCGAGCCGCCGTCCTTGTAGACGGCGGTCCGACCGGCGGTGGTGACGAAGATGCCCGCTTGCGGCTCGTCGCCGTCGTCGTCGTAGCCGAAGTAGAAGCGGCCGGTGCCCGCCTCGGTGAAGGCGCCCCAGAACCGGTCGTAGTACGCGCGCTCCCGCATGCCGTTCATGCCCTTGCCGCCCTGCACCGTCAGCATCATGGCGTGCATGCGGTCGAACGTCTCCTGCGTGGGCTCCGGCCGCTCGACGCGGTAGCCCTTCTTGACCGCGCCGCGCACCTGCCGACGGATCATCTGCGAGAACGAGGCGAACAGCGCCTCCTCGCCCTGCGCGAGGTCGAGCACCACGGTGTGGGTCATGACCTGCATGTCGCGGCTCTGCTCGAGGCCGAGCCCGAGCAGCTCCTCGATGCGCGCGGGCGTGCGCTCGAGGTGCGGCTCGACCTTGACGACGAGCAGCCCGGGCTCGCGCGCCGCGAACGCCCGCAGCCCCTCGATGACCGGCGCCATCGCGGTCGCGGTCGGACCCATCGGCAGGTACCAGTAGCGGCCGAGCGACACCTTGCCCTCGAGCGCGAGGGCGTGGATGCGCTCGGTGCCGACCCGACCCTCGGACGCATCGGTGGCGGGCCCATCCGCAGCGGGCCCATCCGTAGCGGGCCCATCCGTAGCGGGCACAGGCGCGTCGATGACGAGGTGCACGGGCTCGAGCCCGTCGAAGCGCTTGGTCTCGGCGAACGCCGACGACTGCACCATGTGCCCGCCGTCGGGGTTCGACTCGATCCGCGCATCCCAGTCGGCGATCTCGTCGGGGGATGCGCGTCGGACGGCAGCAGGAACGGGCATGGAACCTCTCGGTCGGACGGGAGGCTCCAGCCTACTTGGCGAGGAGAGGAGGGCTACGAGGCGCGCTCGGCCGCCGTCGACTCGCCGCGCAGATCGCGCACGAGCAGCGTCCCGCCGACGATCGCCGCCGGCATCGCGACCACCGCGAGCCCCGGCACGAGCAGCAGCAGGTAGGCGACCATGCCGAAGCCGAGGGAGCGCCAGCGGTGCGCCGCGAGCAGCGCCCGCCGCTCGGCGAGCGTCATCCCGCGCGCGTCGCCGGCGATGCCGGTCAGCTCGCGCGCCAGTGCCCGGCCGCCGAGCACGGCACCGGTGACGAGCCCGAGCACCGAGCCCACGAGCGGGATGAGCCCGACGACGAACACGACCAACGCGGTGCCGACGGCCATGCCGATCAGCACCGCCGCGTCGCGCAGCCCCTTGGCGGCTGATCGCCAGAACCCGAGCTCGGCGCCCTGGTGCACGCCGCCGAGCCGCTCCTCCACCGATCGCGAGATGCGCTCGTAGAACGGCTCCCCGACGGTGAGGGTGATGGCCGCGAACGTCAGCACGCACAGCACCACGGCGCCCACCACGATGCCGAGCGCCAGCGCCGTGCGCAGCAGGTCGGACCACAGCGCATCCCAGCCGTCGGCGAACGGCGTGAGCGCGGTCGCCCATCCGCCCACCTGGAACGCCAGCAGGATCAGCAGGCCCAGCATCACGAGCCCGACGATCAGCGCGGGCACGGCGCCCAGCAGCATCAGGCCGGGGTCGCGCGACCAGGTGGCGAAGCCGCGGAGCAGGATGCCGGCGCCGGCGAGCAGCTCGGAGAGGCGTTGACGCATGCGGCAATGCTGGCATGCTCCGCCGGCACGCTCTCCGTAGGATCGACCCGTGCCGACCCTGCCCGCCTCCGCCGAGGGGGCCCCGCGCCGCCCGATGCACGCGGCCGCGGTGCTGCTCGCGGCCGTGCTGTGGGGCACGACCGGCACCGTGGCGCACTTCGCCCCGGCCGGCTCGTCGGCGCTCGCGATCGGGCTCGCGACGTTCGGCATCGGCGGGCTCGTGCTCGCGGCGATCTCGTTCCGCCGGGTCGTCGCGGTGCTGCGCGAGCGTGCCCACCTCGGCTGGCTGCTCGCCGGCGCCGTCGGCGTGGTGCTGTACCCGGCGGCGTACTACCCGTCGATGACGCTCGCGGGCGTGGCGGTCGGGAACGTGGTCGCGCTCGGCTCCGGCCCCATCTTCGCCGCGCTGCTCGAGTGGACGGTCGACCGCCGCCGCCCCGACGCGCGGTGGGCGATCGCGACCGGCATCGCGGTCGTCGGCATCGTGCTGCTCGCGGTCGGCGGGCATGCCGGTGCCGATGGGTCGAGTGCCGGGGCGGACGCGTCGGCGGCCACGGGCGTCGGGCTCGCCCTGCTCGCAGGCTTCGGCTACGCGCTCTACGCGTTCGCGGGCGCTCGCCTCATCGGCCGCGGCGCGAGCGCCTCCGGCGCGATGGGCTCGCTCTTCCTGGTCGGCGGCCTCGCGTGCCTCGGCTGGCTCGCGATCGTGGGCCTCGGCCCGCTGCTCGCCCCGGCGGGGCTCCTCACGATCGGGTACCTCGCGCTCGTGCCGATGGCGCTCGCCTACCTGCTGTTCGGCTATGCGCTGCGCGCGCTCCCCTCGTCGAGCGCGACGACGCTCGCGCTCGCCGAGCCCGTGGTCGCGACGCTGCTCGCCGTGCTGGTCGTCGGCGAGCGGCCGACGCCCCTCGGCTGGGCGGGCCTCGTCGTCGTCGCGATCGGCATCGCGCTGCTCGCGGCGCCCAGAAGGCTGGGAGCGGGCCGATTGACGCTCCGAGGCCCGCGAGTAGGTTCGGGGTACAGCACCGCACGTGAAGGAGACCCCGACCATGACCGAGCAGGACCCCCGCACGAAGCACCACGCTGACGAGTTCCCGACGCAGCAGCAGCCCGAGCAGCCCGGCATGACGGCGCCGATGGACCCCGCGCCGGACCACGGCGAGTCCGGCTGGGTCGGCCGCGGCAGGCTCGAGGGCCGGCGCGCCCTGATCACCGGCGGCGACAGCGGCATCGGTCGCGCGGTCGCGATCGCGTATGCCCGCGAGGGCGCCGACGTCGCGATCGTGCACCTGCCGGAGGAGGCCGAGGACGCCGCCGAGACCGGCAGGCTCGTCGAGGAGGCAGGGCGGCGGTTCCACGCCATGGCGCTCGACCTCACCGAGGAGCAGGCGTGCGTCGACGCCGTCGCCGGCACCGTGCAGGAGCTGGGCGGGATCGACATCCTCGTCAGCAACGCCGCCTACCAGCGGCAGCGCGACGGGATCGAGCAGATGCAGGTCGCCGAGGTCGAGCGGGTCTTCCGCACGAACCTCGTCGCGGCGATCGTGCTCGCCCGTGAGGCGGTCCCGCACATGCAGCCCGGCTCCTCGATCATCTCGACGACGTCGATCCAGGCGCAGGAGCCCTCCCCCGGCCTGCTGGACTACGCCATGACGAAGGCCGCGCTCGTCGCGTTCACCGAGGCGCTCGCGCAGGAGCTCGGCGAGCGCGGCATCCGCGTCAACGCGGTCGCGCCCGGCCCGATCTGGACGCCGCTCATCCCCGCGACCGACTTCCCAGACGAGAAGGTCGAGCAGTTCGGCCAGGACACGCCGCTCGGCCGCGCGGGGCAGCCCGCGGAGCTGGCCGGCGCCTACGTCTACCTGGCGAGCGAGGAGGCGTCGTACGTCTCGGGCGCCGTCGTGCCCGTCACCGGAGGAAGGGGTTTCTGATGCCCAACCCGAGCATCAAGGACGAGGAGCTCTACCGGAAGCTCAAGGACGAGGGCAACTCGTCCGAGAAGGCCGCCCGGATCGCGAACGCCGCCGCGCGCGACGGCCGCTCGAAGGTCGGCGAACGCGGAGGCGACGCCGAGCGCTACGAGGACCGCACCGTCGACGAGCTGCGCGAGCGCGCGAAGGAGCTCGGGCTGGAGGGCACCTCGAAGCTCAAGAAGGACGAGCTGATCGAGCGCCTGCGCGACCACTGACGTGACAGGATGCGCTTGTGAGCGAGGGCGCGAGACACGGGTCGGGCAGCGACGGGCGAGGCGACCGCCGCGAGCGCGACGACCGTGAGCGGGCCGAGCATGGCCGTGACGAGACGCCCGAGGAGCGCGCCGACCGCAACTTCTCGGACATCCTGCAGGAGCTGCGCGTCGTGCTCACCGGCACGCAGCTCATCTCGGGCTTCCTGCTCGCCGTCGCCTTCCAGTCGGGCTTCCAGGAGCTCGACACCGACGAGGTGCAGCACTACCTCGTGCTCGTGGCGATCGCTGCGCTCGCGACGCTGCTGGGGATGACGCCGGTGCTCGTGCACCGCCTCCACTTCCAGCGCCGCATGAAGCGGCAGATCGTGCGCCTCTGCAACGTGCTGCTGCTCGTGACGCTCGCGGTGGTGTCGATGCTCGTCGTCGGCGTGACGAGCTTCATCTTCGAGGTCGTCGTCTCGGCCGCCGCGGGGCTGTGGGCGTCGATGGGATGCGCGGTCGCCGTCGTCGCGCTCTGGGTGCTCGCCTGGGCGGCGCGCCGCAACGGCCGATCCGAGCCCGACCGATCCGAGCCCGACCGGCCCGAGGCCTGAGCCGCCCGAGGCCTGAGCCGCCGCATGTCGCCGTGTTACCGGCTCGCTGGGCGGCGACCGGGATGCCTGCTTGTCTGAATCCGTCACGACGACGGAGGGATGGGCATGGACGGTCACGGTCACGTCAGCAGGCGCGACGAGCACCCGTGGGATGCCATCCAGCGGGTCGATCTCGAGCGTCCATCGAGCCGCAAGTGGAGCCTCCACCCCGGCACGATCGGCGCGTGGGTCGCCGAGATGGACTTCGGCACCGCGCCTGCCGTGCGCGAGGCGCTCCGCCGCGCCATCGCCGACGACGTCGTCGGGTACCTGTCGCCCGCCACCGCTGCGGAGCTCGGCGCGGCCACCGCGGCCTGGCAGGCGCGGGAGCACGGCTGGGACGTCGACCCCGAGCGCGTGCACGCGGTCTCCGACGTGATGGCGGCGCTCGGCGTCGCCGTCGAGGAGTACTCCCCCGCGGGTTCGCCCGTCATCGTGCCGACGCCCGCCTACATGCCGTTCCTCACCTACCTCGAGCGCCTCGGCCGACCGGTCGTGGAGGTGCCGGGCGTCGTCGTCGGCGGCCGCTGGCAGCACGACCTCGACGCGATCGATCGCGCGTTCCTCGACGGCGCACGCACGCTCGTGCTCTGCAACCCCCACAACCCGACCGGCACGGTGCTGCCGCGCGAGGAGCTCGAAGCGATCGCGCTCGTCGTGGAGCGCCATGGCGGCCGCGTGTTCGCCGACGAGATCCACGCGCCCATCCGCTTCGACGGCCGCGCGCACGTGCCGTACGCATCCGTCTCGGACGCGGCCGCCGGCCACACGGTCACCGGCACGAGCGCGTCGAAGGCCTGGAACGTGCCCGGCCTCAAGGCCGCGCAGCTCATCACCTCGAACGACGCGGACGAGGCGGTGTACCGCCGGTTCGGCTTCGCCGTGGTCCACGGCGCATCGACGCTCGGCGTCATCGCCGCGACCGCCGCCTACCGCGACGGTCGGGACTGGCTCGACGGCGCCGTCGCCTACCTGCAGCGGAACCGCGACCTGCTGACCGCGCTCATCGCGGAGCGGCTGCCGGACGTGCGGTGGCGAGCCCCGGAGGCGACCTATCTCGCGTGGCTCGACCTGGGTGCGCTGGCCCTCGGTGCACGGGGGCTCGGCGACCCCGCCGCCCTGCTGCGCGATCGGGCCGGTGTGACGCTCACCGACGGCGCGCTGTGCGGCACCGGCTTCGCCGACCATGTGCGGCTCGTGTTCGCTACGCCCGCTCCCGTGCTCGAGGACGCGGTCGATCGCATCGCGGCCGCGCTCGCCCCGGCGGTCGCACGATGACCGGGGCACTGGGCTTCGAGACCCGGCAGGTGCACGCCGGCGCGATCATCGACGGTGAGGCAGGTGCGCGGATCACGCCGATCTATCAGAGCGCCGGCTACGTCTTCGACAGCTTCGACGACGGCGTCGAGCGGTTCGCGGGCCGCAGCGCCCGGCGCGCCTACTCGCGCAACGACAACCCCACCAACGTCGTCGCGGCGCGGCGGATCGCCGACCTCGAGGGCGGCGTCGATGGAGTGCTCGTCGCGAGCGGCCAGGCCGCGATCGCGATGGCGCTCGGCGCGCTCGCCGAGGCCGGCGACCACATCCTCACGACCGACCGGCTCTACGAGGGCACGCGCGAGATGTTCCGCGGCGCGCTGCGCCGGCAGGGGCTCGCGTTCGAGGCGCTGCCGATCGACGCCGACGAGGAGACCTGGGTCGCCGCCGTGCGGCCCGAGACGCGCGCGATCTACGCCGAGTCGATCGCCAACCCGCTCGGCGAGGTCGCCGATCTGGCGCTGCTGGGCCGCGTCTCGGCGCGCACGGGCGTGCCGCTCGTGGTGGACAACACGGTCGCGACCCCGTACCTGTGCCGGCCCGTCGAGCACGGCGCTGCCGTCGTCATCCACTCGACGTCGAAGTGGCTGGGTGGGCACGGCTCCGTCATCGGCGGTGCGATCATCGACGGCGGGAGCTTCGACTGGGCTGCGGCCGCGGAGCGGTTCCCGCAGCTGCACGAGCCGCGGCCGCACGGCGCGCCCTCCTTCGCTGAGCGCTTCGGCGACGCCGCGCTCGGCGCGTACCTGCGCTCGGTCGTCGTGCTCGAGCACGGGCCGACGATGCCGCCCTCGAGCGCGTTCCTGCTGCTGCACGGCATCGAGACGCTGTCGCTTCGGATGCAGCGGCACGTCGCGAACGCGGTCGCCGTCGCCGAGGCGCTGCGCGCCCACCCCGCGGTCGCCCGCGTGCACTACCCCGGAGCGGACGACGGCCAGGCCGACCTCGTCGCGCGCCTCCTGCCCGACGGCGCCGGCTCGATCGTGTCGATCAAGCTCGCGGGCGGCCGGGATGCGGCCAGGGCGTTCCTCGACGGCCTGCGGCTCGTCACCCAGATGACGCACATCGGCGACGTCCGCACGCTCGCGATCCACACCGGCAGCACCATCCACGGCAAGCTCACCGACACGGAGCGCGAGCGGCTCGGCATCACCGAGGGACTCGTGCGCGTCTCGGTCGGCATCGAGCTCGCCGATGACATCATCGCCGACCTCCGGCAGGCGCTCGACGCCGTGCCGGCTCGCGAGCTCGAAGCGGTGGTCTCGTGAGCCGGCTGCGCTACTCGTTCGAGCTCTTCCCGCCGCGGGACGAGGCGGCCGCGCGGCGCGTCGACGTCGCGGTCGACGCCTTCGCCGCGCTCGAGCCGGAGTTCGTCTCGGTCACCTTCGGTGCCGCCGGCACCTCGACGGAGCATTCGCTCGACGTGCTGCAGCGGCTGCTCGACCGCGGCGCAAGCCCGATGGCGCACCTCACGTGCGCGGGCCTCGAGGTGAGCGAGACCGCGCGGCTGGTGCGGCAGTTCCTCGACGCCGGGATCACGAAGTTCCTCGCCCTCCGCGGCGACCCGCCGCTCGAGCCGGCGGCGCGGCCCAGGCGCACCCTCGGCTCGGCGTCCGAGCTCGTGCAGCTCATCGGCCGGGTGGAGGCAGAGCGCGTGCCCTACGCCGAGACGCCGCTGCCCGGCCTCCACGGCACCGCCCTCGGTGAGCGGCGGGGCGCCGCGCTCGCCGAGCGGCGCGCGGCGACCGAGATCGCGGTCGCGGCGTTCCCCAACGGCCACCCGGGTGCGGGCACGCGGCGCGCCGACATCGACGCACTCCTCGCCAAGCAGTCGGCCGGCGCCACGATGGCCATCACGCAGCTCTTCTTCGACCCGTACGACTACGCGCGCTTCGTCGAGCTCGCGCGGGCGCGCGGCGTGACGATCCCGATCGTGCCCGGCGTCGTCGTGCCGACGACGGCCCGTCGGCTCGAACGCTCGGCGGAGCTGGCCGGCGAGGCCGTGCCGCGCGTGCTCTTCGAGCGGCTCGCCGCCGCGACCCCCGACGACGCACGCAGGCTCGGCGTCGACGCGGCGATCGCGCTCATCGGGGCGCTCGCCGAGCACGACCCGGGCGCCGTGCACCTGTACACGTTCAACGACCACCGTCCGGCGATCGACGTGCTGGCGGGCGTGGGCGCGCTGCGCTCCGCACCGACCGCGGCATCCCAGGCATCCACCGCTGCACCCATCCCGACCGGAGCACCATGAACACCATCTCCCCCGCCTTCGCCGGCGGCACGATCCTCGGCTACCCGCGCATCGGGCGCCGCCGCGAGCTCAAGCGGGCGCTCGAGGCGCACTGGCGGGGCGCGATCGACGACGACGCCTTCCACGCCGCGGCGCGCGACAACCGCATCGCCGACCTGCGGCGACTGCTCGCGCTCGGCCTGCGGGCCGACGACGCCTCCATCCCGATCGAGGCCGCGCACTACGACCACGTGCTGGATGCGACGCTCACGTTCGGCGCGGTGCCCGCGCGCCTGCGCGGTCGGCTGCCGGACGGTCTCGCCGGGGAGTGGCTGCTCGCCCGCGGCGACGGCGACGACGTGCCGCTCGAGATGACGAAGTGGCTCGACTCGAACTACCACTTCCTCGTGCCGGAGCTCGACGGGGACTCGACGTTCGCGCTCGCCGACTCGCGCATCGTCGACCGCTTCGTCGAGGCGGGCGAGGCCGGCGTGCACGGCCGACCCGTCGTCGTGGGCCCCGCTACCTACCTCGCGCTCGCGAAGGGGACCGGCGTCCGTCCGCTCGACCTCGCCGCACGGCTGGTGCCCGCCTACGCCGAGCTCGCGGCTGCGCTCGCCGCAGCCGGCGCCACCTGGATCCAGCTCGACGAGCCGGCGCTCGTCGCCGACCACGACGACGCGAGCCTCGCGGAGCTGCAGGAGGTCGCTCGCGCCGGCGCTGATGCGGCGCGCGCCGCGGGACTGCGCGTGCTGCTGCATGTCGGCCACGGCGACGCGACCGGCCGCGTCGAGCCGCTCGCCGACGCCGTCGACGCGATCGCCGTCGACCTCGTGCGCGGCACGGCGCCCGACATCGGTGCGCAGCTCATCGCCGGGCTCGTGCACGGCCGGAACGTGTGGCGCACCGACCTCGATGCCGCGCTCGCGTCGCTGCGCGCGCTCGCCGCCCGCGGACCGGTGTCGGTCGGCACGAGCACGACGCTCCTGCACGTGCCGCACGACCTCAGCGCCGAAGAGGCGCTCGACCCGAGACTGCGGTCTTGGCTCGCGTTCGCCGACCAGAAGATCGAGGAGGTGGTCGCGCTGGCGGCCGCGCTCAGGACCGACGACGACGAGGCACCGCTCGACGAGGCCGTCGAAGCCGTCTTCGCCGCCGCGCGCGCCGCGGTCACGGATCGCCGCGCGGCGCCCGGCGTGCGGGACGGCGCCGTGCGCGCGCGCATCGCCTCGCTGCCCGACGAGGCACGCGACCGCACGGAGTACGCGGAGCGGGCCGCGCTCCAGCGCGCGGCGCTCGCGCTGCCGCCGCTGCCGACCACCACGATCGGCTCCTTCCCGCAGACCGGCGACATCCGCTCCGCTCGCGCCCGCAACGCCCGCGGCGAGCTCGACGATGCGGGCTACGCCGAGGTGCTGCGCGCGGAGGTGCGGCGGGTCGTCGAGCTGCAGGAGGAGCTCGGCCTCGACGTGCTCGTGCACGGCGAGCCGGAGCGCAACGACATGGTGCAGTACTTCGCCGAGCACTTCGACGGCTTCGCCGCCACCGAGCGCGGCTGGGTGCAGTCGTACGGCTCGCGTGCGACCCGCCCGTCGATCCTGTGGGGCGACGTGTCGCGGCCCGAGGCGTTCACCGTCGAGTGGATCGCGTACGCGCAGTCGCTCACCGAGAAGCCCGTCAAGGGGATGCTCACGGGACCCGTGACCATCCTGGCGTGGTCGTTCGTGCGCGACGATCAGCCGCTCGGGGAGACCGCCGACCAGGTGGCGCTCGCGCTGGCCGACGAGATCGCCGACCTCGAGGCGGCCGGCATCCGCATCGTGCAGGTCGACGAGCCGGCGCTGCGCGAGCTGCTGCCGCTGCGGCGCGAGGCTCGGCCCCGGTACCTCGACTGGTCGGTCGGCGCGTTCCGGCTCGCGACCGCCGGGGCGATGCCCTCGACGCAGATCCACACGCACCTCTGCTACTCGGAGTTCAACACGGTGGTCGATGCGATCGACGGGCTCGACGCCGACGTCACGAGCATCGAGGCCGCGCGCTCGAAGATGGAGGTCGTCGACGCGCTCGCCGAGCACGGCTTCTCGCGCGGCATCGGACCGGGCGTGTACGACATCCACTCCCCGCGGGTGCCCTCGACGGCGGAGCTCGACGAGCTGCTCGCGACAGCGACCGCGGCGATCCCCGCCGAGCTGCTGTGGGTGAACCCGGACTGCGGGCTGAAGACGCGCGGATACGCCGAGACGGTCGAGAGCCTCAGGAGGCTCGTCGAGGCAGCCGACCGCGCTCGCGCTGAAGCCGCCGTGCGCTGATCGGCGCGCGTGACGCACTGCGAGCGATGCAGCGCGACGCTCGTGTGGCGAGGCGTTCGCGGGACTACCGTGGGCGCATGCCGCGGATGCAGCCGGTGGAGTCGTCGAGCGTCGACGCGGTCGGCTTCGATGCGGTGCGCAACGAGCTGACCATCCGGTTCGTCAGCGGTGGCACCTACGTCTACGCCATGGTGCCGCGCGCGGTGTTCGAGGCCCTCCTCGGCGCCGACTCGATCGGGCGGTTCGTGAACGAGCACATCAAGCCGCGCTACCCGGTGCGGAGCTCATGATGCTCTCGCTCGAGCTCGCTCGCCGCATCCGCGATGCGGGCGTGCTGTGGGATCCGGCTCCCGGCGACCGCTTCACGATCGACCGCGAGAGCGTGGCCGGCGACGTCTTCTGGATCAGCCACCTCACGATCGACGTGCACGTGATCCAGGGCCAGCCGGTGCTCGGCTTCAACGGCACGACCGAGTGGGCGCTCGACTCCGTGAGCCTCGACAGCGCGCTCTGGCTGCCGCGCGAGGATCAGCTGCGCGAGCTGCTCGGCGACCGCCTGCTCGCGCTCGAGGCCGGCGACGGCTGGGTCGTGCGCACCGTCGACGGGCGCTTCCGCGACCGCGACGCCGAGGTCGCCTACGCGCTCGCCCTGCTCGCCGCGCTCGAGTGACGCGGCACCGCCCCGAGCGGCCCCGCCCCGGGTGGTCGCGACACGCCGCGAGTGGCGCCCGGGGTGGTCACGACACGCCGCCGTCGACTCGGCCCGCCCGGCGTGTCGTGACCACCCGCCGACCGCTGCGCGAGCTGTGTGACGCCGTGTTGCACGCCGGAGTGCGACCGCCGGCGTGATCGGCTTTGCTTGTGCCTGCACCAAGCACCGCTTATGGAGGTCCACCGTGATCCGCAGCACCCGAGAGCGCTCCACCCCGCGCATCCGCATCGCCCTCGCCGCAGGGCTCGCCTCCACGTTGGCGCTCACGGCATGCGCGACGAGCCAGGCGGCGGCACCCGGCGCCCCCGACGGCGGTCCCGTCACCGGCGGCACCCTCACCTACCTCGAGCACCAGGCGTACACGTCGCTGTACCCGCCGGCCGCCGGCTTCTACCCGAACGGCGCGCTCGTCAACAACCTCACCGCGCGACTGCTCCACCAGGACCCGGAGACGCTCGAGCTCGAGCCGTGGATCGCGACGGCGCTGCCGGAGGTGAACGCCGACGCGACCGAGTACACCTTCGACCTGCGCACCGACGTGACGTACGCCGACGGGACGCCGCTGACGCCCGAGAACGTGGTCGCGAACCTCGACCTCTTCGGCAGCGGCGACCAGGACCGCGCGCTCATCGTCTCGGAGGCGATCAACAACTACGAGCGCGGCGAGGTCGTCGACGACGACACCGTCCGCTTCCACTTCAGCGCCCCCGCCCCCGGCTTCGCGCAAGCGGTGTCGACCATCAACTCGGGGCTGCTCGCTGACGCGACGCTCGAGCGCGACTCCGAAGGCTTCGGCCCCGGGAACGCGGCCGACATCATCGGCGCGGGCCCCTTCACGGTCGAATCCGAGGAGGTGGGCACGAGCATCCGCCTCGCCGCCCGCGAGGACTACGACTGGGCGCCCCCGTCGGCGGAGAACCAGGGCCGTGCCTACGTCGACGCGGTCGACATCGTGATCGCACCAGAAGACAGTGTGCGGATCGGCTCGCTCGCAGCTGGTCAGGCGCACATCGCCCGGCAGGTGGAGCCGCAGCATGAGGAGCAGGTGACCGCCGCCGGCCTCGGCCTGCACGCCGCGCAGACGAACGGCGTGAACAACGGCTTCAGCTTCCGCTTCGACCACCCGCTGCTGCAGGACATCCGCGTGCGGCAAGCGCTCATCGCCGGCATCGACCGCGAGGAGGTCGTCTCGTCGATCTTCTCCGACGCCTACCCGCTGGCCACGTCGTCGCTCAGCAGCACCGCGCTCGGCTACAGCGAGCAGGCGGACGCGTATGTCCACGACCCCGCCCTCGCCGCGCGGCTGCTCGACGAGGCCGGCTGGACGGTCGGCGCCGACGGCATCCGTGTGCGCGAGGGCCAGCGGCTGCACCTCGTCGTGAACGAGGCGCTCCCCCAGCCTCGCTCGCGCGACGTCGTCACGCTCGTCGCCCAGCAGCTGCGCGAGATCGGCGTGGAGCTCGAGCTCTTCCAGGGCGACCAGGCCGCGCAGACGGCGGCGTCGAGCGACATCGACCAGGTGCAGATCTACCACTCGATGGTCGGCCGCGCCGACTTCGACGTCGTCAAGAGCCAGTTCTCGATCGACAACCGCAACACCCTGCGCAACGTCGACGCGAGCGGGCAGCCGATCGACGCCGAGCTCGAGGCGCTCCTGCAGCGGGTCGCGTCCGAGCCCGACACCGAGGCGCGCGCCACCGCATCCGCCGCCGTCCAGGCCCACCTCACCGCGCAGGCGTACGTGCTGCCGTTCTTCGAGGAGCCGCAGGTGTACGGCGTGCAGCCGCACGTGCAGGGCTTCGAGACCGAGTCGGTCGGCCGGCCCTCGCTCGCCGGCGTCTGGCTCGAGCGATGACGGCCCGCTTCGCGCTCCGCCGCACGGGCCAGGCTGCGCTCGTCGTCATCGCGACCTTCGTGCTGGCCTTCCTGCTGCTGCAGGCGCTGCCGGGCGACGCGATCGTCGCCCGGTACGCGAGCCCCGAGCTCGGCCTCACCGCGGCGCAGCTGCAGGAGCTGCGCGTCGTCTACGGCGCCGACCAGCCGATCTGGGTGCAGCTGTGGCACTCGGCCGCCGGCTTCCTGACCGGTGACCTCGGCACCTCGCTGCAGAGCGGCGCGAGCGTCGAGACGCTGCTCGCGGCCGCGCTGCCGTCGACGCTGCTGCTCGCGTCGCTGGGCTTCGTCGCCGCGGTGCTGCTCGCCGTCGCCGTCGCCGTGGCGGCGACGGCCGCGCGCGCCGGATGGCTGCGTCGGGCGTTCCGCTCGCTGCCGCCACTGCTCGTCTCGATCCCGGTGTTCTGGCTCGGCATCGTGCTGCTGCAGGTGGTGTCGTTCCGCCTCGGACTCGTGCCGGTCATCAACGCGAACCCGGTGCAGGCGCTCGTCCTGCCGGTGCTGACGATCGCGGTGCCGATCGCCGCGCCGCTCGCCCAGGTGCTGATCCGCAGCATCGACGACACCGTCGCCGAACCGTTCATCGCTGTGGCGCGAGCGCGTGGCGCGGGCGAGGCCTGGGTGTTGTCGCGCGAGGTGGCGCGCAATGCGCTGCTGCCGACGCTCACGATCGCGGGCGTGCTCTTCGGTGAGCTGATCGCCGGCGCCGTCGTCACCGAGACCGTCTTCGCCCGCACCGGCCTCGGCCGCCTCACCCAGGAGGCGGTCGCATCGCGCGACATCCCCGTGCTGCAGGCGATCGTGGTGATCTCGGCGATCGGCTTCGTCGCCATCAACCTGGCCGTCGACCTCGTGTCGCCGAGCATCGACCCGCGGCTGCGTCGGGCGGTGCACGCGTGAGCGCCATCACGGCCGTGCTCGGCGAGCGCGCAGCGCCCCGCACCACCCGGCCCCGACCGACCGCGACGCTCGTGCTCGCGATCACCGTGCTCGTCATCGCCCTCGCGTGGGCGGTGCTGCCGTGGCTGTTCACCGCGCAGGACCCGATCGCCGGCGTCGCCGCCGACGCGCTGCAGGCGCCGAGCTCCGAGCATCCGTTCGGCACCGACGCGACCGGCCGCGACCTGCTCGCGCGCGTCATCTTCGGCGCCGGCAACTCGCTCTCGGGCGCCGCCATCGCCGTGCTCGTCGGCCTCGTCGTCGGCACCGCGATCGGCGTGCTCGCCGGTTCGCTCGGCGGCCTGCTGGAGGAGGCGCTCATGCGCGTCGTCGACGTGCTGCTCGCGATCCCCGGGCTGCTGCTCGCACTCAGCGTCATCGTGCTGCTCGGCTTCGGTGTCGCGAACGCGGCCATTGCCGTCGGCGTCACCTCCATCGCCGTCTTCGCGCGGCTCGCCCGCTCGCAGGTCGTGCGCGTGCGGCGCAGCGACTACGTCGAGGCCGCGTTCGGCTCAGGCGGCACGTTCCTCGGCGTGCTCGGCCGCCACGTGCTGCCGAACTCGCTCGGCGCGGTGCTCGCGCTCGCGGCCCTGCAGTTCGGCAGTGCCATCCTGCAGATCTCGACGCTCGGCTTCCTCGGCTACGGCGCGCCGCCGCCCATCCCGGAGTGGGGCCTGCTCATCGCCGAGAGCCGCGACTACGTCGCCACCGCCTGGTGGCTCACCACACTGCCCGGCGCCATCGTCGCGGCCGTCGTCCTGTCGGCGAACCGCGTCGCCGCAGCCATCAGGGAGAGAAGCGCATGACCGATCCACTGCTCCGCATCGATGACCTCGCCGTCTCGTACCGCACGGGGCACACTCACCGTGGCCACGGCCGCCGGACCGCGGTCGACGGCGTCAGTCTCGAGCTCGGCCGCGGCGAGGTGCTCGCGCTCGTCGGCGAATCCGGGTCGGGCAAGACCACGATCGGCCAATCGGTCATCGGCCTGCTCGCTGCCGGCGGCCGCGTCGACCGCGGCGCGATCGAGCTGCGGCTCGCCGGCGGCCCCGTCGACCTCACCCGGCTGCCCGCGCGCGCCGTCCAGGAGCTGCGCGGCCGGCGGATCGCGCTCGTGCCGCAGGACCCGGGCACCTCCCTCAACCCCGTGCAGACGATCGGCGCCTCGGTCGCCGCTCCGCTGCGCATCCACCGCTGGGGCACCCCCGACCGCATCCGCCGCCGCGTCGTCGAGCTGCTCGACCGCGTCGGACTCGACGACCCGGAGCTCCGCGCGCGGCAGTACCCGCACGAGCTCTCCGGCGGCATGCGCCAGCGAGCGCTCATCGGCGCGGCGATCGCGCTCGAGCCCGACCTGATCATCGCCGACGAGCCGACGAGCGCGCTCGACGTCACGGTGCAGCGGCGCATCCTCGACCTGCTCGACGACCTGCGTGCCGAGCTCGGCTCGAGCCTGCTGCTCATCACCCACGACCTCGCCGTCGCCGCCGAGCGCGCCGACACGATCGCGGTGCTGCGCGGCGGCGCGCTCGAGGAGGCCGGTCCCGCGCGGTCGGTGCTGCACGAGCCCGCGACCGCCTACACGGCCGCGCTGCTCGCCGACGCGCCGGCGCTCGCCGACGAGCCGCCGCGGCCACCGCGACCGGCCGGCGAGCCGTTCCTGGTCGTCGACCGCCTGCTGCACGAGTACGGGCGCGGCAAGGATGCGTTCCGCGCCGTCGACGACGTCACCTTCGCGGTCGAGCGGGGCACGACGCACGCGCTCGTCGGCGAGTCCGGCTCCGGAAAGACGACCATCGGGCGCGCGGTCGCGGGCTTCCACGCCCCGACGGCCGGAGCCATCCGGATCGGCGCCCACGACGTGCCGGCCGAGCGCCGCGACCGGGCCCTGCGCCGCGTCGTGCAGCTCGTGTCGCAGAACCCGTACGCGTCGCTCGACCCCCGCCGCACCGTCGGGCAGACGGTCGGCGAACCGCTGCGCAACTGGCGCGCCGCCGACGGCGGCGTGCGCGACCGCCGGGAGCTCGCGCGGCGCGTCGCGAGCGCGATCGACCGCGTCGCCCTGCCGGCGGACGTCGTCGACCGGCTGCCCGCCGAGCTCTCCGGCGGGCAGCGCCAGCGCGTCGCGATCGCCCGGGCGCTCATCATCGAGCCCAACCTCGTCGTGCTCGACGAGGCGGTGTCGGCGCTCGACGTCACCGTGCAGGCGCAGATCCTGCAGCTCCTCGAGCAGCTGCAGCGCGAGCTCGGCCTCACCTACCTCTTCATCACCCACGACCTCGCGGTCGTCCGCCGCATCGCCGACACCGTCACGGTGCTGCGGCGAGGCACGGCGGTCGAGACGGGCACGGCGCACCAGCTGCTCACCGACCCGCAGCACGACTACACGAGGGCGCTGCTCGACGCGGTGCCCGCACCCGACGGGCTGCTCGACCGCTCGGCGCGGCAGCCCACGACCGCACTGCCGACGACCGCGCTGCCGGCTACTGCACTGCCGATCACTGCACTGGAGGTGGCGTGATGGCGCCCTCGATCGGATTCTTCACCCGCGTGCTCGACGACGCCGACGCGGCCGAGCGCTACCGCATCGCGCTCGACCAGGTCGCGCTCGCCGAGCAGCTCGGCTACCGCTCCGCCTGGGTCGCGCAGCACCACCTCGACGGCGCCGAGGGCGGACTCCCGTCCCCGTTCGTGCTGCTCGCGGCCGCCGCGGCACGGACTTCGCGCATCCGACTCGGCACCGCGATCCTCACGCTCGCGCACGAGCAGGCCGCGCGCGCCGCTGAGGACGCCGCGGTGCTCGACGTGCTCTCGGGCGGCCGCGTCGAGCTGGGCCTCGGCACCGGCGGCAGCCCGCGCACGCTCAGCGCCTTCGGCGAGGACGTCGCGCACCGGCGCGCCATCTACGACGCGAAGCTCGTGCGGCTGCGCTCGCTGCTCGACGGATCGGCCGACGTCGAGCTGTACCCGCGCGCCGAAGGGCTCGCGCACCGCCTCTGGCAGGCGACGTTCTCGGCCGAGGGCGCCCGCGCGATCGGCGCGCAGGGCGACGGGCTCATGCTCTCGCGGGTGCAGCCGCCGCCCGCCGACCTGGCGGAGGGCGCGACCCCGCCCCGGGTGTGGGAGGTGCAGCGGCCGCTCGTCGAGGCGTACCGGGAGGCGCTGCCCACCGGCGTCGCCCCGCGCATCCTTGCGTCGCGCAGCGTCGTCGTCGTCGACGCCGCCGACCGCCGCGCCGTCCGCGCGCACGCCGAGCACGGCATCGGCCGACAGCTCTCGCAGCTGCACGGCGTCACGCCTGGCTCGCTCTCGATCGACGAGCTGCTCGAGCGCAGCGAGACGCACCTCGGCACCCCCGCGGAGGTGATCGAGTCGCTCGCGGCCGATGTCGTCGCCGCCGGGGCGACGGAGGTGTCGATCCAGGTCCACTCGGTCGACCCGCAGCCGCGCATCGCGGCGCGCTCGCTCGAGCTGTTCGCGCGCGAGGTCGCGCCCGCGCTCGGCTGGAAGGTCGGGCACCACCACGAGGAGGAGCGCCATGTCGCTTGACGTCATCGACCATCTCGCCGAGATCCCCGCGGGATCCCGGCTCGACCGGATCCGCCGCGGCCGACCCGACGCGCGCGAGCACGCGCAGCAGAGCTTCATCGCGCTGCTCGAGCCGGCCGAGCCGGGGCAGCTGACCCTCGCCGACCGGTATGCGATCGCCGCGTTCGTGGCGCTCCTGCACGACGACTCCCCCACGCCCTCTCGCGCCGCCTCGTTCTACCTCGAGCTGCTCGCCGACGAGGCGGACGTCGAGCTCGTGCGTGCCGTGCGGCGCGCGGCCGACGCGGGGCGCGCGACCGGCCCCTACGGCGACTACCGCGAGCCGGACCTCGCGGACGAGGCGCTACCCGGCCCGGTCGCCACCGTCGACCGCGATGCGATCCCCGCGCCGCTCGCGGCCGCTCTCGAGCACGCGCACCTGCTCGTGCTGCATCCGCGCGACGCCCGGCCGGCTGCGCTCCGGGCGCTCGTCGACGCGGGCTGGGGAGCCGACGCGATCGTCTCGCTCAGCCAGCTGGTCGCCTTCCTCGCGTTCCAGCTGCGTCTCGTGCACGGGCTGCGGACGCTCGCCGAGACCCCGCACGCCGACACCGAGACCGCGACCCAGCTGCAGGAGGCCCGCGCATGACCGCCATCGACGACCGGCCCGACCTGCGCCGCCCCGAGCGCTTCACGCAGCGAGGGCTCGGCTGGGCGCCGTGGGCGCCGCCGGTGCCGGAGGACGAGCTCACCGACGTGCAGCGCGACGCGCTCGTCGAGGCGTCGCGCTCGTCGAGCCCGTACTTCCGGCTCCTCGCGCGGGATCCGGAGGCGCTGCGCGCGCGCACGCTCACCGATCTCGACATCTTCGGCAACGAGGCGGGCGGCCTGCCTCGGTGGGAGCGCGAGCTGTCGGCGACCGCCGCGTCGCGCGTCAACGGATGCGTGTTCTGCGCCTCGGTGCACGCCCGCGCCGCCTCGCGGCTCTCGGGCCGCACCGACGACGTGCAGCGGCTGCTCGACGAGGGTGTCGGCGCCCGCGTCGACGACCGCTTCGACGCGATCGTCGACGCCGCGGCCGCGCTGACGGCCACGCCCGCCGCGTTCGGTCCGGAGCACGTGCAGCGCTTGCGCGCCGCCGGCATCGACGACGCCGGCATCGCCGACCAGATCGCGGGCGCCGCGTTCTTCCAGTGGGCGAACCGGCTCATGCTGTCGCTCGGCGGGCCGGAGGTGGTGTGATGGGCGCGCCCGGCATCCTCGACCACGTCGTGCTCGCCGGTCCCGACCTGGCCGCGACGATCGACGAGGTGGCGCGGCGCACCGGCGTGCGCGCACCGCTCGGCGGGCGGCACCCGAGCGGCACAGCGAACGCGCTCATCGCCTTCAGCTGCGGCGGTCGACGGGTGCGGCAGTACCTCGAGCTCATCGGCCCCGACGCCGACGGCGGCTGGGCCGCCGCTGACGTCGCGCGCTTCGGGATCGACGCGCTGCCAGGGCCAGCGGTGGTGAGCTTCGCGATCGCGCCGGACGACCTCGACGCGACCGTCGAGCGGGCTCGAGCGGCGGGCGCTGGCATCGGCGACGTCGTGCCGCTGTCCCGGCGCACGCCCGACGGCCGCGAGCTCTCTTGGCGGCTCGGCCTCCCCGAGGACGAGCGGCAACCGCCCTTCCTCATCGATTGGGGGTCCACCGCGCATCCCGCGCTCGACGACATCCCGGTGCTCGAGCTCGTCGCGCTCCGACGCCGCACGCCCGATGTGGCCGCCGAGACCGCTCGGCTCCAGGGGCTCGGCGTGCAGGTCGGCCCCGGCGCGGATGCGCTCGAGGTCGTCGCGTCGGACACCGAGGGGCTCGAGATCGAGGTCGAGGCGGGCGGCCGCCGCATCGTGCTGCGCTGACGGACCGCGCGCGCTCGGAGTCCGGCTAATGCGAACAGCGTCCCGAAACGTGGGATGCTGGAGGACGTGATGACGTCGAACGAGGGTGAAGAGCAGGAGCGCAGCGGCGCACAGCAGGCAGCGGACGAGAGCGCGGGACGCGCGGCACCGCCGAAGATCGAGCGCACCCGCTTCGGCGGCACCGAGCGCCGTCCCGATCGGCAGCGCGACGAGCCGCCGGTCTCGCGCAGCGACCTGAGCAAGGGTCCCGCCGAGGTCATCGAGCATCCGCAGGCGCGCGTGCACTGGCCCGTGCTGCTCATCTCCGCGGCGATCATCATCGCGTTCTCGGCGTGGGCGATCCTCATGCCGGAGACGGCGAAGAGCACCATGCTCGCGACGGTGACGTGGATCGCGACGAACCTCGGCTGGTACTACGTCGTCACGGTGACGCTCGTGGTGGCGTTCGTGCTCTGGGTCGCGCTCGGCAAGGAGGGCAAGGTCCGGCTCGGGCCCGACCACTCGCGTCCCCAGTACGGCCTGTTCACCTGGGTGTCGATGCTCTTCGCCGCCGGGGTGGGCATCGACATGCTCTTCTACTCGGTCACCGGACCGGTCGCGCAGTACCTCGACCCGCCCGCGATGGAGGGCGGTACGAGCGCCGCCGCCGCAGACGCGGTCGTGTGGACGATGTTCCACTACGGCATCGCCGGCTGGTCGATGTACGCGCTGCTCGGCATGGCGATGGGCTACTTCGCCTACCGCTGGGGCATGCCGCTGTCGATCCGGGCGGCGCTCTACCCGCTGCTCGGCAAGCGCGTGCGCGGCCCGCTCGGCGACAGCATCAGCACGATCGCGCTCGTGGGGACCGTCTTCGGCGTCGCGACCTCGATGGGCATCGGCGTCGTGCTGCTGAACGTCGGCATCTCGCTGCTGTTCGGCTTCGAGCAGGGCCTCGGCCTGCAGATCGCGCTCGTGATCGTCGCCGTCGTGCTCACGATCGCTGCCACGACGTCGGGCGTCGACAAGGGCATCCGCTGGATCTCGGAGCTCAACCTCTGGAGCGCGGCGGCGCTCATGATCTACATCCTCGTCACCGGCCAGACCGCGTTCCTGCTCAACGCCTTCGTCGAGAACATCGGCCGGTTCCTGCTGACGCTCCCCGAGCGCACGCTGCAGACCTTCGCGTACGAGCCGGACGGTGCCGAGTGGATGGGCGGCTGGACGCTGTTCTTCTGGGCGTTCTGGCTCGCGTGGGGGCCGTTCGTCGGCGTCTTCCTCGCCCGCATCTCGCGCGGACGCACGTTGCGCGAGTTCGTCATCGCGGCCATCACGGCGCCGGTGCTCTGCGACTTCATCATCGTGTCGCTGTTCGGCAACTCGGCCCTGTGGGAGGTGCTGCAGGGCAACGAGGCCTTCGCCCAGCTGGCCGTCGACAGCCCCGAGCAGGGCTGGTACGCACTGCTCGGCATGTTCCCGGGCGCGATGTTCCTCATCGGCCTCGGCACGCTCTCGGGCCTGCTGTTCTACCTGACGAGCGCGAACTCCGGCGCGATGGTCATGTCGAACTTCTCGACCTCCATCGCCGACCCGCAGCAGGACGGCCCGAAGTGGCTGCGCATCTTCTGGGCGCTCGTCACGGCCGTGCTCACGATCGCCATGCTCATCGCCGGCGGCGTCACGACCATGGAGTACGCGACGCTCATCTTCGCGCTGCCCGTGACGATCATCGCCTACCTCGTGATGCTGTCGTTCTCGAAGGCGCTGCGCATGGAGCGCGCGGAGCGCGAGGGGCTCGTGCTGCGGCGCCGCACCATGGCGCCGGCCGGAGGCAGGGCGCCGGAGCGATCGTGGGCGCAGCGGCTCGAGCGCATGCGCGCATTCCCGTCCAAGCGGCAGGTCGAGCAGTTCCTCGACCGGGTCGTGCGGCCCGCGATCGACGACGTCGCCGCGGAGTTCCGTGCGCAGGGCTACGAGGTCGAGAAGAGCTCGATGGCCAATCCCGACACGGGCGTGGACGAGCCGCTGCTGCGGGTCTCGATGGACGAGCAGCGCGACTTCCACTACCAGGTCGCGATGGTGGAGGCACCGGTGCCGATGTTCGGCGGCCGCATGTCTCGCGAGATCGACGTCTACTACCGGCTCGAGGTCTTCACGCAGACGGGCTCAGGCGGCTACGACCTCATGGGACTCACGAAGCAGCAGATCATCGACGACGTGCTCGACCGGTACGAGGCGCACCTCGGCTTCCTCGCCTACTCCTCCGAGACCGACGTCGCCTCGGTGCTCACGCCCCGCATGCAGCAGCCGACCGGCACGCTGCCGGCGCTCGAGCAGGGACCCGATCCCGACGACGAGTCCAAGCTGGGGTAGCCCCTTCCGCTCCGTCCGGTTCCGCGGTTGGCTTGTCCCCCAGCGAGGAGATCCCTCGCAAGCAGTCGAGGAGGATTGCCATGGCATCGGTAGCCCGTATCACCACCATCAGCTCGCGCTCGGACGAGAGCTTCGAGGACGCCGTCAGGAGGGGCATCGAGCGCGCCAGCGAGACGCTGCGCGGCATCGAGGGCGCCTGGGTCAAGGACCACGTCGTCAACATCAAGGACGGCAGCATCGTGTCCTGGCAGGTGAACCTCGAGGTCACCTTCGTGCTCGACGACGGCGGCCAGTAGGCCGCGCCCGCTCGCGGCGCGGCGGCAGTGCACGCTGCCGCCGCGCCGCTGCCGGTGTCGTCAGACGATCGAGGCGGCGACGCCCAGGCGCTGCTCCGCGAGCCGCGCACCTTGACCGAGCGCCTCGAGCTTCGCCACCGCGATCGACGGGTGGATGCGTCCGCCCAGGCCGCAGTCGGTCGACGCGATGACGCGCTCCGGCCCGACGATGCGGGCGAACCGCTCGATGCGGTCGGCGACGAGCTCAGGGTGCTCGACGACGTTGGTCGCGTGCCCGATGACGCCGGGCGCGATGCGCTTGCCGTCGGGAAGCTCGACCTGCTCCCAGACCCGCCACTCGTGCTCGTGCCGCGCGTTCGCGGCCTCGAAGGAGTAGCTGCCGGCGTTCACCTCGAGCACGAGGTCGACGATGTCGGCGAGGGCGATGTCGGTGGTGTGCGGACCGTGCCACGAGCCCCAGCACAAGTGCAGGCGCACCTGCTCCTCGGGCAGGCCGCGGATCGCGTGGTTGAGCGCCTCGACGCGGATGCGCGTGAAGTCGAGGTAGTCGGCGATCGACGGCTCGGGGTTGATCTGGTCGAAGTTCTCGGCGAGCGACGGGTCGTCGATCTGCACGATCAGGCCGGCGTCGACGATCGCGCGGTACTCCTCGCGCAGCACCTCCGCCCACGCCCAGATATGCTCCTCCTCGCTCGCGTAGTGGCGGTTCGCGATGCGCGACGCCGAGCCCGGCGAGAGCGCGGTGAGGAAGCCCTGCCCGCCGCCCGACGCATCCAGGCCCGCCTTGAGGTTCGCGATGTCGGTGGCGATCGCCTGCTGCCCGGTGTAGCGGAGCGCGCCGGTCGTGGCGGGGAACGCCGTCGCCGGGGACGATTCGAGCAGCGGGTGCTCCGGGTCGAGGTAGGCGTCGGCGAAGCGCACCCAGTCGCGGCGGTCCGGGAACGACGTCAGGCGGATGTCGCCGGGCGCCGAGCGCTGCGCCGGCTCGGTGAAGATGTCCTCGCCGGTCACCTCGAGCCCCTCGACGCGCTGGAAGACGTAGCTCCACCAGGCCGCGTAGTCCTGCGAGCTCGACATCGCCTTGCCGTACTCGCCGTCGCCCACGATCGTGATCCCGAGGTCGCGCTGCCGCCGCACGAGGTCGGCGACCGCCGCGGTGAGCAGCGATTCGAACTGGGGCCCGCGCTCGAGCGTGAGGCCGTCGGCGGCGAGGGGGCGGGCCGCGTTCGCGGCGATCAGCTCGGGCGTGCGGGGCAGGCTGCCGGCGTGCGAGACATCGATGCGGGTCATGGTGGTGTGCCTTCCGGGTCGGTGCGGCCACGCTATGGCGGCCCGGCTCGGGCGGCGAAGGCGGCCGCGTCACGGTTCGTCACAACGCGCAGAGCTGCCGGCCGGGCAGGGGCCGCGGCTCCGGTCGCATGTATCCCTGTGCGCGGGGTATGCGTAAGGTTGGTGCCGAATCCACCGGGGGGACAAGGATGTCTGACGTAACGTTCCAGCTGCTCGCGATCGCGATCTACTTCGCCGCGATGATCGGCATCGGCATCTACGCCGCACGAAAGACCAAGAGCCACGAGGACTACATGCTCGCCGGCCGCGAGCTCAGTCCGTTCACGGCGGCGCTCTCCGCGGGCGCCTCCGACATGTCGGGCTGGCTGCTGATGGGCCTCCCGGGGGCCATCTACGCCGCCGGCCTCATCGAGGCGTGGATCGCGATCGGACTGACGATCGGCGCCTACCTCAACTGGAAGTTCGTCGCCCCGCGCCTGCGCGCCTACACCGAGGTCGCGAAGAACTCCATCACGATCCCGAGCTTCTTCGAGAACCGCCTCCGCGACCGCTCGAGAGCCCTGCGCATCGTCTCGGGCCTCATCATCCTCATCTTCTTCACGTTCTACGTCTCCTCCGGGATGGTCGCCGGCGGCGTCTTCTTCGAGTCGACGTTCGGCGCGAACTACATCTGGGGCATGCTGCTCGTGAGCGGCGTCACGCTGCTCTACACGCTCTTCGGCGGCTTCCTCGGCGCTTCGCTCACCGACGTCGTGCAGGGCCTGATGATGTTCATCGCGCTCATCCTCATCCCGATCATCGCCTTCTTCACCGTCGGCGGGCTCCAGGGCGTGCAGCAGGGCATCACCGATTCGGGCGCTCAGCTCTCGGGGCTCATCCCCGCCGACGTCGACGGCATGGTCGTGCTCGGCATCATCTCCTCGCTCGCCTGGGGACTCGGGTACGTCGGCCAGCCGCACATCATCGTGCGGTTCATGGCGCTCAAGTCGGTCGCCGACGCGCGCCCCGCGCGCCGCATCGGCATCGGCTGGATGGTCATCTCGCTCATCGGCGCCGTCATCTCGGGCTTCATCGGCATCGCCTTCGTGCAGCAGTCGGGCATGGAGCTCGCGAACCCCGAGACGGTCGTGCTCGCGATGTCGCAGGCCCTCCTGCACCCCTTCGTCGCCGGCCTCGTGCTGGCTGCGGTGCTCGCGGCGATCATGTCGACGCTCTCGAGCCAGCTCATCGTGTGCTCCTCGGCGCTCGTCGAGGACCTGTTCCAGGTGTTCGTCAAGCGGCAGCCCTCGCAGAAGGTGCTCGTCATCCTCGGGCGCGCGTGCGTGCTGGCCGTGGCGACCATCGCCGCAGTGCTCGCGATCAGCCCCTCCGACACCATCCTCGGCCTCGTCGGGTTCGCGTGGGCCGGCTTCGGCGCCGCGTTCGGCCCGATCGTGCTGCTCAGCCTCTTCTGGCGCCGCCTCACCAACTGGGGCGCGCTCGCCGGCATGATCGTCGGCGCCGCGACCGTGTTCATCTGGGATGCGATCGAGCAGGCCACCGAGATCGGCTTCTTCACGCTCTACGAGATCGTGCCCGGGTTCGTGCTCAACATGCTCGTCGCGATCGTCATCAGCCTCGTCGTGCACCGCCACGACGGCGAGGTCGACGAGGAGTTCACGCGCACCGGCAAGATCGTCGCGCTCAAGCGCGGCGAGGAGCTGCCCGTCTCCCGCGCCGCCGCGGCCGACCGGAACATGCTCCCCTGAGCTGACGCGCCGTCACCGCCGCGGGTCGATCATCGTGACGCCCGCGGCGGTCGCGCGATCGAACTCGGGCAGCAGCGCGCAGGCCTCGACGAGGCCGACGGTGCGCTCGACGAGCCGCTGCGGCTCGAGCACGCCCCGCTCGATGAGCGCGAGCATGCCCGGGTAGTCGGCCGCCGCCATGCCGTGGCTGCCGAGCACATCCAGCTCCCACGCGATCACGCGCGACATCGGCACGCGCGGATGCCCGTCCACCGGCGGCAGCAGGCCGACCTGCACGTGCCGACCGCGACGGCGGAGGCTCAGCACCGCATCCGCACTGGTCTCCTCGCTGCCGACCGCGTCGACGGAGACGTGGCTGCCGCCGCCGGTGATCGACGCGATCTCCGAGGGCACGTCGCGGCCGTCGGCGAGCACCGTCTGCTCGGCGCCCAGGCTGCCGGCGAGCGCGAGCGCGGCAGGGTTGCGGTCGACGGCGATCGGGCGCGCGCCGAGCGCTCGGGCGATCATGACGGCGCTGAGCCCGACGCCGCCCGCGCCGATCACGGTCACCCACTCCCCCGGCGCGACTCGGGCTCGGCCGACGAGCGCCCGGTAGGCGGTCGCGAAGCGGCAGCCGAGGCTCGCGGCGGTCGCGAAGTCCACCCCGTCGGGGATCGCCACGAGGTTCGCGTCGGCCGCGTGCAGCGCCACCTGCTCCGCGAACGAGCCCCAGTGGGTGAAGCCCGGCTGCTGCTGCCACGGGCACACTTGCGCATCGCCCGCGAGGCACCACTCGCACCGGCCGCAGCCGCACACGAACGGCACCGTCACGCGGTCGCCCAGCGCCCAGCGCCGCACGCCCTCGCCCACCGCCGACACGACGCCCGCGAGCTCGTGCCCCGGCACGTGCGGGAAGGCGATCTCGTCGTGACCGGCCCACGCGTGCCAGTCGCTCCGGCACAGCCCCGTGGCCATCACTCGCACGACGACCCCGCCGGGCGGCGCGACCGGCTCGGGCACGTCGGCGACCCGGGGCGTGCTGCGGACGGCGTCGAGGAGCAGGGCGCGCATGCCTCGATCCTGGCAGGGCGCGGGTCCGGCCCGGGCGCGCCGCGGCGACGCACTCGGGACGATCACGCTGGCGTGATAGGACTGCATGCGTGGATGAGCCCGACGAGCACGGCCCCGAGATCACCTACGACGAGCAGCGCTACCCCGCTCGTCCCCGTCGCCTGCGCCCGCGCGACCAGTTCCGCGGCGGCAGCGTGCGGCGGTTCCGCACCGACCCGCGCACGGCGAACGGGTCGAACCCGTCGTACGTGGAGTGGCTCGTGCGGCAGTCGATGCTCAAGGACGCCGACGTCCTGAGCCGGCAGCTGTCGGGGCAGCCGTCCATGTGGCGCAACCCCTACGCCCGCCCCGACGCTCGGCGCGCGATCGGCGTCAGCGACGTGTGGTTCACCGCCTACCCGATCTCGCTCATCACCCGGCCGGGGCAGTCGTTCCTCGACGCGCTCGGCGAGGAGGCCCTGTGGGAGGCCTTCGAGCACGTCGGCATCAACGGCCTCCACACCGGGCCCGTGAAGCGCGCCGGCGGCATCACCGGCTGGCACGAGACGCCCAGCGTCGACGGCCACTTCGACCGCATCAGCACGCAGATCGACCCCGCCTTCGGCGACGAGGATGCGTTCCGTCGCCTCTCCGACGTCACCGACGCGCACAACGGCAGCGTGATCGACGACATCGTCCCCGGCCACACGGGCAAGGGCGCCGACTTCCGGCTCGCCGAGATGGCGTTCAAGGACTATCCCGGCATCTACCACATGGTCGAGATCCCGCCGGAGGACTGGCACCTGCTGCCCGATGTGCCGGAGGGCAGGGACGCGGTCAACCTCGACCCGTCGTGCGAGCGGGAGCTGAGCGACCGCGGCTACATCATCGGCGAGCTGCAGCGCGTCATCTTCTACGTGCCCGGCGTCAAGGAGACGAACTGGAGCGCGACGGCGCCCGTGCTCGGCGTCGACGGCGTGGAGCGCCGCTGGGTGTACCTGCACTACTTCAAGCAGGGGCAGCCGTCGATCAACTGGCTCGACCCGACGTTCGCGGGGATGCGCCTCGTCATCGGCGACGCCCTGCACTCGCTGGGCGACCTCGGCACGAGCGCCCTGCGCCTCGACGCCAACGGCTTCCTCGGGGTCGAGAAGGCGGCGGAGGGCCTCCCCGCCTGGTCGGAGGGGCATCCGCTCTCGCACGCGGCGAACCACATCATCGCCGGCATGGTGCGCAAGGTCGGGGGCTTCACGTTCCAGGAGCTGAACCTCACGATCGAGGACATCCGCGACACGAGCGCCGTGGGCGCCGACCTGTCGTACGACTTCGTCAGCCGGCCCGGCTACCACCACGCGCTCGCCACCGGCGACACGGAGTTCCTGCGGCTCACGCTCACGACGTCGCTCGAGCTCGGCGTGGAGCCGGTCGGGCTCGTGCACGGGATGCAGAACCACGACGAGCTCACCTACGAGCTCGTCCACTGGGCGACGCTGCACCGCGACGACCCCTACCCGTTCCGGCACGAGGAGGTCACCGGCGCCCAGCTCGCCGAGACGATCCGCGCCGAGCTCACCGAGAAGCTCACCGGCTCCGCCGACTACAACCGCGTCTTCACGCAGAACGGCATCGCCTGCACGACGACGTCGCTCATCGCGGCCACGCAGGGCTTCGAGCGGCTCGATGACATCACCGACGAGGCGATCCCGGGCATCCGCGACGCGCACCTGCTGCTCGCGAAGTACAACGCGTGGCAGCCGGGCGTCTTCGCGCTCTCGGGCTGGGACCTCACGGGCATGCTCACGGTGCCGGCGGAGCAGGTGCAGGACCTCATCAGGACGGGCGACACGCGGTGGATCGAGCGCGGCGCGCACGACCTGCTCGACGCCTTCCCCGACGCCACGACCTCGACCTCCGGCATGCCGCGCGGGCGGGCGCTCTACGGCTCGCTGCCGGCGCAGATCGAGCAGCCGGACTCGTTCGTGAACGGCCTCGCCGAGGTGCTGCGGATCCGCCGCTCGCACGGGGTCGCGACCGCGACGCAGCTCGACGTGCCCCACGTCGCGCACCCGAGCATGCTCGTGCTCGTCCACCGGCTCGACGACGGCGTCGCGACCGACCCGGATGCGCGCATCCAGGTGACGGTGCTCAACTTCTCGGGTGAGCCCGTCGACGGCACCGTGCACTCCGAGGCGCTGACGACCCAGTGCACCGTCATCGACGCCGCGACCGGCGACAGCATCGGCCACGTCGACGACCTGCAGAGCTTCAGCGTCAGCCTGCCGCCCTACGGCGGGCTCTTCCTGACGCTCGAGCCGATCGTGCAGGACTGAGGGCGAGACGGATGGGCTGAAGGGGCTCAGAGGGACCGAGGGCGTCCGGAGGGACGGAGAGCGTTCAGAAGAGCTGAGGAGCGATGGAACCGCGCATCGTCATCGTCGGATTCGACTCCGCGCAGATCCTCGACGTCACGGGCCCGCTCGAGGTCTTCTCCACCGCTTCCCGCTTCTTGCGGATCCCCGGCTACGAGACCGAGATCGTCAGCACGGATGGCGGGCAGGTGCGCTCCACGAGCGGGCTCGAGTTCGCCTCCGCACCCATCGATGCGGTCGTCGGTCCCGTCGACACGCTCGTGGTCGCCGGCGGCCGGGACATGGAGATCGCAGCTGCCGACGCGAAGCTCGTCGACGGCATCCGTCGGATCGCGGGCGAGTCGCGCCGAGTGACCTCGGTCTGTTCCGGCGCGTTCCTGCTCGCCGCTGCGGGCCTGTTGGACGGCCGCCGAGCGACCACGCACTGGGCCGAGTGCGAGCTGCTCGCGCGCCGCTACCCGGAGGTCTCGGTCGAGCCGGACGCCATCTACGTCCACGACGGGAACGTCTGGACGTCAGCGGGCGTCACCGCGGGGATCGACCTCGCTCTGGCGCTGGTCGCCGACGACCACGGCCGGTCCGCTGCGGCGACGGTCGCCCGCCGTCTCGTCGTGTACCTGCGACGCTCGGGAGGCCAGCAGCAGTTCTCGGCGCTGCTGGCCGCGCAGTCGATCGACGACGAACCGATCCGCGATCTGCTCGAGTGGCTGCCCGACCACCTGACGGACGACCTGTCCATCCCCGTCATGGCCGCGCACGCCCACCTGTCGGAGCGCCAGTTCAGCCGGCGGTTCAAGACCGAGGTCGGCACCACGCCGGCCGAGCACGTCGAGGCGCTGCGGTTGGCGCACGCGTGTCGGCTGCTGGAGACCACGCTCAGCCCGGTGGAGCTCGTGGCTCGCGAGAGCGGCTTCGGCACGCCCGAGACCATGAACCGGGTCTTCCGCCGTCGCCTGAGCACCACGCCGAGCGACCACCGCCACCACTTCGGCCCAGCCTGATCACTTCCCGTCGGACGCGGCGGCGCGTGCTGGATGGGCCGCCACCGTCGTGGCCGAGATCGTCAACCTCGCGTCCTACGCGGACCGGTGCGGCGGCCGTACCGTGAATCCATCACCCAAGCCCGCCGCAGCACTCGCGCGGCGCGGCCCTCGGAACGGAGTCCGTCGTGATCGCCAGGTCGAGCCTCATCGCCGCCCCTTCCCCCGAAGCGCCCGGGCAGCGCCGCGCGACCGGGCAGCGTCCCCCCACCGTCCCCGCGCGCGTGCGGCGGGACCGCATGGGATGGGTCGTGGGAGGGTCGCTGGCCACCGGGGCGGTGGCCGCCGCCCTCCTGGTCGCCGCGCCGCTCGGACCCGCCACCGAGAGCGCCGTCACCGGCTCGGTGCTGTGCGGGTTCGCACTGGGTTGGGCCATGCTCGCGGTGCTCTCGACGCGATCCACCGATCGTCCGCAGCGCTGGGCGTTCGCGCCGGCGCTGGTCATGGGCATCGGCGGTCTGCTGCTCGTGCTGTTCGGCTCGCCGATGCGGCTCGTCGTCAGCTGGGTCTGGCCCCCGGTCATGCTCGGACTCGCCATCTGGATGACGGTCCGTGTCGGCCGGCGGCTGCGCGGCTCGCGCACTCGATGGCTGCTCTACCCGGTGATCGCGATGCTCGCGCTCTCGTCGGTCGGCGCCGGCTACCAGACGCTCGGCGAGGCCGCGGCCGCGCAGGCGCCCGTCCCCGGCCGGCTGATCGATGTCGGCGACCATCACCTGCACCTGCACTGCACCGGCTCCGGCAGCCCCACCGTCGTGCTCGAGGCGGGCGGCGGCAACATGTCCTCCGACCTCTGGCGGATCACTCCGGCCGTGGCGAGCGACACCCGGGTGTGCGTCTACGACCGCGCCGGCCGGGGATGGAGCGACCCCGCGCCCAGCGCACCTCACGGCATCCAGATCGCGACCGACCTGCACACCCTGCTGGAGCGAGGCGGCGAATCGGGACCGTACCTGCTGGCCGGGCATTCCTTCGGCGGCCTCTACGCGCAGGTCTTCGCCGCCCGCTATCCGAGCGAGGTCGCCGGCATGGTGCTGATCGACTCGACGGCGCCGAGCGCGGCAGCAGCCGAGCACGAGGACCGCCCCTACCTCCTGAACCGTGTCTTCGCACTCGCAGCGGCCCCGGCTCAGCTGGGGCTGGGCCGCTTGGTCTCCGTGGTCGCGGCCGACGGCCCGCCCCCGGATGGCGATCGGCAGGCGCCCGCTCGCGTCATCACTGCTGCCGACGTCCGCAGCACCATCGATGAGTACGCGGACGCGGGTGACGCGGCGAGGGAAGCGGCATCGCTCACCGACCTCGGAGACACGCCGCTGATCGTCGTGACGGCGAGCGGGCATGACGCCGCATCGTCCGCCGCGCAGGCGCGGATGGCTGCGCTGTCGACCAACAGCGCACATCGCCTGATCGCGGGCGCGAGCCACGCGGGCCTGGTCGCGGAGCCCGATGGAGCCGCCGCGACCGCTCGAGCGATCCTCGACGTGGTCGCATCGGTGCGGGATGGCGGATCCCTCGCTCAGTGACCGCGCACGTCGCGCGCGCAAGCCCCTCCGCAGACGCAGAGAAGCGGGCCTCCCCTTGGGTGGCCCGCTTATGCAGCAGTCGATCAGGCGTCGACGAGCTCGCCCTTGCGCACGCTCTCGAGCGCGCGCGTCCACTCGATGAGCTGGTCGAGCATCGGTGCGACCGATGCGGCCTGCAGCTCGGTGGGCTTGAAGGCGGAGAAGTTCTCGAAGTCGGTGAAGAGCGAGAACATGCCCGTCTTCTGCACGTGGGCGATCTGCAGCTCCGAGAGGATGCCGCGGAGGTGCTCGACGGCGCGCGCACCCATGGCCGAGCCGTAGCCGACGATGCCCGCTGCCTTGTTGTTCCACTCGGCGTTCAGGAACGAGATCGCGTTCGCGAGCGCCGGCGTGACGGAGTGGTTGTACTCGCCGGTGACGAAGACGTAGCCGTCGAACTCCGCGATCTTCGCCGCCCACGCCTGCGTGTGCTGCTTCGTGTACTGCTGGTACGCCGCCGGCATCGGCTCGTCGTACAGCGGCAGGTTGAAGTCGGCGATGTCGACCAGCTCGTACTCTGCGTCGCCGCGCTGCTGCGCGAGCTCGGTGACCCACTGCGCGACACCCAGGTTGATGCGGTTGGGTCGCGTGCTGCCGGTGATGATGGCGATCTTCGTCATGGATTCGATTCCTTCTGGAGTTCGGGGACTGCCGCGTGGGCATCCCGGCGGACGTCTTGCCACTCTAGCCAACCGCTTGCAATTTGAACTATTCCCGGTCACCGTCGCGCGTGCCAATTAGGCGCCCTCCGATGTCGCTCACGTGCGATTTGGGGTACAAGCACGTACCCTGGATGCCCAACCGCAGCGCCGCGACGAAGGAGCCGCCATGACCGAGGTCGTCGTCAACTCCCGCATGCTTGGCCTGCGAGACGTGCGGCTGCACGTGGACGACCGTGGCGTCGGCAGGCCGGTGGTGCTGCTGCACGGATGGCCGCTCTCGAGCGCGACGTGGGCGCCGCAGCTGCCGTGCCTCGTCGACGCGAGCTTCCGCTCGATCGCCTACGACCGCCGCGGGTTCGGGCAGAGCGACAAGCCCAAGACGGGCTACGGCTACGACACGCTCGCGGACGACCTCGCGGGCGTGCTCGAGGCGCTCGACCTGTGGGACGTCACGCTCGTCGGCTTCTCGATGGGCGGCGGCGAAGTGGCGCGCTACATCGCCCGGCACGGCGAGGAGCGGCTCAGGAGCGTCGTGTTCGCCTCGTCGGTCACCCCGCGCATGATGCACCTTCCCGACAACCCGCAGGGTCCGCTCAGCGCGATGAAGGCGGGCGCGATGACCCTCCAGCTGACGACCGACCCCGACGGCTTCTTCGACCGGTTCACGAAGGACTACTACTCGCGGAACGCCGACGGCGAGGTGCTGGTGACCGAGGCGGATCGGCAGCGGGCGATCGCACTGTGCAAGCAAGCCGACCGGCTCGCGGCGCTCGAGGCGATGCAGTCGTTCGGCATCGCCGACTTCCGCGACGACCTGACGAAGGTCACCGTGCCGACGCTCGTCATCCACGGCGACGCGGACGGCATCGTGCCGTTCGAGGGCTCGGGTGCCCGCACGCACGCGGCCATTCCCGACAGCGAGCTCGTGGTGCTGGAGGGCGCCCCGCACGGCTGCAACCTCACGCACGCCGGCGCGTTCAACGCAGCGCTGCTGCGGTTCCTCAAAGCCTGAGGCCGCCCCGCCGACCGGTGCGGGAGTCCGCGCGAGCACGGCGAAGATCACCACGACGATCACCACACCTGGTGATGCCCGGCCACCAGGTCGCTCCGTAGCTTGAGAGCAACCCCCGCCGCTCCGGGCGGGGACGCGCAAAGGAGCAGGACGTGGCCCCCACAACCTCACACCTCGCCCGGGCGGCCGGCGTCTCCGCCATGCTGTCGGGCCTGCTGTACATCGCGATCCAATTCGTCCATCCTGCCGAGACCGTCGCCGCCGTCGCGACACCCGGATGGGCGATCGTCGCCTGGATGACTGTCGCGGTGGGAGTCCTCGGGCTCATCGGCGTGACGGGCATGTACCTGCACCAGCGGGAGGAGTCCGGCGTGCTCGGGCTCCTCGGCCTGCTCGTCTTCGGAGGCTTCCTGCTGACCGCCGCGGCGTTCAGCTTCGTCGAGGCCCTCGTGCTGCCGGCGATCGTGACGCAGGCGCCGGACGTGGTCGAGGACATCCTCGGCATCTTCAGCGGTGCCCCCGCCGATGGCAGCCTCGGCGCGCTCGAGGGGTTGGGCACGTTCGCCTTCGCCGCGTACCTGCTCGGCGGCCTGCTGTTCGGCGTCGCGACGTTCCGAGCACGGATGCTGCCGCGCTGGGCGGGCATCCTCCTCGCTGTCGGGGCACTGTCCACGCTGCTGGTGCCCGTGCTCCCCCACACCCTCGGTCGGTTCGTCGCCGTGCCGGTCGGGCTGGCGCTGGTCTGGCTGGGCGGCTCGCTCTGGACCGCTCGGCGAGGGCGCGCCGACGACGCCGCGGGCACCCGGGATCGAGCACGGCTCGACCCGACCACCGCCGCCTGACACCGATGGACGCGATCATGGACGCAGCGCCCGCGCCGCCGCGAGCTCGAGCACCTCGAGCCACCCGGACGGCACGCAGGCTCGGCTGGCTCGTCCCGACGGCGATCATCGCGCTCGGGCTCATCCCGATCATCGCGAACGCGCTGCGGCGCGCAGCGCTCTCGATGGGTGCCGGCGGCGCCGGTGCCGAGCCGGCCGCCCCACTGACCCTCGCGGTGCTCCTCCACATCGTCGGGGCGACGATCTTCGTGATCCTCGGCGCGTTCCAGCTCTCCGCGGGCCTGCGCCGCAATCGACCCGCGTGGCACCGCACCGCGGGCCGGCTGCTGCTGGGCATCGGGCTCGTCGCCGCCCTGTCGGGCCTCTGGCTCAGCGTCTCCTCCGCGCTGGCCGGCGGGAGCGAGCTCCTGTTCGTGCTCCGGCTGCTCGCTGGCACGGGCATGGCGGTGAGCATCGTGCTCGGCTTCGCCGCCATCCGGCGCCGCGACGTCGCTCGTCACCGGGCGTGGATGATCCGCGCGGTCGCGATCGGTCTCGGCGCCGGCACCCAGGTGTTCACGCTCGGGCTCGGCGAGGCGATCCTCGGCGAGACGGAGCTGAGCGTCGCGCTCCTGAACGGTGCCGGCTGGGCCATCAACCTCGCCGTCGCCGAGCTCGTCATCCGCCGCCCGAAGCGCCGTGGACGCCCCTCCGCCGCCCGGGTCGCCGCACTGCCATGACCTCGACTCCCTCCCTCTCCGGGCCCGGCGCCTACGAGCTCCGCGTGAGCGGACATCTCGACGACCGCCGCGCAGCGTGGTTCGACGGCGTCGACCTCACTCGCGAGAGCGACGGCACCACCACGCTCCGCGGCCCGGTCGCCGACCAGGCAGCGCTGCACGGACTGCTCACCAGGGTGCGCGACCTCGGGATGATCCTCATCTCCGTGCGAGCGATCGAGACCCCCGACCACCTCTCTCAACCCCGACGACCCCGACAAGGAGCCCGATGATGAAGCACCGACGTGCCATCGACACCGATGCGACGCTGATGAAGGCAGCCGTGCACCGCCGCTTCGGCGGCCCGGAGGTCGTCCGGATCGAGGACGTGCCCAAGCCCTCGCCGGGCACCGGCGAGGTCCTCGTCGAGGTGCGCGCGACCACGGTCAGCGCCGCCGACCACCGCGCCCGCACCAAGGACGTGCCGAAGGGTGTGAAGCTGCTCTCGTCACTCACGCTCGGGTTCTTCGCCCCACGCATCCGCGTCCTCGGCATGGACGCCGCCGGGATCGTCGAGGCGGTGGGTCCGGGCGTCACGGCGCTCCGCCCGGGCGACGAGGTCGTGACGATGCTGACGCCCGGGTTCGGTGGGCACGCGGAGCACGTCGTGGTCCCGCAGGGCGCGGCCATCGCGCGCAAGCCCGCGAGCTTGAGCTTCGAGGAGGCGGTCGCCGTGGTCTTCGGCGGCATCACCGCGCGGGCATTCCTCGACCGCGCCGGTCTCGCTCCCGGCGCATCCGTGCTGGTCAACGGTGCGTCCGGCGCGGTCGGCTCAGCCGCCGTGCAGCTCGCGCACCTCGCTGGTGCGCAGGTCACCGGGGTCACCAGCGGCGGCAACGCCGAGCTGGTCCGCTCGCTCGGCGCAGACCGGGTCATCGACTACTCGACGACCGACTTCGCGCACGAGTCGCACCGCTACGACGTGATCGTCGACTGCGTCGGCAACGTGCCGTTCCGTCAGCTCGAGCCGCTCATCCAGCCGGGCGGAGCGCTGCTCTCGGTCATCGCCGATCTCGCCGGCGTCGTCGGCGCTCGCAGCCGCAGCCGACGCACCGGCAAACGGATCGTCGCGGGCAACGTGCCGTTCACGACCGACCAGCTCGCGGAGGTGGCACGGCTCGCCGAGGCCGGTCTGCTCAAGCCCGTCATCGACCGGTCGTTCGACCTCGCCGACATCGCCGACGCGCATCGCTACGTCGACACCGGCCGCAAGAAGGGCAGCGTGGTCGTGCGCATCTGACGCGGTCAGGCGGAGCGGCCTCGCTCGCTCCCGAGCTGCCCGGTCTCGCGGCCGCGCAGCACGGCCGCCCGCCGGCTCGTGACACCGAGCTTGGCGTAGATGCTCTTCGTGTGCGTCCGCACGGTGTTGAGCGACACGACCAGCCGGCGCGCGATCTCTGGGCCGCTCAGCTCGGTGTCGAGCAGGCCGAGCACCTCGCGCTCGCGGGGGCTCAGCGGCTCGAACAGCGTCGTCGCGGTCTCCGTGCGACGCGGCGTCGGGTCGCCGTGCGCGAACGAGCCGAGCAGTCGGGTGACGTACTCCGGGTTCGGGGCACTGCGCGCGGCGGCCCGGAGGAGCACGGCCATGGGATGCCCCTCGTCGACGAACACGCGCACGTAGCCCTCGGGCTCCGCGAGCGCGAGCGCCCGCTCGAGCGGCACCAGGGCAGCAGGCAGGTCACCGCCGAGCTGATGCGCGATCGCCTGCAGCACGAGGATCTCGATGACCGTCCCGCCCCGACCGCCGGCGTCCGCGGCATCGAGGAGGCGATCGAGCAGCCGGATCGCGTCCCGGCGGGAGTCGGTCCCCGGCTGCGTGCGGTGGCGCGCGAGCAGGATCCTCGCGAGGGTGACGTGCTCGAACTCGCGCAGGAACGAGAGGTCGTCGTCGACCGACAGCCCGAGCTCGCGAGCCCAAGCGAGGGCTTCTGCCACCCTCCCCTGCCCGAGCCACGCGCGCGCCCGGAGGGCGGGGATCGGGCGCAGGTTCGGCGCCATGTCGGCGACATAGACGCGGTCCGCGTCGTCGAGCAGCGCGACCGCAGCGGCGGAGTCGCCCTCCGCGGCTCGGAGCTGCGCCATCGCCTCGCGCCAGCGGTACGGGTGCTTGGGCAGTCCGGTGTGCTCGCCGAGGCGCTCGCTCTGCGCGAGATGCCCGGCCGCGGCGTCCAGCGCTCCCCACTCACGCTGGATGGTGCTGATCCCGACGTGCATGTCGGCGATGCCGCGCGGGGCCGGCGCCGGTTGCGCGAGGGCGAGCTGCAGCCCATGCTCGTAGCTCGACAGCGCGTCGTCCAGCCGGCCCTGCGTCACGCGGATGTCGGCAAGGGTGATGGCGCAGCCGAGCACGTCGGAGATGTAGCCGGCAGTGCGGAAGCTGGCCGACGCCTCGGCGTAGCCGTCGTACGCGCCCTCGAGGTCACCCCTCCCCCACAGCGCAAGTCCCAGCAGCGCGGAGGCCGCTCCGCGGCGGAAGTGATCGTCCGGCTCGACCAGATCGAGGGCGCGACGAGCGTGGTGCTCCGTCGCGGCGGCGTCACCACCGGCCAACGCGAGGCCGGAGCGGTACACCGCGACGGCTGCAGGGAGCCGGCGGCGCTCCGTCGCGTCCACGACGATCGGCTCGGTCGGCTCGGCATCCGTGCCCGCCCGTTCGGGCTCATCCGCGTCGACCCAGCGCTCCGCGTCCCGCAGTCGCGGCTCGACACCCTGCACCTCGCCGGTCGAGAGGAGGGCGCCAACGAAGGCGAGGCTCAGCACCGGACGGTCGCGGAAGAGCTCCTCGGGGAGCGTTTCGAGCCATGCGCGGAGCGTGACCTCCCGTCTCGCGCGGCTCATCGCCGGGACCGCCCCCTCGATGAGGTGCGCGGCGAGCGGATGGTCGCCGGCGGCGAGCGCGTGGTGGATCGCGGCGTCGTGGTCGCCGTGCTGCGCGAACCAGCCGCTCGCCCGCCGGTGCAGCTCGGCCACCTCGACCGGCCGCTCGTCCAGCAGCCGCGACTGCAGCACCTCGGCGAAGAGGTGGTGGTAGCGGTACCAGCGCCGGCGGTCGTCGAGCGGCACGAGGAACAGGTTCGCCCGGTCGAGCGCCTCGAGCATCGCGCGGCCGTCGGTGCGGCCCGTCACCGCGTCGCACAGCGCCGCGCTCATGCGGCCGAGGATGCACGTGTCGAGCAGGAACGCGCGGATGTGCTCCTGCTGGCGCTGCAGCACCTCCTCGACCAGGTAGTCGACGATGTAGCGGTCGTCGCCCGCGAAGGCGGCGACGAAGCCCGCGAGATCATCCCGGCCCTGCATCGAGAGCGCCGCGAGCTGCAGTGCCGCGATCCACCCCTCCGTGCGGGTCCCGAGCGTCGAGACGTCCTGCGCGGTGAGCGGCAGGTGCATCGCTTCGACGAGGTACGCCGCGGCCTCCTCGGCGGTGAAGCGAAGATCGGCGGCACGGAGCTCGGTGAGCTCGCCACGAGCGCGCATCCGTGCCAGCGGGAGCGGTGGATCGGCGCGGCTCGAGAGCACGAGGTGCAGTCGCGCGGGTGCGTGGTCGAGCAGGAACGCCATCCCGTCGTGCACCTCGCGGGACTCGATCACGTGATAGTCGTCGAGCACGAGCACGACGTCTCGCTGCAGCGTCGCGGCGTCGTTGAGCAGCGCGGTGAGGACCTGTCGGATCGTCGGCGATCGCGCCTCCAGCAGCGCGAGCGCGTCGGTGCCGACCGTGGGCGCCACGGTCCTCAGCGCGGTGATGACGTACGTCCAGTACAGGGTGGGCTCGTTGTCGCCGGCGTCGAGCGACAGCCAGGCGGCCGAGCCCTCGCCGACGGAGGCTCGCTGTCGGCGCTCCAGCCACGCGGCGAGGAGCGTCGACTTGCCGAAGCCGGCCGGTGCGGAGACGAGGGTGAGCGCCGAGCCCATCCCCTCGTCGAGCCGATCGAGCAGTCGCGGCCGCGGCACGGCGCGCCGCTGGTGCCGCGGGAGGTAGGTCTTCGACTCGAGCAATCGATGACCGACGAGCGCGTCGGCGAGCGTCTCCATCGATCCACCTCGTCTCCCAGCCCGCGACTCGGTTGCGCGGCATCGCCCGGCCCTCGACCCGACACGATCGGACTCATGGTCCCGCGACATGCGCGGCGGGACAACTCGCGCTCGCCTCAGCCGCTGCGGGCCGCCTTCAGCTCGAGAGGATCGCCCAGCCGCGCGCCGGCAGCGCGATGCGGCCGCCCTCCACGCCGCCGGTGCCCGCGAGCGCGGTGGCCGCGTCGGCGGCGGGCAGCCGCACCGCCTCGTCGGTGAGGTTGAGCGCGGTGATGATGGCGGCATCCGCCGTCGCCGTGCGGCAGACGATCGTGCCGTTGGCGACGTCCACGACGTCGGTCTGCGCCCTCGTCAGCCACGGATGCCGGCGCCGGATGGCGATCAGCGTGCGGTGCAGGTCGAGGGCCGCCCGGGCGACCTCCGGCAGCTCGTCGCGGGCCGGCGGGGCGTCGGGCAGCTCGGGGCGGATCGCGTCGTCGCCGCCGATCCGCTCCTCCTTGACGCCCTCGGCGCCGTATTCGTCGCCCGCGTAGATCGCGGGCGTGCCGGCGACCGTGCACAGCAGCGCGAGCGCGTGCGGCGCGAGGTCGGCGCCCACGGCGGTGGCGATGCGCGTCACGTCGTGGTTGCCGATGAACGTGTAGGGCGTGAAGGTCGCGAGCAGCGCGTTGTGCCGGCCGAGCGCGTGCTGCAGCTCGAACAGGTTGCGCTCGGCGAGGCTGTGCCAGATGCCCTGCCACAGCTCGTACTGCGTCACCGCGTCCATCGTCGACGCCTCGACGAGCGCGGCGTAGTCGCCGTGGATGACCTCGCCGAGGATCCACGCATCCGGGTGACGCTCCCGCACTGCGGGCAGCACTCGCGCCCAGAATTCGGGCGGCACGCTGTAGGCGGCGTCGAGCCGCCAGCCGTCGGCGCCGCGGTCGAGCCAGTGGGTCATGACGCGCGTGACGAGCTCGGCCGTCGCATCCGTCGTGTGGTCGAGCGCGACGAGCGCGTCGTGTCCCTCGAAGACGTCGGCGTCGCCGTCGTCGCCGAGCCGGAACAGCGCCGCCTCCGGGCTGTCGCGGTGCTGGAGCGCTGCCTGGAACGCGGGGTGCTCGCGGCCGACGTGGTTGAAGACGCCATCGAGCAGCACCCGGATGCCGCGGTCGTGCGCCGCCGCGACGAGCCGGTCGAAGTCGCTGTCGTCGCCCAGCCGCGGGTCGATGCGGAAGTGATCGGTCGTGTCGTAGCCGTGCGTGCTGCTCGCGAACACCGGTCCGAGCGCGATGCCGTTGAGCCCGAGCTCGACGACGTGGTCGAGCCAAGCCTCGAGTCGGGGCAGGCGGTGCACGACGGGGGCGGATGCGTCGGCGTCGCGGATGGGCGCGCCCGTCGCGCCCAGCGGGTAGACGTGCCACCACATCGCCGACAGGGACCAGTGCTCGAGCTCGCGCATCCGGCCATTCTCCCGCGCTCGCGCTGAGCGATCGCGGGGTGGCCGAGCCGTGCGGCGGCCGCCGCTCGCGAGTAGCGTCGAGCGCATGAGAGGCGAGGCTCGCGAGGGGCCGACGGCGAAGCAGCGGCGCGTGTGGGACAAGGCCGCGCCCACCTACGACGTCACCATGGCGCGGCTCGAGCGCGTCTGGTTCACCGGCGGCAGGGAGTGGATCGGGACCCGCGTGCACGGGCGGGTGCTCGAAGTGGCGGTCGGCACCGGCAGCAACGTGCTGCTCTTCCCGCCCGACGCAGTCGTCACCGGGATCGACGTGAGCCCCGGGATGCTCGCCGAGGCCAGGCGGCGACTGACGGAGGCCGGCCGCGCCGCGACCCTGCTCGAGGCGGATGCGCAGCGGCTGCCCTTCGACGACGCGTCCTTCGAGACGGTGGTGTGCGCGTTGGGGCTGTGCAGCATCCCCGACCCGGCAACGGCCATCCGCGAGATGCACCGCGTGCTCGAGCCTGGCGGCACGCTGCTGCTGCTCGACCACGTCGTGAGCACCTGGTTGCCGCTGCGGCTCGCGCAGCGGCTGGTCGAGCTCGGCTCCGTGCCGTTCGCGGGCGAGCACTTCACCCGCCGACAGCGGCCGCTCGTCGAGGCCGCCGGCTTCTCGATCGACGAGGCGGAGCGGCTGAAGGCCGGGACGATCGAGCGCATACGGGCGACGAAGCCGCACTGACCGGCGCCATCGCCAGGTGATGGACCGCGGCCTTGCGCCTATGAGATCGCCAGCCGTTTCCTTAGCCGACGCGGCTAATATTGAGACATGGCTAGGAGCCCTGCTCCGAACGTCGCCTTCAGCGAAGCCCAGATCGAGGAGCTGCTGCTCGACCTGAACACGCATGTCACCGGACCCGAAGGGCTCCGGGCGTGGGCATCCGACACGGCGGTCGACGTCGACCGTCTCACCGCCACTCCGATCCTCACCTACATCCGGCTCGCTCGGCACGACGACCACGGGTGCGTCATCGTGCTGATGCTGCTCGACGGCGTCTGGGAGCGCGCGCTGTAGCGCGATGGCGTCAGCTCTGGGATGCCGCGAGCATCAGCACGACGACGAAGAGCGCGATCGCGCCCAGCACCGTGCCAGCGATCGCGGGAGCCACGCGAGCCGCACGACCGGCCTGATGCCGACGGGCGCCGAGCAGACCGAGCAGGATCGCGACGGCAGCGACCGGCCCGGCGATGTAGTCGCTGACCACCGGCAGCATCGCGCCGATGAGCGCCGCGACGCCGAGGATGAGCGCCGACTCCCCTACCCAGCCACCGTCGCGATGATCCGGTGGCTCGTCGCGCATGGTCCGATTCTGACGCATGCGGCAGCGATCGGCGCTGTGAAGCGCGCGGCGCTGTCACGCCCGTTCGGGCCGCTGCTCATGCCTCCGCGCGCAGCGCTGTCTCGAAGGGCCGCGGAGCGCGACCGTCGGGCTGCGCCGGGCGGGGTCCGGGGTCGGCGAGCGGCGGCGTCCTCGCCGTCTGCCGCCCGGGTCGCAGCACGAGCTCGTCGTCGAAGTGGCCGATGCGCAGCGGCGGACCCTCCCCCAGCTCGTACGTCGTCGCATCCGGCCCGATGTCGACGCGCAGGGTGCGGCCGTGCAGCCGCACGCCGAACGCGAGCCTCGTCAGCTGCGGCGGCAGCCTCGGCGCGAAGCGCACGCCGACCGCGCTCTCGCGCATGCCGCCGAAGCCGGCGGCGAGCGCCGTCCAGAGGCCGGCGAGCGATGCGATGTGGAGGCCCTCGTCGGTGTTCTCGTGCAGATCGTCCAGGTCGAGCGTCGCCGCTTCGGCCAGGTAGTCGGCGGCCAGCTCGAGCTGTCCCACCTCAGCGGCGATGACCGCTTGCGCGGCCGCGGAGAGCGACGAGTCGCGCACCGTGAGCGCCTCCTGGTACGCGAACGCGCGCGCCTTCTCCCGCGGGGTGAACGCCTCGTGCGCGAAGTGCAGCGCCAGCACGAGATCCGCCTGCTTCACGACCTGCTTGCGGTACAGATCGAAGTACGGGAAGTGGTCGTGGAGCGGGTACCGCTCCGCGGTTGTCGCGGCGAAGTCCCAGCGCGCGAGATCGGTCCAGCCGGCTGACGGCGAGTGCACCTGCCGCTCGTCGTCGAACGGCACGTGCATCGCGGCGGCTGCGGCGACCCATCCGCCCACCTCGTCGTCATGCACGGCGAGCGCCCGCGCGACATCGGGGTGCCGCCGCGCCGCCGCCGCCGCGCCCTCGAGGTTGAGCCGCGCCATCAGGTTGGTGAAGAGGTTGTCGTCGACGAGCGCCGAGTACTCGTCGGGCCCCGTCACGCCGTCGATGTGGAACCCGCCGTCCGCGTCGCGTCGGCCGACCGACATCCACAGCCGTGCCGTCTCGACGAGGATCTCGAGCCCGGCGTCCCGTTCGAAGGCGACGTCGCCGGTCGCCCGCACGTGGTGCAGCACCGCCGCCGCGATGTCGGCGTTGAGATGCAGCGCCGCGGTGCTCGCGGGCCAGTAGCCCGAGCACTCCCGCCCGTCGATCGTGCGCCACGCGAACGCCGCGCCGGCGAAGCCCAGTGTCCTCGCGCGCTCGCGAGCGCGGTCGAGGGTCGCATGGCGCCAGCGCAGCGCCTGCGCCGCCGCCTCAGGGGCGGTCGAGGTGAGCACCGGCAGCACGAACGCCTCGAAGTCCCAGAACGTGTGACCCTCGTAGCCCGCTCCCGTGAGCCCCTTGCCGGGCACCGAGCGCAGCTCGAGCCGGGCGCCGGCCTGGAAGACGTGGAAGAGCGCGAATCGCACCGCTTGCTGGAGCCGCGGGTCGCCCTCCACCTCGACGTCGGCGCACCCCCAGTAGTCGTCGAGGCGCGCGCGCTGCGCCGCTACCAGCGCCTCCCATCCGCCGCGCAGCGCATCCGCCACCGCCGCCTCGGCGCGATCGCGCAGCGCCGAGACCGAGAGCGACGCCGACCAGGCATGGCCGACGAGCTTCACGAGCTCGACCCGCTCACCCGGTGCGAGGCGGACGCGCACGGAGGTGCGTGCGAGGTCATCGGATGCCTCCGTCATCACCACGGGCGGGGTCGCGGTCGAGGCGGTGACGAGGTGGTCCATCGAGACGGCGATGCCGAGACCGCTGCCCCGCGTGCGGTGCACGAGGGTTGCCGCGGAGCCGAGGACGAATCCGCCGGCGCCGCGCAGCGCGCCGTCGAGCGCCTGCTGCACGCGCGGATCGGGGTGCGAGGTGGGCTGCGGCACGTCGCCGACGATCTCCGACTGGATCGTCACCACGACGGGTGCGTCGACGGCCTCGACCTCGTAGCGCACGCCCGCGACTGCTCGGTGCTCGAGGGAGACGAGCCTCGTGGAGGTCACGCGCACCTCCCGGCCGGCCACCGACGTCCACTCGACGTCACGATGGAGCGTCCCTCCCCGGAGGTCGAGCCGCTGCTCGTGCCGCTGCAGCACGCCGGTCCGGATGTCGAACGGCTCGTCGTCCACCAGCAGGCGGATGACCTGGCCGTTGGGCACGTTGACGGCGCTCTGGCCCACATCCGGGTAGCCGTAGCCATCCTCCGCGTAGGGCATCGGGTGCTCCTCGAACACGCCGTTCAGGTAGCTGCCCGGGATGCCGCACGGGTCGCCCTCGTCGAGGCCGCCGCGCCACCCGATGTTGCCGTTCGAGAGCGCGAACACCGATTCGCGATGCGCGAGCCCGGATGGGTCGAATCCCCGGACGCCGATGCTCCACGGTGCGACGTCGAAGGCGAACGGGCGCGTCACGCGCCGGCCCGGTCGCCGTGCGATGCACCGCCGTCGTCGGCAAGGGCGCCCAGCTCGGGGTGCCCGCCGAGCCGCTGCACGGTCGCTGCCGCGGCGTCCGCCGCGAGCCGACCGATCTCGCGCGGTGCCAAGCCGCGCGCGAGACCGGCGACGAGCCCCGCGACGAACGCGTCGCCCGCGCCTGTGGGATCGACCACCGGGGCGTCGCCGTGCGGGTAGAGCTGCGTGCCTCCGTCCCACACGAGCAGGTCGCCGACATCCGGCACGGAGAGCGCCACGAGCGTCGGACCCTTGGCCAGCAGCTCGCGCGCAGCGCGCTCAGCGTCGTCCACGCCGTCGATCTCGGCCCCCGTGAGGATGACCGCCTCCGCAGCGTCTGCGCGCACGACGGTCGCGAGCGACAGCAGCTCGTCGCGCGGGCCTCCCTCGGTCGCGCCGTCGAGCACGATGCGGGCGCCGCCGGCGTGCGCGGCTTTCGCGGCAGCGAGCAGCGCGTCGTCCGGCTGCTGCAGCTGCAGCACCACGACGGCGGCCGCTCTCAGCTCGTCCTCCACCGCCCGGATGTCGTCGGCGGCGAGCAGGGACTCCTCCGTCACGTGCTCGAGCAGCCGACGCTCGCCTTCGCCTGCGACGAGGTCGACCAGCAGCGCCGTGGTGCCGCGGCGAGCGACGTGGCGCACGTCGATGCCCGCGTCGCTCGCCTCGCGGAGAGCGGCCTCGCCGGCGGCATCGGCGCCGAGCACGGCGACCAGCACGGCTACGACGGAGGGCTCGAGCTGCCGCAGGCCGACCGCGATGTTCGCGCCCTTGCCGCCGAGCCGCTCGATCCGGCGATCGACAGTCGCGCTCGCTCCCGCCTCCGGGATCTCGTCGACGCGGAGCACGAGGTCGCGCGCCGCGTGCCCCACGACGACCACCGAGGCGGCCCCCCGCTCGTCGGTGGATGGCTCGCTCCGGGTTCGTGCATCACCTGCGTCTGGCATGGCTCGACCCTGCCCCATCCGCATCACCGTGCGCTGAGCGCGTGCGTGCCGTCGAGCCGGACCGTTTGGCCGCTCTCGCGCCGCCTCGACGCGCACATGCCCACAGCGCCGACTCGAGTGCGAGCGCGCTGACACTGACATCCGGGGCCGGCAGCCGCTGCTCTCAGAGCGACGGGCGGACGGCTGCGGCGGCACTCCGGACGCTCACGACGGGGTGCCCTGCTCCTGCTCCGCGAGCTGCGCCCGCACCGCGTCCATGTCGAGGCCGCGCACGGCCTCGACCAGCTGCTCGAGCTGCGGAGCGGCGAGCGCTCCGGGCTGCGAGAAGACGATGATGCCGTCGCGGAAGGCCATGAGCGTCGGGATCGACGTGATCCCGAAGGCGCCGGCGAGCTCCTGCTGGTCCTCCGTGTCGATCTTGCCGAACGCGATGTCCTCGTGGGTCTGGGAGGCCTGCTCGAAGACGGGCCCGAACATGCGGCACGGGCCGCACCACGCGGCCCAGAAGTCCAGCAGCACGATCTCGTTCTGCTCGATCGTCTGCGAGAGGGTGTCCTTGGTGATCTCCATGGTCGACATGGCACCAGCATATACCCCTGGGGGTATAGTGGGAACCCATCGACCGAGGAGGAACACGCATGTGCCGATCCGTCCGCTGCTCCGTGTGCGGCAAGACCACCTGGGCTGGCTGCGGCCAGCACGTCGACGAGGTGCGCCGCGGCGTGCCGGCCGCGCAGTGGTGCCCGGGGCATGACGAGGAGCGCCCACGCGGCTTCCTCGCACGGATGCTGGGGCGCTGATGCGCGTCGTCATCGTGGGCGGTGTCGCCGCGGGCATGTCCGCCGCGACCAGGCTCCGGCGCCTGGACGAGCACGCCGAGATCGTCGTGCTCGAGCGCGGCGAGCACGTCTCGTTCGCCAACTGCGGACTGCCGTACCACGTCGGCGGCGTGATCGAGTCGCGCGACGCGCTGCTGCTGCAGAGCCCCGAGGCGCTCCACTCGCGGTTCGGCATCGACGTGCGGACGCTCGCCGAGGCGGTTCGGATCGACCGAGCCTCCCGTGTCGTCGAGGTGCGCGACCTGCGCTCCGGGCAGCTGGAGTCGCTCCCGTACGACCGGCTCGTGCTCGCGACCGGAGCGGAGGGGCTCGAGCCGCTGCCGGGCGACGGCACGCCGGTGCGCGAGCTGCGCACGATCGATGACATGGACGCGATCATCCGGGTGCTCGACGCAGCACCCGCTGGCGCGCGCGTCGTCGTCGTGGGCGGCGGCTTCATCGGGCTCGAGGCGACCGAGAACCTGGTGCGGCGCGGGCAGTCGGTCATGCTCGTCACGCGCGGCGACCGGCCGATGACCAGGCTCGATCCCGAGCTGGCAGAGCACCTGTCGGACGCGTTGGGGCGGCACGGCGTCGATCTCCGGGTGCGCACGAGCGTGAGCGCCGTCGGCGAGGGCTCTGTGGAGCTCGACGACGGCACGACGGTCGCCGCCGCGCTCGTGGTCGACGCACGAGGGGTGCGCCCGTCAACCCGCCTCGCGGAGCTTGCAGGCCTCGCGCTCGGGCCGTCCGGCGGCGTGGCGACCGACGAGCAGCACCGCACGAGCGACCCCGCGATCTTGGCCGTCGGCGACGTCGCCGAGCAGCGCGACGCGATCGACGGCACCGCGTCCCTCATGGCGCTCGCGGGCCTCGCCAACCGTGGTGGGCGCGAGGCGGCAGACGCGATCGCCGGCCGCCCCGGCACGCGGCTCGCCGCGCTCGGGACTGCCATCGTGCAGGTCTTCGACCGCACGGCGGTCATGGTGGGCTGGAACGAGACCACGGCACGCGCCAGCGGCATCGAGCCGCGCGTCATCCACACGCATCCCAGCCACCACGCCGGCTACTACCCGGGTGCCGAGCAGATGTCGATGAAGCTCGTGGTCGACCCAGCCGACGACCGGATCCTCGGCGCCCAGATCGTGGGCGGCGACGGCGTCGACCGCCGCATCGACATCATCGCGGTCGCGATGCGCGTCGGGCTGCCCGCGTCCGCGCTCACCGGGCTCGAGCTCGCATACTCGCCGCAGTTCGGCGCCGCGAAGGATCCGGTCAACACGCTCGGGATGGTCGCCGAGAACCGCGCCAGCGGGCTCGCGACCGCCGTCCAGTGGCACGAGCTCGAGGCTGCCATGGACGCCGGCGCCACGCTGGTCGACGTGCGCACCTCGCCCGAACACGAGCGGTCCTCGATCCCGGGGGCCCTGAGCATCCCGCTCGACGAGCTGCGCGGGCGGCTCGACGAGCTCTCGGGTCGCGACGTCGTCGTGCACTGCCAGGTCGGCCAGCGCGGTCATGTCGCACAGCGCATCCTGGCGCAGCACGGCATCGCTGCGCGCAACCTCGATGGCGGCTGGCTGACCTGGCAGGCTGGTGATCGCGCTCGCACGCGCGCACTCGAGATGGAGCACGCATGATCCCCACAGCAGCAACTCCCGAGGCCCAGCGGCGCATCGCCAATCGCCTGAAGCGCGCGCAGGGGCAGCTCACCGCAGTCATCGCGGAGGTGGAGCGCGGCGGGGAGTGCCGCGATGTCGTCACGCAGCTCGCGGCAGTCTCCAAGGCACTCGATCGCGCAGGGTTCGCGATCGTGGCGAGCGCCATGGAGCACTGCGTCTCGGACGACGACGAGCAGGGTCGCGACGAGCGGTTGCTCGAGCTCGAGCGGCTCTTCCTCAGCCTCAGCTGACGCCCTACGCACGCAGCACGACGCCCGCGGCAACCGAGGGCGCCGCGCGCATCGTGGGTCTTCAGGCGGCGTGCGCGCTGCGCTGGGGGGCGCGCTGCGCACCGGCCACGGCCGAGCTGCCCAGGTCGCTCTTCGCGAGCGGCGCCTGCGCGTCGAGCGCGGCGACCCACTCGTCCGTCGTCGCGACAGCGGCATAGTTCGACGACAGCAGCGTGAGGAGCGTCGTGTGCACCGTCGTGGCGTCGACAAAGCCCGCGTCGTTCGCGAGGTTGATGGCGCCCGTCGCGTCGGAGAGCACCTCGGTCGTGAAGCCGAGGCCCTCGCCCTCGACGGCGGAGGCCAGCACGCAGTTGTTCGTCATGTAGCCCAGCAGCGTCACGGTGTCGACCTGCTGCGCCCGCAGCCACTCCGCGACATCCGTCTGCGCGTAGACCGAGCCGTACTGCTTCACGACCGACTTCCAGCCCTCCTGCGCACGGTCGGCGACCTCGGCGGGCAGCTGGAACCCATCCGCCTCGGGGTCGAACACGGGCGCACCGGCACCCATCGTGTGCTGCACCGCGACGACCGGGATGCCGGCGGCGTTCGCGGCGTCGATCGCCTTCGTGATCATCGGGAGCGACTCGGCGTGCGGCGGGTACTGGATCTCGAGCGGTCCGGCGAAGTAGTCGTTCTGGACGTCGATGATGACGAGGGCGCGGCGGGGTGCGGTCATGGGGTCCTCCTGAGATCCGGCGATACTGCGGGAACGGGCAGTCGTGCAAGCCTCCCGCGGTGCCGGAACGGACACCAGTGGCACGAGTGCCGCTCTACGATGGGATCAGGCCAAGGTGAGGAGCAGGGCGTGCGCATCGCGATCCACGCATTCGACGACATCACCATGTTCCATCTCGCGGTGCCCCAGATGGTGTTCGACGAGGTCGCGCGCCAAGGCATCGCCGACTGGGCGACCGCGGTCTTCGCTGAGCGCGCCGGCCGCGTGCGGACTCGCGAGGGCCTCGTGATCGGCGGCGTGCGGGGCCTGTCGGCGGTCGACGACGCCGACGTGGTGGTGCTGCCGTCGTGGCGTGACGACGGGGGCCCGTCGAGCGCCCCGCTCCGACGGGCGCTCGTGCGCGCCCATGAGCGCGGCGCCCTCATCGTGGGACTGTGCCTCGGCGCCATCCCGCTCGCGGACGCTGGGCTGCTCGCCGGGCGCCGAGCCGTCACGCACTGGCGGGCGTTCGACATGCTCGGCGGGCGCCACCCCGACGTCGAGCTCGACGCGACCGTGCTCTACATCGACCACGGCGATGTGCTCACCTCCGCCGGCACCGCCTCGGGGCTCGACGCGTGCCTCCACATCGTGCGCGCCCGGCTGGGTGCCGATGCCGCCAATCGGGTCGCGCGCAGCCTCGTGATCGCGCCCCATCGCGAGGGCGGCCAGGCGCAGTTCATCGAGCGGCCGCTGCCCGCGGACTCCGCCGATCCGATCGCTCCCGTGCTGCAGTGGGCGCTGCAGCACCTCGATGAGCCGCTGCCGATCGATCGGCTCGCGCGACGCGCGCGGCAGAGCCGGCGCACCTTCGTGCGCGCCTTCGGGGTCGCCACGGGCACGACGCCGGCCGCGTGGATCCGCGCGCAGCGGCTCGATGCCGCTCGTCGGATGCTCGAGACCACCGACGGCTCCATCGACGAGGTCGCGGCCCGATGCGGCTTCGGCAGCGCGATCACGATGCGCCAGGCCTTCGCGGCCGCCTTCGGAACGACGCCGTCGGCATACCGCCGTCGCTTCGACGCACGCACGACGGAAGCGGTCGTCGCCGAGGATCTCCCGCGCCGGTGATGGGCGATCGCGGCGGTCCACAGCGCGCGCTGAGCGGAGCCGAAGCCGGCGCTTCGGCTTCGGCCGACGCTGGCGCGACGCTCAGCAGCACGGCCCTCCGGCACCGGACCGCCCGACATATCGTCCGAGCATGCTCACCACCGAGAAGGCCCACGCCGCATGGGTGCCCGCGCTCGTCGCGTTCGCCGCGGCTGCGCTCGGCATCTGCTTCCTGCAGCTGACCGGACCCGCCTCCGCGGTCGACAGCCTCGGCGAGGCGCTGTGGATCACCGCGTGGGCGCTCGCCGTGTGCGCCGTCGGCGCGAGCGTTGTCGCGAGCGCGCTCCTCTGGCGGCGCGGCGGTGTGGCCACCCGCTCCGGGGCCGTGAGCATCGTCCTCGTCCTGGCGACGATCGCGACGCTCGCGCTCATCTGGCTGACGTTCCCGCCCTTCGGCGCAGGAGGCGGGGCCGCTTGAGCCCTGCGGCGAGGCCTCGCCCAGGCTCGACACCCATCGGCCGGTTGCCATCGGCCGGTTGCCATCGGCCGCCGACCGGTCGTACGGTCGCGTCGACCGGTCCGGCCTCGAGGGGAAGCATCTGCCGATGCTGAAGGACATCGCCGAGGGCGTGCTCGTGCACGAGAGCGAGTTCCTGCAGAGCAACGCCGTCGTCGTCCAGGGTGCCGACGGCGTGCTGCTCGTCGACCCCGGCATCACGAGCGACGAGCTGGTGACGATCGCCGACGACCTGCGAGCGCTCGGTGAGCCGGTCGTCGCGGGCTTCTCGACGCATCCGGACTGGGACCACGTGCTGTGGCACGCGGACCTCGGCGACGCGCCCCGCTTCGACACGGCCCGGTGCGCGGCCGCCATGCGAGCGCTGCTCGCGCACGACGACTGGCGAGACCGCGTCGCCGAGGGGCTCCCGCCGGAGCACGCCAGCGAGATCCCGATGGAGCGGCTCGGCCAGATCACCGGACTTCCGGACGGCACCGCGCGCATCCCGTGGGACGGCCCGGAGGTGCGCGTCCTCGAGCACCGGGCGCACGCCGACGGCCACGCGGCGCTGCTGCTCGAGGAGCACGGCGTCCTCATCGCCGGTGACATGCTCTCCGACATCCTCATGCCGTTCCTCGACCTCGAGGCCGCAGAACCGATCGAGGACTACCTCGACGCGCTGCGGCTCTTCGAGGGCATCGCCGATGCCGTGCGCGCGGTCGTTCCCGGGCACGGCTCGGTCGGCGACGCCGAGGCGCTTCAAGCACGGATCGACCTGGACCGCGCCTACGTCGAGGCCCTCCGCGACGGCCGCGAGCCCGACGACCCGCGCGTCGGCGCATCGGCGCCGCTCGAGTGGCTGCCCGACCTGCATCGCTGGCAGGTGGAGCGCCTCAGAGTGTGAGCAGCACCTTCGTGGCGCGGCGCGCGTCCATCGCCCGGTACCCCTCGGCGGCCTGCTCGAGCGGCAGTGTGAGGTCGAACACCTTGCCGGCGTCGATCTTCCGGTCCCAGATGAGCTGGATGAGCTCCGGCAGGAAGCGACGGACCGGCGCCGGCCCGCCATGCAGGTGGACGCTCGAGAAGAAGAGCTGCATCGCGTCGAGCTCGACGCCGTGCGTCACCCCGACGAAGCCGACGTGGCCGCCGGGACGTGCCGCTCCGACCGCCTGCTCCATCGACTGCTGCGTGCCGACCGCCTCGATCACCGAGTGCGCGCCGAGCCCGTCGGTGAGCTCCTTGATCCTCGCGATGCCCTCGTCACCCCGCTCCTCGACAATGTCGGTCGCGCCGAACTCGCGAGCCAGCGCCTGTCGGTCGGCGTGGCGCGACATGGCGATGATGCGCTCCGCGCCCAGCTGCTTCGCCGCGAGGATGCCGAGCAGGCCGACCGCCCCGTCACCGACGACGGCGACCGTCTTGCCGGGGCCGGCCTCGGCGGCGACGGCCGCGAACCATCCGGTGCCCAGCACGTCGGAGGCGGCGAGCAGCGACGGGATGAGGTCGGCGTCCGGCACGCCGGGCGTCTTCACGAGCGTGCCGTCGGCGAGCGGGATGCGCACGAGCTCCGACTGCGTGCCGACGCTGCCCATCATCACCTGGTGCACGCAGCGCGACGGGTAGCCGGCGCGGCAGATCTCGCAGGTGTTGTCGGAGGCGACGAACGAGCCGACGACGAAGTCGCCCACCCGGATGTCGCGCACCTCGGAACCAACTGCCTCGACGACGCCGACGTACTCGTGCCCCATCGCCGTCGGCCCGTGCAGCTGCTCGATGCCGCGCCACGGCCACAGGTCCGAACCGCAGATGCAGACTGCGGCGGGACGGATGACGGCGTCGGTCGGCTCGACGATGACGGCATCCGGCATCTCCTCGACGCGCACGTCGCCCGGGGCGTGCATGACCACTCCTCGCATGAGGTTCCTCTCTCTCGGTGACCTCGAGTCAACCGTCGGCGCGTGGCGGGTGGGAGTCCCTGGCGAAGGGTGTACCGGCAGGGCATCCCTCGCCGCTGGATCCGGTCCTACTGTGGCTGGCATGGACAACCGAGCCGAGGTGCGCGAGTTCCTCATGTCACGGCGGGCGCGGATCTCGCCCGCTGACGTCGGCATGCCGCCCGGCTCGAACCGACGCGTCGCGGGCCTCCGTCGCGCCGAGGTCGCGATGCTCGCCGGAGTCAGCGTCGAGTACTACGCAAAGCTCGAGCGTGGCGACATCGCGGGCGCCTCCGCGTCGGTGCTCGAGTCGCTGTCGAGCGCCCTGCGCCTCGACGAGGCGGAGCGGATGCACCTGCACGACCTCGCGCGCGCGGCCGACGGCATCCCCGCATCCGGCCGTGCCCGTCGGCGGGCGACCGGTCAGCAGCACGCGCGCGCGAGCCTCCAGCAGACGCTCGACGCCATCACGGGCGGGCCCGCGTTCGTGCGCGACCGCCGGCAGAACCTGCTGGCGACGAACGCGCTCGGCAGGGCGTTCTACTCCCCCGTCATCGGCGACGGGGGTCGCGCGCCGAACCTGGCGCGGTTCCAGTTCCTCGACCCGGCCTCGCGCGACTTCTATCCCGACTGGGAGCTGTTCGCCGAGATGTGCGTCGGCATCATGCGCGCCGAGGCCGGCCGGGATCCTCACGACCGCGTGCTGCAGGATCTCGTCGGCGAGCTCGCGACGCGCAGCGAGACGTTCAGTCGGCTCTGGACGGCGCACGACGTGCGCTCCCACGGCACCGGCTCGAAGCGCTTCCATCACCCCGTGGTGGGCGATGTCACGCTGGTGTACGAGGAGCTGGCGGTGACGGCGGACGACGGCCTCCGGCTCTTCATCTACACCGCAGAACCGGGCTCGCCGTCGGCCGAGCGTCTCCAGCTGCTGGCGAACTGGTCCGGCCAGGCGGTCGAGTCCGTGCGGGGGGACTGACCCAGTCGACGCTCGCTCAAGCGGTGCTCGATCGGGCTAGGACGACTGCCATGCTTGCGGCATGACGAAGCCTCAGGATCTTCTCGCCGTCCTCGTGGACGCCGACAACGTGGCGCCGAGCCGGATCGGTGCGGTCCTCACCGAGGTCGCGCGCTTCGGCACTGCGTCGGTCAAGCGCGTCTACGGCGACTGGACGCGGCCGAACCTGGGCAGCTGGAAGCCGGTGGCGAGCGAGCACGTCATCCAGCCGATGCAGCAGTTCGCCAACACGGCCGGCAAGAACGCGACCGACAGCGCGCTGATCATCGACGCCATGGACCTGCTGTACACGCGCCGGTTCGACGGCTTCTGCATCGTCTCCTCCGACAGCGACTTCACCAGGCTCGCCTCGCGCATCCGAGAGGAGGGCGTGACGGTGTACGGATTCGGCGAGCGGCAGACGCCGGCGGCGTTCAGGAACGGGTGCGACCAGTTCACGTATCTCGATGTGCTGGACGAGCCGGTCGCCGAGAGTCCTTCGGTGCCGCCGGCGAGGGTCGCAGCCGCGCACCTGCGCGGCGACAGCAAGCTCGTGTTGGGCCTCCGCTCCAGCATTGCGTCCGGCTCGGGCGACGACGGCTGGGCCGATCTCGCGGCAGTGGGCTCGCTCATGCGCAAGCAGCAGCCGGACTTCGACTCGCGCAACTGGGGCTACGCGAAGCTCTCCGACCTCGTGCGAGCGACGGAGCTCTTCGTCGTCGAGCCGCGGCCGACCGGCGGCATGCGGGTGCGCGGCAAGCGCAAGAACGGCGATTGAGTCCGCATGCCGGACGTCGTGCTCGACCTCGATGGCGTGCTGTCGACGCGCGACACGTTCGCCACGCTCCTCGTGGCAGCCGCTCGGCGCGCACCGCTGGGGAGCGTGCGGAGCGCCCCGGAGCTGGTGCGATGGGTGCGCGCGGGGCGCGACGTGCCGCGACACGCGGCGGCCTCACGCGAGGTGGCGAGGAGCCTGCTGCGGGGCATGACGGCTCCGTCGTACGACGCGCTGGCGAGCGCGGTGGGCGAACGGCTCGGCGCGGTCGCGGCTCGCCGCTCGATGGTCGAGGTCGCCGCTCGTCAGCGCGATGCCGGCGCGCACATCGTCGTCGCCACCGGGTCGGAGCACCGGCTCGCGGAGGCCTTCCTAGCCGCTGCTGGGGTGCAGCACGATCTGCTGCTCGCCTCCACGCTCCGTTGGACGCCCACGGGTCCCGTCTTCGACCGGCACATCCGCGGTGCTGGCAAGCTCGCGGCGCTCCGCGATGCTGGCATCGACATCGAGCGGCGCCGTTTCTGGACCGACTCGTTCGACGACTTCCCGACCGCGCAGGCCGCCGCCTCGGTGGTGCTGGTCGCGCCGTCGCGCTACTCGGCCGCCCGCTTCGGGGCGTCGGGGATCGCGACGGAGCTGCTGCGCTGAGCGCACGCCGAGTCAGCACGCGGATCGAGCGAACTCCCCCATCGGCCTCCCCAGTCAGATATGCTTAGTGCACGAACCATCGACGGGGAGCGATCCCCGAGGAGATCGACTTGAACATGCAGCCGACCGACGTCGCAACCGAGGTCAAGCAGTCCCGCCCTCGTGACCCGCAGAACTTCACCCGCGGAGACGTCCTCGCGTGGAAGGTGATCGCGTACACGTCCGGCGGGATCACGGTCGCCGCATGCGTGGCGGGCATCGTCGCTCTGGTCGCGATCGTCAGCTCCTGACACCACTCGAGCAGTCGCGTTCGGGTGACCGGGTCGCCCGAAACACGTCTTGACCTCGACCGGAGTCGGGGTCCACGGTGCTTCTCGAGTCCGGCGGACACGCCACCGGACCGGTCGAGAGGAGCACAATGTCCGCCCGCGCTGGTCAGCCATCGCATCGCGGCTCCTCGCCTAGAGAGAGCGCGGCACCGACCCGGCACCTCGTGGTGTTCGCGGCGACCGCGCTGGTCTCGGGCTGGGTCCTGCTCGGCGCGGCAGTGGCCTTCACGCTTCCGCTGCCCGTGTTCGTACTCGCGGTGAACTTCCTCGGTCTGCTGCTTCCCGCCATCCTGCTCACCTGGCGCGAGGGCGGATCGGCAGCGGTGCGCCGGCTGCTGCGTGATGCCGTCCGCCTGCCCTCGCCCTGGTGGTGGCTCCCGGTGGCGGCCGTCGGCATCCCTGCCGCAGCATGGGCCCTCTCTGCCGTGCTCGGCGGCGCGCAGACGCTGACTTCGACCGTGCTCGCTGGCTTCGGCATGCAGCTGCTGAGCAGCTGGCTCATCATCAACATCTGGGAGGAGACGGCGTGGACCGGCTACTTCCAGCGTCGGGCGATGGCTCGCTGGGGCACGGTCGGCGGCAGCGTGCTCACCGCACTGCTGTTCGCCGCCATCCACTTTCCCTTGGCGTTCGCCGGCGGGAGCATCCTGATCAACATCGTCGCGCTCGTGGCGGCTGGCGTCGGTCTGCGTCTGCTGATCGCCGGCGTCGACCGGTGGACCGGCGGCAGCATCCTCACCATCGGCCTGCTGCATGGATCCTTCAACGCGACCTCCGGCCTGATCGACCCGTCCTTCGACTCGGTGCGGCTGGGCGTCACCCTCGCCGCGGGCGTCGCCGCTGCCGTGATGCTGCGGCGGAGGCGCGATCACCGAATCGCAGCGTGAGCCGCCTCGACCCTGACGCGACTCGAGCCGTTACTGAGCTGACTGGCGATCCACGGCCGAGATCAGCCGGGTCATCAGCCGGTGGAGCTGCTCGAGCTCCTCACGATCGAGTCCCAGACGATCGGCCATCGTGCCCGGCACCGCCAGCGCCTGCTCGCGGAGCGCGACGCCTCGCGGTGTGAGCGTGATGTCGAGCGTGCGCACATCATCCGCTCGTCGCGCCCGCTCGACCAGCCCTGCGGCTTCGAGCCGCTTCACCAGCGGGGAGAGGGTCGCAGGCTCCAGCCGCAGCTGGTCGCTGAGCTGGCGGAGCGACAGCGGCCGGGACCCCCACAGCGCGAGCATCACGAGGTACTGCGGGTGCGAGAGGCCCAAGGGCTCGAGCACCGGGCGATAGGCGCCCACGACGCTCCGCGATGCGACCGACAGCGCGAAGCACACCTGCCGCTCGAGCGCGAGATCGTCTCGCTCGTCCACGTGCGTGTCGTCCAAGGCCATCCCGCAATTCTAGGCGTTCGCAAGGCGTCACCATGGGGCGCCCCACCAGTTCAGGTGCAGGGGTGCGCCGTTGGCCGTCGACGACATACGGTGACGGGCATGAGCGAGCGGACGTTGCGCGTGCTCATGCACGCACGAGTGACGCTCTCATGCGAGCTCGTCTTCGCCCGGCTCGAGAAGCGCACGCGACTGGAATCGATCGCCAGCGTGCTGCCTGAGCAGCTGGCCGCCGTCGCGCGCGCCGAGCTCGACGTGGAAGGCGACGCAGGTGCTCGCGCTGTGGGCCAGGAGCCGAGCGGGGAGCGCGAGCTGATGGAGGCGACCGACGCCGTCGCCGCGCGCATCCGAGCCGGCGTCGACGAAGTGCAGTGGCCGACACTGGAGGATGGATTCGACTTCATCTCCACGCCGGACGTCGCAGCAGCCGTCTACGGCTTCCTCGCCAGCTGCGTCGAACCGCTCGAGGACCTCGTGCTCCTGCACGCGCGTCGCGACCGTGATGCACGTACCGTGCGGCGCATCCTGTCGCCTCGTCCGTTCTTCGATCCGGACGCGTTCACCGCACTCGCGGGGCTGCTCAACCTCGTCTCTGCGGCGCAGACCGCGCTGGACGACGCGCAGCGCGCGTATGACGCAGCCGTGCGCGCTGACGCGAGCGAGCGCGAAACCGATACCTGAGAGTTGGCAGAAGGCGTCTACCCCGACGCACCGAACGCGACTACGGTGCCTGCATGAACGAGGCTCGATCAGCGGTCAGGACCTACACCGACGCCGACGTCGACACGATCCTCGCCGATCTCAACGCGCCCGTCCCAGGTCACGAGGACCTGCACGCGTGGTCCGACCGGTCCGGCATCCCGTGCAAGCGCGTCGTTGCCACCGCGGACCTCACCTACGTTCGGTTGGCTGGTCAGGACCGCGCGGGCGGCTACATCGTCCTGATGCTGCTCGACGGCACCTGGGAGCGGGTGATCTGAGGCCTACTGATCCATGAGCGGGTGCGGAGGGACTGCTCGATCCGGTTCATCCTCGGGCCGACCGGCGTACCACTCATGGAACTCAGAGCACTGTCCCACCTCATCGAACCGCAGGAACCAGATGTTGTCGCACGCGGCCGAAGCCGGCCCGCTCACGCATCGGCCCGCGGATGGCACGAATCCGATCCCGGCTGACCGATCCCATGCGGCGTTGGAGGCTCTCGTCGACGTGTCGATCGCCACTGTGGGCGGCGCCTCCGGCATGCACGGCGCATGCGCCTAGACTGGCCGAGGGAGAATGCCGCCAGGATCCGCCCTGTTCGGGACCGCGACGGTCGCCGCGGGTCACTGGCCGGTCGCTCCGCCCACGAACTGGGCGAGCGAGCCTCGCCCGTTCAACCTCCGCCCAATCGCGGAGTCCCGACTTCCGCCATGTGCGCTCGGAGCATCGCGCTCCCCCAGTGCACCACCACATCTTCGAAAGCACCCATGAGAAACACGAGAAGCTCGAGAACCACCAAGCCCGCACGCCACCACCTGGAGCTCCCCGCTCCGGCGCCACTCAAGAAGGGTGCGCTTCGGGTCACACCCCTTGGCGGACTCGGCGAGATCGGCCGCAACATGACGGTCTTCGAGCACGAGGGGAAGCTCCTCATCGTCGACTGCGGCGTGCTCTTCCCCGAGGAGAACCAGCCCGGCATCGACGTGATCCTGCCCGACTTCTCGGCGATCCGATCCCGGTTGGCCGACGTCGTGGGCATCGTCCTCACCCACGGCCACGAGGACCACATCGGCGGCGTGCCCTACCTGCTGCGCGAGCGCGCCGACATTCCCATCATCGCCTCGAAGCTGACGCTCGCGTTCATCACCGCGAAGCTCGAGGAGCACCGCATCAAGCCGAAGACGCGCCAGGTCGTCGAGGGCGATCGGATCGATGCCGGCCCCTTCGACCTCGAGTTCCTCGCCGTCAGCCACTCGATCCCCGACGGCCTCGCGGTCGCCATCCGCACGGCGGCTGGGCTCGTGCTCCATACCGGCGACTTCAAGATGGACCAGTTCCCGCTCGACAGGCGCACGACCGACCTCCCCGGATTCGCCCGGCTGGGCGACGAGGGCGTGGACCTGTTCCTCGTCGACTCGACGAACGCCGAAGTGCCCGGCTTCATGATCGCCGAGGAGGACCTGGCTCCCGCGATCGATCAGGTGTTCCGCACCGCGCCGCGGCGAATCGTCGTCTCGAGCTTCGCCAGCCATGTGCACCGCATCCAGCAGATCCTCGACGCCGCGGAGCGCCATGGCCGCAAGGTCGCCTTCGTCGGCCGGTCGATGGTCCGCAACATGGGCATCGCCGCCGACCTCGGCTACCTCCGCATCCCCGACGGCGTCGTCGTCGAGATGAAGACCCTCGAGAAGCTGCCGGCGACCGACATCGTCCTCATCTGCACCGGATCCCAGGGCGAGCCGATGGCGGCGCTGTCGCGCATGGCCAACAAGGACCACGTCATCGACATCGGCCCGGGCGACACCGTCCTGCTCGCCAGCTCGCTCATCCCGGGCAACGAGAACGCCATCTACCGCATCATCAACGCCTTCACGCGCTGGGGCGCGAACGTCGTGCACAAGGGCAACGCGAAGGTCCATGTCTCGGGTCACGCCAGCGCCGGGGAGCTCGCGTACTGCTACAACATCCTCCGACCGACCGCCGTGCTGCCCGTGCACGGCGAATGGCGCCACCTCACGGCCAACGCCGCGATCGCGATGCGGACCGGCATCGATGAGAAGCAGGTCTTCGTCATCGAGGACGGCGTCTCGATCGACCTCGTGGCCGGGCGCTCCCGCGTCAGCGGTCGTGTCGCCGCCGATCACATCCTCGTCGACGGCACGACGATGGGCGTCGCCACCGAGGCCGCGCTCACCGATCGCCGTGTGCTCGCCGAGGAGGGGGCCATCACCGTGCTCGCGATCATGGAGCACAGCTCGGGCAGGCTCACGGAGCCGCTGGAGTTCTTCAGCCGCGGCTTCGTCGAGGAGGCCGGCTGGGAGAAGACGGCGACCAAGGCGATCGAGGATGCGCTGCGGACCGCTTCCAACGCATCCTCGCGCGGCCGTGACGACGTCGAGACTCTGATCACGCGCACGCTGGGCCAGTGGCTGGCTCGTCGTCACCGTCGCAACCCGGTGATCACGACCATCGTCGTGGAGGAGTGAGCCGTCGCACCTGAGGCGCTGCGGCGACGACCGCTCCTGGGCGTCAGCCGCTGACTGCCGGCACCGTCTTCCGCATCACCGTCTTGCTCTTGCCGATGTGGCGCTCGAACGTGAACCCGGCCTGCTCGAACATGGCTCTCGTCCCGTTGTGGAGGAACGACGACGAGGTCCGCTTGCCTTCCGCGAGCTCGTTGGGGAACGAGACGACCTCGCCGCCGCCCGCTTGCGCGATCAGCTCGAGCGCGCCGTCCAGCGCCTCTCGTGCGACGCCTGAGCGGCGGTGGTCGCGATCGACGAAGAAGCACGTGATGCGCCAGGGCGCAGGCTTCGTCTCGCCCGCGTCGTACTGCTTGCGGTGGTAGATGTTCGGCAGCTCGAGCGGGTTGCCGTACTGACACCACGCGATGGCGTCGTCGCCGTCGAAGACGAGGGCCGCGTGCGCGACACCCTCGGCGATGAGCCGCTGCTTGAACGTCGGCCCGTCGTGCGCGTTCTTCACCGTCTGCTCGGTGTCGCCGTGGAAGTACGAGCAGTAGCACCCGCCCCAGACGCCGTTGTGCTTCTGTGCGAGCGCGAGCCACGCGGGGAAGGTGTCGGGCGTGAGCGGCTTAATGACGTGCGTCGTCGTCATCGCCCGCTCGCCCGCCCCAGGTGTCCGTCCACGGGCGCCACGGTACCGCGATGGCCGTGCTGGCTACCAGCGGTCTGCGACGTGCGGCGCGACGAGCTCTTCGTACACCGACTCGACGCCGGCGCGGACGCTCCGCGACAGCGGCGGCAGTGCGGCCGCAGCGGCATTGCTTCGCGCCTGCTCGACGGTCCGCGCTCCCGGGATCACGGTGCTGACGCCCGGCTGGTCGATGATCCACCGCAGCGCGAACTGCGCCATGGCCGCTCCCGCGGGCACGAGCGGTGCAAGCCGGCGGACGGCCTCGAGACCCGTATCGAACGGAACGCCTGAGAACGTCTCGCCGACGTCGAACGCCTCACCCTGCCGGTTGTAGGTGCGGTGGTCGTCCTCGGCGAAGGTCGTGCGCTCGTCGTACTTGCCCGACAGCAGACCGCTCGCGAGCGGCACCCGCACGATGATGCCGACGTTCGCTTCCACCGCTGCGGGCAGCACCGTCTCGAGTGGCGCGAGCCTGAGCATGTTGAGGATCAGCTGAACCGATCCGACGTTCGGGCGGGCGATCGCGGCGAGCGCCTCCGCACGCGTCTCCACGCTGACGCCGTAGCCGGCGACGCGCCCCTCGTCGACGAGCACGTCGAGCGCGTCGAACACCGCGTCGCTCTCGTAGACGGCGCTCGGCGGGCAGTGGAGCTGCACGAGGTCGAGGCGTTCGACTCCGAGGTTCTCGCGGGAGCGGTCCGTCCATGCCCGCAGGTTCTCGAGCGTGTAGTTCTCAGGCACCTGCGGCATCCGCCGACCGGCCTTCGTCGCCACCACGAGGTCACCGTCGCCGAGCTCACGCAGGAACGTGCCGATGAACCGCTCGCTTCGCCCGTCGCCATAGACGTCGGCGGTGTCGAAGAAGCGCACGCCCGCCTCGTACGCCGCGCGCAGCACGGCGAGCGCGTCCTCCTCGCGAACCTCGCCCCAGTCGGCGCCCAGCTGCCAGGTGCCGAGGCCGATCACCGATACGCGGTGCCCCGTCCGTCCGAGCGTGCGCTGCTCCATGGCATCCCTCTTCCTTCGACCCGTGCGTCGATCGTCATCAGTATGGGCCTAGCGCCCGGAGGCACACTGGCTGCGGGGCAGCCGAGGTCAACCCGGACGAACGACGACGGTCAACACAGCGAGGCTCGCAAGGAGGAAGCTGCAGAGCGTCCCGACGAGGAACTCCTCGGCCTTCGTCCCTCCTGCACGATCCGCGGAGATCTCGGGGAACCTGACGACGCCCTTCGCGGCCACGAGTCCCGCGATCACCACCGGCATGCCCGCGAGCAGCGAGGCGAACACGAGCGCCCGCTCGAGCGGCCCGACGATGCGGCCGCCGCGGAACCCGCTGCTGACGTTCACGGAATCGGGCTTGCGCACCACCGCGAGCTCCCGGCCCCGCCTGAGCAGCTGCCACGACTCCTGCTCGGCCGGCGCGGGAGCGTCGCGCTCGTCGGTGCCGCGGGCCGCGCTGACCACCGCTCGCACGAGCGCGTTGCTCGTCGGACCGAGGAAGAGCAGCGCCGCGGCGGCGATGACGAGGACGCTCGGCGAGATCGTCGTCGCGAGCTGCCCCTCGGCAAGCAGCCGCGCCACCGGAGACCGCTCGGAGACGCCGGAGGTGTCGAGCAGCACCGCGAGTGCGATCGCGACGATCGTCAGCGCGAAGCCGGTCGTCGCGGCAAGTCGTGACCGAGATGCCAAGAGGGCCGATGCGGCGGCCGCGATCGCGACCGCTCCCGCCGCCGAAGCCCACGGCATGCCGGTCGCGAGCACGAACGCCACCGCCGATATGAGCCACGCGGCGCAGATCGCGACCCAGTCCTTCGCGGACAGCGGCGCGGACGCTGCCGCGGATCCCGCCGTGGCGACCGCCGACCCGTCATCAGACCGATGCGCGGACGCGAGCATCCGCATCCCCAGAACCAGATGTCCGGCTCCCATCACGAACATGATGGCTGCTGCAGTCATGACCGCTCCTCGTCGAGCTGCCGCAGCATCTCGACGAGCGACGCAGCACCGGACCTGTGCCAGCTCTGGGAGACGGCGGACTGGCGGATGCCCTCGGTCTCGGCCGTGCGCGCTTGCGGCACGTCCTCGAGGCCGGCGAGCGCGATCCGCTTGTCGCGAGCCCGCATCCCACCGAGGATGTGGTCGCGCAGCAGCAGCAGCCCACGGATGGCCTTCTCCTCGGCCCCTCCGTCGTGGACGAATCCCGTCCTGGCGCGACTGCGACCGGATCGCTGCGCCTGCCTCACATGATCGATGGCCGCTCGAGCGTTCCACCAGGCACTGCCGTCCCTGATCGGGGCAGGTCCGCTCGCATCCACGATCCGGTCATCGCCGACGCCGACGCCGAAGCGCAGCTCCAGCCCTTCGGGCAACGAAAGGCACACGATGGTCGTCGAGCGGATGGCCTGAGCGGAGCTTCGGAAGATGGACTGGAACTCGTCGCCGACCGTCGCGTAGGCCGGCGTTGCTGGACGAACTCGCTCTTCTGCGCGCCGGAACGCCTGGAGCACCTGCTCCTGCGCCGCATCTCTGTCTGCGAGCGCTCGAGATGCGATGATGTCGGCGATCATCGCGACAGACTCGCGTGCCATGCGATCAGCGTACAACTGATATGTGCTGATCATCAGCCATGGACTTATATACGCCGAGTATCACTCTCGTGAGGCGGGGCGCGGGACGGGCGTGCGTTGCGGCATCACCGACCCTCAAGCGGCACAGGCGATGTCCTCGCGGGCAGCAGCGGAATGTCCTGCATCGAGTCCGGCGTGAACGGCACGCGCTTGCGCCATTCGCTGAAGTAGGCATGGGCCATGGCCAGCTGCTTCCAGGGCCCCCGGTCGCCGAAGGCGGTGAGCACGTCGTCGAGGGTGGCTTCGTCGGTCACGGTCGCGATCGCCACCTCGCTGACGGTCGCCGAATCGAGCCCGGGATACATCTTCGCCGTGTCCTCGGGCGGCTCCCCATTGGCCCGGAAGTACTCCTGCCGCCAGAGATCGAACGGCCCCCCGATCTGGCAGCCACTCACGTCGTCGACCCAGTACTTCGCCACTGCCGCTCCTCGCTGTAGAGCCCGGGCGGCTCTCTTGGCACGAGTCTGCGTCGCCCCACTGACACGGGTCGCACGGCCCACGAAGGCCACTCATCCGCTGGGATGAGCCCGATCCATCGCGCGAGCGACGCGGTGCAGCAACGGCCCACGGTCGAATGTAGGCATGAAGCAACGTCACACTCCCACCACCGCGCTGGCGGCGGCCGCACTCGCTGTCGCGACCCTGACCGGCTGCACGAGCATCACCGACGTCGTCGAGCAGGTGCACAGCGAGTCGTTCGACACCCGCGCCGACGCCGCGACCGGATGGGTCGGCGTGCCGATGCCTGACTGGCTGCCCGGCGACGCCACCGACATCCGCACGACCGCGACGACCAACGAGAGCAACGCGGTCATCGCGTACAGCGGGGGCGACCCGAGCGGGTGCTCGGAAGGGACACGCTCCACCTTGCCCTTCGACGGGCGCTACGGCGGCTTCGCGGATGCCGGCGAGCTCCCCGAGGAAGTGCTCCGGTGCGGACCGTACGAGGTGCACGCGACGTCTGAAGGATGGCTGGCGTGGTTCAACGCCACTGAAGTCGGGCAGACGCCCGTCTCCTGAGCGGTTCGGTCGGAAGAGCCTCGACGGGTCGCCACCATCACGACAACGACCCGGCCGCGATCGACGAAGCCGCATGATGGTGGAGGTGCGAGGACCCGTCCGGCACCGACGCGGATCGGAGGTCGGCACATGGGCGTGATGGACGAATTGCTCGATGCCGCTGTCGTCGCACGACTCGGGCGTGTGCTCTGTCAGCTGGGCGTTGAGCCCGACAACGTCAGGCACGCGTCGCGCGCGGTCGACGGCCGGAAGCTCCGACGGCGGGTCGATGTCGTGCGGGATGCGCTGCTCACCGACCTCCCGTCCGACTACGACGGGACGGCCGCGATCGTGCGCGCCGCATTCGAGGACGAGTCGTTCACCGGCTGGATGCTGTGGCCCGTCTCCGAGGCCGTCGTCGCCCGCGCTCTCGCCTCGGGACACGATCGCGACTTCGACGACGCCATGGACGTGCTGGCCCTGCTCACGACTCGATTCACCAGCGAGTTCGCGATCCGCGCCATGCTCGACGCGCGCCTCGCGCGGGCGCTCGAGATCGCGAGGCGATGGACGGGCGACGACGACGCGAATGTCCGACGCCTCGCGAGCGAAGGCACCCGCCCGCACATGCAGTGGGGCAAGGGGGTGCCCGCCCTGCGCCGACAGCCCGGCATCACGAGGCCGATCGTCGACGCGCTCTACCGCGACGAGGCCGAGCTCGTCCGTCGCTCCGTCGCCAACCACGTCAACGACCTGAGCCGTGACGACCCTGATCTCGCGGCGGAGATCGTGGCGGGCTGGCTGGAGCAGCCCGATGGGAACAGCCCGCGCGTCGCGCGGCACGCGCTCCGGACGCTCGTCAAGCAAGGCCATCCGAAGGCTCTCGAGCTCCTGGGCTACACCGGCGCGCAGTTCGACGTGGATGGACCAGTCATCGTCCCGCGGGAGGTCCCGCTGGGTGGTGCGGTCCACTTCACCGCGCGCATCACCAACACCGGGCCTGAGACCGCACGGGCGGTGATCGACTTCGTGCTGCACTTCCAGAAGCTCCGCGGCTCCCTCGCCCCGAAGGTCTTCAAGATCGCCACGCGCACGATCGCACCGGGCGAGACCGTCGACATCGCGAAGTCCTACTCCTTCCGGCCCAGGACGACCCGCACGTTCCATCTCGGCGAGCACGTGATCGAACTGCAGGTCAACGGGCGCGCATCTGGGCGTGCCGCTTTCCGGCTCGTCGCGCTCGAGGAGATGCCGTGAACGACAGAGCCTCCGATAGCCTGCTGGCGCCTCGTGCGATCGCCGACGGACCACGCCCTAGCACCACGGAGCAACCGATGACGTTGGTCGAGCAGCGCCCGCCGTTTCGACCTCGACGCCCGCGTCAGCGCACGGCTCGCACCGCGATCATCATTGCCGGCGCGCTCGCCGGCGCGCTCGCGCTCACCGCGTGCGTCGGACATCCGCAGCTCCAGCTGCACACCTACCCGAGCCCGGCGCCTGTCGTGCCGGCGACCCCCACGGCAGTCGCACTGCCGCTGCCCGATGCCGAGGCGGTCGCGCTCGCAGACCGCATGTTCCTCACCGCAGACAGCCGCACGATGTTCTACGAGACCCAGCCGACGCTCGCGGACGCCGAGGAGATCGAGACGGCGTGCGCCGATGCGAGAGATGCGGATGCAGACGACCGGTTCACGGGCGGATGCTTCATCGGTACCCGGCACCGCGACGCGGATCGCATCTTCATCTTCCGCCCGGGTGACGAGCGGCTCGTGGAGTCGATGGTCACCGTCGCGGCGCACGAGCTGCTCCATGCCGCCTACGCGCGGCTCAGCACGCTGGAGCGGGCGACAGTGGACGACCTCGTCGCGGAGGCCGCAGCCCGCGTGCCCGCCGACGACCCGGTGCACGAGCAGATCGAGTGGTCGACCCGCGGTGACGCGACGCAGCGCGCCACCGAGCAGTTCGCCTACCTGGGCTCCCAGGTCGCGCTGCCAAGCGGCTTCCCGGCTCAGCTCGAGGACGTCTACGCGCGGTTCTTCACCGACCGCACGGCGCTGGTCGATACGCACCGCCGCGCCATCACCGTCGTCCAGGACACGATCGCAGCTGCGGATGCGGCCTTCGCAAGCGCTGCGGCGCAGGAGTCGCAGAACGCACACGATCGCGCGCAGCTCGACGCCGATCGGCGTGGCTACGAGACCGCGCTCGCGACGTACAGCACCGATGTGGAGCGGTTCAACGCCATGCCGGTCGAGGAGCGGTCGCGCTGGCAGGCCACGCTGCAGCCCGCCGGCGCCGAGCCCGTCACGATGAGCTGGGAGGCATCGCTGACCTACCGGCACGACGAGCTCGAGCGATTCCGCAGCGATCTCGAAGCACGCGCCCCCACGCTGTCTGGGGCGGAGGCGACCGCCGCAGGCCTGCGCGCGGATGCGGAGCAGCGTCACGCCGACGCGATCGCCCTCGTGCGCGCAGCCAACCCGAACGCCGTCATCCAGGAGTGACGTCCGACCGCGCGATGCGAATGCGAGCACAGCGTGGGAACCCCTCCCACCGCTGCCTCCTCTGATGCCCGTCCCGCCATCCAGCGTCGACGCGCTGCCGGGCGTGTACGGCTGACGCGCGACAGGGCGTGGTCGAGCGGTGATGCCTGTCGCTCGCTACTTCGTTGATGGTGATCGACGGCGCGCGGGGGCCCGTGCCCGCTGCATGCGCGAGCGATCGGGGCTCACAATGCGCTTCGCGCGGCTCATCGAGGAAGGGGACGCGGTCTGCGTTCGCTCATCCTGATGGGCAGCATGCCGAGCTCGGCTCCGTGAGCCCAGTCCGCCTCCGCCACCCCGCCGAGCCGCCCGCTCGCGCTCAGTGGCGGTCGATCTTCGCGAGGCGGGCGAGCCAATGATTCTCGATCCGACGCTGCATCCAACGTGTCGTGTCCACTTCAGACTCGGAGGTCGCAGGGGCCCGAGCGTACCGCTGCATCGCTTCTTGAAGCTGCACGCGCTTCTGCTCGTCCCGGAGCTCCGCTGCGTCGCCGTCGAACAGCCATTCGGCCATCGAGTCCATGTTCGCGATCTCGTGCGCCTGTCCCCTGTTCCCGCCGTGCATCAGCAGATAGAGGAGCTGCGCGTAGACCAGCGCATCGATGGCGGACCGGTACCGATGCCAACGACCGGCTCGTCCGCCCTTCACCGCCGCTCCCCTCAGGACGTGCAGCGCCGCGATGCCCGCGGTCCGGTGCTGCGACCCACCTACCAGGTGCGACAGCGCGGACATGACCAGCTCGTCCTCCCGCTGGGTCCGGCTGGTGGACGTGGTGACGACCACGGTCGCGATCACCCCAACGAGCGCTCCGGTTAGGCCGATCAATGGCGCGGTGAGAAGCGGATCCACCGGTGACGGCTCTCACATGGCCCGAGGCAGTACGGACGCCTGCAGCCACACCTGGAATGCACGGCTCGGCTCCACGCCGAGCTCCCGGCGAGCGATGTCGCGGTAGCGCACGAACGTGCGCCGCGCTTCGATGCAGTTGCCCTCCGCGAAGTGAGCTTCGGCGAGCACACGATGAGCACTCTCCCTGAGTGGCTCGACGGCCACGGCGCTCATCGCCGCGTCGATCGCCTCCCCGTAGCGCTCGGAGGCGCGAAGCACCCGACTCAGGACCTCGAGCGCGTGCAGCATCCGTTGGCGGATCCGCTCCCGCTCGAAGATGACCCACTCGTCATACCAACCCGGCAGCAGTTCCGCGACCGTGGTGGTCCACTCCGGTACGTGCATGTCGATCTCGGTCGCGGTCCCAGCGATGAGCCTGTCTGCCCACTCGCAGAGGGCATCAAGATCGGTGATCGTCCGCTCGCGCAGGAAGACGCTCATCTTGTCGGACTCAAGGACGTCGATGCCGGAGCCTCGCAGCCGCCAGAGTGCCGACCGGAGATTGCCCGACGCGCGATCGTCGGAACCATCCGGCCAGAGTGATCCGGCCGCGTGCCGACGATCGACTCGGCCCCGCTGCAGAGCGACGAACGCCAGCAGGCGTTTGCAGCCTTCGGGAACGACGTAGAGCCGGCCGTCCTGCCACACGGAAGGATTGCCGAGCAGGACGACCACGTCTGCGGATGCCTGGTGAGGTTCCGTAAATGCGACGCTCGTGACCATCACCGGACCCCTCCTACCATCATGCCGGAGACTTCACCGGTACGGACAGTAGAGAACTTGCGTCACGAGGACGTCACCGCTGCGGCATAAATCCGTCGCGGTCGGCATTGCAGCATTTAGTCGCCCGCCGACTCGACCTGGCCGTGGTGCTTGCCACAACCGCAGTCGTCCGGGTGCTCCTCCTCCAGTCCTTCTGGCTGGTCGATGCCGCAGGGCTTGTCGGAGCTGCAGAGCCGGTCGTAGACCACGAGGATCTCCGCCACGGGACCGCCGATGAGCGCCCGGCACCACTCCTGCTCGGACTCCTTCGCGCAGGCCCGCATCGCCTGGACGGCGATCAGCAGCGAGACCGCATCGACGCCTGCTGACCACGTGTTCAGCGCATGGCAAAGGCAGTCGACATATGCGGTCGTGTCGTCGAACCCGTTCCAGACATGTGCCAGCTTCCGCTTGGCGATGAGCGCCGACGCGTACTGCTTCTTGAGGTCGACCTTCGCTGCATCGTCGGCGAGGGCCGCCTGGATCGCGTCGAGGTCTCTCTTGACGTCGTCAACGCGCGCTGACAGGGCCGCCGGCTCACCGGCGAGCGTCTCGAAGCATGCCTTCGCCTTGGCGATCTCATCCTTGTAGCGCTCGATGCGGCGCCCGAGCTTGCGGTCGCCGTTCTCACCTTCAGGCGGTGGCTCGTGATCGAACTGCACGTCGCGAGCGCAGCATCCCCCCGGCCCCTCGCAGCAGTCGAGCTGTACGCAGACCTCCGCGAACGCGTCATCGAGACAGCGCACGACGCGGTCCTGCTCGATGAGGCACTTGATGCTCGCCATCAGGTGCTTGACCTGGTGCTTCATGTCCTGCACCTTGAGAACGGCCTCGTGCCGCTTCTCGCGATAGCCGACCCGCGCTTGATCGTACGTCTTCTTAGCGTCGTCCAGTGCCTGCTCGTGCCCCTTCGAGTACTCGAGCTGGGCGGTGAGACCCTTGTCCCGGCATCGGCGCTGGTCGATCGTCGACGACGCGTCGCAGCCTCCCGCCGGTGGAGACGGACGACAGTCGCGCTGCTCGTCGGAATCAGGCTTGACCAGACCTTCGGTGTTCATGGGTGCTCCCTTCGGCTGACGGCACACCGAGTCTCGGCATGGTGCTGTCACGGAGCCGTCGCGGAGCACCGGCCCTGCGACGCCGTGGTGACGCCCTCGCCCGCACGATGACGGCATGGCGGGTTTCCAGGCGCTCGAAGCGGCGGGGCTGAGCATCGTCGCGTTGCTCAACCGGCGCTTCGCCGAGCGCGACGGAGGCGCCGGGCTCGCCGCCATGCTCGCGAACACGAGCCAGCTCAAGACCATGGCCCTCAACAACGGCCAGCTCATCCAGCAGCCGTCCATCTCGGTCTTCTGCTACCGCGTGAGCGTCGACCATGAGACCCGCCCGGGTTGGTCCGCGGTCGCAAACCGCGACGGCGTTCCGCGCATCCCGCTCCGTCTCCATCTCCTCATCGGCGCATTCGCAGCGTCCGTCGAGGAGGAGCTGCTGTGGCTGGGGCTCACCGCCCAGATCCTCGAGGGCGAGAGCATCCTGACCGGGCCCCTTCTGCTGCCGGTCACGCTCCCGGCCGGCGGGACGGTGAATCCGTGGCGCTCGGGCGACATGATCCAAGTCGTCACAGACGATCTCGCGGTCGACTCCATGAGCGAGGCGTTCCAGTCCCTCAACACCGACTACCGTCTGCAGCTGCCCTACGTCGTGCGCGTCATCTGCATCGACGGCGCGCCTGAGCGAGTGGGCGGACCGGTCGCCACGGTGGCCGCTCGAGCTGACCGGATGCCCGCATGAGCCCCGACACGATCGAGACGAGCGTCGGCACGATGCCGGTGCTCCACCGACTCGCGCTGGGAGTGCTGCTGCGCGACGCCGTCGACGACTCGACCGCGCGGGGCCGGCTGCGCGTCGGGTGGGAGGCGACCGGCCGTCTCCTCCCGCACCGATCCAGCGCAGATTGGCCCTGCATCGACCTCGAGCCCGTCGGAGGAGCCCGGTTCCGACTCCGGGCGACCCCGCGCCGCCCCCAGCAGCTGACGCTGCGGATCGACGACCCGAGCCGGCGGTATGTTCCCCGCCGGCTCGGAGTCACCCTGTGGTCGAATGCGGAGCTGAGCGACCCCGTGCCCGCGAACGCGATCGCGACCGCTTCGCGCACCGTGCCCGTGTGGCTTTTCCCGGGCGCGGCGTACCCGCTACCGCGCGGCAGCACGGCGATCCGCGGGCGCGTCGTCCGCCAGGGCAGGGCAGTGCCCTGGGCGCGCGTGCGCGCGCTCGGCACCACCGGCGCGACCTTGGGAACCTCCCACGGCGACGATCGCGGGGAGTTCCTGCTGCACATCACGGACCTCGCGCAGAACCCGGTGCAGAGCACGGTCGGTGCTCGCCTGCTCGTACGCGGACCGGTCGGGACGCCGGCGCTCCCGCCCGTCGAGACCGCGATCCGTCCCGCGAACCCGCCCGGCCCCGGCGACCTCGACAACGCCCTCCTGCGCGGCGCCGCGCCGCCCGTCGGTCACCTGCCGAGCACCCTGCCACCGCCGCTGTTCACCGTCGACGTCGGCCAGGAGCAGGTCGTCGGCGACATCCCGTTCGACCTGTGAGGAGATCCCCGTGCCCGAGTACCTGACCCCAGGCGTCTACGTCGAGGAGACGAGCTTCCGCTCGCGCTCGATCGAGGGCGTCGCGACGTCCACCCTAGGGATGACGGGCCTCACGCGCTACGGCCCGGTGCCCTACTTCCTCACGCCTCCCGGCTGGGGCTCGCCGCTCGTCATGGTGCCGAGCCCCACGCTCGTCACCAGCTTCACGGAGTTCGAGCGCGCGTTCGGAGGGCTGGCCGACGTCGGCAACGACGCGCTGCCGGATCGGCGGAACTACCTCGCGTATGCCGCGCGCGCGTACTTCGCGAACGGGGGACGGCGGCTCTACGTGGCCAGGGCGTTCCCATTCGCGAAGGATGCGGGTGGCCTGGTCACGCTCGCGGGCAACTTCTCGGCTCTTCCCGTCGGCCCGCCGCCGGGGGCGACGTTCCGATCGCGATGGCCGGGCGCCGCGGGCGCCGAGTTCGCCATCCAGGTGAGCTTCCAGCGGAGCAAGAACATCCTCGTGGGCACTGACCTGAAGGGCGTCCAGCCGGGAGCCGCCGTGGAAGCCTTCCCGAGCGCCGCGGCGATCCCGAAGGACGGCGCGGGCGACGTCTCGCCCACCGCCGCCAACGTCTCGATCGTCGGCCGTGCGGCAGACGGCTCACTCGGCCTGCTCGACGCGGGCGGCAACGTCGTGGCGCCCGGCGGCGGCGCACTGACCCATCTCACCGTGACGGTGCAGGTCCGGTGGGGCGGCCAGCGGCTCGACGCCTATCCGGGGCTCGAGCTCGGAAGCGCCCATCCCCGTTCGATCGCGAACGTCCTGCAGGCGGAGGATCCAGCCGACGAGCTCTCGCTCGTCTGGTTCGACACCGGGAGCACGCCGCCGGCGTCGCTGCCGATCGGGCCGCTGATCGACGGGCTCAAGGCCCTCTCGGAGTGGACAATGATGACCGGCGCGACGGAAGGGGACGTCGTCCGACCTGCGGACATCGAAGGCGAAGAGACGGATCCCGACGACCCGAAGCGCGCGGCATACGGACTCGGGGCGCTCGCCGAGCAGGAGGACATCGCGATCGTCGCCCTCCCGGATGCCGTCCGCTTCTCGCTCGCCGATCAGATCACCGTGACCAACAGCCTGATCAGCCACTGCGAGGCTCCGCGCGCATACCGCATCGCCATCGTCGACCCCCCGAAGGACAGCTCGATCTCGCAGGTCCGGGCGTTCCGGTCGCAGTTCGACACCACGTACGCGGCGCTGTACTACCCCTGGATGGACATCCTCGATCCGACGGCCCGTCCTGACCCCGGAGCTCCGCAGCCGATCGTCCAGCTTCCACCGAGCGGCTTCACCGCCGGCATCTACGCCCGCAGCGACATCGCACGCGGCGTGCACAAGGCGCCGGCGAACGAGGTCGTCCTCGGCATCACCGGATTCCGACAGAACGTGACCTTCGATCGGCAGTCGGTGCTCAATCCCGAAGGCATCAACGCGCTGCGCTTCTTTGAGGGTCGGGCGAACCGGGTCTGGGGCGCGCGGACGATGAGCTCGGACCCCGAGTGGAAGTACGTCAACGTGCGGAGGCTGTTCCTCTTCCTCGAGCACTCCATCGAACGCTCCACCCAGTGGGCAGTCTTCGAACCCAACAACGAGCGACTCTGGGCGTCCGTCCGGCAATCCGTGGAGGACTTCCTCGTCACGGTGTGGCGCACGGGCGCCCTGATGGGCACGAAGCCCGAAGATGCGTTCTTCGTGCGCTGCGACCGCACGACGATGACCCAGAACGACCTCGACAACGGTCGGATGATCTGCCTCATCGGTGTGGCGCCCACCTACCCGGCGGAGTTCGTCATCTTCCGCATCGGGCAGTGGACCGCCGACTCCCAGCAGAGCTGACGGACGACGACGCGAAAGGCAGGTGACCCATGGCAACGCGCGACAACCCGTACGGCGCCTTCAACTTCATCGTGAAGCTGGGCGACCAAGGGGGTGAAGACCAGATCGTCGGTGGATTCTCCGACCTGAGCGGGCTCGGCAACGAGATCAAGTACTCCGAGTACCGAAACGGGAACGACCCTGAGAACCACGTGCGCAAGGTCCCGAACATCAACTCGACGGATGACGTGACGCTCAAGCGCGGACTCATCGGTGATCCACGGCTCTTCACCTGGCTGAAGGCGCAGCGAGAGGGCACGCTCGACCCGCGGACCGTCACGATCACGCTCATGGACGAAGGGCGGCGAGACGTCTGCTCCTGGACGCTGCGCCGCGCGCAGCCGAAGAAGTGGGTCGGTCCCACGCTCGCCGGCAAGGGCGGCGGCGAAGTGGCGATGGAGGAGCTGCACCTCGTCGCCGAGCGGATCGACTTCGCGTCGCTGTGATGCTGACGATCACCGCTCGCACGCCGGGGCATCCGGGGGTGTTCATCGCGCCCCCGCGGCCGACGCCGGCTCTGCGGCCGGAGCGGCTCGACATCACGGGTTTCGTCGGCGTCGCGCTGCGCGGGCCCGTCGACGAGCCCGTGCGGATCGAGCGGTGGTCGGAGTACGAGCGCCTGTTCGGCGGATTCGAACCGGCGCCCGGGGGTCCGCTCCGGATGCTGCCATATGCCGTGTCGACGTTCTTCCGGCAAGGCGGGCAGGTGGCGTACGTCGTCCGAGTCGCGCCCCACGGCGTCGACGGCGCCACGGGGCTCGACGCGACGACCCGGATCCGGCTGAACCTGTCGGGCGACGAAGGGGATCCCCTGCTCGCTGCTGCAGACGAGGGCGAGTGGGCGAATCGACTCGTCGTGACGCTGCTCTACCGCGTGGACCAGCGGGTGACGGCGGAGGTCGTCGACGACGGCGCCCTCCTGCTCCCGCCCGGCACCCAGGTTCCGGTGGGGTCGCTCCTGCGTGTGAGCGCGCCCGGCACCGACGTCGAGGCGTCGATGCGTTGGGTCGGATCCGTCGACGAGCGGCTTCCGCGCGGCTCACCGCAACAGGCGCGGCTGACCGATCCCCTGCCGCTGGCGTCCGGGACGCGGGTGCGGGTGGAGACGGTGACCGGCGCCCTCCAGATTGATGACCGTTCGCGACCGAATGCCGGCGGCGAGCTCATCGCAGGGTTGGGGCTCCGGCCCGAGCACCCGCGATGGATCCAGCGGCTGCTGGCCCAGGGAGGGGCTGCGCGCAGCGGACAGGATGCCGCGCCACCCCGGCACCTCGTCACGCCGATCGGCGACTGGGCGAACGCAGACTTCACGCCTGGACCGGCCCTCGCTCCCGTCGACGGGAAGCAAGCCGGCGCAGGCTGGGACCGATCTCACCTCATCGACGAACGATCGTTCTTCGACCCCGGCTTCGTCGACTTCCACACGATCGACGAAGATCTGGCCCCCGGCGATGCGAACCCTCACATCGGCGTGGATCGCATCGCGCGCGTCCGCGAGATCGGGCTGCTGTGCGTGCCGGACATCGCGTGGACCGAGTACGCCCCGGCATCCGAGCCTCCCACGCATCGCCCCCTGCGACCGCTCCCCTGCCGTTGCCGAACCTGCGCACCGGAGGAACCGGAGCCGACCTTCCACGTCGTCGGCACCACGGGCGGCGGGCTCGACCCGCGGAATGCGGGCGATCTGCGCAAGCTCGCCGACCGCCAGGAACGCGTCGTCGAGCTCGCTCGCGCCTGCGGACGCTTCGTCGCTCTCCTCGATGTGCCCGACCGCCTCTCCCTCGCGCAGATCGCCGAGTGGCGATCACGCTTCGACTCGAGCCACGCCGCCGCGTATCACCCCTGGCTCTCCGTCGCGGATCCTGGAGACGGTCACGCCGTGCCCATCCCGCCATCCTCCTTCGCCGCAGGCATCATCGCGTCGCGCGAGCTCCGTCTGGGCCTTCCGTGGGGGCCGGCGAACGAGCTCGCGTCTGCGGCCGTGCGAGCGGAAGCGGCGGTGACGGATGCCGCGCACGACCGGCTCCACGAATTGGGGATCAACGTCTACCGCGTGGAGCGGGACGGGTTCCGGCTGACAGCCGCGCGAACCCTCTCGACGGACCCCGACTACCGGCAGCTGTCGGTCCGCCGCCTCATGACGATGCTGTGCCTGACGCTGCAGCGGCAGTGCGCCGATCTCGCCTTCGAGCCGAACACGCCCGAGCTCCGAGAGCGCCTCCGGCAGATGATCACGACGCTGCTGCGCGGTCTCGCGCGGCAAGGCGCGTTCGCCGGGCGCACGGAGGCGGACTCGTTCTTCGTGCGCTGCGGCGACGACGTCAACCCGCCCTCCTCGCAAGCGCTCGGCCGCCTCGTCGCCGAGATCGGCGTCGCGCCCGCGGTGCCGCTCGAATACATCCTCGTTCGGATCGCCCGCGATCCCGACGGCTCCCTCACGGTGGTGCCCGATGGCCGATGAGTATCTCCTCCCGGCCTTCGCCTTCCAGGTCACCCTGAGCCGGGCGACGGATCGCCCCGCCTCCCGCCAGGATGCCAACCCCGCCGTCATCGGCGGCGTGACGGCCGGCTTCGCGGAGTGCACCGGGCTCGAGCTCGAGGCCGACATCAAGGAACACCTCGAGGGCGGGCGGAACGACGGCATCATCCGACGCGTGGGACGGGTGAAGCTGTCGCCGATCGTGCTGAAGCGCGGGATGTTCTCGGCCGATCCGACCTCACGCGCCAATGCCGACCTCTGGATGTGGCTCACCCGCATGGTCAGCGGCGAGTTCCCCGTCACGCGCTACAACGGTCGGATCGAGATCCTCGCCCGAGCGAGCGAGACGCCCCTTGCCACCTGGACGTTCGATCGGGGCCTTCCGCAGAAGGTCACCGGCCCGAGCCTCAACGCAAAGACAGGCGAGATCGGGATCGAAGAGCTCCACATCGTCCATGAGGGACTTCGGATGGAGGCGTGAGGATGACCAAGCTCGAGCCCGCGGTGCTCACGCGGCTGAAGGACGGGCCCGCCTCGGGCAAGAAGGGCCCGTCGACATACGTCGTCGACGAGCGCGGCGAGAAGCCTGAGTTCGAGGTCCAGTTCAACCCGACGAGCCTGAAGATCTCACGATCGAACAACATCGACAAGGGCGGCTCGACGACGAACACGCAGAAGCGCCAGGCGTTCTCGGCGCAGCCGGCGACCCTCTCGTTCGATCTCGAGTTCGACACCGCCGAAGAAGCGGACTCCAGCGGGAAGCCCAAGGACGTGCGGGAGTACACCCGCATCGTGCGTCAGTTCACCGAGCCGACGCGCGAGAAGCCCAAGGACCCGCCTCCCGCGATCCGGTTCCAATGGGGCTCCTTCATGTTCCAGGGGATCGTGACGCAGCTCACCGAGGATCTCGACTACTTCGCCCCGGACGGCACTCCCCTTCGCGCCAAGGTGTCGGTCACGATCACGGAGCAGAGACCGGAGTGGGATGCCAAAGCGGTCGGCAGCGGCGCACGCGACGCCGCGAGGGCCGCTCGGCCTGAACGAACGTCCAACGGCGGGACCGGAGCCCCGAGCGCACCGTCCGGCAACGGCCCGGGGACACCGCCGTCGCCGAATCCGCTCTCGACAGCGCTGGCACAGGCCGGCGAGAGCGTGCAACAGCTCCTCACCCGGCTGAATGCAGATCCCGCCACGTGGCGGTCCGCGATGGCGGGGCTCGACAGTCCCCTCTCGCTCAGCGCCGGGACGCAGGTCCAGCTCGGCGCGACGGCATCCGCATCCGCGGGCCTCGGAGCCGTTAACGGTGTCGACGCCGGGGCCGGCCTCTCGGCGTCGGCGGGATTCAGCGCGGGCGCAGCCGTCACGGCATCCGGAGGCGTGGATGCCGGCACCGCCCGCGCCGCGCTCGGCATCGACGCGAGCGCGAGCGCGAGCCTGGGCCGCGGCGGGACGGCCGAGGCCGCAGCCGGGTTCGTGCTGGCCGAGGCGGGGGGAATCGCCCGGGCGAGCGCCCGCGCCGGCGCCGATGCCGCGTTCGCTGCGCAGGCGAGCGCGCGGGCATCCTTCGAGGTCCCTGCCGTGAGTGCGTCGGCACAGGCGCATGCTCGCGCATCCGCGGCGGCCGACACGCGCAGCCTCACCTACGGGCGGGGTGTGCCCCTCCGCGCCCGCGTCTCCGGTGACGCTGCGGCGACGCTCGGGGAGTGAGACTGCGGACACCACTGCCGGAGAGGTGACTGCGATGTCTGTGCATGTCGGCGAGATCCGCACCGAACTCGCGGCGACGCGCGGATCATCCCCCGACGCGCCGGATGCCGCCGGCGAAGGCGTCCCGCCGTACCCGGGCATCCGCGAGGACGAATGGCGCGGCATCCAGTCGCACGTCCTTCGGCTGCGCGACCGTGTCTGCGCGGAGGGATTCGATGACTGAGGCGCTGCTCGCGCTCGCGTCGCCGGTGTTCACCGTCGCGCGAGCGGCCGTCGGCGCGCTCGCCCGGGATTGCGTGCGGCTCGTGATCGACGAGGGGGTCGAGGGGCTCCGCACCCTCGAAGCGCAGTTCGTCGCGAGCGGGATCGGGGCACCCGGCCCGCCAGGGCCCATGCTCCACGTCGACGGCAGCGAGTTCGACTTCGGGACCGAGATCGAGGTCGCGCTCGGCGGCGAAGGCAACCAGCACGTCGCGTTCGACGGAGCGGTCTCCGGCATCGAGGTCGTGCTCGGAGACAGCGAGCCGCCTCGGGTCGTCCTGCTCGCGGAGGATCGTCTCATGCGGCTGCGGATGACGCGCCGGATGCGCACCTACACGGACGTGACGGATGCCGACGTCGTGCGCCAGATCGCACAGGAGCACGCCCTGGATGCGGACATCGCCGCCGACGGACCGCGCTACGACGTTCTCCAGCAGGTGAATCAGAGCGACCTAGCGTTCCTGCGGGAGCGCGCGCGGCTGCTGCAGACCGACATCTGGTGCCACGGGCGGACGATCCACCTGAGCGAGCGCCCGTCACGACGCGGCGCGAAGATCACGCTCACCCACGGCGCCGACCTCCTGAGCTGCCGCATCTCGGCGGATCTCGCCCATCAGCGCACGGATGTCGCGGTGAGCGGATACGACGCGCGAGCCAAAGCCGTGATCGACGAGCGCGCCGGATCGAGCACGATCGAGGCCGAGGCATCCCGGGGCCGCACCGGGCCGGAGGTGCTCGAGCGGGCGCTGGGCAGCAGTGCCAGCATCCGTGTCCGGGACGTCCCGCTGACGACCGCCGAAGCCTCCGCGTGGGCGCGAGCGGAGATGCTCCGCCGCGCACGGCGCTTCGTGACCGCCCGTGGTCTCACGAGGGGCACGCCCGAGCTCACGGTCGGGAGCCAGTTGCGCCTTGAGCTGGTCAGCGCCCCGTTCGACGGCGACGGCTACTACGTCACGCGCGTGACGCACACCTACGACAACGTCCGCGGGCTCCGGACCTCCTTCGAGGCGGAGCGCGCGACCCTGAACGAGGCGGCGTGATGGGACTGCCCGAGCATGCAGACGGGCAAGGCGCCCGGTTCTTCGGCGTCTATCCGGCACTCGTCACGAAGATCACCGACGATCCCGCACGTCTGGGTCGCGTGCAGGTGAAGTACCCGTCGCTCGGCACCGACGGCGACCGGGACGTGCGGGGCTGGGCGACGCTGTGCTCGCCGTACGCCGATAAGGATCAGGGCCTGCAGATCATGCCCGAGGTCGACAGCGAGGTCATCGTCGCGTTCGAGGCCGGCGACTTCCGCCGCGGTTACATCGTCGGGGCCGCGTGGAATGGCAAGGCGGGCCAGCCCGAGTCGCCTGCTGCACCGAACAACATTCGGCTGCTGCGGACGCGCGAGGACAGCCGCCTGGAGTTCGACGACACCGCAGGGTCGCCGAAGATAAGCCTGACGACCAAGAGCGGCCACGAGGTGATCCTCGATGAGGGCCGACAGGAGATCACGATCACGCACATCAACGGGTGCACAATCAGCCTGAACGCAGCGGGTGGCATCGACATCACGGCCAACAGCGTCGTGAAGGTGACAGCCCCATCACTCACTGTGAACGCACCGACGTCGACGTTCAGCGGGATCGTGAGCTGTCAGACGCTCGTCGCGAGCGTCGCGGTCTCGTCGCCGATGTATAGCCCGGGAGTGGGGAACATCTGGTGAGCGGCGCCGGCTTCGTCATGCGCTCTCCCTGGTACCACCGGGTCAGGGAGAACATCGATCTGCGATCGCCGCTCGCGCGACGACCGCGAATCCAGATGTACGACAGCTCCGATTTCGTGGAGCGGCTGCTCACGGATCCGGCCGACAGCCTCGTGTTCGGCGAGGATGACGTCTGGACGTACCCCGTCCCCGTGACGCCCCATGTGACGGATGACACGCGGCTCCGCCTCGCGACCTCGAGGCTCGTCACGACGAACCTCCGCAAGCTCTATCAGCCGCTGCACGAGCGGTTCTACGTCGTCGTCGTCGAGGTGTTGTGCGACGTACCCGGCCTGCCCCGCGCCGGGTACCACGACGAGATCACCGTCGGCTTCCGCATGCGTCGGCTGCACACGTCGCTCACGAGGAAGGGACGTCCGGCTCGACGCGTGGCCGCGAAGCTGGTCGCGGACCTCGCCAAGGAGCAGGGTCTCGGGGTGTCCGTCCCCGCGAGCTCCGACGTCCGCGACGTGTGGTGGGCGAACGAAGCGTGGCGACGAAAGTTCAAGGAGGACAACGCGGCTGATCTCGCCGACATCGAGTGCCACACCGACGTGCAGCAATGGCTCCTGTCCCCCAAGGGCGGCCGGTGGCGGACGATCTGCGACGATCTCGATGCCGTGCGCGAGGATGAGCACGAGGAGATCATCCGGATGACGCGGCTGCCCGTTCGCGGGAAGGATGCCGAGTGCGCCGAGGATGCCGGGCCCAAGGGTCCCGAGTCCCGCTCGCTGTGGTTCGGGGTCATCCCCACGTATTCGGGCGAGCACTGGCTCGCGCCGCAGCCGGGAGGTCGGGAGCCCCTGATCGAGCGGAAGCTCGACGACCACGCCATCTACGAGATCGAGTGCGTCGTCGAGGAGGCCCGCGAGGGATGCCCGCCCCTCACCTGGGTTAGCGCCCCGACTGAGCCGTTCCGTCTGGCGGATCCGATGGATCCGGCTGGCACCAAGAACCGCACGGTGACGATCACCCTGCCCGACTTCCGCCGCCTCGCGGCACGGGCAGGCGAGAAGCAAGGACCCGGTGGGGTTCGCATCGTGACACCGCCCGACTCGCAGATGAAGTTCAACCCGTTCGACGGGGTGCCGAAACCCGGTCAGGGACGGATCGGAGCGGGCGCCGCCGTCTGCACGTTCGCGATCGAGCTCTTCTTCATCGTCGCGTTCTTCCTGTTCCTCATGTTCCTGCCGATCGTCGTCCTGCTCTTCCAGCTCTGGTGGATGCTCGCGCTGCGCTTCTGCATCCCGCCGAGGGTGGGGTTCGCAGCGGTCGCGGACTTCCTCGCGACAGGCAAAGTCATGGCCGACGTCGGCGCGGACCCCTCGCTCGCCGCGGAGCTGAACATCGCGCTGGGCCTCGACTTGACCGAGGTGCCGCCCGTCCCAGGCAACAAGGACTGGGCGACCGAGCTCGCGAGCGCGAAGGATCCCGGCAACAACCTCGTCTTCAACGACTCGAACATGTCGCACGCCCTCGTCGTCGGCACGGATCCAACGGATACTGTGCAGCCCGCGGCGCTCCCGGTCGAGGTGAGCCCGGATGATCCGCTGTGCCGGGTCCCGGCCCCGCGATGAGCATCGCGCCGAGCGCCGACGCCGCCGTGCGTGCGCAACGCATCAGCACTTCTGCCGAGCCGCCGGGTGATGCGCGGCGGTCGCGCGCGACACGGGATGACGGGCCGTCGCATGGGCCCGCCGAGCGAGCCGCGACATCCATCGCCGACGAGCTCGCTCGCGTCGTGCCGGCGCTCGAGTCCGCACCCGTGGCGACAGGATCGGCGGGCGGCGGCGCGCCCGCCGCCCCGTCCGAATCGCGCGGATCGATGGCGCCGCTTGCGGACGGTCACGTGCCCGCACACATTGCCTCGGTCGTGGCAGGCGGCGGCGCTCCACTGCCGGTCAGCGTACGAGCCCCGTATGAAGTCGCACTCGGCGTGCCGCTGACCCACGTACGCGTACACACCGGCTCGGCGGCAGAGCGGTCGGCGCGGCGGATCGGCGCCGACGCGTACACGGCGGGGTCGCACATCGTCTTCGGCGCCGACCGTTGGGATCCTTCCGGAGGCGCGGGCCGGAACCTCCTAGGACACGAGCTGGTGCACACGCTGCAGTCGCCGCCGCGCGTAAGGCGCCGGCCAGACCCAAAGGCCGCCGCCCAGCTTCCCGACCCGGTCGCCGCAACCGGGGCGCTGCCCGGATACGGCTTCTTCCCCGCTGGTCCCGACTTCACGGGGATGCCGGGCCTCGCGGATGTCCGCAGAGTTCTCGTGGACACGGCTGCGGCCGAGGCGGCGACTCTCGACGCGAGCACCGTGCGGGAGCATGTCGCCGCCGGCGGCGACATGCCGTACTACGCGTTCGCGCACCCGACGCTCGGCGTCATCGCGCGCGCAGGCACCGCCCTCGCCGGGCACGAAGGCAGCGGGCGACGAGCCTTCTACGGCGTGTACGTGTTCGCCGATGAGTCGGAGGCCCTTCGGCTACGCCCCGTCGGGGGCACCGGAGAGCACCGGTCGCCCGTGGGCCTCGTCGGCGAGATGGCGGACGTCCCCGTACTGGGGTACGCCGAACTGCAGGCGCGGCTGTCACTCCTGGATCGGAGGCTCGCGGCGATGGACGAGCGCTACGCCAAGAGCGCGAGTCCACTCGTCATAGCGATCGCCGTCGCGCGCAAACAGGTCACCGACCGACAGCGAAGCCTCGTTTCCGACCGGGACACCGCGCTGCGCGTGCAGACGGCGCTCGAGCTCATCGACTGGATCGACCAGGACCTTGCGTTGATGGACCGCCACCGCGAGCAGCTGCTCAAGGAGAACAAGCCAGTTCGAGCCCTCGACTCGCTTTACGCCGACTACGCCGCCGTGCTGCAGCGACTGCTGGACGCGAAGGCGATGGACGAATTCGAGCGGACTCAGAAGCAGGCCGAGCGGCTGCCAGCGCGCGAAGCAATCGACACGCTGCGCAAGGCCGGGCGCTTCACGCTTCCCGGGGGCGACCTGCTCCCCGATTCCGAAGTGATCGAGGCGTGGGCCGATGATCTGCGCGCGCGCGTCGACGCGGTCTATGACCGCCGCGATCGAGGAACGGACGTCTTCTGCGAAGCCGCCTTCCTTGAGCTGGCTATCCGCGGTTTGCAGCTCTACACGCAACGCCTCGCCATCTGGGTGCAGTTCTTCAATGCGCGACCGGGCGTGCTCGACACGCCCCTGGTCGGCGCGATGAATCGGCTTCGCGACCGAGTGCACGCGATCAAGGACGCATACGACACCGGCGACGTCAACCTCCTGCGCCAGCGCGTCGAGTCGATGGAGAAGGATCCCGCGATAGCGGACTTCTACCGCGCCCTCCCGGCCGCGATGCAGGTGACACAGCTCATCGCGCGCGTCGGGATCACCGCCCTCGCGGCTCTCGCCTCAGGCGGCGTCGGAGGCCTCCTGGCTCGCGGCACCATGACCGCGGCGCGAGGATTGACCCTGCGCACCGCGGCCGCCTTCGTCGGCCGGGCAGCCCTCGAAGCCGTCGTATTCACGGGTGTGAACGCGGCCGCGTCAGCGGCGTTCCTCGGCGACCAGGTGAGCCTCGGGAGTCTCCTGCGGGACTTCGCGTGGAATCTCGGGCTGTTCATGGTCCTGAAGGGTGTCGGCGGCGCGACGGGCCGGGCCGTGCGGGCGCTCGAGATCGAGGCCCTAGCGATGCCGGTCAACGTCTCGGTGAGCTTCCCGTTCGCACACGGCTGGGGAATCCTGCGGTTCCGTGTCGAGAACAACCGCTGGCCGACGACGGAGGAACTCGACCGCATGACGGCAGAGTCGCTCGTGATGCTCGGGGCCATCGCCGTCGGGTCCGCCGGGGTTCAGCGCTGGGTCAAAGCGCACGCGAAGTCGAAGAGCCTGAGCCTCATTCGCGCCGAGTACGGATGGCGGCTCGATGCTCTCGAGTCGATACGCGCCGACCTCGGCGCCAAGATCCGCGCAGCCGAGGTCGCCGGGAAGGGCAACGACGCTGCCGAGTTGCAGAAGGCCAAGGATGCCGCGGCCACGCTCGAGGCATCATTCCGCGAGGTGCTCGAGCGTGCGATCAAGGACAAGCGCCTCGACATGAAGGCGCTGCGGGCCGAGTTGAACGCGATGCGCGAGCAGGCGCCGGACATCGCGGCACGCCTCATCGAAGACGTGCTTGGCGTCCCGACGGACGCGCAGGTGCGCCGCGCCGCGCCCGCGAGCTACACGTACGGCTATGGAAAGACCTCCGCTGTCGAGGATGCCCTCGCGGCGAGCGGCTACAAGGTCACCAAGGCCGCTGGCAAGGGCGGTCTCAAGACCATCACGGCGACAGCGCCCGACAGGCCCGTCCTGACCTTCCAAGAGCGCAGCGCGGCGCTTGACTTCGACACGGGACTCTTCGACGTGCGCAAGCTCATGATCGACCTCAGGGTGACCACCCCCGCGGCGCAGAAGATGATATGGCGGATCCTGCAGAGCGCAGGCATGAGCCAGGACCCGGTCAGCGCAGTCGGCAAGGCGCGAGCACGCATCAAGGAACTCCTCCGCAAGGCTGAAAAGAGCGCCAACGAGACGGATGCCATGCTCGCCGCGATGCACGAGCGGGGCATGCTCGGCTCAGGTGCAAAGCCCGAGCTGCTCAAAGCCGGGCAATCGCTGCGGGACGCGGGGGTGCTGAAGTCCGCGGAGTGGGCGGATGCGCGCGACGTCGCCAATCAGCGCGGCGTCGTCGGCGAGTGGCTCGCCCGCGAGGCTGTCCCTGCAGCCGCGGGTGAGAGCGTGCTGCGCCGTGTCACGGTCACAGGAGACCTCTTCGAAGATGCGGCGGGAAAGGTGCCGGTGAAGGATGCCGCGGGCGCGGCTCGCGTCGGCACGACCGTCGCCGAGACCGACCTGCTATACGTGAGATCTACTGCTGGCGGGTTCGAAGCCGAGACCGTGATCAACGTCAAGGCGAGCGGCGAGAAGGGCATGGCAGCCTCGGCGAAGCAGCAGAATGCGAACTTCGAAGCCGTCCTGCGCGCCAAGCCCGGCGACATCATCGCGATCGCTTCAGGCAAGACGGTGCGGTTCGCCCGCGTTACGGCGATCACGGCACTGGACGGCACGACGGCGGTGGACCTCACGGGCAGACTGAAGCCAGCCGGCACGCTTCGTCTCGAGACGGTCGGCCCCGCGAAGTCGAGCGGCTTCACTCGACAGCTCTCGCAGGGCAAGAGCACACTGACCGAGCTCACTGAGCTGCTCGCGGAGATGGCCCTCATCGAGGCTGGGCTCTACTGATGACCACCAGCACTGGGCGGCCTAAGGGTCACGGCCCCCTTGTATGCCTGCCTCCACCTTCATGAGCCCAATCACGCGGTGGTGGTTCAGGTGCTGACCGCGTGCTCGTCGTGCTTCTGGCTCACCGCTCCATGGCGTCCCGCCGGTGGCGAATCGGCCCCATCACTGCGCGGGGTGGGTCCGCACCGCGGAGCTTAGACGCGCTCGCCTGCATCGTCGGCCGACAACGCTGCACCGTCATATGGCCGTCGCCCGGCGAAGGAGCAGGAGACGTGACGTCCATGTCGGATGTGACACTGCCCGACGTCGAGAGGTGCTGGCGGCCCCTCTACGGCCCCTTGTACGACACCTTCACCTTGGTCAGCCCGATGACGCTGTGGTAGTTCAGCTGCTTGATGGCGTCCTCGTTGTTCCAGTCGACGTGGACGCAGCCGTGCGAAGTGACGTCGAGCGGGCCCGCATGGAGAGCTTCGCCTTTGTTGTAGAACACGGCGAAGCTCATGTTCGCGGCGCGGAAGCCCGACGAATCCTTCTTCGTGTACCGGCTGTTCGGACCCTCCCTGTCCGACCACTTGAAGTCGACGCCGGGGGTACCCGAAGCGCTGCCGCTGTTGTAGCCGAAGCCCTCGATGCGATGGACGGTGAAGGAGCCGGGATCCGACTTCATACCTGCCGACCCGCCCGAGATCGACAGCACGAATCCCGGCAGCTTCACCGCATTGGCGTAGTAGCTCACGGTGGCGGTTCCCGTCGAGAACACTGCGCCATCGACGTCGGTCTGGCTTCCCGTGAACTCGACCTCGACGAGCTGGATCCAGGGCTTCGTCTCCCTGTCGGCCTTGGGATCGAACGGCCGCTCGACGAGCGCCTTCGTGTCGCGCTCACCGTAGGCGAACGAGCCTCGCGGGCGATAGCGCTGCACGAGGCTGGAGGCCCCCGCGCCGGAGCCGGCGACGACGTGCGCGAGCTCGTGCGCCAGGAGGTGCCGCCGGTAGGGCGTCGCCGGCCTCGACCCTCCCAGCACCACGTGCCTACCGACGCTGTAGGCGGCGGCGTCCACATCGCGTGCAGACTGCGCGGCCGCAGCTCCATCGTGGATGCGGACGCCGCCCAGGCTCGCGCCGAATCGCGACTCCCACTCGAGGCGTTCCACGGAGGCGAGCGGGCGACCGGGCTCGCGCACCACGTCATGGACGGATGCCGGGGCCGTCTCGCTCGCGGGCGATGGAACGCCGCTGATCGACCGCGCCAGTCCGCCGGCTTCGACCGCGCCGCCGGCCTCGTGCGCCGCGCGCTCCGCGGCTCCCTCGCGGTCATCGAGCAGGAGGGAGGAACGGGTCGCGGGGCGATGCTGCACCCGCACGGAGCTGCGAGGCATGCAGTCAGGCTAGACCGGTCGCGTCGCCCCGGCAATGGCCGACGCCACCCATCCCCCACGCGCCCCGCGACGCGCCCGTGACGCCCGCGCGCCACGATCGAGCCATGGTCGACGTGGTGGATCAGTGGACGGGCACCGGCATCCGGCTCCCGTTCCTCCCCGAGGCCGAAGAGCGCACCGAGAAGCCTACTGAGCGCAAGCTCTGGTGGCTCGGCGGGATGGATCTGATCCGGCAGTCGGTGACGACGATCCTCGACACCGAGCCGGGTGAGCGGATCATGCTGCCCGGGTTCGGGTGCGGGCTCCGGCGGTACCTCATGGCCCCGAACAACCTCACGACCCGCACGGCGATGGCAGCCGACATCCGCTCGGCCCTCGAGACCTGGGAGCCGCGCATCCAGCTCAGCGAGGTCACCGTCACCGAGGGCGAGGACCCGTACCTCGTATGGGTCGACATCGCGTACGTCCGGCGGGCCGATCTGCGGCCCGACAACCTCGTCTACCCCTTCTACCTGAGGTGAGACGCCGATGGCACTGATCGGGCCAATCCTCGACAACCGCACGCAGGATCAGCTGCGCGAGGAGCTCGTGCGCCGCATCCCGGCGTACTCGCCCGAGTGGACGAACCACAACGAGAGCGATCCGGGGATCGTCCTGCTTGAGCTGTTCGCACACCTGGGCGAGTCGCTCCTGTACCGCTTCAACCAGATTCCCGAGACCACGCGGATCGAGTTCCTGCGTCTCCTCGGCGTGCAGCCGCGCCCCGCACGGCCGGCGAGCGTTCTGCTCTCCGCCGTCACCGAGGAGCCGGCCGGGGTCCAGGTGCTCAAGGAGTCTCCCACGAGCGCGGGCAGGGTGTCGTTCCAGACGCTCGACGAGCTGTACGTCTGGCCGCTCGAAGCCATCGCTGCGGGCAAGACTTCGACCGACGAGGGCGCGGACGACAGCAAGGCCGACGCAGTGAGCCGGGTCGCGCTGCAGCAGGGCGAGCAGGCCGCGTTCTATCGCACCGCGCTCACGTCGCTCGACCCGAACGCCCCCGAGGCGCAGACGATCGATGTGAGCAAGCAGATGGATGCCGCGCTGTGGGTCGCGCTCCTGGCACGCGAGACGACGGACACTGCGGCGCTGGCTGGGAAGACGCTCTTCCTCGGGATCGCCTTCGACGAGCGATTCGAGACACCGCCGGTGCTCGAGAAGCTGGAGCAGCGCGAGAGGAACCAGTTCCGCGCGGGTGCGCTGACGGAGGATCCTCCCGCGACCCTCTGGGAGCTGTGGTCGGGGCCGGGTTCCGCACTGGTTCCGATCGCCGTGCTGGGCGACACGACGCACGGGATGGTCACGACCGGTGTCGTGAGACTGGAGCTCCCCGTCCTGCCGCGACTGCGCAGCCTCGGCGACGGCGGCAAGGACAGCCCGCCGCCCATCGACGACGAGGAGATCCGCGACAAGGTCGTCGCCTGGCTCCGGGTGTCCCGGCCAGCTTCGAACGACATCGGCGACGCGATCGATCGCGTGCGGTGGGTCGGCGCGAACTGCGTCACCGCCGAGCAGTCAATCACGCCTCCTCCCGAGCTGCTCGGCACCGGAACGGGAGACTTCGATCAGCGGTTCGCGCTCACTCACCCGCACGTACTGCCGGAGACGGTCCGACTCCAGGTGGAGGAGTCCGACGGCTGGACCGAGTGGATCGAGGTCGAGAACTTCGCTCGCAGCAGGATCGACGACCGCCATTTCGCCGTCGACCACGAGCACGGCGCGGTCGTCTTCGGGCGGGCACGCGTTCCGCAGCTCGGCGAGCGGATCCGCGTGCCGTCCTATCGCTACAGCGAGGGCGCGGCGGGCAACGTGCCGCCGGGGACGGTGACATCGCTTCCGTCGCACCCGGCCGTGACGGTGACCAATCCGTTGCCCGCCCGCGGTGGGGCGGATGCCGCTTCCCTCACTGACGCGCTGGCCGCGATCCCCGCCGAGGTGCATCGCCGCGATCGTGCCGTCGCCCCCGACGACTACCGGGACCTCGTCATGGAGCTGAGCGAGATCGCGCGTGCCGAAGTCCTGCCGACCTTCCACCCCGACACCCCGGACGTCGCCGCCGCCGGCGTCACGACGGTCGTGGTGCTCCCCAACGAGGACATCCGCAATCCGGCCGCGCCGCTGCCCGACCTCGACCTGCTGCGGCGGACAGCGCGCTTCCTCGAACCGCGCCGGCTCGTCACCGCCGAGCTGTACGTGATCCCGCCGGAGTACGTGCAGGTCGCCGTGTCGATCGGCGTGCAGGTGCGACGCGGCTACCAGGTAGACGCGGTGCGGCGATGGGTCGAGACGATCGTGCGGCAGTACCTCGGCGCGGTGCCGCCGAAGGGCCCCGACGGCGCCGGCTGGCCGCTCGGGCGGACCGTGCGGGCCGCCGAGCTCGAGGCGGTCGCGGTGCAGGTCGAGGGTGTCGAGTACGCGGTCGGCACGCGCCTCGCTCTCGTCATCGCCGCCACCGACACGGCGCCGCGCTCCATCGTGGAGCAGGAGACGATCCCGCTGCGGTCGTGGCAGCTCCCGGAGGTCGTCGCGATCGACGTCGCCCGCGGTGAGCCGACGGAACCCGGCGCGTCGCGCGGCCCCGAGCCCGGACCGCAGGTGCCCGTTCCGCTGCCCCCGGAGGTCTGCTGATGTACGGGGACCGCGGGATCGCTCTGCTGGCCGACGAGGACCAGTGGGCCCGGTGCGCCCACGAGCAGACCGTGCTGCTGCCCGGTGGCGGCGTAGGCCTCGACTGGACACCCCAGCCCATGAGGCCGCGATGGGATGCCGTCGACGAGCGCTGCGATCCTCCCCGGGCGGCAGCCGCCGGGTGCGCGGCCGGCCTCGCCCATGATCGCTGGTGCCGCGCCTGGCGCTCCCACCCGCTCGCCGGCACGGTCGACGTTACGACCAGTGCGGATGCTCCGACGACGAGCTGTCCCGGAGGGCTCCGGCATCCCACCGGCGTCGCGGTCGACGGCCTCGACCGCCTCTACGTCACCGAAGCGGCCGGCCGAGCCCTCATGATCGCGGATCTGTGGTCGGGGCGTGTCATCCGCCGCGTCGCAACACGCGGTCGGCCGGTGGACGTGGTCGCCGAGACGGGCGAGCCCGGTGCGGTCGTCGTCACCGCGTCTCCGCATCGCATCGTGAGGATCGACGGCGGCTCGCGGCCGTGCGCCAGGTCAGAGCCACTGGTCGCACCCTGCGGGCACCCCGACCTCGCCCCGGCTCGGATCGCACTGCTGTCGGGCCGGGTGGTCGTGCTGTGGCGCGGCGACACCGCCATCCTGGCCGACGAGGCGGGTCGGGAACTCCTCGAGGAGCCGAGCGCGACCGACATCGCAGGGACGCCGCAGGGGCTGCTCGTCGTGGCGCGTGGACCGGACGAATCCTTCCACCGCTTCTGGGAGCGGGGCGGCGCGTTCGTGGACGGCGAGCCGGTCGCTGCCGCCGACTACGACGGCGGCGCCGTCACGATCGATCCGCGGGGACGCATCGTCTACACGACGCCGACCGGCACGCGCTCGACGCAGGGCTCGACGGCGCGTCACGCCCGCCGCGGCGTCGTAACGTCGTACCGGCTCGACAGCGGCACGTACCGCACGCGGTGGGGCCGCATCTTCGTGGATGCATGCCTGCCGACGGGCACGGGCCTGGTGGTCCGGACCCTCGCGACGGACGAGGACGAAGTCGACGACCCGCTACCGGCCGCCGAGCCGGCGCGCGGCGCGCTTCGCCCCCGGCTTCCTGAGGCCACCCCTCCCCTGCCGCCGAAGGGGAGCATGACCGACGCGCCGGCGACCCGGGTCGTCGCCCGGGCCGGACCGCTGACGCCGGGCACATCCGGCTCGATCACGATGGGTTCGGAGTGGACGACGTACGAGACAGGCGTCGCCGCCCCGCCCGGTCGTTACCTGTGGGTGCGCCTCGAGCTCACCGGCACGGAGCGCACGTCGCCGCGCGTGCGCGCGATGCGGATCGAGCGTCCCGGGCACGCCCTGCTGTCGGCCCTGCCGCGCATGTACTCGAGCGACGACGCGCAGGGCGACTTCCTGCACCGCTACCTCGCCCCCGCGGAGGGCCTGCTGCACGACCTCGACACGGCCGCTGCCGAGCGAAGGATCCTCGTCGACCCGCGGACGACACCGGATGAGTTCCTCCCCTGGCTCGCGACATTCGCGGGCGTCGTCCTGGACCTGCGCTGGCCCGACGAGGCGCGCAGGGCGCTGGTCGCGGAGGCGTTTGCGCTCTTCGCACGCCGCGGAACCGCCGGGATGCTCGAGCGGATGCTGCGCCTCTACCTCGGCAGGGACGCACGCATCGTCGAGCGGTGGCGCCTGCGTGGGCTCGGCGGGGCGTTCCTCGGGTTCGAGCCCGCCGGGCTGTACTCGCCGACTGTCTCGGGCACCGCTCGACAGTTCGGGATGCTCGGACACTTCACGATCGGCGGTGAGGTCGCGGACTCCAGCTCGTACTCGAGGCTTGCTCATCGCTTCACCGTGCTCATTCCGGGATCTTTGACGGCAGAGCAGCGAGAGGTCGTGAGCGACCTCGTCCTCGCTCACAAGCCCAGCCACACGCTCGGTGAGATCTGCGAGGTGGGCAGCGGGATGCCGGTCGGGCGGCTCCGCCTGGGGCTGACGGCGTTCGTCGCACCGCCACCAGGCCGCTCGACGAGCGTCATCGGTCGCGCACGCCTCGGCAGGGGCGGCACGCTCGGGACTCGCGACACCGGATCTCGGCTCAGCGAGACACGACTCGGGGCGGTGCGAGTCGGATGAACGAGCTGCGCATCGAGCGGATGACAGCCGCCGTCGCCGACTGGCCGGACCCGGGAGAAGTCCTCGGGATGCTGCGTCACGTCGCCGAGAGCCGGCTCGACGACGCGCTGCGTCAGCAGCCCCTGCCGGACGGCGAGTGGTGCGTGCGGCGCCTCGACATCTCGGTCGAGCTCGACCCGGAACGCCCCTTCAGCGCGCTCGAGACGGGCTGGGCCGACCGCATCGTCGCGGCGTTGCGCCTGTCTCTCCTCGACGGATCGAGCGACGTCGTGCAATTCGTCCGTCCGGAGGATGCCGTCGACGACCTCTTCACGGGCCTCGTCGCGCATCGGCACGCACATGCCTGGGCTTGGCATCAGCTGGGCCTGATCGAGCCCGGCGACCCCGTCCCCGAGGAGGATGCGCGCGGGCTGCTGCTCGCCGTGCTCCACCGCATGCGCCACGAGTCAGTCGGCGCACTCGCGCGGCTCGTCGCCGGAGCCGGCGTCGCACCCGTGCACCGCCTCCTCGGCGCTCAGGGCTGGCGCCAGGCCGCGGTCATCGCATCGCGGGATGCCGGTGCCACATTGTCGACGCTGTCGGACGCGGGGACGCATGCCACCGAGCCGCCTGTCTCGCCCTCCTCGAGCGGCGGCCTTCGCGGAGACCTCGTCGACGGACCTGCCGTCGCGGCGCTCGGCGCTCGGATCGCGGCATCCGGATCCTTCGCTCGCGCCTTCCGCAGCTGCGGGCTCCGGGTCGACGGCGAAACGCTCGCGGCCTGGGCGGTCCTCGCGACGGCCGAGGTCGACCCGACGGTGCTCCGACGCTCCGACGAGTCGGTGCGGGAACTCACGCGCATCGTCGCCGCGCTCCTCACGCCGGAGCCGCGGCCCGGCATGCCTTCGGCAGCGCGATCGACGGCGCCCTCGGCCGCCGCCGCCGGCGCCGTGAGCGGCGAGGCGAGGACCGCGCACGATCGACCGCACGGCACGGATGCCTTGACGGATACCGACACCTCGACGGGCGCCGACCGCGACCCGGTCACCGAGACCCAGCCCGCCCTGGCGGAGCTCCGCACGGCCTGGGGCGGTCTGCTCTTCCTTCTCAACACGGCGGACCTGGCCGGCATCCCCGAGGCCCTCGATCGGCCGCCGTTCGACGCGCGTCCGTCGGGCTGGGTGCTGCACCGCATCGCACGGCTGCTCGTGCCTGCAGCGGCCGACGACCCGGCGGTCCTCGCTTTCGGGGGCCTGGATGCCCCGCCCGACGACGAGCCCGATGCGTTCGAGCGGCGCGCACTCGAGGGGTGTGCCGCTCGGTGGGGTCGTCGCACGGCCCGCCTGCTCCGCGCGACCGGCACCGACGGGGGTCGCTCGGAGCTCGTTCATCGCGTCGCGAAGCGCGACGCGGCCGTCGACCGCGAGCCGGGGTGGATCGAGATCTGTCTGTCGCTGGCGGACGTGGACCGCGACATCCGCCGGGCGGGGCTGGACGTCGATCCCGGGTGGCTCGCCTGGCTCGGACGAGTCGTGAGGTTCCGCTATGAGTGACCTCGCGTACCTCGCTCGTCCCGGCGCCGACGCCGTCAGCACCGACCTCTCGGCGCGGGCCGCGGGCATCGCACGTCGGGTCGCCGCCGTCGTGCAGGAGCACTGCACCCCCGAGTCAGGGGCACTCGACACGGTGGCCTTCCTGCAAGCCTGGTCGGAATCGGTGGAGTCCGCGGCCTTCGATCCCCCTCCCCTCGCCAGCCCGCTGCAGCGCATCGAGCGCGTGTTTGACCTAGTCGAGGACGAGATCGACCTCGTGCTTCTGGCGGGGATGGCAGAGGAGCACGAGGGTCTCGCCGCGACCTTCCGATCCCTGCACCCGACGGGCGAGCCGCGACCGACGGCGGGCCTGGGCGCGCTGCTGCTCGGCGGCGGACCGCGGGACCGGGCCCGCGTGCGCGGGCTGCTCTCGTCGGGCCGCGCCGTGGAGCACGGACTTCTGCGCCTTGAGGGGACAGCGCCCTTCTTCGAGCGGTCGCTCGTGCTCACCGAAGAGCTGTGGCCGGCGCTGCACGGCTGCGACGCATGGCCCGCCGGACTCGCACGGGCGACCACTGTCGGAGCACCCGCCGGAATGGCGTCCTGGCTCGATCTGCCGGACGTTCGCGCGAGCGTCGCGGCGATCCGCAGGGACGCCTCCTCCACCATCGCCGTGCTGCACGAAGACGCTTACGTCGGCGCCGCGCGCTGCGAAGCGATCGCCGAGGCGGCCGGGCGCAACCTCGTCGCAGCGAGGCTCGCACCGGACGACGACCGCGGCATCCGGCTGCTGGTCGCACACGCGGTCGCACGCGACGCGATGCCGATGATCATCGTCCCCGGCGCAGCACAGCAGGCAGCACCCCTCTCCATCGGCGACTTCCCCGGTCCCGTTCTCGTCACCGCCCCGCCCGGATCGCTGCTCGCTCCCCCGAACCGGGCGCTGCTCCATGTGGATGCTGGGCCGGTGCCGGTGGCCGCAGTCCGGGACGCGTGGGCTGCCGCGCTCCCCGGCGCAAGCTCGAAAGCCGCCGCGCTGGCGGCCCGGCATCCCCTCGATCCCGCCATCACGGCGCAGCTCGCACTCGACCTCGCGGTCGCGGCGATGGACCCGGCCCCCGCTGACGTGTCCCGGTTCGTCCGGCGGCGCGCGGGCATCAATTTGCCGTCGGGAGCCCGGCTGCTCGTGCCGAACGTAAACTGGTCGCACATCGTGCTCCCCGCCGAAGCGCTCGATCAGCTGCACGCGTCGGTCGCCCGGATCGAGCAGCAGGGGACGGTGCTCGAAGACTGGCGGATGAGCGAGCACTCGCAGGCCACGCGCGGCGTGCGGATGCTGTTCACCGGACTGCCCGGCACGGGCAAGTCGCTCGCAGCGGCGGTCCTCGCCACCGCCATGGGCACCGATCTCATGGTCGTGGACGTCGCTCGGCTCGTGTCGAAGTGGCTCGGCGAGACAGAGAAGAACCTGTCCGCGACGTTCGAGGCAGCAGAGGGAACCCGGGCGGTGCTCCTGCTCGACGAGGCCGACGCACTCTTCGGCACGCGCACCGAGATCTCGGACGCCCACGACCGCTACGCCAACCTCGAGACCGCGTACCTGCTGCAGCGGATCGAGCAGTTCGAGGGACTCGTCGTGCTGACGAGCAACCTCCGACGGAACATCGATCCCGCCTTCACCCGGCGGCTCGACTTCGTCATCGACTTCCCGCTGCCGGATGCAGCCGCTCGCATCGCACTATGGAAGCGGTCGCTGCCGGCCGACCTCGGCGGCGTGCTCGGGGCGGACATCGATCTCGAGAGCCTCGCGCAGCTCTACCCCGTTCCCGGCGGATGGATTCGCAATGCGGCGGTCGCCGCCGCCTTCGCGGCCGCCGCGAGCGGCGAGCCCATCACGCAGCGCCGACTCATCGACGCCGTGCACCGGGAGTACCTGAAGTCCTCGACCCCGTTCCCCGGGGAGCCACCAAGGAGAAGCGATGACCACGATCGATGAGCGGAGTGGTCCGGCTCGCGCACACGACGTCTCCAACCCGTCGGCGCTGCTGCCACTGTGGCCCTGGAACGCGCTGAGACCCGCGAGCGGGATGCTCCTCGACAGCGACGACTTCGAGGTGATGCTCGGCAATCCGCGGGCCAAGCACATGCTGCACAATGCGTGGCTGCATGGCCGCGGCGTGGTCTGGGGGCTGCCCGTCAGCGTGAGCGGTGAATGGGATCTGCGGGTCTCGCCTGGTCTCGCGGTCGACGGCGTCGGTCGGGAGCTGCACCTGGAGGCGCAGCGGTGCATCTCGTTCAGGGACATCCTCGAAGCGGACCACGACGCGACGTGCGCGACGCGCGAGGTCGAGCTCTGCCTCGTGCTGAGCTTCGACGCCTGCCTCGACCGTCCTGTGCCGGCACTGGCCGACCCGTGCGACGTAACGAGGGAGAGCCAGGAGTACTCGCGCGTCGACGAGCGTGCGCGCCTGAGCCTGGTCCGTGGGCATCCGCGCCTCCCTCACACCTTCCGCCGCGTGCGCGTGCTCCTCGGGCTCGACCGTGTCGTCTCGGACGACGAAGCCGCTCGGGAGGCGCTCTCCGCGCGCAACGAAGTGCTCGCCGTCCCGGCGCACGCTCGCGCTGCCGTCCTGCTCCGGTGGTACCGCTGCCTCGCCGCTCGAGACGCAGCCGACCTGGCGCCGTCCGGCGACGACTGCGACGCGGAGCTCTTCCCCGTCACCGACGCCGATGCCGGCGTCGTACTCGCATGCATCCGGATGACCGTGAAGGATCAGGCCGGATGCCCGGAGATCGTCGGTGACCCGGAGATCGACGACTGCTGTCGGCCCACGATCATCCCCACGACGGTGATCCAGGACCTGGTCTGCGGGCTCGCACCCGCGACGATCGGTGCGGGTGACACGACGATCGGCGAGGGGCCGCAAGCGGTGCCGGGGAGCATCGAGTGGAGCGCGGAGGGGACCCGGCTCTCGTTCCGGGTCACCGCCGATCTCTTGCCCGCGACGCTCTCGCGGGACGCCGTCAAGGTCAGCTCGCTGTCCGATTCGGGCTGGATCGTGGAAGACCTCGAACGCCGCCCTCGCTACGACGAGCAGCACCAGCGCGTGATCGTCCATCTCGCGGAACGCGTGGCGAACCCGCTCATCCGAGTCGTCATCGCTGGTACGGGGGCGACCCCCGTCTACGGCGCCGACCCGCGCGTGCCCCTCGCGGGAGTAGTGGGCGACGACCCGGGCACGACCGGGCAAGGTCGCGACGCGGTCCTCACCGCAGGGAACCCCCGCTTCGAGCCGAGCGCCAGCGACGGGGCACCGCCAGCCGCAGAACACCACGACGAGGCGTCCGCCGTGATCCCGGAAGGGACACCCGCGCACGACGAGGGCACGGCATCCGCCGGCCAGCAGGGAGCTGAGTACCGTGACGACGACGAACAGTGACTGCGGCTGCAACGACGGCGGTGCCGTCGTCGAGCCTGCGGCGGCACAGAAGCCGAGGGGCCGCACCGTGTTCATCCCCCGCGATGACGTCACCGCGACCGATCGACCCGCGCCCTCGACGCGGGGCGGCTTGGGTACGACGGTCCTGACGGGGTTCCGCGGCCTCAACCCGCAGGACGGGCTGTTCCTGCGCGGCGAGCACCTCGCGGCGATCCAGGACTACGCCCGCGCACTCACCTCCGCGCTCGCGACGGCGAGTGGCACCGGTGTCGTGCACGGCCTCGGTGTGTGGATCGACGACGACGAGCTCGTGGTCTCGCCGGGCCTCGCCATCAGCCCGCGAGGGCGGGTCCTGCTGCTCCGCAGGGTGCTGCGGATCCCGCTCGACGCTTCGCATCTGCCGGCCCTTCCCGTCGACGGATACTGGAAGGTTGAAATCCACTGGGCCTGGGACACATCGGGGTCCGCCCCCGCCTACGGCGATCTCTGCGGCGACGGATGCGCGGACGGCAGTTCCACGATCCGACCATGGCGTGACGAAGGGGTAGAGGTGCGGATCGAGCCAGAGGCCCTGCGGGGCTTCGACGCGGTGCCTGATGCGCGGCTGCGGGCCAACTGGCTCTCGTCGGCGTACTTCGAGAGGGAACGCGTCAACGGCGGTCCATGGCTGGTCCCCGGCACGCCCGGCGCGCCGATCCCCCCGCTCAGATCGCGGGACTGGGTGGAGCCGACACCCGCGCCCGACGAGCGCGGGGTACCGCTCGCGATCCTCTATGGCGAAAAGGGATCAGACGACACCGGCTATCGCGTTCAGATGTGGACCGCGCGGCGACTGGCCGATGGGGCCGCCGCCCACGCGACGTGGCAGAGCCGTCTCGGCATGCGTCGGTGGTCGGTCTTCCTCGCGCAGATCCTGCAGTTCGAGGCCGAGCTCATCGAGGCGACGGGGGTCGATTCGTCCGACCGCGGCGTCCTCGGCGACATCGGCCCGCTACATGACTCGCACCGGATGGCGAAGACGCTGCTCGATGCGCTGCAGCACTTCGACGCCCAGGTCGGCCCTCGCGACCCGTTGCGGAACCAAGCCAGGTTCCGTGACCTCGAGCAAGCGCTGATCGCGTCCGAGCGCGATCCCCTCGTGCAGCCCGGCGGGCCTCCGCTCGCCGAGGAGTATGGGTTCGGCGAGCTCCCGGCGGCGGGCTACATCTCGATGGACGAGCACGGGGAGGACGTCCGGGGCGCGGCCGAGGCCTTCTTCGGCGCGGCCGCCGACCTGAGGGTCAGGCGGCTGCGCGCCGATCAGGTCGCCGACGAGGTGCTCGCAGCGCAGCATCGCGATCGCATCCCCTTGCGGCCGATCGGCGAGCCGCTGCCGCAGGTCGACATCCTGGTTCCCGTCGTGCCGGCGGACAAGGTGTCCGTCAAGACGCCCTCATACGGCTGGGTGGCGTTCGTGCGGCGCGGCCCCGAACCGGAGCTGCCTGACGTGGTCGACGAGGAGATTACCCATGTCGATGTCTCACTCTTCATCGACAACGAGTTCACGACCGACTTCTCGACGAGCCGGTTGGACGACATCGAGAAGGCGACCCTCAAGGAGCCGATCGGCCGACAGACGTACCCGTTCGGCCGGTGGGAGTATCCGGGTAGCGAGGTGGCAGCGACGACGCGGGATCGGCTCATCCACTTCCGACCGGTCGCCATACTCGCATTCGCGGACGGGGATGCCCCGCTCGCCGCATCGCGGGCTGGGCTCTTCTGGATGTCGCTGGACTCCGGATCGGCAGACCTGCCGATCTACGCGTTCGGCGACCGCAGTCGTCACGCGATTGTCATCGTCGTCGAGGTCGTGCTGCTGTGAGTGATGCAACAACACTTCGGCGGGCGCCACGACCGGGAGGGCGGCATGAGCGCTGAAGCCATGTTCGGCGTGTGCACGCTGCGCGTCGAGGTGCAGCCCGAGCATCTGCTGATCACCATCACGACGAGCCGGGCGCTCGACGCGAGCGCACAGCGCTTCTTCGTCTCCCGCCCAAAGCGCGTGGCGACGACGCGTGAAGCGCTCGAGCTGACAGAGGATTTCCTCCACTCGTTCGGAATGTGGCAGGAGAGCACGAGCGGCTCCCCGCCACGCGCACCGCGTCCCGGCGCCTACCAAGAGCGGCGATAGGCGGGTTCGCCGGTGCGCGGCGCGGCAAGAGTCGAAAGCGGCTAAGCGCCATGGGGCAGGGCTCGTCGCACATTGCCAGGGCGCAGCCAGCCGCCGCTCGTGGACCGGAGGGCGCCAGAGCCGCCGCCAGTGGCGCCAAGACCTCGACGACGCCGTCATGCCGCGCTACGGAAGATGTGGGCGAATCCTGCGGCGCGAATCTAGGCGTTCGAGTCACTGTATCCGCGCACTGCTCGCGCGTCCGTAATGCTGAAAAGCTGCCCAGGCCCGGGGATCAGTGAACTTCTGGGCCATGCTACTTTGTGCGCGGCGGAACGCTTGCGTTTCATCGCCCGTCGAGGTCAACGCCGAATAGAAGCACTTCATGAACTCCGTGGTGCTCTGGTCTTCAACCTTCCAGAGCGTCAGGATGACAGCATCTGCACCCGCGGCGAGGAAAGCAGCGCTCAACCCGAGCACCCCCTGTCCCCGCCGGACCTGGCCGATCCCGGTGTCGCAGGCCGACCGCACGGCGAGGCGTGTTCCGTCCAGCCGCAGTTCTGCCACTTCGCGACCCGTGAGTATCCCCTTGCCGTACTTAGTGCCAATCTCCTTGCCTGACGCGACGTCGTCGGCGCCTGCCAGGATCAGCCCTGAATCAAGCAGCGCATCCCGGGGAATTCGTGCGCTCCCCCACGTCCAGGATCCGATGGCGTTCAATGACGAAAGGCCATAGGCGTGAGTCGCTATATGAAGAACATCCGGCCCTCGGCACGCAGCCAACGCACTCTTGTTTGCATCGTCCCCGGTGATCACCCCCACGCACAGCAAGTCCGCGACGAGCCAGACTTCCTCCGCGTGCACCGAGAAGCGGTGGCCACGCAAAGAGGTCGATTCGCACGAAGCTCGCTCCGCTTGCTGGGGGTGGTCGATCGTCACGCTAACTGCATAGACGGTGCGAAGCGGCACCAGCGGCGCAAGGTTGGGAGCAGCCGGTGCAACGCGGTGCAACGTGGTGCCACGAGGAGCCAGCCCAATCGGCCGTTACGGCGTGTCGCGGCGTAAGTTGGCTGCTACTCCGTCCCCTCAGGCAGGTTCGGAAGTCGGTCAGACGCGAAAACCCCCGGCTGACCGGGGGTTTTGGTGGATCTGGGGGGACTCGAACCCCCGACCCCCTGCATGCCATGCAGGTGCGCTACCAGCTGCGCCACAGACCCTCTGCTGCTCTCGGAGCAACCCCACTACTGTACAACACCCGTCGACCGGAAGTCACATCGGCCGGGCGGCGAACCAGTTGAGGGTTGGGGGGCGCCGGGCAATCCACACTGGCCGCCCCCCGCCACCCCGGGGGGGGGGCGCGCC
>NZ_JBNCLZ010000001.1:189668-241113 GCF_049844935.1 Agrococcus sp. DT81.2 | reverse complement strand
CCACCCCCCGTCCGCGGGGCGGGGCGGCCCCCCTGGGGGGGGTGCGGGGCGGTTGACCCCCACCCGGGGCCGCCAACCCTCAACCGGGGGCGGGTCAGCCGCCGAACGACTTCTCGAAGCCGAGCGCGCGGGCGATGATCGCCAGCTGCACCTCGGTCGATCCCTCGCCGAGCGTCAGGATGCGGCAGTCGCGCAGGTGCCGCGCCACGACGTTCTTGTTCATGAAGCCCTCGCCGCCCCAGATCTGCGTCGCGTCGTTCGCGTTCGCGACCGCGGCCTCCGAGCCGATGAGCTTGGCGAGCGACGCCTGCTCGGTGAAGGGCAGGCCCTGGTCGATGCGGCGTGCCGCGTCGTGCATCACGGCACGGGCGGCGTGCACGCGGGAGCGCATCCGCGCGATCGTGAATGCGATGTGCTGGTTGTCGCCGATGGGCCGACCGAAGACGACGCGCGTCTTCGCCCGCTCGATCGCTTGCTCGAGGCAGCCCTGCGCGGCGCCGACGCACAGCGCGGCGAACGCGACGCGGCCCTCGTCGAGCACCGACAGGAAGTTCGAGAATCCCTTGCCGCGCTCCCCCAGCAGGTTCCGCTCGGGCACTCGCACGTTGTCGAAGACGAGCGGATGCGTGTCGGACGTGTTCCAGCCGATCTTGTCGTAGGCGGGCAGCGCGGTGAAGCCGTCGATGGGCGTCGGCACGATGATCGTCGACAGCTCCGGCTTCTCGCGGCCGTCCCTGCCGACCTTGCGGCCCGTGACGCACGTGACCGTGACGACCGACGTGATGGGCGTGCCGGAGTTGGTGATGTACTGCTTCGTGCCGTCGATGCGCCACCAGCCGTCCTCGAGCACGGCCGTGGTCTGCGTCGCACCGGCGTCGCTGCCGGCCTGCGCCTCGGTGAGGCCGAAGGCGGCGAGCGCCTCGCCGCGCGCGAGCGCCGGCAGGTAGGTGCGCTTCTGCTCCTCGGTGCCGAAGCGCAGGATCGGCATGGCGCCGAGCCCGAGGCCGGCCTCGAGCGTGACGGCGATCGACTGGTCGACGCGCCCGAGCTGCTCGACGGCGACGCAGAGCGACATGTAGTCCTTGCCCTGCCCGCCGTACTCGGTGGGGATCGGCAGGCCGAACAGGCCCATCCTGCCCATCTGCGCGATGATCTCCATCGGCAGCCGGCGTGCGGTGTCGTACTCGTAGCTCGCGGGTGCGACGACCTCGTCGGCGAAGCGGCGCACGGTGCGCGCGAGCTCCTGGTGCTCCGCGCTCAGCATCTCGGTGCCGTCGACGACTTCGTCGACAGCGGGGTTCATGGCCGTGGTGGTCATCGGGTGCTCCCATTCGTGGTGGTGGATGCCCTCTCGACGACGCTTCTGGCGTGCCGGAGGATCGGTTCGTCGACCATGCGTCCCTCGAAGGAGAAGACGCCGGGGTTCTGCAGCGCCGCCGCAAGGATGCGGCGCGCGAGCTCGAGCTCGTCGTCCGTCGGCGCGAACGCCTGACGGTAGGGCTCGACGTGGTTGGGGTGGATGGCCGCCTTGGCGCCGAAGCCGGACGCCGCGGCGTCGACCGCCTCGGCGTGCGCTCCCGCGAGGTCGGCGATGTCGGTGCGGATGGCGTCGACCGCGGTGACGCCGTAGGCGCCCGCGGCGAGCAGGATCCGGCTGCGGGCGTGCGCGGCGACGTCGCGGTACGCGCCCGTCTCGTCGCGGCTCGACGTGCCGCCGAGCGAGGCGACGAGGTCCTCGGCGCCCCACATGATGCCGACGACCGCGTCGTGGGCCACAAGCGCCTCGGCGGCGAGCACGCCTCGGGCCGTCTCGCACAGCACGACGACGCGCGCGTCGGGCACGGCTGCGAGCACCCAGTCGACCTCGTCGACCGATTCTGCCTTCGCGAGCATGACGGTGCGGAACCGCGAGGCGGCGACCGCGGCGAGGTCGGCGTCGAAGCCCTCAGTGGATGCGGCGCTCACCCGCACGATCGTGCGAGCGGCGTCGAGGCGGGCGCCCACGACCGCCTCGCGGGCGGCGTCCTTCGCGTCGGGCCCCACGGCATCCTCGAGGTCGAGGATCACGGCATCGGCGCGGTCCGCGGCCTTCTGGAAGCGATCCGGCCGGTCGCCGGGGCAGAACAGCAGCGCCGGGCCCATGCCCAGCTGCTTCGCTCCCGCGGCGCTCACTGCTCCCCCTCGGGCGCGCTCTGCATGAGCACCTTCCGCACGGCGCGTGCGACGACGTCACCGTGCTGGTTGCGGGCGAGGTGCTCGAACGTCGCGATCCCCTGCCCCGGCCGCGACTTCGACGGCCGCTTCTCGAGCACGCGCGTCTCGCAGTAGATCGTGTCGCCGTGCCGCACGGGCGCGGGGAAGGTGATGTCGCTGAAGCCGAGGTTGGCGACGATCGTGCCGAGCGTCAGCTGGCCGACCGAGAGCCCGACCATGGTGGCGAGCGTGTGCATCGAGTTCATGAGCGGCTCGCCGAACTCGGTCGTCTCGCTGTACGCGCGATCCAGGTGCAGCGGCTGCGCGTTCATCGTGAGGGTCGTGAACAGCACGTTGTCGGTCTCGGTCATGGTGCGGCCGGGTCGGTGCTCGTAGACGACATGCTCCTCGAGCTCGTCGAACCACAGCCCGCGCTGCGTCACCCGGCGCTCCGTCACGGTCTCCGGCGTCTCGCTCATGCTGCTGCCTCCTCGGGGGTCACGGTTGCGAGCTCCTGCCCGCGCGTCACCTGCTCGCCGACCACGGCGTGCAGGCGCACGGTGCCGGCGACAGGCGCACGCAGCACGTGCTCCATCTTCATGGCCTCGACGCTCACGATCGCCTGGCCTTCGGTCACCGTGTCGCCGTCGGCGGCGTGCGCCGCCACGACGGTGCCCGGCATCGGGGATGCGAGGGTCGGCTCGGCGGCGGCACGGCCGCGGCGAGTGCGCGGCGGCGCTTCGACGAGCCAGTCGCCGTCGGGCGTCCACACCCACGTCCCATCGCCCTCAGCGGCGACCGGCACGCCCGTCGGCAGCTGCTCGAAGCGTTGCACCGTGCCGTCGGCGCGACGGACGAAGATGTCGACCTCGCGCGCCGCGGCGACACCAGGACTGGAGTCCCAGTGGTACGGCTGGTCCTCGGTGGCGCGGAGCACCTGCACCTCGGCGATGCCGTCGGCGTCGCGGAACCGCGCGCGGCGTCCGACCGCACCGCTCATCCGCCAGCCGTCGGGCGCCCACGCGCCGACCGCAGGCGGCACGCCTCGCTGCTGCGCCGCCGCGATCGCCAGCGCCTCCGCCGGCAGCTGCGCGCCCGCGATCCGTTCGCCCTCGCGGTCGATGAAGCCGGTGTCGAGGTCGCCCGCGCGCACGCTCGGCTCGTCGAGCAGCGCTCGGAGGAAGCCGCGGTTCGTCGTGACGCCGAGCACGCTCGTCTCGCGCAGCGCGTCGCGGAGCCGCTCGATCGCCTCGGCACGGTCGCCGCCGTGCGCGATGACCTTGGCGATCATCGGGTCGTAGCTCGAGCCGACGGTCGTGCCGTGCTCGACACCCGCGTCGACCCGCACGTGCCGGCCCGCTGGCCAGCGGAGATCGAGCACGGTGCCGCCGGTCGGCAGGAAGCCGGCCGCCGGGTCCTCGGCGTAGATGCGTGCCTCGATCGCGTGACCGGTGAGCGTCACGTCGTCCTGCGCGATCGCGAGCGGCTCCCCCGCGGCGATCCGCAGCTGCTGCTCGACGAGGTCGACGCCGGTGACCATCTCAGTGACGGGGTGCTCGACCTGTAGACGCGTGTTCATCTCCATGAAGAACGGCTCGTCGGGCCGGTCGGCGGCGACGATGAACTCCACGGTGCCGGCTCCGACGTAGCCCACCGACCGGGCCGTCTCGACGGCGGCGGAGCCGATGGACGCGCGCTGCGCCTCAGTGAGCAGCGGGCTCGGCGCCTCCTCGATGACCTTCTGGTGGCGACGCTGCAGCGAGCACTCGCGCTCGCCGAGGTGGATGACGTTGCCGTGCGTGTCGGCGAGCACCTGCACCTCGATGTGGCGCGGGTTGGTCACGAACCGCTCGATGAAGAGGGTGTCGTCGCCGAACGACGACTTCGCCTCGCGGCGGGCTGCCGCGAGGGCCGACGCCAGCTGCGCCGCCTCGTCGACGCGGTACATGCCCTTGCCGCCGCCGCCGGCGGCGGGCTTGATGAGCACGGGGAAACCGACCTGCTCGGCGCCGGCGATGAGCGCCGCGTCGTCGAGGCCGGGCTCGGCGATGCCCGGCACGGTGGCCACGCCGCGCGACTCGACCGCGTGCCGCGCCGAGATCTTGTCGCCCATCGTCTCGATCGCGGAGGCGGGCGGTCCGATGAACACGACCCCGGCATCCGCGCACGCCTGCGCGAACGCCGCGTTCTCGGAGAGGAACCCGTAGCCCGGGTGGATCGCCTGCGCGCCCGTGGCTCGCGCCGCCTCGATGACCTTCTCGATCGACAGGTACGTGTCGCGCAGCGGACCGGTGCCCAGCGAGATGACCTCGTCGAAGTGCGCGGGGTGCGGTGAGGGGTCGTCCTCGGCGCGCACGGCGACCGAGCGGATGCCGAGGTCACGGAGGGTGCGTGCGACGCGAATCGCGATCTCGCCGCGGTTGGCGACGAGCACGGTGTGGAACATGTCGGTGTCGAGCGTGTCGGGCATCTGCATCACATCCTGAAGACGCCGAAGCGTGGCTCGGGCAGCGGCACGGCGGTGACGACGTCGAGCGCCATGCCGAGGACGCGGCGGGTGTCTGCGGGGTCGATCACGCCGTCGTCCCAGAGGCGGGCCGACGCGTAGTAGGGGTTGCCCTGCCGCTCGTACTGCTCGCGCACGGGTCGCTCGAAGTCGGCCTGCGCGTCCGCCGACCACTCGTCGCCCGCGCCTTCGATCTGCTCGCGCTTGACGGTGGAGAGCACGGATGCGGCCTGCGGCCCGCCCATGACGCTCACGCGCGCGTTCGGCCAGAGCCAGAGGAACCTGGGGTCGTAGGCGCGGCCGCACATCGAGTAGGTGCCGGCGCCGAACGAGCCGCCCACCACGACGGTCAGCTTGGGCACTCGCGTCGTCGCGACCGCGGTCACCATCTTCGCGCCGTGCTTGGCGATGCCGCCGCGCTCGGCCTCCGAGCCGACCATGAAGCCGGTGATGTTCTGCAGGAAGACGAGCGGCACGCCCCGCTGGTCGCACAGCTCGATGAAGTGCGCGCCCTTCATGGCCGACTCCGAGAAGAGCACGCCGTTGTTGGCGATGATGCCGACGGTGTGGCCGTGCAGCTCGGCGAAGCCGGTGACGAGCGTCTCGCCGTAGCCGGACTTGAACTCGTGGAACTCGCTGCGGTCGACGATGCGGGCGATGATCTCGCGCGCGTCGTAGGGCGTCTGCAGGTCGGGCGGGATGGCGTCGTAGAGCGTCGCCGGGTCGACCGCGGGCGCGAGCTCGTCGTCGTCGTCCGCGGCGTCGAGCGGCACGTACGATCCCGTCCCGAACACACGGGTGCCGAACGACCGCGTCGGCGCCGGTACGGCGCCCGGCAGGGCGCGGTCGGTGTCGGGCAGGGCCGCCACCATGTCGCGCACGATCTCGAGCGCGTGCTCGTCGTCGTCGGCGAGGTGGTCGACGACGCCCGAGACCTCGGCGTGCAGCTGGCCGCCGCCGAGCGACTCCGCGTCGATGACCTCGCCGGTCGCGGCCTTCACGAGCGGCGGGCCGCCGAGGAAGATCGTGCCCTGCTCGCGCACGATCACCGTCTCGTCGCTCATGGCCGGCACGTACGCGCCGCCCGCGGTCGACGAGCCCATGACCGCCGCGAGCTGCGGGATGCCGAGGGCGGAGAGCTGCGCCTGGTTGAAGAAGATGCGGCCGAAGTGCTCGCGGTCGGGGAAGACCTCGTCCTGCATGGGCAGGAACGCGCCGCCCGAGTCGACGAGCGCGATGCACGGGAGGCGGTTCTCGCGCGCGATCTGCTGCGCGCGCAGGTGCTTCTTCACGGTGAGCGGGAAGTACGTGCCGCCCTTGACGGTCGCGTCGTTCGCGATCACCATCACGTGCCGGCCGTGCACGAGGCCGATCCCCGCCACGACGCCAGCAGAGGGCGCATCCTGACCACCGGTGCCGTCGACGTCCTTGCCGTAGACGCCCCACGCCGCGAGCGGCGCGACCTCGAGGAACGGGCTGCCTGGGTCGAGCAGCGTGTCGATGCGGTCGCGCGCGAGCAGCTTGCCGCGCGCGACGTGCCGCTCGCGCGACGACTCCGGTCCGCCGAGCGCGACGCGGTCGAGCCGCTCGCGCAGCTCCTCGACGAGCGCTTCCATCGCGGCGCGGTTGCTGCGGGCGGCCTCGCTGGCGGGATCGACGTGGGTGGTCAGGGCGTGCATGCCCCTACCGTGCCAGTGCCAGGCTGGGACGCTCGAGCACCGCGGCGACATCGGCGAGGAAGCCGGCCGCCTCGCGTCCGTCGAGCACCCGGTGGTCGAACGACACGGTCACGGTGCACACGTCGCGCAGCGCCACCTCGCCCTCGTGCGCCCAGGGCATCTTCCGCACCGCACCGAGCGCGAGGATGACCGACTCGCCGGGGTTCAGGATCGGGATGCCGCCGTCGACGCCGAAGACGCCGACGTTCGAGACGGTGATGTTCGACGAGGTGAGCTCGGCCATCGACAGCGAGCCCTCACGGGCGCGCGTCGCGCGGTCCTTGATCGCGGCGGTGAGCGCGACGGCATCCATCGTCTCCGCCTCGTCGACCGACGCGACCACGAGGCCGCGGTCGGTCGAGACGGCGATGCCGAGGTTGACGTGCGCGAACCGCTCGAGCTCGTTGGAGTCGGCGTGGAACGACGCGGTCACGTCGGGCCAGCGCTTGGCGGCGAGCAGGATCGCCCGGCACGCGAGCGCGAGGAACGACGCATCGCCCGAGCGGGCGAGCGCGAGCGTCTCGGTGACGTCGATCTGGTGCCAGGTGGCGGCGTGCGGCACGGTGAGCGCCGACTGCGTCATGGCGGCGGCGGTGTGCTTGCGCAGCCCCGTCACCTTCTCGCGCGTCGACGCAGGAGCCGCTGCCGGGGATGCAGCACTGCCGAATGCAGCACTGCCGGATGCGGTGGCGTGCGACTCGAGGTCGGCGCGCGTCACGAGGCCGTCGGCCCGCGACGGGCGCACCGACTGCAGGTCGATGCCGCGGTCCTTCGCGAGCTTGCGGACGGGCGGCATGGCGTGGTTGGTGCGCGCGGTCGCCCGCTCGGTGCCGGTCCGTTCTGGGCGCTGGAAGGGCTCGACGTCCCAGGTGCGCTTCGCGCGCACGGGCTTGCCACCATGGACGGTGATGGAGCCGACGAGCACCGAGACCTTCTCGGGCTTCGCCTCCGGCTCGACGGCCGTGGGCGTCTCCTCGATCGTGTCCTCGGGCGTGGCCACGGGCCCGGCCTCGGGCGACGGCGCGTCCTCCGACGACGTCTCGGGTGCCGGCGCATCCGCACGCGTGCTCTCGGAACCGGCGACGTCGAACTCGATGAGCGGCGCGCCGACGGCGACGGTCTCGCCCTCGGCCGCGTGCAGCTTCGTGATGACGCCCTCGTAGGGACTCGGCAGCTCGACGACGGCCTTCGCGGTCTCGATGTCGGCGAGCGGCTGGTTGAGCTCGACGGTGTCGCCCTCGGCGACGCGCCAGGCGACGACCTCGCTCTCGGTGAGGCCCTCGCCGAGGTCGGGCAGCAGGAACGTCTTCATCGGGCGGCTCCGGTCGTTGCGAGGGAGGTGTCGAGCTCGTCGCGCGAGCTGCGGCGGCCGAGCGTGCGGTCGACGGCGTCGAGGATGCGGTCGAGGCTCGGCAGGTAGTCGTGCTCGATCGCGGACGGCGGGTAGGGGGTGTCGTAGCCGGTGACGCGCTCGGGGGCGGCCTCGAGGCTCGAGAAGGCGCGCTCGACCACCGAGGTGATGAGCTCGCTCGAGACGGAGACCTCGCCGGGCGCCTCGTGGGCGACGACGAGCCGGCCGGTGCGGCGCACCGACTCGACCACGGTGTCGACGTCGAGCGGCGAGATCGAGCGCAGGTCGATGACCTCGATCTCGATGCCCTCATCGGCGGCGGCGATCGCGGCGCGCAGCGCCGTCTCGACCGTCGGGCCGTACGCGGCGACCGTGACGTCGCGGCCGGCGGCGACGACGTTCGCGGTGTCGAGGTCGCGCACGATCGAGCGGTCGACCTCGCCCTTCGTGTAGTACTTGCCCTTCGGCTCGAAGAACAGCACCGGGTCGTCGCTCGCGATCGCGGCGCGCAGCGTCGAGTACGCCTCCTGCGGCGTCGACGCGGTCACGACGCGGAGTCCCGCGGTGTGGGCGAAGTACGCCTCGGGCGACTCGGAGTGGTGCTCGACCGAGCCGATGGCGCCGCCGAACGGCACGCGGATCGTGAGCGGCACCTTGACGCGCCCCTTGGAGCGGAAGTGCAGCTTGGCGACCTGCGCGACGATCTGGTCGAACGCGGGGTAGATGAAGCCGTCGAACTGGATCTCGGCGACGACGCGGAAGCCGCGGTAGCCCATGCCGATCGCGGTGCCGATGATCGCCGACTCCGCCAGCGGCGCGTCCATGACGCGCTCCTCGCCGAAGCGGGCCTGCAGGCCGTCGGTGACGCGGAAGACGCCGCCGAGCTTGCCGATGTCCTCGCCCATCAGCAGCACGCGGTCGTCGCCCTCGAGCGAGTCGGCGAGCGCGGCGTTGACGGCCTTCGCGAGCGTGAGCGTCTCGGTGGTCATCGCTTCCCCTCGATGGATGCGGCGAACGCGCGGCGCTCCGCCTGCTGGCGCTGGATGCGCTTCGTCGGCTGGTCGTAGACGTGCTCGAAGATGGCGTCGGCGCTCGGCGCCTCGGCGTGCTCGGCGGCGGCGCGGAGCTCCTTCGCGAGCTCGTCGGCGCGGATCTTCGCCTCGGCGCGGACGGCGTCCATGTTGGCGCCCATCCGCTCGAGGGCGCGCTCGACGCGATCGATCGGGTCCTTCGCGGTCCACTCCTCGAGCTCTGCCTCGTCGCGGTAGCGCTTCGGGTCGTCGGTCGTGGTGTGCGGTCCGCGGCGGTAGGTGACGGCCTCGATGAACGTCGGGCCGCCGCCGGAGCGGGCGCGGTCGAAGGCGATGCGGGCGGCGGCGTGCATGGCGAGCACGTCGTTGCCGTCGACGCGCATCGACGGGATGCCGAAGCCGGTCGGGCGCAGCGCGAGCGGCGCGCTCGACTGCACGCGCACGGGCTCCGAGATGGCGTACTGGTTGTTCTGGCACAGGAAGACGACCGGGGCCTGGAACGCCGACGCCCACACGAGCGCCTCGCTCACGTCGCCCTCGCTCGTGGCACCGTCGCCGAAGCAGGCGAGCGCGACATCGTCGGAGCGGTCGAGCTTGGAGGCCATCGCGAAGCCGGTGGCGTGCAGGCTCTGCGCGCCGATGATGATCTGCGCCGGCGCCATGTTGATCTCGTGCGGGTCCCAGCCGGCGTGGGCGTACGCCTTCCACACGTGCGCGAACTCGGCGAGGTCGACGCCCTTCAGCAGCGCGAACGCGTGCTCGCGGTAGGAGCCGAACACCCAGTCGTCCTGTCGCAGCGCACGGGCCGGTCCGACCTGCGCGGCCTCCTGGCCGAGCAGCGGCGGCCACAGCACGAGGTGGCCCTGGCGGGTGAGGGCGAACGCCTCGGTGTCGAGGCGGCGCACGCGCACCATGTCGACGTAGAGGTTCGTGAGCGCCGACTCGTCGATGTCTGTCAGGTACGGGTCGAGCAGCTCGCTCGGCAGCCTGCTGCCGTCGAGGTCGAGCACGCGCAGCGGGCAGTCGATGCCGACGGCGAGCTCGGGGTCGGGGGCTGGCACGGTGATCGACACGATCGAACCTCCTTGTTCGAAGCGCCTCTTGAGCGCCGGTCGGCTCCGACGGACGGGTGCATCCGCAGAGCGTGGCTCGACGCTACCCCCGGGACGCAGTTCGCGCAATCAGCGACACGCATGCTGCGCGCCACGCCCATTCCGTGGCGCACGGCGCTGCGCTAGATTGCGCATCATGCGCATCGTCGATGACACCGACCGGAAGATCCTGCTCGAGCTGACGCGGCATCCCCGGATCACGAACGCGGCGATCGCCGAGCAGCTCGGCCTCGCCCGCAACACCGTGCAGTCGCGCGTCGCGGCGCTCGAGGCGTCGGATGCGCTGCAGGGCTTCGATCGCCGGTTCCACGCGGCGGCGCTCGGCTACCCGCTCACCGTGTTCATGGCGACGCACGTCGACCAGCCGCGCATCGACGGCGTCGTCGAGCAGCTGCGCGAGATCCCGGAGGTCGTGCAGGCGTTCGGCCTGTCGGGGCAGGCCGACGTGCTCGTGCGCGCGGTGTGCCGCGACGCGGAGGACCTCTATCGCGTGAACAAGCTCGTGCTCGCGTGCGACGGCGTCGTGCGCACCGAGACGTGGCTGTCGATGGGCGAGCTCATCCCCTTCCGCCTCGCGCCCGTGCTCGAGCGCGACCTGCAGTCGCGCTGACGCCGGCCGGGCCTCGCGCGAGCGGTCAGCGGACCCGAGATCGGCGGCCGGACCCTCGATCGGGGGTGCGCGTGCTGATCAGGGGTCCGCGAAGCGCGCGCTATCGGTCGAGCTGCGCCTGCAGTGCGCCGAGGCGCTGCCGGAGGCGAGCGGCGCCTGCCGCGCCCTGCTCCTCGAGCGTCGCGACGTTGAGCGCTGCCGCGCGCAGCGCCGCGCTGCCAGCGCCCCGCAGCAGGTCGCCGGCGGCGAGCGCGTCGCTCACGAGCTCGCGCTTCACGAGCGGCTCCGACGCCTCGGCGAGCTCGATCGCCGCGACGAGCGCCTCCGCCAGCTCGAGCGGCACGTCGGCCGCCGCCACCGTCGCCGCCTCGACGTCCCCGTCCGAGCCGCGCGCGTCGATGACCGCCGCGAACGCCTCGGCGTCACGGTCTGCGGCGGCGACCACCCGCTCGACGAGCGCCTCTCCCCTGCTGCGCAGCGCAGCGCATCCCTCGTCATCGGTGATCGTCAGCGCCTTCAGCACGAGTGCGATGCCGAACGCACCGGCGACCGCCGCGGCAGCGCCGCTGCCGGGCGTCGGCTCGGTCGACGACGTGCGGAGCAGCAGCTCGTCAGCCCGCGACGACCACACGCTCTCGCTCACGGTGCGTGAGCCTACCCGTGCGGGCCGAGCGTGGGCTCGGAATGCTCCCGACATCCGGACGTTGCATCTCGTATGACGACGATCGACCTGCTGCCCGACGCCACCGACATGGGCCCCGTGATGCTCAAGACCGCCGAGCTCGCACGGCTGGTGCACTGGTACACCGCCGGCGTGGGTCTCGAGCGCATCGCCGAGCGACCGGGCATCGTCGAGCTGGGCGTCGATGGCCGAACGATCCTCGTGCTCGAGGAGGCGCCCGACCTGCGCGGGCCGAACCCCGCCGACGCGGGCCTCTTCCACACGGCGATCCTCTACCCGACCCACGCGGCCCTCGCCGCAGCGGTCGTGCGCATGACCCAACTGCCGGATATCCAGTTCGCCGGCACCGGCGACCACCACGTCTCCGAGGCGTTCTACTTCGCCGACCCCGACGGCAACGGCGTCGAGCTCTACGTCGATCGGCCCCGCGACCAGTGGGTGTGGCAGGACGGGCACGTCTACATGACCACGGAGTTCATCGACCCGAACCGCTTCGTCAACGAGCACCTCGACCGCGGCACCTTCGGCCAGTCCTCCATCGCGCCCGTCGACGCCAAGGTCGGCCACGTGCACCTGCAGGTCGGCGACGTCGCGACCGCCCGCGCCTTCTACGTCGACGCGCTCGGCTTCGCGGAGACGACCTCGCTCGGCAACACTGCACTGTTCGTGAGCGCCGGTGGCTACCACCACCACATGGCGATGAACGTGTGGAACTCGCGAGGCGCCGGCCGTCGCGCCGACACGCTCGGCCTCGGCCGCGTCGAGATCCGGGTGCCCGACGCGGAGGCGCTCGGCGCCGCGCGCGAGCGCCTCACGGCGCGCGGCATCCCGGTCGCCGACGACGGCCAGAGCCTGCGCTTCGACGACCCGTGGGCGAACCTCATCACGCTCACCCCGGCGTCCGCCTAGCTCCCCTCATCCGCTCGTCGAGTAGCAGCCGAAGGCCGCGTATCGAGACGAGGCCGCACCCGCTCGTCGGATAGCAGCCGAAGACCGCGTATCGAGACGACCCCGCACCCGCTCGTCGAGTCGCTGCCGAAGGCCGCGTATCGAGACGACGTGCCCCAGAGGTCTCGATACGCGCGGCTCCGCCGTGCTACTCGACCAGCGGGGTGAAGGCCGCGTATCGAGACGACGCCCCACCGCTCGTCGAGTAGCTGCCGAAGGCCGCGTATCGAGACGACGCCCCACCGCTCGTCGAGTAGCTACCGAAGGCCGCGTATCGAGACGACGCCTCACCGCTCGTCGAGTAGCTCGGCCCGCTCGCAGTCGCGCTGGCGACGGCGCTCATGAGCGCGATCTGGGTCTCGGTCGTGCTGTGGACGGGCAGCGTCCGCTTCGACGAGCCCTGGGCGAACGCCATCAGGCTGACCCGACTGCCGCCGCGCAGCCGACCGCCTGGCCGCACGTCAGCGCTCGCCCGGCTGCCCGCTGACGAGATCGTACGAGCCGACCACCAGCGCTTCCACCAGGGACGCAGTGATGCCCTTGCCTGCGCCGACGCTCACCCAGTGGCGCTTGTCGAGGTAGCGGCCCGGCGTGATGGTGTCGTGGTCGTGGACGAGCGCGTCGGCATGATGCGGGTCGGCCTTGACCGTGATGATCTGCTCATCGGGGTCCTCGGTGACGATGAGGAACACCCTTCCGCGAGACTTGTACGCCCTGAGGCGCGGCGTGAACGGATACCCGGCTTCGGTGCCCTCGAGACCGGCCGCGGTGTCGCGGGCGATCCTCTGGATGCTGTCGCCGTCGATGCTCATCGCAGCGCGCGGCTCACTGCCTGCTGGCTCCGGCCATCCATGGGCAGGGTCCTTCCTCTCCGCGGCCGGCGACGTGCCGCAGACACGTACTCTCGCACGCACTCCTGATGGCAGCGTTCCGATACGAGGGGCGAAAGGCCGGTTGGCGACGTCAGGCCCGGTCCCCTCGGACTGGGCCTGACGCATCCGTGCACGGCTCAGCCGCTACTTGATGAACAGCGCCTTCGTGTCGAGGTCGCCCTTGTTGAAGCCCATCGGCAGCACCTCGCCGCGGAAGAACGCCGGGCGCAGCCTCCGCATGATGAGCATGAGCACGACGCCCAGCAGCAGCATGCCGATGCCGAGGATGCCCACGAGGCCGACGCCGCCGATCTCGGAACCCGAGCCGTAGGCCGGGTCGAGGCTGTCGATGAGCGTCTGCACGAAGAGCACGACGAGCATGACGCCACCGATGAGCGGGCTGAGCAGCTGGACGAGGAACGCCTTGACCGACGACGTGGACGTCTTCCGGAAGTACCAGACCGCGCTCAGCGCCGTGATGCCGTAGTAGAAGCAGACCATCATGCCGAGCGCCGTGATGGTGTCCCAGAGCACGTTCTCGCTCACGAATCGCATGACCGCGTAGAACCCGCTCGCCACGAGCGCAGCCACGATCGCGGCGAAGCCCGGCGTGCGGAACTTCGGGTGGACCGACGCGAACCGCGCAGGCACGGCGCCGTAGTGCCCCATCGCGAGCAGCGTCCTTGCGGGTGAGAGCGCGGTCGACTGCAGCGACGCCGCCGACGACGACAGCACCGCGAGCGAGATGAGCCAGGCGAGCGGGCCCATGATCGGGTCGGACAGGAAGAACAGCACGTTGTCCTGGATGTCGGGGTTGCCGAGACCGAGCCCGGTCTCGCCGTTGCCCGCGAAGACGAGCAGCGCGACCGCGAGCAGCAGGTAGAGGCCCAGCACGATGAGGATCGTGATCGCGGCGGCGCGACCGGGCGTGCGAGCCGGATCCTTCGCCTCCTCGTTCATGGTGAGCACGACGTCCCAGCCCCAGAAGATGAAGATCGACAGCGACAGGCCGGCGATCGCCGCGCTCACCGAGGGCGCCTGCAGCACGTCGAACCATGAGACGTCGATCGGTGTGTACGAGACCGCCTCGCCCGACGTCGCGCGCACGAGCGCGGTCACGCCGAAGACGACGAGCACGAGCAGCTGGAAGGCCACGAGGCCGAGCTGCAGGCGCTGGGTGGTCTCGATGTCGCGGTACGAGATGAACGTCGCCGCAGCCATGAACGCGAGGCAGGTGATGACGTTGATGAACGGGTTCGCCGCGAGCTCAGCGATGCTCTGGTTCCCGGTGATCTGCGCGAGCAGCAGGAAGAGGAAGTCGACCGCGATGCCGGCGAGGTTCGAGAGCACCAGCACGGTCGCGATCACGAGGCCCCAGCCGGCCATCCAGCCGACGTAGGGGCCGAAGGCGCGAGTCGCCCACGTGAACGACGTGCCGGCGTCGGGCATCGCGCGGTTGAGCTCGCGGTAGCCGAACGCGACCAGCAGCATCGGCACGAAGCCGAGCAGGATGATCGCCGGCACCTGCACGCCCACGGCGCTCACGGTCGGCCCGATCGCTGCCGTGAACGTGTAGGCCGGCGCGATCGTCGACACGCCGATCACCACCGCGCCGAGCACCCCGACGGTGCCGGGCGCGAGGCCCTTCGACGAGACCGCGGTCTCGCGCGTGCTGGTTGCAGTCACCATTGACTCCTCTGTCTGTTCTTGCTCGGTCAGGCGCCGCGCGCCTGGATGATCTCGTCGGCCGCAGCCCAGCCCCGTCGGATGGCGCCGTCGACGTGCTGGTAGCCCTCCGCCGCGATGTCGCTGCAGGCCCAGTGGAGCGGCCCGAGCGGCTCGCGCTGCATCGCCCCGTAGCGGGAGAGCCCGCCGATGTCGAAGCTGCCCGCGTACGCGCCGCGGGTCCACTCCTCCGCACCCCAGTCGGAGAGGAAGAAGACCTCGGGCTCGAGCGCGCGCGGACCGAAGTAGATCGCCAGCTGCTCGAGGATCGCCGCGCGCTGGGCGTCCGGACCGAGCCGGAACGAGGCATCCGCGTTGAGGTCGGAGATGAACGCGACGAGCGTGCCCTTGGCGTCCTCGTGGTTCGTGTTGTCGTAGACCTCGTGCACGGGGCTGTGCGGGGCGAAGACGGTGCCGGAGAGGCCGTCCTCGCGCCAGAACGGCGTGTCGTAGACCGCGTGCACCTTGATGACGAGGCCCAGCGAGACGTGCTGGTGCATCTGCTGGTGCAGCCTCGGCAGCGGCGGCTGGAAGTCGATGCGCGTGTAGAGGTTCGGCGGCACCGCGACGATCGCGCGGGTCGCGCGCACGACGACGTCGCCGTCCGCGTGCGCGACGACGCCATCGGCCGTGTGCTCGAGGCGCCGCACGGGCGCGTTCACGATCACCGAATCCCCCAGTCGCTCGGCGAGCCGCAGCGAGACCTGCTGCATGCCGCCGACGACCCGGCGGTCGAGGATGAAGTCCTCGTCGACGAGGTTCGCGAACCCGCCAGCGGAGGCCGCCATGAGCAGCGCCTGCAGCAGGCTGAACGAGTGGGCGGGCTTCGTCAGCATCGCCTCTGCCACGTAGATCGAGACGATCTCGCACGCGGATTCGTCGTCCGACTGGGAGCGGAGCCAGTGGTGCCAGGAGATCGCGTCGTACTCCGTGGCCTTCGGATGCGCCCACGGCGCCTGGGCGCCGACCTCGGTGGCGAGGGTGTCGAGGATCCCGATGAGGCGCTCGATCTCGGCCTCGGTCTGCGCACCGGCGGGGAAGATCTCACCGGTGTAGCGGTGCCGCTGCCCCTCGCGGTCGACGTAGATGCTCTCGCCGGAGCGGTAGCGCTCGAAGGTCTCGAGACCGAGCTGCTCGAGCGTCTCGAGCAGCGCCTCCTGGTCGGGCGAGACCCACTGGCCGCCGATCTCGAGCATCGCGCCGTCGATCTCGCGCGTCCAGGTGCGGCCGCCGACACGGTCGCGCGCCTCGAGCACCGTGACCGTCAGGCCGGCGTCGACGAGGCGGGTCGCGGCGCTCAGGCCAGCGGCTCCCGCGCCGATCACGACCACGTCGCAGGTGTGTTCCACCATGGTGTGCATCCCTCCGTCGCCGGCACTGCTCTGCGCCGTGCCAGCGACTATCGCACACTATTGGCCAGTTGATCAATAGGCGGTGGGCGCCAGCTATGGAGACAGGGTTTCGGCGGGGATGCCGAGGAGGCCGGCGACGGTCCGCATCACGTACTGCACGGTCTCCTCCTCGTACCCGGCCCACACGGCGGATTGCGCGCTCAGCCCATCAGTCGCGCCCACGACGAAGCGCGCGAGCGCGAGCGGGTCGGGTGCGCTGAACGCGCCGGACGCGTGGCCGTGCGCGAAGACCCCCGCGACGAAGTCCTCCCACGCGCGCGCCTCCGCGACGAGCGTCGACGCGAGCTCGTCGTTGCGTCGCGACAGGCTCCAGCCGTCGAGCCAGACGAGCGCGACGTCGCGGCGGTAGTCGCGGATCAGCCCATGCAGCAGCGCGAGCACCCGCTCGATGTCGCCGCCCTCGACCGCCTCGACGCTCGCCCGGACGCTCTCGAGCTCCTCGCTCGCGATGTCGTGGAAGATCTCGGCGACGAGCAGCTCCATGCGATTCACGTAGTGCGTGACGAGCGCGGGCGCGACGCCCACCCGCTCGGCGACGGCGCGCTGCGTGACGGCGCTCAGGCCGGATTCGAGCGCGATCGACCGCGCCGCGCCGTACACGTCGGCACGGCGCTCGTCGGGGCTCTTCCGCACGCGCTTGCTGGTGGTCATTGCTTCCTCGCCGGATCCACAGTAACTTGTCGATCCAGGTTATTGACCAAATGGTCAATACGTAGGCACGACGATGAGGTCCCGATGTCCTGGAGCATGCCAGTCGAGTCCGCTCCCCAGGAGCGCCTGTGGATGGCCTTCCCGCACGGCCCCAATGCCGGCGACTCGCCCGCCGAGGCCGCGGCGGCCCATGAGGCGTGGGCGGCTGTCGCGAACACCGCGAGCGACTTCGAGCCCGTCACGATGATCGTCGACCCGGCCGAGCTGGATGTCGCGCGCCGATCGCTCTCGAGCGCCGTGACGGTGGTCGAGGCGCCCCTCGACGACGCGTGGATGCGCGACATCGGCCCGACCTTCGTGCTCGACGACGAAGGCAGGCTCGGGGCTGTCGATTGGATCTTCAACGGCTGGGGCGCGCAGGACTGGGCGAGCTGGGAGCACGACGCGCAGATCGGGTCGATCGTCGCGGACCTCGCGGGCGCCACCCGCATCCCCTCCGAGCTCGTGAACGAGGGGGGCGGCTTCCACGTCGACGGTCTCGGCACGGTGCTGCTCACCGAGACGGTGCAGCGCGACCCGGGCAGGAACCCGGGCATCTCCCGGGCAGAGGTGGAGGCCGAGCTCGCGCGCACGATCGGCGCGACGCATCCGATCTGGCTTCCCCGCGGGCTCACGCGCGACTACGAGCGCTACGGCACGCGCGGCCACGTCGACATCGTCGCCTCGCTCGTCGGCGACGGCCGCGTGCTGCTGCACGTGCAGAGCTCCTCAGATCACCCCGACCACGCCGTCTCTCGCGAGATCGAGCGGGTGCTCGCCGACGCGGTCGACGCGAGCGGCGCCTCGCTCGAGGTAGTGCCGCTCGCGGCGCCGGCGACGCTCCGCGACGATGAGGGCTGGGTGGACTGGTCGTACGTCAACCACGTGATCGTCAACGACGGGATCATCGTGTGCGGCTTCGGCGATCCCGCCGCCGACCAGGCGGCGCGCGAGGTGCTCGAGTCCGTCTACCCGGGCCGCACGGCCGTGACGGTCGATGCCCGCGAGATCTTCGCGCGCGGCGGCGGCATCCACTGCATCACGCAGCAGCAGCCCCGGAGCAGCCGATGACCGGGCTCGTGGAGGCGAGCGTGCGCTCGCTGCGGACCGAGCTCGACGCGGGCCGCACGACCGCGACCGAGCTCGCTGCGCTCACGCTCGCCCGGATCGCCGCGTATGACGTGGCGGGCCCGCGCCTCAACGCGGTACCCGTGCTCGCGCCCGACATCTTCGCGGCGGCGGCGGCGGCCGACGAGCGGATCCGCGCCGGCCGGCCCGCGAGCCCGCTCGACGGCATCCCCTTCACCGCGAAGGAGAGCTATTCGGCGAAGGGCATGACGGTCTCGGCCGGCAGCCCCGCCTTCGAGCATCTCGTCGCCGGCGAGGACGCGTTCGCCGTCGAGCGGATGCGCGAGGCCGGTGCCGTGCTCATCGGGCTGACGACGATGCCCCCGATGGCGAACGGCGGCATGCAGCGGGGGCTGCGCGGCCGCGCCGAGAGTCCCTACAGCGCGGACTGGCTCACGAGCGCCTTCGGCTCGGGCTCGTCGAACGGCTCGGGCAGCGCGACCGGCGCCTCCATCGGCGTGATCGGGCTCGGCGAGGAGACGTGGTCGTCGGGCAGGGCGCCCGCGAGCTGCAACGCGCTGTGCGCCTACACGCCCTCGCGCGGCCTCATCTCGATGCGCGGCAACTGGGCGCTCGTGCCGACCATGGATGTCGTCGTGCCGCACACCCGGTCGATGGCCGACCTGCTCGACGCGCTCGATGTGCTCGTCGTCCCCGACGCGCGCACCGACGGCGACTTCTGGCGGCAGCAGCCGTGGCTTCAGCTGCCGAGCGTGCAGGATGTGCGGCCCACGTCGTTCGCCGCGCTCGAGCCCGCGCCGCTCGAGGGCCTCAGGATCGCGGTGCCGCGCATGTACATCGGGGCCGACGACGGCATCCGCTCCCCCATCGCCACGCGGGCGAGCGTGCTCGAGCTGTGGCGGGCGATGGCCGACGACCTCCGCGCCGCGGGTGCCACCGTCGTCGAGACCGACCTGCCGCTCGTCTCGAACTACGAGGGCGACCGCGACGGCGCGCCCGACATCCTGAGCCGCGGCATCGTGCCGCCGCGGTTCATCGAGAGCGAGCTGCGGGAGCTCGCCGTGTGGGCGTGGGAGGGCTTCCTGCAGCGCAACGGCGATCCCGCGCTGCTCCACCTCCGCGACGTCGACGGCGACCGCATCTTCCCGCATCCGCCCGGCACGCTCCCCGACCGCTTCGAGCGCGACTCCCCCGCCTTCGAGCCCGCCGCGCGCATCCAGCTGGCCGAGTTCCCGTCGCTGCCCGTCCCTCGGCTCGAGGAGATCCCGGCGATGGCCGAGGGTCTCGCGGGGCTCGAGCAGACCCGCCGCCTCGACTGGGACGACTGGCTCGACGAGCACGGCATCGACGTCGTCGTGATGCCGACGCTCGCGGATGTCGGCCCGGCGGACGCCGACACGGATCCGGCCTCCGCGCGGCTCGCGTGGCGCAACGGCACGTGGGTGGCCAACGGCAACCTCGTGTGGCGCCACTTCGGCATCCCCACGGTCACGGTGCCGATGGGCACGATGGTCGACATCGGCATGCCCGTCGGGCTGACGATCGCCGGGCGGGTCTACGACGACGAGCGCCTGCTGCGGATCGGGCTGGCGATCGAGGCCCAGCGCGCGCGGCGGACCGCGCCTTCGCGGACGCCCGAGCTGCCGGCGACGCGCTGGACCCCGCTGGGCGCAGCGCACTCCGGTGCGCCGAGCATCGAGCTGCGCGTCACCCGCGACGGCGACGCGCTGACCATCACGGGTCGGGCCGACGGCGACGCCGTCGCGCTCTGGATCGACGGGGCGCAGCCGCAGCTCACCGTCGACGGCGACCGGTTCTCCGCTCGCGCGAGCGGCAGCATGGTGGTCGCGCTCGCGCGCAGCGCCGACGGCGACGCCGGGGCGTTCGCGAAGGCGTGACCCGTCGGGTCAGTCGACGATCGTGGCGCTCGGCGCCTCGGGCAGCTGCAGGTCGATGACGCCCGCATCGCGCCAGAGCCGCTCGAGCTGGTAGTACGTGCGCTCCTCCTCGTGGAAGATGTGCACGACGATGTCGGAGAAGTCGAGCAGCACCCACCGGCCGTCGGCGCGGCCCTCGCGGCGCACCGGCTTCGCACCGTCGAGGATGAGCGCATCCTCGATCTCGCGCGCGATCGCGCTCACCTGGCGCTCGTTGCGGCCGGTCGCGATGAGGAAGACGTCGGTCAGCGGCAGCTGCCCCGAGACGTCGAGCCCCACGAGATCGACGGCGAGCGCCTTGTCGGCGGCGCGAGCCGCGGCACGGGCGAGCTCGACGGCCCGCTGGTCGGCGCTCATCGAGCGCCCTTGATGTGCAGAGCCATACAGGTCAGAGAATCCCTTGGGTGAGCGCCCACACGAGGAACCCCGTGACGGCGACGGCGAATCCGCCCGCGCCGACGCCGATGGCGACCGGCCAGACGTTCGAGCGCTGCTTCTGCGGTGCGATCTGCACGCGAGCGTTGGCGTAGGACGAGACGGCCTTCGAGGCGCGCACCGGCGCGGCGTCGGGGCTCGCGACTTCGCCCTCGGCGACGTCGGCGTCGACGTCGCTCCCGTCGATGGAGGCACTGCCGCGGCCGGAGGACGCGAAGCCCTCGGGCACGTCGATCGAGCCCGTGACGAGCAGTCCGTCGTCGCCCTCGAGCTGGAAGTCGGGCGAGTCGGTGCCGGCAGGCAGCACGAGCGCGTTCGCCGTGATCGACGAGGTCGAGGAGCCGCCGTTGCCGGCGACGCCCTGCTCGCGCAGGTCGGCGATGTGGTGCTCGGAGGTGTCGGAGACGACGTTGACGATGACCGGGAGCCGCTGCGACTGGCCGCGCGAGGGGCCGGTCAGGACGAGCTCCTCAGCGGCCTCGGCGGCGCGGCGGTCCTCGAGCTCTGCGGGCGTCGACTCGGCGATCCGGCGCGACGAGACGCGCGGCAGCTCGACGATGACCTCGTCGATCTCGACGTCGTCGACCTGCGAGTCGTCGACGGTGTCGAGGCCCTGCACGTCGTCGACCTGCACGCTCGAGCGGCGGGCGGAGGACGGCGCGGGCACGGATGCGTGCGGCGGGTCGGGCTGCGTGAACTCGGCCTCGATGACGTCGAGCTCGTCCGACTCGTCGAGGTCGATGCGCTCCATCGAGACGGTCGCCTCGAGCGCCGGCGCGGCGTCGGCGACGGGCGCGTCCTGCTTGGCCTTCCTGCGGCCGAAGAAGCGGCCGGTCGGCTTCGCGAGCTCCTCGTCGTCGACGATCGGCTCGATGGGCTCGCTGGCGGCGGGCGCGCTCGGCGTCGAGTGCCGACCCTCTCGGATCGGCGCTTCGCTCAGGCGCTGCTCGGGCTCCTCGTCGGGAACCGGCGGTGTGCCGCCCGTGCTGGCGAGCTCTGCAGCGCGCTCGAGCTCTCGAAGCTGCCGTCGCGTGAGCGGGCGGCCCTCGTTCGCATCGGTCATGCTGTCAGTCTCCGGTACAAGTCGTGCTTGCTGATGTATTGAACCACCCCGTCGGGCACGAGGTACCAGACGGGATAACCGGCGCGGACGCGCGCACGGCAATCCGTCGAGGATATCGCAAGTGCGGGGATCTCCAGCAGTGAGACCCGGTCAGCCGGGAATCCGGATGCCGAGAGCTGGTGCCCTGGTCGCGTGACGGCGACGAAGTGGGCGAGCCGCCAGAGCTCGTCCTGGTCCTTCCACTCCACGATCGAGGCGAACGCATCCGCCCCCGTGATGAAGAACAGCTCCGACTCGGGATGCAGGTCGCGCACGTCGCGCAGCGTGTCGATCGTGTACGTCGGACCGCCGCGGTCGATGTCGATGCGGCTCACCCGGAAGCGCGGGTTCGAGGCAGTCGCGACGACCGTCATGAGGTAGCGGTGCTCGCTCGGCGAGGCGCTGCGCTTCTGGTACGGCTCGCCCGTCGGCACGAACACGACCTCGTCGAGGTCGAAGTGCTGCGCGACCTCGCTGGCGGCGACGAGGTGGCCGTGGTGGATCGGATCGAACGTGCCGCCCATGATGCCGAGGCGCGGCCGACGCTCCGGCACGTCGGCGATGTTAGGCGTTGCCGTGGACGTCGTGGCGTCCGCCGCGGTGCGCGACGTCGCGGAACGAGCGCAGCACGATGGCCGAGATGAGGAAGATGGCCGCGGCGATGCCGCCAGCGATGTACGGGCCCGCGCCCGCCGCCTCTTCCGCGTGCTCAGCCGCGGCAGCGAGGAGTGTCAAGGTCGTCATGGGTGTGCCTCCGATCCGGTCCAAGCCTAGCGCGGCTCAGGCGCGCACCTGGCCCGTGCCACGCACGATCCACTTGGTGCTCGTGAGCTCCGGGAGCCCCATCGGGCCGCGCGCGTGCGCCTTCTGCGTCGAGATGCCCACCTCGGCGCCGAACCCGAACTCGCCGCCGTCGGTGAAGCGGGTGGATGCGTTGTGCATCACGACCGCGGAGTCCACCTCCGCGAGGAACCGGCCGGCCGCATCCGCATCATCCGTCACGATCGTGTCGGTGTGGTGGGTGCCGAAGCGGTTGACATGGTCGATCGCGGCGTCGAGGTCGTCGACGACGCCGATGGCGACGTCCATCGAGAGGTGCTCGGTCGACCAGCCGCCCTCGCCGAGCGGCTCGACCGCGTCGATGCCGGGCAGCGGGCCGTCTGCGTGGATCGTCACGCCCGCCTGCTGCAGCGCGAGCGCGATCGCCGGCACGGCGGCGTCGGCGATGTCGCGGTGCACGAGCACCGTCTCGAGCGCGTTGCAGACGCTCGTGCGCTGGGTCTTCGCATTGAGCACGATCTCGAGCGCCATCGGCAGGCTCGCGGCACGGTCGATGAACGCGTGCACGACGCCGGCGCCCGTTTCGATGACCGGCACGGTCGACTCGGTGACGACGCGCTCGATGAGGGCGGCGCTCCCCCGCGGCACGAGCAGGTCGACGAGCCCGCGTGCGCGCATGAGCCTGCCCGCGCCGTCGCGGCCGAAGCGGTCGATCGTCTGCACCGACTCGCGGGGCAGCCCCGCGCGCTCGATCGCGCCCTGCATGGCGTCGACGAGCACGGCGTTCGTCCGCTCGGCGGCCGAGCCGCCCCGCAGGACGACGGCGTTGCCCGAGCCGAGCGCGATGCACGCGAGGTCGACGGTGACGTTGGGCCGAGCCTCGTAGATGACGCCGATGACGCCGAACGGCACCCGCACCTCCGAGAGGTCGAGCCCGTTGGGGAGCGTGCTGTGGCGCAGCACCTCGCCCACCGGATCGGGCAGCTCGGCGAGGGCGCGGGCGGCGGCGGCGAGCCCGGCGATGCGCCCCTCGTCGAGCAGCAGCCGGTCGAGCAGACCCGCCGCGAGGCCGGCGTGGCGGCCGCGCTCGAGGTCCTCCGCATTCGCGGCGAGGATCTCGTCGGTCGCGCCCTCGATCGCGGTCGCGATGCCGGCGATGGCCGCGTGCCGCTGCTCGGCGTCGGCGACGCCGAGCGCCCGGGCCGCCCGCTGGGATGCGGTCAGGAGCGCGTCGAAGTCGTCGAGGTCAGCCATGCCTCGATCCTAGGCTCGCGCGGGTCGCGCATCGGCGCACGTCCGCCCCGCCAGAGCGGGCACCCGGACGCATAGTGCGCTCGCGTGCCCGCTCGCGCGGGATGAGCGCAGGCGGGCAGTGACGCGTCAGAGCCGACGGCCGAGGACCGTGACGTCTTGCACGTCGTAGCCGAGCGCGCGGTAGAAGCCGATGGCCGCGGCGTTGTCCGCGCGCACCATGAGCTGCGCCTTTGGGATGTCCGCGTCCGCGATCCAGGACTCGGCCCCGCGCACGAGCATGGCGCCGATGCCGCGCCGTCGTCTCGCGGGCGCGACCGCCACGTAGTAGAGCCAGCCCCGATGGCCGTCGTGGCCGACCATCGCGGTGCCGATGAGGACGCCGTCGTCGCGGACGCCGAGCACCGTCGACGCGGATCCGGCGACCGCTCGGTCGAAGTCCGCGCGCGGCGCGTTCCACGGCCGCACGAGTCCCGCCAACTCCCAGAGCGCGACGGCTTCCGCTGCGTCGACGGAGCCGAGCGCGAGGACGCCGCTCACGGCCGGGCTGGCGTGGGGTTCGGCTCGAACTCGGTGCCGAGCCGGTCGCCCGCGATGAGGCGATCGAAGAGCGGCGTCGCCGTGACGGTCACGCGCACGCCGGCGTCGGCCGCGAGTCGCGCGGCATCGACCTTCGTCATGGCGCCGCCGGAGCCGATGTGCGAGCCGCTCGCGCCGAGGCGCACGCCGTCGAGCGGGTCGCCGTAGGGCACGTGCTCGATCGGCTGGGAGCCGGGCTCGTCGGGCGGCGCGGTGCGCAGCGAGGCGATGTCCGAGAGCAGGATCAGCCGGTCGGCGCGCACGAGCCGCGCGACGAGCGCCGCGAGCCGGTCGTTGTCGCCGAACCGGATCTCGTGCGTCGCGACCGTGTCGTTCTCGTTCACGATCGGCAGCATCCGCAGCTCGAGCAGCCGCTCGAGCGCGTTCCGCGCGTTGACGCGGTGCGAGTCCATGTCCATGTCGGATGCGGTGAGCAGGATCTGCGCCGCGACCAGCTCGTGCCGGGTGAGGCTGCGCTGGTACCGGTTCATCAGCACGTTCTGGCCGACGGCGGCCGCCGCCTGCTGCATGGGCAGGTCGATCGGACGCGCGTCGAGGCCGAGGAACGGCATGCCGGTCGAGATGGCGCCGGAGGAGACGAGGATGACCTCGCCCGCGCGGTGCAGCCGTGCGAGCCCGTCGACGAGCGGCTCGATCTGGCCGCGCCGCTCCCCCGAGATCGACGACGACCCGACCTTGACGACGACCCGCTCGCCGGCGGCAAGGTCGAGGCTCGTCATGCGTGCTCGTCCCAGCGCTGGACCTCGAACCCCTCGTCGTCGGTCCACACGCCGGCGGCCCGCTCGCCCCTGAGGTCGTCGCGCGCGGCCTGCTTGGCGTTCATGCGCTCGTGGTACTCGCGGCGCCGCTCCTCGGTCGTGCGGCGGTCGTTCTGGTCGAGTCGAGGGTCGGTGCCGCGGTTGCCGACGAGCTCTGCGGCGGATGCGATGGTCGGCTCCCAGTCGAAGACGATGCCGGCGCCGGGGCCGATGACGACCGTTGCGCCCGCGACCGCGCCCGCCTTGAGCAGCGCATCCTCGGTGCCGAGCTTCGCCAGCCGGTCGGCGAGGTAGCCGACGGCCTCGTCGTTGCGGAAGTCGGTCTGCGCGACCCAGCGCTCGGGCTTGGCGCCCAGGATGCGGTACACCGGCCCCTCGTGGCTGCCCTCGACCTTGACGACGAAGCCGTGGTCGTCGATGGCCTTCGGCCGCAGCACGATGCGCTCGGCGACCGGCTCGGCGGCCTTCGCCGCGCGGTCGGCCTCGACGAGCCCGGCGAGCGCGAACGACAGCTCGCGCAGGCCCGTGTGGGCGATCGTCGAGATCTCGAAGACGCGGTAGCCCATCGCCTCGAGCTCCGGCCGCACGAAGTCGGCGAGCTCGCGCGCCTCGGGCACGTCGATCTTGTTGAGGGCGATGAGCTGCTGGCGCTCCAGCAGCGGCGTCTGGCCCTCGGGCACGGGGTACGCCTCCAGCTCGCGCAGGATGACCTGCAGGTCGCTGATGGGGTCGCGGCCGGGCTCGAGCGTGGCGCAGTCGATGACGTGCAGCAGCGCAGAGCAGCGCTCGACGTGGCGGAGGAACTCCAGGCCGAGGCCCTTGCCCTCGCTCGCGCCCTCGATGAGGCCGGGCACATCCGCGATCGTGTAGCGCACCTGGCCCGACTCGACGACGCCGAGGTTGGGGTGCAGCGTGGTGAACGGGTAGTCGGCGATCTTCGGCCGCGCGGCCGACATGGCGGCGACGAGGCTCGACTTGCCGGCGCTCGGGAAGCCGACGAGCGCGACATCGGCGACCGTCTTCAGCTCGAGCGTGATGTCGCCCTCGAAGCCGGGCGTGCCGAGCAGCGCGAACCCGGGTGCGCGGCGCTTCTGGCTCGAGAGCGCGGCGTTGCCGAGCCCGCCCTGGCCTCCGGCAGCGACGACGAGCCGCATGCCCGCCTGGTTCAGATCGGCCAGCTGCTCGCCCGACGCATCCGCCACCACGGTGCCGACCGGCACGGGCAGCTCCAGGTCCTTGCCGGAGGTGCCGGCCTTGTGGTCGCCCTGGCCCGGCTGGCCGTTCTCGCTCGAGCGGTGCGGCGAGCGGTGGTAGCCGAGCAGCGTCGTCACCTGCGGGTCGGCGACGAGCACGATGTCGCCGCCGTCGCCGCCGTTGCCGCCGTCCGGGCCGCCGAGCGGCTTGAACTTCTCGCGCTTGACGGAGACGCAGCCGTGGCCGCCGTGCCCTGCGCGCAGGTGCAGCGTCACCTGGTCGACGAATGTCGCCATGAACTGTCTCCTTCGATACGAGAACGGGGCGAGCCGAAGCCCGCCCCGTTCATCGGATGTCTGTGTTCGTCAACCTGCGGCGACGATGTTGACGACCTTGCGGCCGCCCTTCTGGCCGAACTCGACAGCGCCGGCCTCGAGGGCGAACAGCGTGTCGTCTCCACCGCGGCCGACGTTCGCGCCCGGGTGGAAGTGGGTGCCGCGCTGGCGGACGATGATCTCGCCGGCCTTGACGACCTGGCCGCCGAAGCGCTTCACGCCGAGGCGCTGCGCGTTCGAGTCACGGCCGTTGCGGGTGGACGATGCGCCCTTCTTGTGTGCCATGTCTGTGGCCCCTTACTTGATCTCGGTGACCTTGAGGCGCGTGAGCTCCGAGCGGTGGCCCATGCGGCGCTTGTAGCCGGTCTTGTTGCGGTAGTGCTGGATGCGGATCTTCGGGCCGCGCAGGTCGGTCACGACCTGAGCCGTGATCTTGACCTTGGCGAGGGCGTCGACGTCGGTCGTCACCTTGTCGCCGTCGACGAGCAGCACGGGGGCGAGCTCGACGTTGCCGTTGTCATCGCCGGCGATGCGGTCGACGACGAGCACGGTGCCCACCTCGACCTTCTCCTGCCGACCGCCGGCGCGCACGATTGCGTACACCACGTTGGATCCTCACTGTTGGAACGACTCCCGGCCCAGCCGGGACGAAGCTTGTGGCGCGCGCGGAGCCGCGACTTGCGCCAGCGAACAACGATACAGGCTGTCGGCGCACTCGGTCAACATGACCGGGGCCCGCGTGGCGCGCACTACCGTTGGCGGATGGCGATCCTGGTCGACGAGCCGCTCTGGCCGAACCACGGCACGATGTGGGCGCACCTCGTGAGCGACGCGTCGCTCGACGAGCTCCACGACTTCGCTCGCGCGGCCGGCATCCCGGCGCGCGGCTTCGACCACGACCACTACGACGTGCCTGCCGAGCGGATCGACGCGCTCGTCGCGATGGGGGCTCAGCAAGTGGCACCCAAGGAGCTCGTGCGGCGGCTCATCGCGAGCGGCCTGCGCGTCAAGGAGCGCGACCGCCGCCCTCCGCGCTGAGCCGCGCTCGGGCGCTCACCGCGTCGGCGGACCGGCAGCCGACGAGTGTCGGCTCCGGGCACGAGTGTCGCGACACTTCGACCACAGGTCGACACTCCCCTGTCGGCCCGCGGACGAGTGTCGGGCTGCGGCCCGAGTGTCGTGACACTCGGGCAGCAGCCCGACACCCGTCGAACGTGGTCAGGCCGAGCGGGTCAGCGCTGCTCGTCCGGCTTCGCCGTGATGACGCCCGAGGAGGCGCGGCGCGAGCGGCGAGCCGCCTTGCCGGTGCCCGGCGCGGGCGTCGAGAGCGCGTCGAGCGCGCTGCCGAGCAATCCGTCGAGGTCGTCGCGCGACGCCTTCGGTGCGGCGGACTCCTGCACGGGAGCGACGGGGATGTCGAGGATCGTCACGACCGGCTCGGCGGCGACCGCCTCGACGGCTGCCTTCGACGGCGTGACGATGCCGCTGGGCAGCTCGGCGGCCTGCTCGCCGGCCTGCTCGCTCGGCTGGCCGCTCGCCTGGGCGGCGGGCTGCTGCTCGCCCTCGGGCTTGCCCTTGCCGGCCGCGGCGATCTGCGAGAGCCCCTTGCGGAGGTCCTCGGTGATCGCGTGCGTGCCGCCGGTGGGCTGCTGGTGCTGGTGCTGCTCGGGCTGCTGCGACTCGGACTGCTTGCCGCGGCCGCCGCGACGGCTGCGGCCGTTGCTGCCGCCGTTCTCGGCCTGCTGCTGGCGCTGCGGCTTCGAGATGGGCTCGTGGTGCACGATCACGCCACGGCCGGCGCACACCTCGCACTGCTCGGAGTACGACTCGAGGAGCCCGAGGCCGAGCTTCTTTCGCGTCATCTGCACGAGGCCGAGGCTCGTGACCTCCGCCACCTGGTGCTTCGTGCGGTCGCGGCTGAGGCACTCGATCAGGCGGCGCTGCACGAGGTCGCGGTTCGACTCGAGCACCATGTCGATGAAGTCGATCACGATGATGCCGCCGATGTCGCGCAGGCGCAGCTGGCGAACGATCTCCTCGGCCGCCTCGATGTTGTTCTTGGTGACCGTCTCCTCGAGGTTGCCGCCGGCGCCCACGAAGCGGCCCGTGTTGACGTCGACGACGGTCATCGCCTCGGTGCGGTCGATCACGAGCGAGCCGCCGGAGGGCAGCCACACCTTGCGGTCGAGCGCCTTGTCGATCTGCTCGGAGATGCGGAAGTGCGAGAACGGGTCGTCGGTGCCCTCGTAGGCCTCGACGCGGTCAAGCAGGTCGGGCGCGATGGCCTCGAGGTACTCGCGGATCGTCGTGAGCGCCTCGGAGCCCTGGATGACGAGCTTGTGGAAGTCCTCGTTGAACACGTCGCGCACGATCTTCACGAGCAGGTCGGGCTCGGCGTGCAGGCGCTGCGGGGCGGTGCCCGTCTTCACCTGCTGCTGGATGCGCTCCCACTGGCGCGTGAGTCGCTCGACGTCGCGCGTGAGCTGGTCCTCGGTCGCGCCCTCGGCGGCGGTGCGCACGATGACGCCGACGCCCTCGGGCAGCACCTGCTTCAGGATCTTCTTCAGGCGGGCACGCTCGGTGTCGGGCAGCTTGCGGGAGATGCCGTTCATCGAGCCGCCGGGGACCGACACGAGGTAGCGACCGGGGAGCGAGATCTGGCTTGTGAGCCGGGCGCCCTTGTGGCCCACCGGGTCCTTCGTCACCTGCACGAGCACCGTGTCGCCGGGCTTGAGCGCGAGCTCGATCTTGCGCGGCTGGCCCTCGAGCTCCGCCGCATCCCAGTCCACCTCGCCGGAGTACAGCACGGCGTTGCGGCCGCGGCCGATGTCGACGAACGCGGCCTCCATGCTGGGGAGCACGTTCTGCACCCGCCCGAGGTAGACGTTGCCGATGAGGCTCGACTCCGACGCCTTCGCGACGTAGTGCTCGACGAGCACGCCGTCCTCGAGCACGGCGAGCTGCACACGGTCGTGCTTCGAGCGCACGATCATCTGGCGCTCGACGGCCTCGCGGCGGGCGAGGAACTCGGTCTCGGTCACGACCGTGCGGCGGCGGCCGGCGTCGCGGCCCTCGCGGCGGCGCTGGCGCTTCGCCTCGAGCCGAGTGGAGCCGCGCACCTTCTGCGGCTCGGTGATCAGCGGCTTCTCGTCCTCGGGCTCTCGCGAGCCCGAGTCGCGCGAGCCGGAGTCGCGGGACCCCTGGCGGGTGCGCGACCTGGTGCGGCGCGAGCGGCGCGCGCCCTGCTGCTGGTCGTCGTCGTCGTCCTCGTCGTCGTCATCGTCGTCGACGCGCAGCGACGGCAGCGCGGGCAGCGACGCGAGGTCGGGCGCGTGGAACACGAGGCCGAAGGGGCTGGTCGGCAGCTCGGGCAGCGAGAGCGCGGCCGCACGGGGATCGTCGGCGGGCTCGTCCGCGCCGACGTCGGAGGCGGGCGCTTGCGCGCCGGGGTCGGTGAGGCCGGGCTCGTGGCCGGGCTCCGCGGGCTGCTCGGACGCGGGCACGGTCGCCTGCGGTTCGGCGGCCTGCTGTCCGGCAGCCGGCTGCTCGGCGGACGGCGTGTCAGTGCCCTGGGTCCCCGAGGCCGACGCCTGAGCGTCCTGCGCCTCAACGTCCTGGGCCTCCGTGGCCGGCGCCGGAGCGTCCTGAGCCTGCGGGTCCTGCACGTCGACCGGCGCCTGCGACGCGTCCGCGACCACGGCATCCGCCGTCTGCTTGTGCGTCGTCGCCCGCTTGCGCTTCGGCCGCGAGGGCGCCTCGGCCGCAGCCTCGGTGCCCTCAGTCAAGGCGTCACCGCCGTCGACGCGAGCGTCGTCGGTCGGTGCGTCGGTCCGTGCTTCGTTGCCCTGTGCCTCGTCCGCGGGAATCTCGGTCGGGAGGGTTGTGTCGTTGTCCACCATCGCTGGCGCGCTCCTGCCGCAACCGGCGCCGCCGGTCGCCATCTCGCTCGCGACCGGGCGCACCCGGCGCGAATCCTTCCTGACACCCCCTCGCGGGGGTGGCCCGGGCTAGTCGTGCTGCCCGGAAAACCTTGGCGTGCGCCCATCGGGCGCGCTGCGGGGAAGTCTACCGCACGCGCGCCGAGCGCTCATGGCAGCACGACCCGCACGGCGAGCGCGACGAACGCGGCCGCGGCGACGAGCGTCGCGACGATCGCGAGCCAGCCCTGCGGCTGGACGCTGCGCCCCACCCTCGCGCCGATCAGCACGACGCCCGTCAGGTACATCGCGGATGCCGCCTCGAGGATCAGCATGAGCACGAGCAGGTCGCTGAGCGGGGTCGGCGAGGCGGGGTCGATGAACTGCACGAAGAACGATGCGAAGAACAGGATCGCCTTCGGGTTGAGCACGCTCGTGACGAGTGCCGTGCGGAACGGCGCGAGGCGCGGCTGGGCGATGATCGGGTTGGGCGCGGTGAGCGGATGCGTCGGGTTCTCACTGGGCGCGGGCTCGGCCGCGCGCCGCTGCTTCGCGCGGATGCGGGCGACGGCGCTGCGCACGAGGCCAATGGCGAGCCAGCACAGGTACGCGGCGCCCGCCCACGTGAGGATCCGGAACACGATCGGGTTCGACGACAGCGCCTGCGCCGACAGCACGGCGAGCACCATGAGGATCGCGTCGCCGAGGAACACGCCGAGCGTCGCCCGGAAGCCGGCCCGCCTGCCGGCGCGCAGCGCCGTCGTCGCGACGTACAGGCTGTTCGCTCCAGGCAGCAGCACGATCACGATGACGCCGGCCGTGAAGGCCGCGAGCGTCGACCCGTCGAGGCTCATCGCCGGGTGGTGCTCGGAGGCGCCGCAGGGCGGATCGACTGCGCCGGGCTGGTTGGATGGTGCCCAGGAGGCTCCATGAACACCGCTCGTCCCGCCCATATCGCCGCGCCCGTGTGGCTCGGTGTGGTGCTCATCATCACGGGCCTCCTCGGCCTGCTGGGGGCGTTCTCGCTCTCGGTCGAGCGCATCGAGCTGCTGCTGCACCCGGAGGAGGCGCTCGGCTGCGACCTCAACCCGTTCCTCTCGTGCTCCGGGGCCATCCAGTCGGACCAGGGCGAGGTGTTCGGCTTCCCGAACCCGTTCCTGGGCCTCATGGCCTTCCCCGCTCCGATCATCATGGGCGCCCTCACGCTGGGCCGCGTCGCGATGCCGCGCTGGGTATGGACGGTCTTCTCGATCGGCGTGCTCGGCGGGCTCGTGCTGGTGCTGTGGCTCGCGCAGCAGTCGATCTTCGTGCTGGGCTTCGTGTGCCCGTGGTGCTTCCTGGTGTGGATGGCGATGTACGCGATGGCGTTCCCGCTGTGGACGTGGGCGCTCGGCGCCGGTGGGCTGCCCGCGCCCGCCGGCCTCCGCCGCACGGCCGCGCGCTTCTCGTCGTGGGGCTGGGTGCTCTCGCTCGCGCTCGCCGTGATCCTGGTGGTGACGATCATGGTCGTGCTGCCGGGCATCCCCCGCTACCTCTTCGCCTTCTAGCCGCGGACCCCATCCGCGAACTTCCCCGAACGGCGGGTCCTCGGCGCGAGAACCCGCGGTTCAGGGAAGTTCGGGGTCCAGGGGTCAGGCGAACCAGAGCGCGAGCTCGCGCGCGGCCGACTCCTCGGAGTCGGAGCCGTGCACGAGGTTCTGCTGCACCTTGAGGCCCCAGTCGCGGCCGAGGTCGCCGCGGATCGTGCCGGGCGCCGCGGTCGTCGGGTCGGTGGTGCCGGCGAGCGAGCGGAAGCCTTCGATGACGCGATCGCCCTCGAGGCGGATCGCGACCGACGGGCCGGAGAGCATGAACTCGACGAGCGGCTCGAAGAAGGGCTTGCCCTGGTGCTCCTCGTAGTGCTCCTCGAGCAGCGAGCGCTCGGGCTGCACGAGCTTGAGGTCGGTGACCACGTAGCCCTTCGCCTCGATGCGGGCGAGGATGACGCCGGTCAACTGGCGCTGGACGCCGTCGGGCTTGATGAGGACGAGGGTGCTCTGCATGCCGCCAACCCTACCGAGCCGGCTGGAGCCTCCTGGGCGCTGGGTGAGCGCCGCGCGGGACTCTGAGTGGCGCCTTCCGCACCTGAGTGGCGCCTCCCGCATCCGAGTGGCGCCTCCGGCACCCGAGTGGCGCCTCCCGCATCCGAGTGGCGCCTCCTGCATCCGAGTGGCGCTTGCCGTATCTAGCGCCCGAAGCATCCGTTCGTCACCATGCGATCCCGGTCGGCCCGCGCCGAAGGTGCGGACCATGGTCAAGAAATCTCCGGGATGCGCCGCTCACCCACGGAAGGCGCCACTCACCCACGAGAAGCGCCCCTCACCCGCGGAAGGCGCCCCTCACCCGCGGAAGGCGCCACTCACGTGCGGGAGGCGCCACTCACATCGTGCTGCTCGATCGGCGGGATCGCCTCAGGTGCCCGGCGCTCCCCGGGGGTCGAGGCCGCGCGCGCGACGCTGCCGCTCGATCTGCCGCGCCTTCCAGTAGCAGAAGATCCACAGCCCGACGAGCACGAACGCCACGACGCCCCACACCGGCTCGATCCAGGTGAGCGACGCGAGCGCGACCTGCAGGACGAGGCTCACGACCCAGCCCCAGGTGTGTCGCTGCAGCGGCATCGTCGCGATCAGCAGCACGCCGACGACGCCGAACGCCAGAGGACCCGGCCAGTCACGGGTGACGCCCCAGACGGCGAGCGCGCCGAAGGCGATGCCGGCGGCCTGCAGGCCGTGCACGATGCGCAGCAGCGACTCCATCGCGCCGCGCTCGGGGCGCTGACGCGGGCTCACAGCTGCTCCTCGTCGGTGATCTCGACGGTCGCGGCCTGCCTGCGCGCATCGGGGCGCCGCAGCCAGCCCTCCTCGCGGGCGTGCCCCAGCACGTCTCCGAGCAGCGTGATCGAGCCCGTCACGACCACGGCGCCGTCGCGGTCGGACGCCGCCTCGCGGGCCGCCTCGACGGCGGTGCCGAGCTCGGGCTCGACGAGCACCCGGTCGGCACCGAGCACCGCGACGGCCTGCGCGGCGAGCTCGTCGGCGGGCAGCGCCCGCTCCGACGTCGACTGCGTGACGACGAGCTCGTCGATGAGCGGCTCGAGCTCGGTGAGCACGCCCGTGACGTCCTTGCCGGCGAGCACGCCGAGCACGAGCGTGATGCGCTCGAGGCCGAACACCTCGCCGAGCGCGACGCGCAGCGCTGCCGCCCCGTGCGGGTTGTGCGCGGCGTCGAGCACGACGAGCGGATGCGCGCCCACGACGTCGAGGCGGCCCGGCGACGTGGCGGCGGCGAAGCCCTCGGCGAGCACTTGGGCGGTGAGCGGCTGAGAGCCGCCGCCGAGGAACGCCTCGACCGCGACGAGCGCGAGCGCCGCGTTCGCGCCCTGGTGCGCGCCGAGCAGCGGCACGAGCTGGTCGATGTACTCCGCGGCGAGCCCGCGCACGGTGATGAGCTGACCGCCCACGGCGACGGCCTGCGAGGCGAGCGCGAAGTCGCGGCCCTCGACGAGCAGCCGAGCCCCGACCTCCTCCGCGCGCGCCTCGAGCACGGCGAGCGCCTCGGGCTCCTGCGCCGCCGAGACGGCGATCGCGTCGGGCTTGATGATGCCGGCCTTCTCGCGCGCGATCGCCTCGACGGTCGTGCCGAGGCGGTTCGTGTGGTCGAGCGCGATCGGGGTGATCACGGCGACGTCGCCGTCGGCGACGTTCGTGGAGTCCCAGGTGCCGCCCATGCCGACCTCGACCACCGCGACGTCGACCGGCGCATCCGCCATGGTCGCGAACGCGAGCACCGTGAACGCCTCGAAGAACGTCAGCCGGCGCTCGCCCTTCGCCTCGAGCTCGGCGTCGACGAGCTCGAGGAACGGCGCGATGTCCTCGTAGTTGCGCGCGAACGCCTCGTCGCTCACCGGCTCGCCGTCGATGGCGATGCGCTCGTTGACGCGCTCGAGGTGCGGGCTCGTCAGCAGCCCGGTGCGGAGGCCGTGCGCGCGCAGCAGCGCGTCGGCGACGCGCGCGGTCGATCCCTTGCCGTTCGTGCCGGTGATGTGGATGACGCGGAACGCGCGCTGCGGATCGCCCAGCAGCTCGACGGCACGCCTCGTCGCCTCGATGCGCGGCTCGACGGCCGCCTCCCCCGCCCGCTCGAGCAGCGCGCGGTAGGCGGCCTCCGCCGCCTCGCGGTGCTCGAGCGACTCGAGGATGCGGTCGTCCACGTTCTCGCTGTCGTCGGACGGTCCGTCCAGGAATCCGTCGGTCATGCGTCCACCTTCTCGATCGCGATCGCTAGCGGCGAGCCGTCGCCCACGCGGTGCGCGGTGCGGCCGTCGGCCAGCTCGCCCATCGTGTCGTCCACACGGTCGAGCTCGAGCTCCGTCGCGAGCGTCTCTCGCGCCACGAGCTCGCGGTTCGCCTCGAGCGCGGCCACGCCGTGCGCGTCGGAGCCGAGCGTCAGGCGGATGCGGTCGGACACGTCGAGCCCGGCCTCCTTGCGCGCCTGCTGCACGGCCCGCACGACGTCGCGAGCGAGCCCCTCGGCCTCGAGCTCGGGCGTCGTCGCGGTGTCGAGCACGACGAAGCCGCCGCCGGGCAGGAACCCGACCGCCGCGGTCTCGTCGGCGACCTCGAGCGCGAGCTCGTACTCGCCCGCCTCGAGGGCGATGCCGCCGGCGACGACGGTCTCGGCGCCATCCGCTCCGGCCACCGTCTGCCAGTCCCCCGCGCGGGCGGCCTGAATCGCCCGCTGCACGTCCTTGCCGAGGCGCGGTCCCGCCGCACGGGCGTTCACCTGCAGTCGGCGGGAGATGCCGTAGCGCTCGAGCGCGTCGGGGCCGGCGGCCTCGAGCACGACCTCGCGCACGTTGAGCTCGTCTTGCAGGACGGCAGCGAACGGCGCGACGTCGACGTCGCCGACGACGGTGAGGGTCGGCAGCGGCAGCCGCACGCGCTTGCGCGCCTGCTTCCGAAGCGCGTTGCCGACGCTCGCGATGGCGCGCACCGCGTCCATCTGCGCGACGAGCGCGTCATCGGCGGGCAGGTCCGACGCATCCGGCCAGTCCGTCAGGTGCACCGAGCGTCCGCCGGTGAGGCCCTTCCAGACCTGCTCGGTGACGAGCGGCGCGAGCGGGGCAGCGAGGCGCGAGAGCGTCTCGAGCACGGTGAAGAGCGTGTCGAAGGCGTCGGCACCGCTGCCGTCCTCCGCGACGCCGACCCAGAAGCGGTCGCGCGATCGGCGCACGTACCAGTTCGTGAGCACGTCGAGCAGCTCGCGCACGGCGAGCGTCGCGCCGGTCGCGTCGAGCCGGTCGAGGCTCGCCGTCGCCGTCTCGACGGTCGCGCGGAGCTTCGCGAGGATGTAGCGATCGAGCACATCGGTCGAGGCGGTCGAGCGCTGCGCGAGGTACGGCTGCCCGCCGCGCGCCCGGTTCGCGTAGGTGGCGAAGAAGTACCACGTCGACCACAGCGGCAGGTGGAACTGCCGCAGCGCCTCGCGGATGCCCTCCTCCGAGACGATGAAGTTGCCGCCGCGCAGGATGGAGCCCTGCAGCAGGTGCCAGCGCACCGCATCCGACCCGTAGGCGTCGAACGCCTCGTTCACGTCGGGGTAGTTGCGGCGCGACTTCGACGCCTTGAAGCCGTCGTCGCCGAGGATGATGCCGTGGCTGATGACGTTCTCGAACGCCGGGCGGCCGAACAGCGCGACCGAGAGCACGTGCATGACGTAGAACCAGCCGCGCGTCTGGCCGATGTACTCGACGATGTAGTCGGCCGGGCTGTGCTCCTCGAACCACTGCTCGTTCTCGAACGGGTAGTGGAACTGCGCGAACGGCATCGAGCCGGAGTCGAACCAGACGTCGAGCACGTCGGGGATGCGCCGCATCGTCGAGCGACCGGTGGGGTCGTCGGGGTTCGGGCGGGTGAGCTCGTCGATCGCAGGCCGGTGCAGGTCGGTGGGGCGCACGCCGAAGTCGCGCTCGAGCTCGTCGAGCGAGCCGTACACGTCGACGCGCGGGAAGTTCGGGTCGTCGCTCTTCCACACCGGGATCGGGCTGCCCCAGTAGCGGTTGCGGCTGATCGACCAGTCGCGGGCGCCCTCGAGCCACTTGCCGAACTGGCCGTGCTTCACGTTGCCGGGCACCCAGTTGATCTGCTCGTTCGCGGCGAGCAGGTCGTCCTTGAACTCGGTGACGCGCACGAACCAGCTCGAGACCGCCTTGTAGATGAGCGGGTTGCGGCAGCGCCAGCAGTGCGGGTACGAGTGCACGTACGACGCCTGGCGCAGCACCCGGCCGGCGTCCTTCAGCAGCTTCGAGAGCGGCTTGTTCGCGTCGAACACCTGCATGCCCGCGACGGGCGCGACCGCGTCGAGGAAGCGGCCGCCGTCGTCGACGGAGATGATCGTGGGGATGCCGGCGGCCGTGCTGATGCGCTGGTCGTCCTCGCCGTAGGCGGGCGCCTGGTGCACGATGCCGGTGCCTTCGCCGGTGGCGACGTAGTCGTCGACGAGGATCTGGAAGGCGTGCTCGGTGCCCCAGACGGATGCGTCGGCGTAGAAGTCGAAGATCGGCTCGTACCGCACGCCCTCGAGCTCGGCGCCGAGGAGCGTGCGCTCGACGGCGCCGACGGCGTCCTCCGCGGAGCCGTAGCCGAGGTCCTTGAAGTAGCCGGCGATGGTCGCGGTCGCGAGCAGGAACGGGCCGTCGCCCGCGGTGGTGCCCTCGGGACCGGCGGGCACGACGGCGTACTCGACCGCGGGGCCCGCCGCGAGCGCGAGGTTCGTCGGCAGCGTCCACGGCGTCGTCGTCCAGGCGAGCGCGCTCACGCCCGTCAGCGCCAGCGCATCCGCCCGCTCCCCCGTGAGCGGGAACGTGACCGTCAGGGTGGTGTCCTGGCGGTCCTGGTAGACGTCGTCGTCCATGCGCAGCTCGTGGTTCGACAGCGGCGTCTCGTCGCGCCAGCAGTACGGCAGCACGCGGTAGCCCTCGTAGGCGAGGCCCTTCTCGTGCAGCGTCTTGAACGCCCAGATGACGCTCTCCATGTAGGTGAGGTCGAGCGTCTGGTAGCCGCCCTCGAAGTCGACCCAGCGGGCCTGTCGGGTGACGTAGTCCTGCCACTCGCCGACGTACTGCAGCACCGACTCGCGAGCCTTCGCGTTGAAGACGTCGACGCCCATCGCCTCGATCTCGGCCTTCTCGGTGATGCCGAGCTGCTTCATCGCCTCGAGCTCGGCGGGCAGACCGTGCGTGTCCCAACCGAACACGCGCGGCACGAGCTTGCCGCGCATGGTCTGGAAGCGGGGGAAGACGTCCTTTGCGTAGCCGGTGAGCAGGTGCCCGAAGTGCGGCAGGCCGTTCGCGAAGGGCGGGCCGTCGTAGAACACCCACTCGGTGCAGCCCTCGCGCTGCTCGAGCGACGCCTTGAAGGTGTCGTCGCCCTTCCAGAAGGCGAGGATGCCCTGCTCGATCGCCGGCAGGTTCGGGCTGGCGACGACGGCGGCGTCGCCGGAGAGCGGATAGCGGGTGCCGGTCAGCGCTTGCTCGCTCGGCGTCTCGCTCAGGGTCTGGTCGGTCACGCTGGTCTCCTGCATCCTCGAACCTTCGGATGCGGGGACGCTCTCGCGCGGTACCACCCCGCTTGCGACCCGGACGGGCCGCCGCTCTTCGCCTGCCACCTGCACAGGCCTCCGGCTGTGACGGGCCTGCCCCGTTCGGATCTACTGGGCGTCGCCGCCGTTCTCCCGACCGCTCCCCGGTGATGGCCGGATCGATGCGTGTATGCCGATCCTACCGCGTCTCGCCGCGGAGCGAGATGCTCCCGGCGCTCACCTGCACGTCGATCGTCGACGCTGCGTCGCGGTCGTCGTCGACGTCGATCGTCGCGTCGCCGGCAGAGACATCCTGCGTCACGGCGTAGGCGCCGTCGGGGATCGAGAGCTCGATGCTGCCGGCGCTCACGTCGGCGGTGATCGATGCGGGCTGCTCGCCCGTCAGCGCGCCGATCACTCGGCCGGCGCTCACCTGCATGGTGACGTCGCCCGCAGTGGCGAGGTCGAGCCGCGCCTCGCCGGCCGACACCTCGAGGCCGAGCGACTCCGCGTCGCCCGCGAGGGCGACGCTGCCGGCGCTCAGCTGCACGAGAGCGGTACCCCAGTCGGCGTCGGCGTCGAAGCTGCCGGCGGCGACGTCGACGTCGAGGTCGAGGCCCGCGCGCTCGAGCGCTGCCGGGAGGGTGAGCACGACGTGCTCCTCGCCGTTCCGGCCGCCGAACCAGCCGCCGAAGCCGAACCAGCCCCAGCGGTGCTCGGCGTCGACCCGCAGGGTCGCGCCGTCGCGCTCGAGCCGCCAGGACTGCACAGGGCCGCCGTCGGTCGACGCGTCGAGGCGGGCCTCGTCGATGTCGTCGAAGCGCACCTCGAAGCCGGCAGCGGCGGTGTCGACGCTCAGCGCCTCCACGCCATCGACGGGCGCCGACCAGGACTGGCTCGTGGCGCTGTGCGCGGCGACGCCGCGCACGACGCCCCCGCCCACGGCGAACACGAGGCCGATCGAGCCGAGCACGACCAGCAGGATGCTGATCCACCTGCCGGGACGACGGTTGAGAGCGGTGGTGGTCATCGGATGCCTCCGGGTTCGGTGGATGCGCTGTGCGGGTCAGAGGGACCCGGCGCGTCGAGGTGGGCGAGCACGGCGAGGACCCGGCGGTTGCCGTCCTCGGGTTCGAGCTCGAGCTTCTGGAAGACCGCGGAGATGTGCTTCTCGACACTGCCCGCGGACACGTAGAGGCGGTCGGCGATCGTCTGGTTCGACGAGCCCTCCGCCATGAGGGCGAGCACCTGGCGCTCGCGCGGGGTGAGCCGCTCCATGCGGGCGTCGCGGCGGCGCCGAGCGAGCAGCTGGCTGACGACCTCAGGGTCGAGCACCGTGCCGCCGGAGGCGACCTGCTCGACCGCGCTGAGGAAGTCCGAGACGTCGGCCACGCGGTCCTTGAGCAGGTAGCCGAAGCCGGCGGGGCCGCTCGCGATGAGATCGGCGGCGTAGCGCTCCTCGACGTACTGCGAGAGCACGAGCACCCGGGGGCGGTCGCCGCGGCTGCGGATGCCGATCGCGGCGAGGATGCCCTCGTTGGTCCGCGTCGGCGGCATCCGCACGTCGAGGATCGCGAGATCCGGGTCGGTGGCGGCGATGGCGGCCTCGAGCGCGCTCGCGTCCGGCAGCTGGGCGACCATGTCGTGGCCGGCGTCCGTGAGCAGGCGGGCGATGCCCTCCCGGAGCAGGACGCTGTCCTCGCAGATCAGGATGCGCATGGGACCGTCACCTCGATCGCGGTCGGGCCCCCGGCGGGGCTGGTCAGGGTGAGCGTGCCGCCGACGCCGGCGACGCGGTGGGCGAGGCCGTCGATGCCCCCGCCGATCTGGCGCTCGGCGCCGCCGATGCCGTCGTCCTCGATGCGCGCCCAGAGGGTCGCGTGAGGGTGCGCGGCCGGCACCGTGCCGGGTTGCGCTTGCGCGACCTGGCCCTGCGCATCCGTCGGTCCGTCCGGCTCCTGCCGAGTGCGGATCGCGACGCGGATGCGGCTGGCGCGGGCGTGCTTCTGGGCGTTCGTGATCGCCTCGGCGATCGCGAAGTAGACGGCCGTCTCGGCGTCGCGGGAGCAGCGGCGGTCGAGCCGCGCGTCGACCTCGACGGGGATGGGGCTGCGAGCGGCGAGTGCGGAGACTGCGGCGTCGAGGCCGCGGTCGTCGAGCACGGCGACGTGGATGCCACGGGCGAGCTGGCGCAGCTCGGTCACCGCCGACTTCGACGAGGCGTGCGCCTCCTCGATGAGCGCCTTCGCGCCCTCGGGGTCGGCCTCGATGCGGTCGCGGGCCATGCCGAGCTGCATCGCGATCGACACGAGCCGCGGCTGCACGCCGTCGTGGAGGTCGCGCTCGATGCGCGTGCGGTCGAGGTCGGCCGCGCGCACGGCGCCGTGGCGGCGGTCGCGCTCGTCGCGGGCCTGCTGCTCGAGGCGCTCGCGGTCGTCCGGCACGAGCAGGCCGACCGTGACGTTGCGGTGCGCGATGGCGAGGCCGATCGTGCCGGCGACGCCGGCCGCGAGGGCCAGGATGCCGAGCAGCGGCGCCCACTCCACCGGAGCGGCGAAGCTCGTGAGCGGGATGGTGACGGTCTCTGCGGCGCCCAGGCCGGCGAGCGCGAGCGGCACGCCGAGGCCGACGAGGCCCAGCAGCGGCAGCGTGATGCCGCCGAAGACGCTCGCGAGGAAGAAGCTGAGGATCGCCCGCCAGTGCTGCCCGTCGGTGACGATGCGCAGCAGCCGGTGCGGCACGCGCAGCCAGTCGGTGCGCGGGGAGTCGCGGAAGACGGCGGGCGGCACGGGCGCGCGGTAGAGCCCGGCGATGCGCTCTCGCTCGAACCACGCGACGGCGAACATCAGCAGCAGCGCGAGCGCGAGCAGCAGGAAGCCGACGAGCACCACGAGAGTGCCGATGCCGGTCGCGGTGAGCACGACGATCGTGATGAGGACGGGGATGCCCATCGAGCCGAGCAGCGCGAGGTGCGCGACGGTCGCGAGGATGGTGCCGGTTCGTTGCATGGCTCCACGCTAGGTCCGCGGGTGGCCGCGCACCCGGCGGATCCCCGGAAGGCTTGCGGGGGCTATCCCCCACCCCCGTCGCCCTCCCGCCGCCCTCCGTCCGCCCCCTGCCGGTCGAGCCGCTCCGCGCGCTTCGCGCAGAGCGGGTCGAGACCACCCAGTCGCCGAGCCCCTCCCCATAGCCCCCGGCGGTACCCTCTGCGCATGATCGAGCACCGCATCCGCTCCGCCGCAGCGGCCCTCGTGGTCGCCGCCGGCCTCGTCGTGACGGGCTGCGCGAGCACCCCGCCGCCCGTCCCGACCCTCGAGTCGCCGACGCCGACCGCCGAGGAGCGCTCGCAGGCCGAGCAGTGCGCCCAGCTCGTGTCGGATGTGCAGGGCATCGCGGGCGATGTGCCGCGCGTCGCCGAGATGCTCGGCACCGACCCGTTCGGCGCGCTCGCGCTCGTCGGCGACATCTCGAACCGCGTCGGGCAGCTGCACGTGCGGATCACCGACCCAGAGCTGCTGCAGCGCATCGCGCAGATCCAGGCCGACTGGGACGCGATCGTGCAGGACGCGACCGACTCGCTCGGCTCGGGCGATCTCACGGCCATCGAGCGCATCGGCGCGTCGCTCTCGGAGCTCGGCCAGCGGGTATCCGAGCTGCAGCAGCTCTGCGTCGGCACGCCGTGAGCGCGCCGCTGCTCGCCCTGCTCGACGGCACGCTCGCCGATGTGACCGTGCCGCTCGTGCGCGCCGACGACCTCGGCGTCGTGCGCGGCGACGGCGTCTTCGACGCCACGCTCGTGCGCCGCGGCTCCGACGGCGCCGTGCACGTGCGCGACCGCGACGCCCACCTCGACCGGCTGGAGCGCTCGGCCGAGATCTTGCACCTGCCCGAGCCGGACCGCGCGGGCTACGAGCGGGCGATCGACGCGCTCGTCGCCGCGTGGGACTTCGACGCGCGGCCGGAGGCCCTCATCCGGCTCGTGCTGACCCGCGGGCCGGAGTCGGGCGGCGACCCGACGGCCTTCGCGCTCATGGCGCCGCTGTCGGCATCCGCCATCGCGGAGCGTGAGCGCGGCGTCGCCATCACGCTGCTCGGGCGCGGGCACGACGGCGACGAGGTGGCCGCGATGCCGTGGCTGCTGCCCGGCGCGAAGAGCCTGTCGTACTCGATCAACATGGCGGCGAAGCGGCACGCCGTGCAGCACGGCTTCGACGACGTGGTGTTCGTCGCGCCCTCCGGAGCGCTGCTCGAGGGGCCGACGTCGACCCTCGTCATCGACCGCGGCGGGGCACTGCTGACGCCCGCGCAGGACGGCATCCTCGCCTCGATCACGCTCGAGCACCTGATGCGCGACGCCGCCGCAGCGGGGCTCGACGTCTCGTTCGCGCCGCTGCGGCCCGACGATCTGCGCGCCGCGGACGGCGCCTGGCTGCTGTCGTCGGGCAGGCTCGTCGCCCACATCACGAGCGTCGACGGCCGACCGCTGCCGCGGTCGCCGCTCGACGCGGACATCCGCCGCATCCTCGACGTCTGAGCGGACGCGCCGCTCAGCGCGCGCCGCTGGGCCGGCGGCTCAGGAGAGCGCCGCCCGCTGCGCCGCGACGAGCGCCGTGACGGCCTCGGGCGGGGCGCCCTCGTGCACCACGCCGACGAGCAGCACGCCCACGCTGGTCGCGTCGGCGACGAGCGACTTGCCTCCGCTCTCGAGCACCACCGTGGCCGAGAGCAGGGGCACACCGCTGCCGAGCGTGCCCTCGGCGGTCTCGACGCCCTCGCAGGCCACGCCGATCGTCTGCAGCCCTTCGACGGCGGAGGCGGCGGCAGCAGCGCTCGGGTAGCGCACCAGCACGAGGTCGACAGGGCTGCCGGGCATCGTCTCGACCGCGAGTGAGATCGCCGCGGCCTCGATCGCCGCGCCGTCGCCGGCGGCGGCCACGGCAGCACAGTCGCCGCCCGCGGAGCGCGCCGCGGCGACGTGCGGCAGCGCCGCGGCGGGAGCGAGCTCGCCCGGGCCCGCCACCTCTAGCCACGGGGCGGTGTGCGAGGCGCCGGTGCTGTCGTTCCAGGTGAGCGGGGAGAGGCCCTCGGCTCGCCGCAGGAGCGCGGCGACCGTGACGGGCGCGGGAGTCGACGACTGGCTCGGTGCGGCGGAGGGGGTCGGCGCCGCCGAGGCCGTGGGAGCCGCGGATGGGGTCGGCGGCCGCGACGCGGGCGGGCTCGGGTCCGCCGTGCGTGACGGGGTGTAGTGCGCGGTCGCCACGGGAGCCTCGGGATCCGCGACGGGTGCGGCGATCGTCCCTCGCGGGGGCGCCGGTGCGGCGGCGGGCGATTGCGAGGCGGGCGACTCGGCCGTCGTGCCCGTGTCGACCGGCAGCTCCGCGGGGGCGACGCAGCCGACGAGGCCCGCACCGACGAGCGCCGCGCCGAGCACCAGCGCGGCGACGACCCCGGGGCGAGCAGCGCGCGTCATGGGCATCATGATGTGCCCTGAAGTCGCTGAACCGACTCAGCCTCGGCGATCGTTGCCGAACCGTGACGCGGCGGCGAGCGGCTCGAGCGCGGCCCGCACGACGTCGGCCGCCGGTGCACGACCGGGAGTGCTCGCCCAGGCGACGAGTGCGGCGCACGCGGCGGCGACGAGCGTGACGGGCGCGACCGCCGCGTCCGCCGACTCGGGCAGCGCGTCACGCTCGAGCGCGAGCGACAGGGCGGCGCGCTCGACGAGCGGCTGCAGCCTCGCGGCAGCGCCGTCGCGCAGCGCCTCCTCCGCCCGCATCGCTCGCGCGTCGCGGAGCACCGTCGGCGGCGTGGCGCCCCACGGCTCGACGGCGCTCGCGATCGCCGCGACGAGCCGGTCGACGGCGGCGGGCCCGCCGCCGTCCATCGCCGCGACGGCCCGCGAGATGGCCGCGTCGAGCTCGACCCACAGAGCATCGGCCTTCGAGTCGCAGTAGGTGAAGACGGTGCCGCGGGAGACGCCCGCCCGGCGAGCGATGTCGTCGACGCTCACCGCGTCGTAGCCCTGCTCGAGGAACAGCTCGAGCGCGGCCTCGTGGATCGTGGCGGCGCTCGAGGCGCGCGGTCGCCCCGGCCCCTTCTTCGCTCCCATGGGAATCCCCCTCCGGCACTATTGTTGCACTCGGTATGACAACCCGCGCCGCTGCCCGGCGCCTCCGAGGAGCTTCCGTGACCACCACATCCGCGCCCCGCACATCCACCTCGAGGGTCGCCGCCGCGGCCACGGTGGGCACCGCGCTGGAGTCCTACGACTTCTACACCTACTCGTACTTCGCCGCCTTCTTCGCCGGCCCCTTCTTCTTCTCGGCGCTCGGCTCCACGGGCGCGCTGCTGGCCTCCTTCGCCACAATCGGCATCGCCTTCGTCGTGCGGCCGATCGGAGCGGTGCTGTTCGGGCACCTCGGCGACCGCATGGGGCGCCGCAGGACGCTCATCGTCACCATCACGCTCATGGGTGTCGCGACCGGCGTCGTGGGACTGCTGCCCACCGGTGAGGGCTGGGCGATGTTCGGCGCCGTGGCGCTCGTGCTGCTGCGCATCGTGCAGGGGCTCTCGCTCGGCGGCGAGTGGGGCGGCGCCGTGCTGCTCGCGACCGAGCACGCCGACGCCAGGCGCCGGCCGTTCTTCGCGTCGCTGCCGCAGCTCGGCTCCCCCATCGGCTCGGTGGCGGCCGGCGGGCTCATGCTCGCGATGTTCTTCGGCATCGGCCCGGAGGCGATGGCCGCGTGGGGCTGGCGCATCCCGTTCCTGCTCGCCATCCCCCTCATCGCCGTCTCGCTCTACCTGCGCTGGTCGGTCGACGAGACGCCGGTGTTCAAGGCGATCGCCGCGCGCGGCGAGCGCGAGCGCAACCCCGTCTGGGCGGCGATCCGCACACAGCCGGCCGCCTTCGGCGTCGCGATCCTCGTGGCGCTGCTCGGCATCGGCTCGTACTCACTCATGAACACCTACACGATGGGCTACGGCGTCACCCAGCTCGGCTACGACGAGATGCAGCTGCTCACGGCGGCGACGATCGGCGGGCTGCTGCAGTTCGTCACCGTGCCGTTCTTCGGCTGGCTCGCGACCCGGATCGGCTCCGCGCGCGTCGTCGCGCTCGGCGCGGTCGGCACGCTGCTCATCGCGTTCCCGATCTACTGGCTGCTCGGCTCGGCGACGTTCGCGGTGCTCGTCGTGCTCATGGTCGTCGGCGGCATCCTGCCGACCGCGTCGTGGGCGGCGCTCGGCGGCACGATGCAGGAGCTCTTCCGCGGCCGCCACGCCTACTCGGCGCTCTCAGTCGCGTACGCGCTCGCCGCGGTCGTCTCCGGGTTCATCCCGTTCCTCACCGACGCGCTCGGCGTCGCGAGCGGCGGGGCGTGGTGGCACCCGGGCATCGTGCTCGCGGCGCTCTCGGCGCTCACGCTCGTCGGCGCGATCGCGGCCCAGCGGATGCGGCACCTCGGCGACGAGGATGCAGACGCCGCGCAGGCGGTCGTCGAGGACCGCGTGCCGGCTCCCGCCTGACGCGCATCAGAGCTTCGGCGGCAGCAGCTCCAGCTCGGCGGGCGTCACGCGGTCGACGCTCGCCGCCCACTCGTCGGCGTGCTTCTCGACGTACGCCTTCACGAGCGGGCACACCGCGACGATCCGCATCCCCTCGTCGCGCGTCGCCGTGAGGGCGCGCCGGATGACCTCGCTCGCGAGGCCGTGGCCCGAGAACTGCTGATCGACCACGGTGTGGAAGAAGAGGCGGCGGCCGTCGTGGTCGAAGAACTGCGCGAAGCCCGCTGCGGCGCCGTCGGCGGTGATGACGAAGCGGTCGGGGCCGGTCTGCTTGGTGACGGAGGTCTCCATGCCTCAACCCTGGCACTGCCCTCCTCGACCGGCCAGACCCGGTCGAGCCGCACGCGCTGCGGAGCGGGAGGATGGGACGGTGAGCCGGCCCACGATCGCACGGACCGCGAGCGCCGAGACGGAGATCTCGCGCTCGCGCTTCCTGGCGACCGCCCAGCGCATCGATGGGCTCGACGAGCTGGCCGAGCTCGTGCGAGCCGCGCGTCGCGCGCATCCCGATGCCCGGCACGTCTGCAGCGCCGCCGTCGCCGGTCCGCACGGCGAGGCGAGCCGGTCGAACGACGACGGCGAGCCGGGCGGCACCGCCGGCGCGCCGATCCTCTCGGCGATCGGCCACCGCGAGCTCACCGACGTCGCCGTGCTCGTCGTGCGCTGGTTCGGCGGCGTGAAGCTCGGCACCGGTGGCCTCGTGCGGGCCTACGGCGGCATCGCGTCGGCCGCGCTCGACGCCGCCGGCACGCTCGAGCGCGTGCCCGCGACCGAGCTCATCGGCCGGGTCGCGGCCGGTGATGCCCAGCGCCTCGAGCACGCGCTGCGCGCTGCGGGGCTGCTGCCGACGCTCGACTACGGCGACGGCGCCGTGCGGCTCTCGCTGACCGTCGACGACCGCCGCCTCGCCGAGGCGCGGTCGCTGCTCGCCCGCCTGGCCGTGCCGCACGAGGTGCGCGGCGGACTCGTGCTCGAGCGACCGGCCGGGGGCGCATGACCCGCGGTCAGCCGAGCGAGCGCGCCACCTCGACCGCGCGCCCCGCGTAGCCGCCGCCGAACAGCAGCGTGTGCACGAGCAGCGGCTGCAGCTGCTGCATCGGGATGCGCTCGCGCCACCCCTCGGCGAGCGGTGCCGCCTCGTCGTAGGCGGCCAGCACCGTGTCGAGGTGCGGCAGCCCGAACAGCGCGAGCATCGCGAGGTCGGTCTCGGCGTGCCCGCCCTGCGCGTGCGGGTCGATGAGCACCGCGCCGGTGTCGACGTCGCTCCAGAGCACGTTGCCGCTCCACAGGTCGCCGTGGATGCGCGCGACCGGTGGCACGCCCGCCGGTTGCGGCGCGTCGAACGCACCGTCGGCCATCCGGTCGACCGCCCGTGCCAGGGTGGCGGCTTCGTCGTCGCCGAGCCGGCCGCGCTGCACGCAGCGCTCGAGGATCGGGCGCACCGAGATGGTCGCCCAAGCCTTGCCCCACGACTCCCCTGTCGGCAGCGGCGCCAGCCGGGTGCGCGAAGAGCCGATCTCGAACGGCTCGCCCGCGCCGGGCGGCGGGCAGCAGTGCCACGGAGCGCCGCTCGCGTGCAGTGCCGCGAGGCTGCGGCCGAGCGCCTCCGCCCGCGCCGGCGTCGCCGCCGCCTCGGCCACCCGGGCGATGCGCAGCACAGCCCCGTCGAGCCAGGCCCGGGCGATGCGCGTGCCCCCGGCAACCTCGCCCTCGGCGAGCCATGCCAGCCCCGCCGCCTCCATCGCGAGCGCGTGCGGCGCCCCGGCCGGCGCCCGCTTCACCACGTCCATGCCGACACCCTGCCACCCGCCGCGAGCGCGGGCGATCGCGGCCGATAGCGTCGAGGCATGGCCATCTCGCGCAAGCCCGCCCCGCTCTGGATCTGGATCGTCGCGGCGGTGTGCTTCGCGCTCGCCGCGATGCTGCAGCGCGACGTGCTCAGCCAGGTGCTCTTCGGTGTCGCCGCCGCAGCACTCGCCCTCACGGCCGTGCTGCAGTGGCGGACGCGCCAGCGATGACGGCATCGCCGTAGACTTGAGCCCAGCACAACCAGGCATCAAGCCGAGGCCTCGGCCCGAGGATCCGGCGAGACGCGATGCCGCGCACATCGAAAGCGAGACGCCATGAGCGCCATGCCCACGTCCGGGATGCCAGCCACCCCAGGAATGCCGGACCGCCCCGCCCTCGAGGGGCTCGAGGCCAAGTGGGGAGAGCGCTGGGAGGCGTCGGGCACCTACCGCTTCGATGCCGCCGACCTCGACCGCGACGCGATCTACTCGATCGACACGCCGCCGCCCACCGCATCGGGCTCGCTGCACGTCGGCCACGTGTTCTCGTACACGCACACCGACCTCGTCGCGCGCTTCCAGCGCATGCGCGGCAAGCACGTCTTCTACCCGATGGGCTGGGACGACAACGGCCTCCCGACCGAGCGCCGCGTGCAGAACTACTACGGCGTGCGCGTCGACCCGACGCTCGCGTACGACCCCGACTTCACGCCCCCGCAGCACGGCGGCGAGGGCAAGAGCTCGAAGGCCGCCGACCAGCAGCCGGTGTCGCGCAAGAACTTCATCGAGCTGTGCGAGCGCCTCACCGAGGAGGACGAGGAGCGCTTCGAGCACCTCTGGCGCACGCTCGGCCTCTCGATCGACTGGTCGCAGACGTACCGCACCATCTCCGACGACGCCCGCCGCACCTCGCAGCTCGCGTTCCTGCGCAACTTCGAGCGCGGCGAGGCGTACCAGGCGGATGCGCCCACGCTGTGGGACGTGACGTTCCGCACCGCCGTGGCGCAGGCCGAGCTCGAGGACAGGGAGCAGCCCGGCGCGTACCACACCATCGTCTTCACGAGCCGGGACGGCGACCTGCGCGTCGACACCACGCGGCCCGAGCTGCTGCCCTCGTGCGTGGCCGTGGTCGCGCATCCGGACGACACCCGCTACCAGCACCTGTTCGGCACCACCGTGACCACCCCGGTGTTCGGCGTCGAGGTGCCGTTCGTCGCGCACGAGCTCGCCCAGATCGACAAGGGCACCGGCGTCGCGATGATCTGCACCTTCGGCGACGTCACCGACGTCACCTGGTGGCGCGAGCTGCAGCTGCCGAACCGCTCGGTGATCGGCTTCGACGGCCGCTTCGCCGCCGAGGCGCCCGACGCGCTCTCGAGCGACGCCGCGCGGGCCGCGTACGCGCAGCTCGCCGGCAAGACCGTCTTCAGCGCGAAGAAGGCCATGGTCGAGCTGCTGCAGGAGGCGGGCCGCACGATCGGCGACGCGAAGCCGATCCAGCACCCGGTGAAGTTCTACGAGAAGGGCGACAAGCCGCTCGAGATCGTCTCCACGCGCCAGTGGTACATCAAGAACGGCGGCCGCGACGAGGCGCTGCGCGAGCGGCTCGTCGAGCTCGGCCGCGAGATCGCCTGGCACCCGGAGCACATGCGCACCCGCTTCGAGAACTGGGTGCACGGCCTCAACGGCGACTGGCTCATCTCGCGCCAGCGCTTCTTCGGCGTGCCGATCCCCGTCTGGTACGCGCTCGACGACGAGGGCCAGCCGGACTACGACCGCGTGCTGCTGCCGACGCCCGACCAGCTGCCGCTCGACCCGACGAGCGACGTGCCCGAGGGCTACGACGAGTCGCAGCGCGGCGTGCCCGGCGGCTTCGCCGGCGAGGTCGACATCATGGACACCTGGGCGACCTCGTCGCTCACCCCGCAGCTCGCGGGCGGCTGGGCTGCCGGCGCCGACCTGTGGGAGAAGCTGACGCCCTTCGACCTGCGCCCGCAGGGCCAGGACATCATCCGCACGTGGCTCTTCTCGACGCTGCTGCGCTCGATGTTCGAGGACGGCAGGGCGCCGTGGAAGCACGCGGCGCTGTCGGGCTGGATCCTCGACCCCGACCGCAAGAAGATGTCGAAGTCGAAGGGCAACGTCGTCACGCCGCTCGGCATGCTCGAGGACCACGGCTCGGACGGCGTGCGCTACTGGGCCGCGTCGTCGCGGCTCGGCGTCGACGCGACGCTCGACCCGCAGAACCCGAAGATGATCAAGATCGGCCGCCGCCTTGCCATGAAGGTGCTGAACGCGGCGCGCTTCGTGCTCTCGATGGAAGGCGAGCCCGGCGAGGTCACCGAGCGGCTCGACCGCGAGATGCTCGCGGAGCTCGCCGCGGTCGTCCGCACCTCGACGCGCGCGTTCGAGGGCTACGACCACGCGAAGGCGCTCGAGACGACCGAGGCGTTCTTCTGGACGTTCTGCGACGACTACCTCGAGCTCGTCAAGGAGCGCGCCTACTCGGGCGACCCGACCGGCCGCGGCTCCGCGATCGCGGCGCTGCGCACGGCGATCGACGTGCAGCTGCGACTGCTCGCCCCGTTCCTGCCGTTCGCGACCGAGGAGGTCTGGTCGTGGTCGCACGACGACTCGATCCACCTCGCCGCGTGGCCCGAGGCGAGCGAGCTCGCCGCGGTGCCCGGCATGACGGATGCCGGCGCGACCGGCATGCTGTCGGCCGTCGGCCAGGCGCTCATCGGCGTGCGGCGCGCGAAGACGGATGCGAAGGCGAGCCAGAAGACGGCCGTCGCCTCCGCGGTGATCGCCGTCCCCGCGGCGCTGCGCGAGCACCTCGAGGCCGCCGCGGACGACCTCAAGGCCGTGGGACGCATCCGCGACCTGTCGATCGTCGAGGGCGAGTCGCTCGCGGTCGGCGAGATCGTGCTCGAGGAGTTCTGATGCAGATCGGGACCCGCTGGTCGGTCGGCGGCGAGGCGCCGCAGTCGGTGCCGCTCGCGATGCGCGCGGCGATCGACGACGAGGAGCGCACGCTCGCCGAGCTGGGCGCCGACACGTCGAGCTGGCGCTGGACCCTCACGTGGCTCGAGGGGCAGCCGGTCGTCGAGCTCGACGACGGCACCACGATCCGCCTCGACGGCGACGACGTGCTGGTGACGCGAGCCGACTGACACCCGCCTCGCCGCCGGCACGCGTGGCCGCAAGAGTGGCGGGTAGTCGCAGTCGTGGCGCGCCACTCGTGCAACAGCCCGCCCCTTTGGTTGCGCGGGGCGGGTGGCCGGAGCGGGCGGGGATCAGCCGCTCGCGAGGATCCAGCCGTGCAGCATGGCCATCCATCCGTCGTCGTCAGCCGCCCATGCGGCCCACGCGGCCGAGATCGCCTCCCGCTCGCGCGCATCAGCGAGCCCGTGCCGCTCCGTGCCATCCGCGAACGCGGAGTGGAGCGCCCGCTCCCGCCATTGCCCGCCCCAGAACGCCCTGCCGGCGGGCGACTCGAAGCACCACGTCTCGACATCGGTCTCGATCTGGGCGAAGCCCGCGGCCCGCGCCCAGGCCTTGAGCTTCGCGCCAGCGTCGCCGTCGCCGCCGTTCGCCGCCTGCAGCGTGCCCATCAGCTCCCGCCAGCGGGCCAGCTCGGGGCTGAGCGGATGGATCGTCGTCGCCGAGTAGACGACCTCCCGTGCCGCCACGACGTCGCCGATCGCCCTCCACGCGACGAGCGCTGCGACGGGGTCTCCGAGGTGCTGCAGCACCTGGTGCGCGTGCACGACGTCGTACCGCTCCCCCGGCGCCGGGGCGTAGGCGTCGCCGACTCGGAACTCCACATTGGTCACGCCCGCCGTCGCCCCGGCCTCCCGCGCGGTCTCGACCACCTCCGCGCTCGCGTCGATGCCGACGACGGTGCCGCCGCTGCCGACGCGGCGCGCGAGGTCGATCGTGATCGAGCCGGGTCCGCAGCCCACGTCGAGCACGCGCATCCCCGGCCGCAGCAGCGGCGATAGGTACGCCGCGGAGTTCGCGACCGTGCGGGCGGCGTGCGCGCCGACGACGCTCGCGTGATGGCCGTGGGAGTAGGTGACCTGCGCCATGGCGCGAGTCTAGGACTGCCCGATCCAGCAGGATCCTCAACGTCGCGGGGGGGGGGGGGGGGGCGACCAGGGGCCGCGACACCCCCCCCCCCCCTGTGTTCGCGTGCCGGGGTTGGGGGGGGGGCGGTGCGAACCCCGA
>NZ_JBNCLZ010000001.1:66143-189658 GCF_049844935.1 Agrococcus sp. DT81.2 | reverse complement strand
CCGGCCCCGCGCCGGCTGGCCGCGCTGGGGCGGGGTGGGCTGGGGGCGCTCGTTTGCGGGGCCAGACGCCCCCCGCGACGTTGAGATCTCTTCGCGTCTTAGGGTGGAGGGATGACCAATCCCTTCCTGTCGCCCAGCACGCTCCCCTATCAGCTGCCGCCGTTCGCCGACATCCGCGACGAGCACTACGAGGAGGCGCTCGAAGCCGGGTTCGCCGAGCAGACCGAGGAGGTCCGCGCGATCGTCGACGGCGACGACGCACCGACCTTCGAGAACACGATCGAGGCGCTCGAGCGCAGCGGCCAGACCCTCGAGCGCGTCGCACACGTGTTCTGGAGCATGACGTCGACCGACTCGTCGCCGTTCCTGCAGGAGCTCGAGGAGCGCTACGCTCCTCGCTTCGCCGCGCACGCCGACTCGATCACGCTCGACCCGCGCCTCTACGCCCGCGTGGCCGCGCTGCACGCCGAGCCCGACGCATCCTGGACCGAAGAGCAGCGCTACCTCGTCGAGCGCCGCCACACCGAGATGACCGTCGCGGGCGCTGGCCTCGAGCCCGAGGCGCGCGAGCGCCTCAAGGAGCTCAACCAGCAGATCGCGACGCTCTCGACGCGCTTCGACAAGCACCTGCAGGCCGACACGAACGACCTCGCGGTCGTCATCGACGACGCGGCAGAGCTCGACGGGCTCTCCGACGGCGAGCTCGAGGCGGCCACCCAGGCGGCGGCCGACCGCGGCCTCGAGGGCAAGCTGCTCGTCACGCTCCCGCTGTTCTCGGGCCACCCGTGGCTCGCCTCGCTGACGAACCGCGACGTGCGACAGCGGATCATGGAGGCGTCGCTTGCCCGTGGCACGCGCGGCAACGAGCACGACAACCGCGCGACGGTGCTCGAGCTCACCGCCCTGCGCGCCGAGCGGGCCGCGCTGCTGGGCTTCCCGACCCACGCGCACGCGATCATGGCCGACGAGACGGCCCGCGACCCCGAGCGGGTCATGACGATGCTGACGAGGCTCGCGAAGCCCGCCGCCGCGAACGCCCGTGCGGAGGCCGCCGCCCTGCAGGCGCAGATCGACGCCACCGGGGAGTCGTACCAGCTCGCGTCGTGGGACTGGGACTACTGGACCGAGAAGGAGCGCACCGCGCGCTACGACGTCGACACGGCGGCGCTCAGGCCCTACTTCGAGGCGGAGCGGGTCCTGCGTGAAGGCGTCTTCCATGCCGCCAGCCAGGTCTACGGCGTCACCTTCGAGGAGCGCACCGACCTCGTCGGCTACCACCCCGAGGTGCGCGTCTTCGAGGTGCGCAACGACGACGGCAGCGAGGTGGGGCTCTACCTGCTCGACCTCTACACGCGCGACTCGAAGCGCGGCGGCGCGTGGATGAACTCGCTCGTGCAGCAGAACCGGCTGCTCGGCCACCCGACCGTGGTGATGAACAACCTCAACGTGCCCAAGCCCCCGGCCGGCACGCCGACGCTGCTGACGTTCGACGAGACCACGACGCTGTTCCACGAGTTCGGGCACGCCCTGCACGGCCTGTTCGCGCAGGTCACCTATCCGTCGTTCGGCGGCACGAACACCTTCCGCGACTTCGTCGAGTTCCCGAGCCAGGTCAACGAGATGTGGATGCTGTGGCCCGGCATCGTCGAGCACTACGCCAAGCACATCGAGACCGGCGAACCGCTGCCATCCGACGTCATCGAGCGGCTGCAGGCCTCGGAGTCGTTCAACCAGGGGCACGACACGAGCGAGTACCTCGCCGCGTCGCTGCTCGACCAGGCGTGGCACGCGCGCACGGCGGGCGACGAGGTGACGGATGTCGCGGCGTTCGAGCGCGACGCCCTGGAGCGGGTGGGCCTGCTGAGCGACACGGTGCCCACGCGCTACTCGACCGGCTACTTCCAGCACGTCTTCTCCGGCGGCTACTCGGCCGGCTACTACTCCTACATCTGGTCGGAGGTCATGGACGCCGACACGGTCGAGTGGTTCAAGCAGCAGCCGTCGATCCGGGAGGCGGGGCAGCGCTTCCGCGAGCGGCTCCTGGGCGTCGGCGGCTCGAAGGACCCGCTCGAGGCGTTCCGCGACTTCCGCGGCCAGGACGCCGACCTCTCGCACCTGCTGAAGCGCCGCGGGCTCGATGCCGCCGAGTAGTCCGCGGCGTCGCGAGCACGGCAGAGGGGGCTGCACCGGTCGGTGCAGCCCCCTCTGTCGTCGCCGGCGCTAGGGTGTCGGCCCCGCGACCGGTCCGGTGGTCGTGGCGACCGCCGTCTCCGCCGTGCCGAGCACGTCGGTGTAGCTGACGGTCACCCGGATGTACTGACCGGCATCCGCCGCCACGCTGGTGTAGGTGTTCGACGTCGATGCCAGCGCCTCCACGCCGGTGGCGAAGGCCGGGTCGGCCGACCGTGCCCACTGGTAGGTGAACACGACGTCCTCGAGCCCGTCGCCGTCCTGAACCGCCGATGCGATGAGCGTCTGTCCGACACCGGGCGCTGCCGGCGAGACGGTGAAGCCCGTCGGCGCATCGTTGATGTTCAGCACGGCGCCCGTCGTCGTCGGCGAGGTTGCCGCGTGCCGGAGCCCGGACGCGTCGGTGTAGTTCACCGTCACCCTCATGTAGACGTCGACGTGGGCGTCACCCGGCGTGAAGCTGCTCGACGCAGTCACCCCCGATCCCGCTGCCGCTCCGGTCCGGCCGAGCTCCTCCCACTCGGTGATCTCCGTGGGAGACGCGCCCTCACCGCCCGACCAGACGAACTCGATGTCGGTGAAGTTGCTCGCGTCGAGTGCCGAGCCGTCGGATGCGACGAGCGTCGCGGTGACGGCCGTGTCCTCGGCGGGTGCATCGGTCGAGAGCGTCGCCGCGGCGAGGGGCTCGCAAGCCTCCCACGCGTCGCCGGCCTCGTTGAGCACCGCGCAGCCGTCCGAGAACTGGAGTCGCTCGAAGCCACGGATCACGTCCGTGCCGTCGCTCTCCTCCGCCTCCTGCACCACGGTGTGCGACACCTGCCAGTACCCGTCGGGCAGCGGCGTGATGGTGTACGCGGACATCGGGTTGCCGTAGACCGATGCGTCGACCGACGTCGCAGCGTTGGGATCCATCTGGATCTCGCGCACGATGTCGATGTCACCCGGGTTGAGCGTGCCGGCGAACACTCGGGCCTGGAGCTGCGCCGCACTGTCGAAGCGCTCTCCGGTCGTCGTGTCCTCCAGCTGCACCACGAGCTGCGCATCGCCGTCGAGGTAGTCGTTGCCGCCTCGGCCCTCGATGGTGTCGTTCCCGGGGCCGCCGATGATGAGCATGCTCACACCGTCGACATCGGACGGGGGCGTGTCCCGCATGAACGGTGCCGCGTAGTCGAACGCAGCGCCGGTCGGGCGGAGCAGCTCCTCGAGGCCGTCGATCATGTCGAGGCTCTCCTGCGTCGCCTTGTGCAGCGGGATCTCGCTGGCGGCGATGTCGTCGGGCTCGACGAGCGGCCCGCGCAGCGTGTCAGAGCCTGCGCCGCCCGAGAGCGCCTCCATCTGGTCGAAGCGCGACGGGAGCGGGTTGTTCGGCTCGAACGTCCGAGTGAACTGCCAGTCCGACGTGACCCCGGCCGACTGCCCGTAGTAGGTCAGCCAGTCGAAGCCGACGTTGCCCAGGTGACGGTCGGTGCCGACGGCGGCGCCGATGAGGATGTCGTCCCCACCCTCGCCTTCGATGTCGTCATTGCCGAGGCCGCCGATGACGACGTCCTGTCCACCGAGCGTGTCGTTCTGGAACTGGTCGGCGTTGTCGCCCTGGAGGAGGTCGGCGTGAGAGCTGCCCTCGATCCAGTCGTCCTGCTCGCCACCGAAGACCGTCGTGCGGCCGGAGGTGCCGCGCAGGATGTCGTCGCCCATTCCGAGGAAGAACGTCGATCCGTCGCCGCCGCCGTTGACCACGAAGTCATCGCCGAGTCCACCGAGGCCCAGGTCGACACCGGGACCGACGTGGATGGCGTCGTTGCCCTGGTCGCCGTGGATGGTGTCATCGCCGAACGAGTCGGTGATGATGTCGTGGCCGGCACCGCCGATGAGCGAGTCGTTGCCCGATCCACCCTCGATGCGGTCGTTGCCCTCGTAGCCCCAGAGCGCGTCGTCACCCTCGTCCCCGGTCATCCGATCGGGTCCGGCGGTTCCGTGCATCTCGACGTGCTCGTCACCGCTCCAGCGCCAGCTGCCATCAACTCCCTGCAGCAGGCCCGCGGGAAGCGGGTTCGGCAGGTTGTCGAGGTCGATGATCGGGTCCTGCAGCGCGAAGATGTTCGCCGGCAGGTGCGATGCGTCGGAGTTGCGCTGGATGAGATCGGAGAACGAGTTCGCCTCGAGCGCGGCGAACAGCTGCTCGCCCTGGTTGCGGAAGAGGTAGTAGAACCGGTCTCCGAACTGCAGCTTCTCGAGCTGCGTCTCGAACACGTAGTTGAACGTCGAGCCGAGCATGCCGCCGAAGGCGTCGATCCGCTCGGCGAGGCCGCCGACCCAGAACTCCACCGACTCGAGACCCGTGACCGTCGTGCCGCCCGCGTCAGCCCAGGCGCCCGTGCCGTTCATGAAGTCCAGGCGGTCCGCCGGAGCCGTGACCGGCGTCGGCGCGAGGGATGCGAGGTCGAGCTCCGTCGCCGCGGTGACGGCGTTGGTGTCACCGAGGATGAAGATCTCGGTGGGCGAGAGCCGCTCGATCTCGGCACGGACGGCCGGGGTCATCCCGCTCCGAGGGAGCAGCAGGATCGGCGAGCCGTTGAGCCCTGCCCCCGGAGCGGCCGTGACCGCGTCGGGGAAGTTCTCACCGTTCGTGACGTACACGCGGTCGGCACCATTCGGGAAGAAGTGCTCGCTGATCTCGACCGCTGTGTCGTAGCGGCTCGGACCGGCCAGTCGGATGACCGACTCGGCCGTGCCGGTCGCCGTGTAGCCCTGGAGCTGCGACGCGACCGCGGCACTGACAGACGGCGTGCCGCCCAGGACGACGATCTCCGGCGGGTTGAGTCGATCGAGCTCGGCGGCGATCTCCGCCGGGATCGAGGTGGGCGACACGAGCAGCACGGGCGAGTTGCCCTGTGCCGCGACCGCAGCGCCGGCCAGCGCGTCCGGGAAGTTCTCCCCGTTCGCGATGAAGACGCGCTCGACCGGTGCCGTGAAGGTGGCCGAGATCGCGGCGGACGTGGCGTACCGGTTCGCACCGGCGATCCGCGTGACGGGAGCGTCGGTCGCCGAGATCGCGTTGAGCGAGATCAGCGTGCTCGTGTTCACCGAAGCCGAGTCGCCGAGCACGACGATGCGGTCCGGAGACAGTCGCAGCAGCTCCTCGTGCGTCTCGATCGGGAGGGCGCCGGTCGCGTCGTTCGCGACGAGCAGGATCGGCTTGCCGAGCGCTCCAGCGGAGAGCGCGTCCGGGAACTTGAATCCGTTCGCGACGTAGACCGTGTCCGCGCCGTCCGGGAAGTGACGCTGTGAGAACAGCGCGGCCGTGTGGAACCTGCTGGCGCCCGGGAACCGCGAGATGAACTCCGCGCCCACGGGTGCACCGTTCACGAGCATCGACGCTGCTGCGCGACGCTCGACGAGGGTCGTGGCAGCTTCGATCGTCGGGTGCGTTCCATACGCGGCGACGAAGTTGACGAGCGACGCGTTGTTGCCGCCGCGACCGAAGTTGTTGCCGTTGCGGAGGCCGAGACCGAAGTCCACCCAGTCGCTGTACGGCTCGAGCGCGGTGTCACCGGTCGCCGCGAAGAACGTGGCTCGGGCGTCCTGCAGCGGGGGGATGCCGACGTCGCGCCCGCGCATCAGGTTGATGGAGGCGAGGTCGAGCGGCAGGCCGAGCAGGTTGTTGCGCAGCGTGTCGGTGATGTGCTCGTCGATCTGGCTGCCGACGCGTGCCGTCATGCCGTTGATGAGCGATCCAGCCGCCTCGTCGGGCGTGAGGGTGCCGTTCATGTCGTACGCCTCCGGGTTCAGGAACCCGTCGAGCAGTGCGACGTCCGTGAGGCCCGTGGTGGTCGCCACATCCTCGCGGCCGATCTCCTCGGTCATCATCGAGTGCCCGAAGCGGTAGACGACGTGGGCGAACTCGGCCGTGATGGCCGCGTCGACCGAGGGGTCGTAGCTGTTCTCGTTGAAGACGACGGCATCGATGGTCGGTGCGATCGCCCGCGCGAACTCCTCGAACACGAGGTGCTGGTACTGCATCTCGGTCGCGAACTTCGCGGCCTGGAAGAGCCGCTGCTCGTACGACCAGTCATCGGCCTGCGGGCCGGGCAGCGTGAGCTCGGGCTGGGGGTTCGGGTAGCTGTGCTCCTCGCCGCGGAAGGCGGCCGCGAACTCCTGCAGGAGCGCCGGGTCCGCCTGGGTCTGGTCGTTCCAGAGCGCCTCGGTGCCCGCCTCGCCGTTCAGCAGCGCCTCGATCTGCCCGACCATGCGGTTGTGCTCGGAGTGGAAGATCGCGTGCACCGCGGTCAGGCCGATGTTCTCGTTGACGCGGCCGTCACCGGCGATGAAGTGCTCGCCGAGCGCGACGTTGTCGTAGCCGGTGAGCGTGGGGTCGTTGACCGGCGCTCCGCTCGCGTCGAAGAGCGGGACGCCCGGGTCGATGACGTTGCCGTCCTCGCCGAACTGCACCGGCACGAGGTTGCCCTCGGCGTCGAACAGCGGCGTGGCGCCGTGCGCGATGTCGTCGAGGAATGCGTGTCCCGTCGACAGCGCGTTGGTCGTCGAGACCGGCGCTGCCGGGTCGCCCTCGACGAACTCGATGTCATCGACGCTGGGGCCGGTCGAGACGATGAGCTGCGGCATGCCGCGAGCGGGGCCCGGGATGAAGTTGCCGTACGGGTCGACGAGCACCTGCGGCACCGCCAGCAGGTCGGCGTCGGTGAGGCCGATGCCGAGGATCTGATTCGCCTGGTTCTTGACGTCGGTCCACGTGGCCATGCCACCGACCGTGCCCTCGAGCAGCTCGCCCGTCGCGCCGCCGCCGGCGGTGTACGCACGCAGGAAGACCTGGTGCGCCGGGTGCGACGAGTACGTCTGGTTCTGGTCGACGAACGGCGACGTCAGGTTCATGTGCTCGGTCGTCGGGTTGCCGTTGGCATCCTCGATGCGGTCCGCGCGCGTGAGCATGAGGAAGTTCGTGTTCGACTCGGGGTCGTAGAGCGGGTCGTCCTCCTCGAGCGGTACGACGAGCGTGCCGTGGCCACCCTTGCCGACGAGGTCGAGCCCGTGGTCGAAGAACTGGCCGAAGAAGCCCATGAACGTGTTGAACGGCGCCGAGAGGCCCTCATCCGGCGCGGTGTTCGGCGTGCTCGCCATGTCCGTGCCCTCGATGAGGGTCGCCGTGCCCGCCTCGATCTGGTTGACGATCGCCGGGTTGCTCGTCGTCTGGTCGACGATGAGGTTGCTGATCACGCGCGGCTCGGTGTCGTAGACGAAGCCCTCCGTCTGCGCGTAGCACGTCTGGCCCCAAGGGTCCATGCCGGCGCCCGGGACCCCGGGCTGGCAGACCGCGTGCGGTCCGGGCGCGGATCCGGGCGGCGTGCCGCCGAAGTTCGGCGGCGCCTGCCGGCTGGGGGCCGGCTCGCCCTGGAGCCACACGGGGTCGAGCAGCCTCGGGAAGGCGAGGTCGGAGGAGCCGTAGCCGGACTGGCCGGCGCGCAGGTTGTTGTAGCTGCCGTCGACCGTGCGGACGCCGGCGGGGCGCGCGACGTCCGGGACGCACGAGCCGCTCGCGTCCTGGGGGCTCGAGCACAGCAGCGTGTAGTTCGAGGGGTCCGCCTCGTCGGCGGCGTGCGCCTCGGAGATCTGGATCTGCCTGAGGATGAACTCGAGGTCGTTCTGGTTGAGCACGAACGACGGATCCTCGTCGGTGACGGCGACCGCGGGTGTCGGCGCGGTGGCGACCATGAGCGGCACGACCAGCCCGACGGCGGCCAGCAGCGCTATGGAGTTGCGCCGCAGCCGTAGCCCGCGATCGCGGAGGCTGGGTGGTGGACTGGTGGCTGCGGGCGTGTGCACGATGACTCCTAATCGCCATGCCCGGAGGTGGGGCCCGCCGGGCTCTCGCTCATCAAGACGCGGCGTCCTCGCCACGACTCGGCTCCGCGGACGCCGCGGTGCGATGAGCTCGGTTAAGGGTCGTCCGCGACGTGGGCAATCCTCAAGACGCAGGCGCTCTGGCCCTGCTGAGGTCATTCGCACCGATAGCACCGCAATACCCGAACAGCGTTCGTGCAGTCGTCGTTGCACGAGAAACCCTCAGCATGCGCCTGGGAGGTGCAAAGCAACCCCGTGCTAGACCGAGCCCTCGATCGTCAGGCGCTCCGTCCGTGCCCCGCCGTGACGCGATCGGTGCGCATCAGCGCGCGCGGCCCGCTTGCAGGACGAGCCAGATGAAGTACGGGATGCCGACGAGCGCCGTCATCACGCCTGCGGGCAGCTGCGCGGGCGCGATCAGCGTGCGGCCGAGCGTGTCGGCGAGGAGCGTGAGCGTGCCGCCGAGGATGGCCGCGAGCGGGAGCAGCACCCGGTGCCGCGCGCCGACCATCGCGCGCGCCGCGTGCGGGGCGACGAGCCCCACGAACGCGACGACGCCGATCGCCGCGACCGCGGTCGACGCGAGCACGACCGCGAGCACGAGCGCGACGACCTGCACCGCCGACAGCCGCACGCCCAACAGGCGCGGCGTCGACTCGTCGAGCTGGGCGAGGTCGAGGTCGCGGTGCATCCACACCAGCGCGAGCACCGCGACGACGAGCGCGACCGCGACCGGCACGACGTCCTCGAAGCCGCGCCCGTAGGTGGAGCCCGCGAGCCATACGATCGCCTTGGCGCGGTTCCACGGGTCGGTGACGACGATGAGCAGGCTCGTGAGCGCCGCGGTCGCGGCCGACAGGGCGAGCCCGGTGAGCACGAGGCGGAGGCTCCCGAGCCGTCGCCAGCCGACGAGGACGAGCACCGCGACGCCGACGAGCGCTCCGCCGGTGAGCGCGCCACCGGCCACGACCCACCCGACCGCCGCGGGGACGACCGTGATGACCGCGACGGCGCCGAAGCCCGCGCCGCCCGCGACGCCAAGCAGGTACGGATCGGCGAGCGCGTTGCGCGCGACCGCCTGCACGAGCGCGCCGGAGGTGGCGAGGGCGACGCCCGCGAGCACGGCCGCGACGATGCGCGGCGTGCGGGTGTCGAGCGTCACGCGGACGGCGTCGCCCGCCCTGCCCGCGAGCCAGTTCGCGACGTCGCCGAGCAGCAGCATGCGATCGCCGAGCAGCACCGCGCCGAGCGCCAGCGCCGTGAGCACGAGCGCGGCGATGACGAGCGGCACCCACGCGCGGCGCACGAGGGTGCGGGCGCCGAGCACCGACATCGACTCGGTCTCGGCGGCGCCGGCCACGGTGCGCGCGAGCACGACGATGCAGACCGCACCGACGAGGCTCGTGATCACGCCGGTCGGCACGTCGAGCGCGCCGACACCGCCCAGCACGGCGCGCAGCAGCACGTCGGAGCCCACGACGAGCACCGCGCCGGCGAGCGCGGCGAGCGGGATGGCGACGATGTGCCGCGCGGCGCCGGGGATGCGCTTCACGAGCAGGCGCACCACGATGGGCGCGGCGAGGCCGACGAACCCGATCGGGCCGGCGATCGCGACCGCGGCCGCGGCGAGCGCGACGGATGCCACGAGGGCCGAGAGGCGGAGCCTGCCGACGCCGACGCCCATCGTCGTGGCCGCCTCCTCGCCGAGCGCGAGCACGTCGAGCCGGCGTGCGAGCAGCAGCAGCGCGGCGATGCCGAGCGCCACGAGCGGCAGCATCTGCGCGACGGTGCCGATGCCGTTCTGCGAGAGCCGGCCGACGCCCCACGCGAAGAGGCCCGCCGTCTCCTCCTCGGCGAGGATGATGGCAACGGTCGTCACCGACTGCAGCGCGAGCGCGAGCGCCGTGCCGACGAGCACCATCTGCGTCGTCGATCCCCTGCCGCGGCCGATCGCGACGACGACGAGCGCCGCCGCGAGGCCGCCCGCGAAGGCGAGGCCCGCGCCGCCCAGCCCGGGGAGCGTGAGGCCGAGCGCGGCGGAGAGCGCGATCGCTGCGCTCGCGCCGCCGTTCACCGCCAGTGTGTCGGGGGAGGCGAGCGGGTTGCCGGTGAGCGTCTGCATCGCGTAGCCGGCCGCGCCGAGCGCGAGCCCGACGACGATCGCTGCGGCGATGCGAGGCAGCCGGCTCTCGACGATGATCGCCGCGTTGCCGCGCTCGCCGCCCAGCCAGCCGAGCAGCTCGGCGAGGCCGAGCTGGGTCGTGCCCTGCGTGGCGTGCCACGCGGAGAGGCCGAGGAGGGCGACGAGGAGGGCCGCGCCGAGCGCGAGCCCTCCCGGTCGGACCCCGGTCACGGGGTGGGCGAGAGCGCCGCGACCACCGCGTCGGCGTAGGCGGCCATCGAGCCGACGCCGCCGAACAGCCAGATGCCGTCGGGCAGGCGGTGCACCTTGCCGGCCTGGACGGCGGGCAGCCCGTTCCAGATCTCGTTGCTCGCGAGCTGCTGGGTGAAGACGTCGCGCTCGCCGACCGTCATGTAGAGGATGTGCGCGTCATCCGGGAGCGCGGTGAGGCCCTCGACGTCGGTGACGCCGAGCCCGTACTGCTCGTCGCCCTCGCCGGGCCACGCGTTCGTGAAGCCGATCGACTCGAACACCGCGGGCAGCAGCGCGCCGTCCGCGTAGGGCCGGATCTCGACCTGCCCGGCGTTCTCGTAGCCGTCCATGTGGGCGAGCGGCGTGCCCTCGAGACCGGCATCGGCGACAGCGGCCGACACCTCGTCGATGTGCGCCTCGTAGTCGGCGATCGCCGCCTCCGCCGCGTCGAGCGCTCCCGTCGCCTCGCCGACCATGCGCAGGTCCTCGAACATCGTGCCGACCGGGTCGGCAGCGTCGGCGCCCTGCAGCACGAGTACGGGCGCGATCGCCTCGAGGTCGGCGTAGGCGGCGTCGTCGCGACCGGCCACGGCGACGATGAGATCGGGCGCGAGCCCGGCGATCGCGTCGATCGACGGCTCGACGCGCGTGCCGACATCCGTCGGCTCGCCCTCGAGCGGCGCGCCCGTGCCCGACCACTCCTCGTAGCCCGCGGCGTCGGCGACGCCGACCGGGACCAGCCCGACGGCCTGCAGGTGCTCGACCGCGACCCACTCGAGCGCGACGACGTCGGTGACGCCCGCGGGGATCTCGACCTCGGCGCCGCGCGCGTCGGTGACCGTGACGGCGGCGCCCTCGGGCTCGGCGCCGGCGGTCTCTCCGGCGGGCTCGGTCGTGCCGCAGGCGGCAAGGGCGAGCGCGGAGAGCACGGCGGCGCCGGCGAGCAGGGTTCGCTTGGACATGGGGGTCCTTCCTCGGGCAGCGAGCCCGATGGTGGAGCGCGTCACGCGGCGCGGGACACGGCCGGCTGGCGGCGGATGCGCCGGGGCCGGATGCGGAGGCCGTCGGCGACGGCCTCGACGTCGATGGGGACCTCGTAGGCGGCGCTCAGCCGCTCGGGCGTGAGCACCTCGAGCGGCGAGCCGTCGGCCGCGATGCGGCCGTGCACGAGCAGCACGACGCGGTCCGCGATCTCGGCGGCCTGCTCGAGGTCGTGCAGCACGATGCCGACGGCGACGCCGGCATCGGCGAGCTCGCGGACGATCTCGAGGATCTCGCGCTGGTAGCGGAGGTCGAGGTATGTGGTCGGCTCGTCGAGGAGCACGATGCCGGTCTCCTGCGCGAGGCAGGTCGCGAGCCAGACCCGCTGGCGCTGACCGCCCGAGAGCTGCGAGACGGGGTGCGACGCGAGCTCCGCGACACCTGTCGCCGCCATCGCGCGCTCGATCGCCTCGTCGCCGTGCGGGTCAGCCGCGCGGAAGCGGCCGCGGTGCGCGAAGCGGCCGTACGCGACGACCTCGCGCACGCTCACGCCGGAGGGGTCGGGGTGCGACTGGGCCAGCATGGCGATGCGCCGCGCGAGCTCCCGCTCCCCCAGGCTCGACGCCTCGGCACCGTCAGCGAAGACGACGTGGCCGGCGCTCGGCCGGTGGAGGGCGGTGAGCCCCCGCAGCAGGGTGGACTTGCCGCTGCCGTTGGGGCCGACGAGCGCGGTGACGCAGCCGGGGACGAGCGAGATGGATGCGCCGTGGACGATGCGCTCCTTGCCGTAGGCGAGGCTCACGTCGGTCGCGCGCAGCGCGTCGGGTCCCGGGGTCACGCGGTAAGGTTAGCCTTACCTCAGTGGCCCGCACAACTCGACGCGGCGCAGAGGGTGGCGTCCGCTAGGCGGAGAGTTCCTCGATGTCGTCGGCCGTGAGGATCACCGGCGATTCCGTGCCGGTGACGGACTCCTTCGTGACGATCACGCGTTCGACGCCGTGCCTCGACGGCACCTCGAACATGACGGGCGCGAGCACCGTCTCGAGGATGGAGCGGAGACCGCGGGCGCCGGTCTTGCGGTCGACGGCGAGGTCGGCGATCGCCTGCAGCGCCTCGGGCTCGAAGTCGAGCTTGACCCCGTCGAGGTCGAACATGCGCTGGTACTGCTTCACGAGCGCGTTGCGCGGCTCGGTGAGGATCTCGACGAGCGCCGACTGGTCGAGCGGCGACACCGTCGCGATCACCGGCAGACGCCCGATGAACTCGGGGATGAGCCCGAACTTGTGCAGGTCCTCGGGCAGCACGTCCTGGAAGACGTCGAGGCTCGGCTTGAGCGACGCGACCGGCGCCCCGAACCCGATGCCCCGCTTGCCGGAGCGGTTGGCGATGATGTCCTCGAGGCCCGCGAACGCGCCCGCGACGATGAACAGCACGTTCGAGGTGTCGATCTGGATGAACTCGGAGTTCGGGTGCTTGCGCCCGCCCTGCGGCGGCACCGATGCGACGGTGCCCTCGATGATCTTCAGCAGCGCCTGCTGCACGCCCTCGCCGGAGACGTCGCGCGTGATCGACGGGTTCTCTGCCTTGCGCGCGACCTTGTCGATCTCGTCGATGAAGACGATGCCGGTCTCGGCGCGCTTGACGTCGTAGTCGGCCGCCTGGATGAGCTTGAGCAGGATGTTCTCGACGTCTTCGCCGACGTAGCCGGCCTCGGTGAGGGCCGTGGCGTCGGCGACCGCGAACGGCACGTTGAGCTGCCGCGCGAGCGTGGCCGCGAGATACGACTTGCCGCAACCCGTCGGGCCGACCATGAGGATGTTCGACTTCTGGATCTCGACGCCGTCGTGCGCCTTGTCGGCCGACTCGAGCTGCTGCATCGCGGCGATGCGCTTGTAGTGGTTGTAGACGGCGACCGCGAGCGACTGCTTGGCGCTCTGCTGGCCGACGACGTACTCCTCGAGGAACGCGAAGATCTCGCGCGGCTTCGGCAGCGTGAAGCCCTCGGTCGTCGTGGCCTCGCCGGCCTCGGCCATCCGCTCCTCGATGATCTCGTTGCACAGCTCGACGCACTCGTCGCAGATGTACACCGCGGGACCCGCGATCAGCTGCTGCACCTGCTTCTGGCTCTTGCCGCAGAAGGAGCACTTCAGGAGGTCGCCGCTCTCTCCGAGTCGAGCCATGTCGCTTCTCCACATCGTCGTAGGCGCAGGCCGCGCCCGTGCACCGAGCCTAGAACACGCCGCTGACACGAGCGACGACCACGCCGTGGCCGCCCACATCCGCCTCTTCTATGCTTGGGGGCATGTTCGCAGCCATCCTCGCCGTCGGCGTCACCGTGCTCCTGCCCGCCCACGCATCCGTCACCGGCACCACGCCGCAGGACGGGGCCACCGTGATCGACCAGCCCGGCACGCTGAGCGTCACCATGAACGAGGAGATCATCGAGGTGCCCGGCGGTGAGAGCACCAACCTGCTGCAGCTCACCGACGACGCGGGCCTCCACTACGGCGACGGCTGCACCTCGATCGAGGGCGACACCATCTCGCTCGACGCCGAGCTGGGGGACGCCGGGCGGTACACGCTCGCCTATCAGGTCGTCTCCTCCGACGGCCACCCCGTCTCGGGCCAGGTCGCCTTCACCTTCGAGCCCGCCGAGGGCGCCGTCGACGCCGTCGGCTCGGCGCGAGCTCCTGAATGCAACGAGGGCGTGCAGGAGGAGACCACGGGCGCGACCGAGAGCGAGCCGACGGGTGCCGCGGCAGCTCCGGCCGCCACCGCGACCTCCGACCAGGGCGAGGACCTGGGCGATCCCGAGTCCACGCAGGCTCCGGGCGTCGACCCCGGCACAGACTCGTTCGGGGCTCTGCCCCAGGTGGGCGTGTTCGTGCTCGCCGGGCTCGCAGTGCTCGCCTTCGTCGCCTACCGGCTGAACCGGCGTCGGAAGCACATCGACGAGGCTTGACGCGCACCGCGCAACACGAAGGGCCGGCCCCGCTGGGGCCGGCCCTTCGTGGTGTCGCGCGCGGCTCAGCCGACGAGCTGCGGCGCCGTCTTCCTGCTGGTCAGCACCTGGTCGATGAGGCCGTACTCGAGCGCCTCCTCGGCCGACAGGAACGTGTCGCGCTCGATGTCCTTCGACACCTTCTCGACGTCGTGGTTCGAGTGCTTCGAGAGCGTCTCCTCGAGCCACCCGCGCATGCGCAGCACCTCGCGCGCCTGGATCTCGATGTCGGATGCCTGGCCGCGGCCGGCGTCGGACGTCGCGGGCTGGTGGATGAGGATCCGCGCGTTGGGCAGCGCGAGCCGCTTGCCGGGCTCGCCGGCCGCGAGCAGCACGGCCGCAGCCGAGGCCGCCTGGCCGAGGCACACGGTCTGCACCGCGGGACGGATGTACTGCATCGTGTCGTAGATCGCCGTCATGGCCGTGAACGAGCCGCCGGGCGAGTTGATGTACATGACGATGTCGCGGTCCGGGTCCTGCGACTCGAGCACGAGCAGCTGGGCCATGATGTCGTCGGCGGACGCGTCGTCGACCTGCACGCCGAGGAAGATGATGCGGTCCTCGAAGAGCTTCGCGTAGGGGTCCTGGCGCTTGAAGCCGTACGGGGTGCGCTCCTCGAAGCTGGGGAGGATGTAGCGCGAGCCGGGCATCTGCAGCGCACTGCCGCCCGCCTGGAATGTGGGAGTCTCCATCAGTTGCCCTCCTGGCCTGCCGTGCCGCTCTCGCTGGCGGGGTTGGGGTCGATCACGTCGTGGTCCGTGCCGCCGCCGCCGGTGACGTCGGACGCCGACTCGCGGACGTGGTCGACGAATCCGTACTCGAGCGCCTGCTTCGCCGTGAACCAGCGGTCGCGGTCGCCGTCCTCGTTGATCTGCTCGACGCTCTTGCCCGTGCGCTCCGCGGTGATCTCGGCGAGGCGCTTCTTCATGTCGAGGATGAGCTGCGCCTGCGTCTGGATGTCGCTCGACGTGCCGCCGAAGCCGCCGTGGGGCTGGTGCAGCAGCACGCGCGCGTTCGGCGTGATGTAGCGCTTGCCGGGGGCGCCGGCGGTGAGCAGCAGCTGCCCCATCGACGCGGCCATGCCGATGCCGACGGTGACGATGTCGTTGGGCACGAACTGCATCGTGTCGTAGATCGCCATGCCGGCCGTGATCGAGCCGCCGGGCGAGTTGATGTACAGGAAGATGTCCTTGTTCTGATCCTCGGCGGCGAGCAGCAGGATCTTCGCGCAGATCTCGTTCGAGTTGTCGTCGCGCACCTCCTCGCCCAGCCAGATGATGCGATCGCGCAGCAGCCGGTCGAAGACCGACGGCGCGAAGACGGGTTCAGCCACGGGTGACTCCTTCTCTCGATTCGTCTCAACCCTAGGCGGCGGAGGGAGTGCGATCTGCCGTGTTCGCCGCAGGCGGAGGCATGCGAAAGGGCCGGGCGCACGGCCCGGCCCTTCGCTCGATGATCAGTCCTCGGCGTGCTGCGCGGCGAGCTTCGCCTCGGCCTCGCGGATGGCGCCCTCGACGTCATCCTCGTCGACCTCGTTCGACGGCAGGAAGTCCGACAGGTCGACCGTCTCGCCCTTGTCGTCGACGACCGTGACGCGGCCGAGCAGCACCGACAGCGTCTTGCCGCGGAGGATGTCGCCCAGCAGCACGGGCAGCTGGCCGTTCGACTCGAGCGCGGTGACGAGCTCCTGCGGCGCCATGCCGTACTGCGCGGCCTGCTGCACGATGATCTGCGTCAGCTCCTGCTGCGTGACCTGCAGGCCCTCCTCCTCCGCGAAGCGGTCGAAGAGCATCTGCTGCTTGAGCACCTTGCGGGTCTCCTGACGCACCTCCTCGCCGTGCTCTGCGTCGTCGGCGCGGCTCTCCGCCTCGAGGTGGCGGACGACCTCGTCCTCGACGACCGCCGTCGGCACCTCGATCTCGACCGCCTCGACCAGCTCGTCCTGGAGGCGCTGGCGCGCCTGCTCTGCCTGGCCCAGGCGGCCGCTGCGGCCGGCCTGCGCCTTGAGGTCCTCGCGCAGCTCATCGATGGTGTCGAACTGGCTCGCCATCTGGGCGAAGTCGTCGTCGGCCTCGGGCAGCTCGCGCTCCTTGACGGCCTCGACGACGACCTTGACCTCCGCGTCCTTGCCGGCGTGGTCGCCGCCGACGAGCTTCGACGTGAAGGTGGTCTCCTCACCGGCGGTGAGCGACTCGACGGCCTCGTCGATGCCGTCGATCAGCTCGCCCGAGCCGACCTCGTACGAGATGCCGCTCGCGGTGTCGACGACGTCGCCGTCGATCGATGCGGTCAGGTCGAGCTGCACGAAGTCGCCCTTGGCGGCGGGGCGGTCGACCGTGACGAGCGTGCCGAAGCGCCCGCGCAGCTCGTCGAGCTCCTTGGCGACGGCCTCGTCGCCGACCTCGATCGCGTCGACGGTGATCGTGCGGCCCTCGACGGTCGGCAGGTCGAAGTCGGGGCGGACGTCCACCTCGATCTCGAGCACGAGGTCGCCCGAGAAGTCCTTGACCTCGGGCCACGACGTGACGTCGGCCTGCGGGCGGCCCATGGGGCGGATGCCGGCCTCGGCGACGCCCTGGCGGTAGAACTCGTCGATCGACTCGGAGACGGCCTGGTTCAGGATGTCCTCGCGGCCGACGCGCTGGTCGATGATCGCGGAGGGGACCTTGCCCTTGCGGAAGCCGGGGACGCTGATCTGCTCGGCGACGGTCTTGTACGCCTGGTCGATCGCGGGCCGCAGCTCCTCCGGCTGCACCGCGATGGTGAGCTTCGTGCGCGTGTTCTCGATCTTCTCGACCGTGGTCTTCACGAGGTGGTCTCCTGGGGTTCGTCGGTGGGCGGGACGCTCTGCCCGCGACGCGCTTGGGCACGCCGGATCCGCCGCGAGAGGGCGGACCACCGTCCGAGTCTACCGGCCGTCCGGGTGCGCGCTCCAATCCGGGCGTTCGCCCGCGACGAACCACCGGCATGACCGCGCTGGCCCTCGTCGCTCCGCCTGCAATACTCAGGCTCGTGGAGACGACCCTCGAGCAGTGCCTCGTGCGCGCCGCCGAGGGCGATCAGCGGGCCTTCGCGGAGCTGTACGACGCGTCGTCGTCGCGCGTCTTCGGACTCGTGCTGCGCATCCTCGTCGATCGCGCGCAGGCCGAGGAGGTCGCGCAGGAGGTCTACCTCGAGGCGTGGCGGCAGGCGAAGCGGTTCGACCCGGATCGTGGCGCCGCCATCAGCTGGCTGCTGCAGATCGCGCATGCCCGCGCCGTCGACCGCGTGCGCGCCTCGCAGTCGCAGCGCGACCGCGACGCCCGCATCGGCGTGCGCGACACCCCGGTGCCGGTCGACACGGTCGCCGAGCACGCAGAGGTCGCGCTCGAGTCGGCCCGCGCGCGCAAGGCGCTCCGCGAGCTGAGCGACCCGCAGCGCGAGGCGATCGAGCTCGCCTACTTCGACGGTCTGACGCAGACCGAGATCGCCGAGCGTGTCGGGGCGCCGCTCGGCACGGTCAAGACGCGGCTGCGCGACGGCATGGTCCGGCTGCGCGGCATCCTGGGGGTGACGGCATGAGCGACGACCAGCGGTCGATCGACGACCTCGCGGCGGCGTACGCGCTCGATGCGCTGAGCCCGGCCGAGCGCGCGCGCTTCGAGGCGGAGGCCTCCCCCGCCGCCCGCGCCGAGGCGGCGGAGCTCGCCGACACGGCGGCGCTCCTCGCCGGCGACCCGGCCGCCCCGCCGCCGTCGCTGCGCGCATCGGTGCTCGACGCGATCGCGCGCGAGCCGCAGCTGCCCGCGGTGGCTCCCGCAGCGGCGCCGACCCCGCTCGCGGCGCCCGCGGTGCCCGCCGCGGTCGAGCCGGTGTCCGTCGAGCCGCGCGGCGCCGACGGCCTCGGCACCGACGGCTACGGCGGCGCCCCGCGGCACGCATCCACAGGTCCCGGACCGGCGGAGCGGCGCGCCAACGCTCGCTGGCGGCCGCTGCGCACGCTCGGCGCGATCGCCGCGAGCGCCGCGCTGCTGCTCGGCGGCGTCGCGCTCGGCTCCCAGCTGGGTGGCGACTCGCGGCAGGAGGCGCTCGGCGCTGTCGTGAGCGCCGCGGATGCCGAGCGTAGCGAGGTCGCGCTGCCGGACGGGTCCACCGCGACGGTCATCTGGTCGACGGAGCGCGGCCAGTCGGCGATCCTCTTCGACGGACTCAGCGCCCCACCCGAGGGCAGCACCTACCAGGCCTGGTACATCGACGAGGACGGGCCGCAGAGCGCCGGCACCTTCGAGGCGAGCGGCGGGGCGACCGCCTTCCTGCTCGACGGAGCGCTCACGGCCGGCAGCGCCGTCGGCGTGACGGTCGAGCCGGAGGGCGGCTCAGACGCGCCCACGACCGATCCGATCCTGGTCGTCGAGACGTAGCGCACCGCTCGTCGGGTCTTGCCGGTCGACGACGCGGCCGCCGGCCGCCGTCTCGAGACCGACCCGTGCACTGCGATACTCGACCCGATGACCGAGCCGCCCGCCCCGCACGAGCCCGACGCGTCGAGAGGCAGGCTCGGCCCCGTCGCGATCGTGGTCGCGTCGGTCGCGCTCGTCGTCACCTGGAGCTCCGGCTTCGTCGGCGCCGAGCTCGCGGCGCGCGCCGGCGGGGAGCCGATCACGGTGCTCGCCTGGCGCTTCGTCGTGCTCGCAGGGCTGCTCGTCGGCGCGATGCTCGTGCTGCGGCGCCGCTGGCCCGGGCCGGGGAGCTGGCTGCGGCAAGGCACGATCGGGCTGCTGAGCCAGGCCGCCTACCTACTGCTCATCTTCGAGGGCGTTCGCGCGGGCGTCGACGGCGGCACGGCCGCGCTCATCGCCGCGCTGCAGCCGATGCTGGTCGCGACCGTCGCCGGGCGCGTGCTCGGCGAGCGCGCGACGGGGTGGATGTGGGGCGGCATGGTGGTCGGGCTCGCGGGCGTCGCGCTCGTGGTCTCCGGCGCGCTCGGGGGTGACGGCGCGCCCCTGTGGGCGTACCTGCTCCCCTTCGGAGCCGTCCTCGCGCTCGGGGCCGGCACGGTGCTCCAGCGCCGATGGCATCTGCACGACGACCTCCTGCAGACGATCACCATGCAGGCGCTCGTCGCCGGTGCCTCCTTCATGCTCGTGGCGATGCTCCGTGGCCACGCGACGCCGCCGAGCACCGGGGATGTCTGGTTCGCGGTGCTCTGGCTCGTCGTGCTCGCGAGCCTCGGCGGCTACGTGCTGTTCGTCACCGTCAACCGCTCGCACGGCGCGACGTTCGTCAGCACGATGCTGTACCTGACGCCGCCGACGACCATGCTGTGGGTGCTGCTCGTGTTCGGCGTGCCGGTCACGCCGCTCGGCATCGCGGGCCTCGCCGTCGCGGCCGTCGGCGTCGCGATCGTGCTCGTCGCGCAGCACCGCGCGGGTCGTCGCTGACGGCTGGCTCACAGGCGGAGGCGATTCGGGCCGCGAGGCACGGGCAGAGGCGCCGATCGCCCCAGGGGCCGAACCGGACCTCCGCCGTGACGGGGCCGCGTATCCGTGAGATGGTCCGTCGAGACCCGCGACGATCGAGGAGACGACATGGCCACCGACCTGCTATCCAGCCTCGACTTCGCGCGCCGGGATGACCCCTCGCCGCAGGCCGACGTGCACGCGAGCCTGCTCGACTGGCTGGCATACCAGCGGCACGAGTTCCGGCGGAAGTGGCGCGACCTCTCCCCCTTGCAGCTGACGTCGTGGTCGGTGCCGCCGCTCGAGCTGTCGGTGCTCGGCCTCATCCGGCACATGCAGCAGATGGAGCACCACTACCTCACGTGGGGGCTCGGCGGCGGCGAGCGGGTCGCGGCCTACGGCGAGGACGACTACGCGGGCGGTTCCCTTGAGACGGTCGAGGCGGATGTGCGGCTCTACCTCGAAGAGGTGGAGCGAGCGGATGCCGCGATCGCGGTGATGGCTGGGCTCGACTCCCCCGGCCGCGGCAGCGCCGCACCGCTCTCGCACGTGCTGGTGAAGATGATCGACGAGTACGCGCTGCACAGCGGCCAGGCGCACATGCTGCGGTTCGCGGCGCTCGGACGGGTGCAGCGGTAGCCGCTCGATCCCGATGATGATGGACACGACGCCGGTCGTCACCACAGGAGTCGCCGCGGCCGAGCACAGCCGCCGCCTGAGGCCGGCCGGTACCCTGCGTCCATGCAACGCAACGAGAGCGCGCCGTCGCCCGACGGTCATAGTCCCAGCGCCCAGGTGATCCTGGGCGCGCCCTCCGAGCCGGGCCGGACTCTTCGATGACGGAAGAGCTGGCGCTCAACATCGCTCTCGTCGTCGCCTTCGTCCTGATCGGCGGCGTGTTCGCAGCCACGGAGATGGCGCTCGTCACCCTTCGCGAAGGGCAGATCAATGCGCTCGCTGCTCGCGGCAGGCGAGGGGCGAAGGTCGCGGCCCTCGCGCGCAACCCGAACACGTTCCTGTCGGCCGTCCAGATCGGCGTGACGGTCGCGGGCTTCGCGTCGGCTGCGTTCGGCGCCTCGGCGCTCTCGCCCTCTGTCGCGCCGCTGCTGACCGGCGTCGGTCTCGGTGAGCAGGCCGCGGACACGGTCGCGACCGTCGTGCTCACGCTGCTCATCGCCTACCTGTCGCTCGTGCTCGGGGAGCTGGCCCCCAAGCGCCTCGCCCTCCAGCGCAACGCGACCTTCGCGTATGCCGTGGCGCCGGTGCTCAACGGCTTCGCGATCGTCATGAAGCCGGTCATCTGGTTCCTCTCTGTCTCGACCAACGTGGTCGTGCGACTGCTCGGCGGCGACCCGCACAAGACCGGCGAGGAGATGACCGAGGATGAGGTGCGCGACATCGTGTCGAGCCACGCCGGCTTCCCGGCCGAGGAGCGGCGCATCCTGGACGACGTCTTCTCCCTGCGCGACCGTCAGCTGAGCGAGGTCATGCGACCGCGCCCCGAGGTCGTCGCGCTCGACAGCACGTCCTCCATCCAGGAAGCCGCCGAAGCCGTGCGGGACCAGCCCTACTCGCGCTACCCGCTCCTCGACCGCACGATCGACGACATCACCGCGTTCGTCCACATCCGCGACCTCTTCGATGCAGTGCAGCGGGGCTCAGCAGCAGCACTCGCCGACATCGGCCGACCCATCCCCTACTTCCCGGCGACCGCGAGGGTGCTGCCCACGCTGAGCACGATGCGCGCGGAGGGACATCACATCGCCGTCGTCGTCGACGAGTACGGCGGCACCGACGGCATCGTCACGCTCGAGGACCTCCTCGAGGAGGTGGTGGGCGAGATCTTCGACGAGTACGACACCGACACGGTGCCTGGCGAGCTTCCCACCGAGGGCGGCACCGTCGACGGGCGCCTCAACTTCCAGGACTTCGAGGACGCCACCGGCATCCGCCTGCCGCAGAGCGCTGCCGACACCGTCGCGGGCTTCGTGATCGAGCGCCTCGGCCGCCTCGCCCGCACGGGCGACGTCGTCTCGGTCGACGGCGCCACGCTGCAGGTCACGGCGATCGACCGCCGCCGGATCTCCGAGCTCCTCGTCACCCCGCATGCCGAGCCCGCGTCGCACGACGGTGAGGAGTCACCGCGGGATTGACGCCGACTCAGTGGCTGGTCGTGCCCCTGCGGGATTCCAGGTCCGGGGTGATGAGCGCATCCGCCGCCATCCCCGTCACGAGCGAGTAGACGGCCTTGTGGGCCACGTCGATCAGCTGCTCCTGTCGTGGCCAGGTCGGCGGGGGCGCACCCACGCCGGTGACGTTCTCGAGCGTCTGGTCGAACGCGAGCCGGACGACGGTGTGCTTCACGTTCGCCAGCGGCCCTCGGATGGCGACGACCGCCCACACGCCGCGCAGTGCACCGAGGACCGCACCAGTGCCCCAGTGCACGGCGTGGTTCCAGATCGGGGACTGCGGCCCGTCCCCCGGAGAGCGACCGGTGAGGGCGAGCAGCGTCCTCGCCGGCACGTACGAGTTCGGCCGCTTCGTGACCGCCTGCTCCGCCTTCTCACCGAGGGTCATGGCGGCCACGCCGACCAGCCCGCATGCCGCTCCCACGAGCGCGGCTCTGCCCAGCTGTGCTCCTCTGCTCGACATGGCGACCTCCTCGTCGACAGCGCTCGGACGCCCGAAGGCCTCCTTGTCGTCGGAACACTAGCGCCGGGCGGCGGCCGACACCACCGGCTCCGCCTGTGCTCGCGCGTCGCTGCGCGCGGCCCGACAGCGGACAGCCCTTGCACGCCGATCCACCAGCGTGGCAGCGAGCAACTGCGCCAGCCACTCCCGGTACTCGGCGTGCGTCCATCCTCGTGACTACGCGGCCAGCTTGCGGCGAGGATCTGCCTGCTCGATGACCTTGCGGATGCACGGCTTCGCCAGTCGTCGGAGCAGCTCGCGTCGTGCTCAGCGGATGCACGGACCCCGCGCCCCGGTCAGTTCGAACCAGCCGTCCTGCCGACGCCGTCGTCGGGCGCACACAAAGATGCTCTGCGGGACCGCATCCCCGCTGCTCATCACTCCGCTCGGAGTGCGGATCCGATCATCACCCCTGCCGGAGCGCGGTGGGCGCGGCGAGAATGACGGTGTCCGACGTGAGCTGAAGGGAGCCTGCTGATGGCCGAGAACGTTGTGGTCGCCGTGGACGGTGGCACCGCGAGCACGGCTGCCCTCGACTGGGCGGTCGATCGAGCGCGGAGCGTGGACATGCGCCTGGAGATCATCACGGTGGTCGACATCGACTGGATACCGCAGACGGGTCCGGATCCGGTGCTGCACGAATCTGAGCGGATCGTGCAGGAGGCCGGGAAGAGGGTCGAGCTCAGCGACGTGCCGGTGGACTTCTCGACCACCGTGCACCACACCCGGCCCGTCGCTGGACTGCTGGACGCCTCACGGCGCGCGGACCTCCTGGTGATCGGCTCGCACAAGACCCGAGGGATGACCGGACTGATCAACGGAACGCTGCCGTTGGCGGTCGCAGCGAGGACGCACTGTCCGCTCGTCGTCGTGCCCGTCGACTGGGAGCCGGGCGAGGGCCGGGTGGTCGTGGGCGTCGACGAAGAGACCGGCACCGCTGCGATGGCGTTCGCGGCGGTCGAGGCTGAACGGGCGGGGACGACCCTCCTCGCGGTGCGCGCCTGGGACATTCCGCCCCTGGTCTACGGCGCGTGGGCCGCGCTCGAGTCTCCGTTCGACGCCGTCGAGGCGAGCGAGCGCACCATCCTCGACACCGCGGTGACACGCATGCGGGCCGAGCATGAGCGGCTCGCGATCGATGCGGTGCTCGAACAGGGCCGCCCGTCGGTGGTGCTCGCCCAGCACGCAGACGGCGCAAGGCTGTCCGTGGTCGGCACCCACGGGCGGCGAGCGATCGCCAGCCTCCTGCTGGGGTCGGCAGGGCACGACCTCCTCATGAACATGCCCAGTCCTATCGCGGTCGTCCCGGACCGGGTCCGCCCCGAGCACGACGAATCCCTTGAACCGCCAGGCACGGGGAGCGCTCGATGATGGGGCCGGTGGAGGAGGCGTGGTGCAGGCGGTGATCGTCGTCGAGTCGATCTGGGGGAACACTGAGTCGATCGCGCAGGAGATCGCAACCGGAATCGGCGACGGGCGCAGAGCAGTGATGTCAGCCGCTTCAGCGCCGAGCGCGCTGGAGGCCGATGTCGACCTGCTCATCGTGGGACGCACGCGTTCTCGATGTCGACGGCGCGCACGCGCGAGGCTGCAAAGCAGCAGGGCGCCGAACGAATTCCGGCGCGCGGCATCCGAGCGTGGATCGCAGCGCACGCGTCGCCGCCGCGCGCGATCGCGGTAGCCCCCGTCGACACCCTGGTGGTCGTTCCGCGGTTGCCGGGGTCCGCGGCGAAGAAGGCGATGAAGCGGCTCGTGGCGCTCGGCTACCGACCGGCCATCGAACCGGAGACGTTCGGCGTGCAGGGATACGCCGGCCCCGTGGCCGACGGGGAGCTCGAGCGCGCTCGCCGCTGGGGCGCGAAGCTGCGCCAGCTCGTCGGCCGCGACGCGTAGAACAGATGCCGCCTGCGCCCACCGCTGTTCCAGCGGGACGCTTCAGAAGCAGTCGGGGCGACAGGATTCGAACCTGCGACTTCCCGAACAAACCGCCGCCAGCTGAGCCAGTAACGCTTGAGGATCGAAGCATCGTCCTAGACCGTAAATGCACGATTCGTACCCGTCAAGACCGCTACGGATGCACATCAGGGGACACCGTTCGGGCACGGCAGCCGTCGCGCCGGGCTTCGCCCGCGGACCGATCCAGCCGGCCACGCCGGCAACGCGTTTGAGCGGCAACATGACCAAGCGGAGGGCGGCCCGTTCCCCGATGCCGACATGATCGTCATCCTCGATCCAACACCGCCTGGCGGGCGCCAACGTGCTGATCGAGCGTCTGGCTAGCTCAGCCGGTCAAAGCGGGGTCTGATCGAGTTCGAACAATCCGCATCAGGCGCGCTCTCCGATCAGCATCTCGCAGCGGTGCACCGACCCGCGCCCTGAGCGGCGACGAGACGCCCGCGCGACGTCTCCATACGGCTCACTGGCGCACGAGCGCGACCTGCGCGGGAGCGCGCTGCGCACGCGCCGTACGGACAGCCCGCAGGATCGCGAATACCACGGTCGCCGCGGCCGCGAGCGCGAACGCCATGAAGATCGGACGCTCGACGAAGAACGTCGGCGACATGGTGAAGGACTGACGCATGGTCTCCTGGAAGGACGGTCCGAGGATGAAGCCCATAACAAGAGGCGCGAGCGGCAGCTTCGCACGGTCGAGCAGCAGGGCGATGAAGCCGAACGCCGCACACACGCCGACGTCGAACATGCTGTTGCGCTCGAGCAGCGAGCCGATGAGGCAGCAGACGATGACGATCGGTCCCATGATGCTGAAGGGCACTTTCGCGATCTTCGCCCACAGCCCGACGAGCGGAAGGTTGAGCACGAGCAGGATGACGTTCGCGACCAGGAAGCTCGCGAGCACGCCGGCAGTGAACTCCGCCTCTTGCGTGAACAGCATCGGACCGGGCACGAGCCCGTAGACGAGCAGCGCAGCGAGGATCAGCGCCATCGACGGACCAGTGGGGATACCGAGGCTGAAGAGGGGTACGAAGCCGCCCATCGCCGCTCCGTTGTTGGCTGCCTCGGGGCCTGCGATCCCCTGGATCGCGCCCTTGCCGAACTGCGAATTGCCGCGTCGCTCAGCACGGCGCCGCTCCCAGCTGTAGTTGAGGAACGAGGTGATCGAGGGCAGCATGCCTGGGATCAGCCCGAGGAAGAAACCTTGGAACGTTCCTCGCACGGTCGGTCCGACGGCGGCGCGCCGTTCGTCCCGGGTCGGGAGCAGCGATCCGACCGCGGGGACCTTCACGTCAGCGTTGCGCTGGACGAGCGTCTTCAGAATCTCCCCGATGCCGAACAGGCCGATCATCACCGGCACGACGCTGAACCCCTGCGCGAGCGTCCACGATCCGAAGGTCATCACCTGCGCACCCGAGATCGCGTCGTATCCGACGATCGAGAGGAGGATGCCGAGTACAGCCATCGCGAGGCCCTTGACGAGCGAGCCGGCCACCAGTCCGGAGATCGCCGTGAGCGCGAACAAGATCAGCCCGAACTGCTCGGGCGGCCCGAAGGCGAGCGCGACCCGAGCGAGGGTCGGTCCGATGATCATCACGCCGATCGTCCCGACGACGCCGGCGACGAACGACGACACCGCGGCAGTGGCGAGCGCGGCTCCGGCCCGACCGCGCTTAGTCAGCGGGTACCCCTCGAGCGCGGCGGGCAGCGACGAGACCTCCCCAGGGATGTTGAGGAGGATCGCCGTGGTCGAGCCTCCATACATGCCGCCGTAGTAGACGGCTGCGAGCATCAGGATGCCCGAGACGGGGTCGAGATAGGTCGTGATGGGGAACAGGACGGCGATCGCGGTGACCGGCCCGAGACCGGGCAGGACGCCGAAGAAGGTGCCCGCGAAGCAGCCGAGGAAGGCGATCGCGAGCCGCTCGGGCGTGAGGATGGCGGCGAATCCGGCGAGGATCACGTCTGGGGTCATAGTGCGACTCTTCCTAGGGTCATGAGAGCAGGTACCAGAGGGCACCAGCCGGGACGAGCACGCCGACGAGCGCGAACAGCAGTGCGAGCGCACCGCCGATGGCCACCCCCGCGATCACGCCCACCCACCACTTCCGCCGCGCCACGACGATGACGTAGCAGGTGCAGAACAGCGCGGTAGCCAGCGCGAAGCCGATCCACGGCAGGAGCACGATCCAGGCGACCACGAGGGCACCGGTGATCAGCAGGACTCGAGCGATCTCGCGCGGTGGGAGGGACGGCAGCTCCGTCTGGAACCGTTCCTCGACGTCACGTCCGGCCGCCTCCTCCTCGGCCACGATCACCTGGGCGATCGAGGTGACGACCGATTCCGCGACGAACCTCCGATCCTGGCGGACCGCAAGCGCCACGAGTGCGAGCAGCGCAAGTCCCGCTGCGCCGACGAACCAACCGGCGGCGCTCTCCGGTCCGACACCGGCGGCCTGGACGATCAGCAAAAGGCCGTTGCCCAGCGCGATCAGCGCAGCGGCGCCGAGCAGGACGTACGCCCACGTCTCTGGCGATCGAGCCGGACCGGAGAGCCGAGCCATCAGCTCACCAGTGCGTTCAGCTCGCCGAAGGTCTGAGCCTCCTCGTGCACCCGCGTGTCGAGCTCTTCACCTGTGACGATGTCGACCGTCATGCCGAGCGTCTGGAAGGAGTCGTCGAGCGCTCCTTCCTCTCCGAGCTGCTCGAGCGTCCCTGCGAGCGTCTCGACGACCGAGTCGTCTAGGCTGGCCGGCCCAGAGAGCCCTACCCAATACGTCATGTCGAGCTCGGGGTAGCCGAGCTCAGCGGTGAGCGGCAGGTCGGGGTAGTTCGGGTCGGCGCCGGTCAGCGCCAGCGGCACCAGGTCACCGGAGGAGTACAGCGAGGCGATCGCGCTCGTACCTCCGGACGCGAGGTCGACGTCGCCGGCAGCCGCGGCCTGCATGGCGTCACCAGAGCCGGAGAACGGCACTCGGATCACCTCGGCGGGGTCGACCCCGATCGCTTGCAGCAGCTGCAGCGTCGCGAAGTCGCTCGTCGACGTGCCGCTCAGCCACGCGACGCGGAAGCTGCTCGGGTCGGCCGCCGCCTTCTCCTCCAGCTGCTCGATCGTCGTGATGCCACTGCCGGCGCCGACCGCGTAGGCGTGCGCCCCGCTCGCCACTCGGGCGATGAACGTCCGGTCATCCCACGCGTAGGGCAGGTCGGGCAGCAGCGACTGGACGGTCGACGAGCCACCGCCGTCGGCGAGCAGCGTGTAGCCGTCGCCCGCAGAGCCGACGACATTGCTCACCGCTGTCACCTGCTGAGCGCCAGTCTGATTGGTTGCGTTGAATGGCTGGCCGAGCTCGGTCGAGAGCGCCTCGGCCATCGCGCGCGCGGCGAGATCGGTCGCTCCGCCGGCGCCGAACGGCAGGACCAGGTCGATGGCCCGCGTCGGGTAGTCGCTCTGCTCCGCACTGCCTCCGGGCAGATCGGCTGCGCACGCGCTGAGCGCGAGCGCACCAGCGGCGATCAGTGCGATCGCTGCGTGTCGGGGTCGTGTGGTGGTCATGGTCTCTCCTCGATGAGCGATGGGTCGATGGATGCTGCGAATGGCACTGCTACGGCTCGGTGGATGCGGTGTCATGACCGGCGACGGTGACACGGATCAGCCCGCCTTCCGCTGTGCCCGCAGCGTCGAGGTCGCGAGCAGGTCGACGGCGTTGCCCTGGAGCACGACCGCGTAGACATCGCGAGCGGCGCTCTCGCTCACGCGCCCGTCGAGCACGTCGGTGAGCACAGCCTGCGGGTCGCGCTCTAGCGGTGAGCCGAAGCCCCCGGCACCCGGGCTCTGCACGCGCATGATGTGACCGCGCCGAAGCGCGACACCGCTGACGCGCCCCCCGGGGAGCACCTGCTCGTCGGGCTCGCCCGGCCGCACCGTGAAGCGTCCCGGTGTGCCATCGCTGCCACCCGCGTAGCCCGCTGGCGGCAGGGACTGCCGGTCGGCATGGGCGGAGAACTCCGCGCCATCTCCCAAGATCCTGATGTCTCGACGGATGGCGAGTCCTCCTCGGTGCTTGCCCGCACCCCCTGAGTCCTGCACCAGCTCGTATGCTTCGACGAGCAACGGATATTCGGTCTCGAGCGACTCGATCGGTAGGTTCGACGAGTTGGTGACGTGCACCTGCACCGCATCGAGCCCGTCGGCCTCGGGGCGGGCGCCTGCCCCGCCGGCGATGACCTCCGGGTAGACGTAGAAGTCGTCGCCGAGACCCGAGAAGTTCACGTACGTGATCGAGGAGTGGCTGCCCGCGGGGATCCGGTCGGGAAGCGCCTGCGCGAGTGCGCCGAAGATGGCATCGACGACGCGCTGGCAGGTGTCGGTGCGAGCGGCGACCGGGGCCGGCGGACGCGGGTTGAGGATCGTGCCCTCCGGAGCCGAGATTTCGACGGCGTCGAAGAAGCCTCCGTTCGCAGGGATGCCAGGGTCGAGCGCCGCCTTCAACGCGTAGTAGACGGTCGCCTCGAGCGCACTCCGCACGACGTTCACCGCGACGCCCGCCTCCCGCCCAGTGCCGGCGAAGTCGAGGGCAATCCCGTCGCCCGCCACCCTGACGGTCGCCACGATCGCGATGCGGTCCTCGCCCGCACGGTCGGGATCGAGCCAGTCGGTGAAGCTGTACTCCCCGTCCGGCACTGCTCTGACGGCGAGCTGCAGGCGACGCTCCGCATACTCCAGCAGCTCATGGCTCGCGATCTCGACGACCTCGGTCCCGTACTTATCGTGCAGCTCGACGAATCGCTGAGCACCGATCGCCGCGGCCGACTGCTGAGCGAGCAGGTCGCCGTAGCGCTCCTCCGGGAGGCGGGAGTTGAGCAGCACGAATGCGAGCACGTCATCGACGACATGGCCTTCGCTGACGATCTTGACCAACGGGATCCGGAGGCCCTCCATGAAGAGCGTGGTCGAGTCGCCCGAGTTGCTGCCGGGTACGTGTCCGCCGACGTCCGAGTGATGCGCGATGTTGGCGCTCCACCCGACGATCGCTCCGTGCGAGAACACGGGCGCCACCATGGTGATGTCCGGCAAATGCGTGCCTCCGCCGGCATACGGATCGTTCGTGATGAAGACGTCGCCCGGCCGGATCGCGATGCCCTCGTAGCCCGGAATCCGACCGCTCAGCCGCCCGACCGCGCCCGCCATCGACCCCATGTGGATGGGGATGTGCTCCGCTTGCGCGATTAGGCGACCGCTGCCGTCGAAGATCGCGGTGGAGCAATCAGCGCGCTCCTTAATGTTCGTCGAGTAGCTGGCTCGACGCAGCATCGTGCCTGCTTCTTCAGCGATGGACAGCAATGCGTTGCCGATCACCTGGACGGTGATCGAGTCGACGGCCTCCCGTCGCGATTCTGTCGTGGTCACGCGTGCACCTCCACAATGAGCGTTCCGAAGGGGTCGACCACTGCCCGAGTGGCCGGAGGAAGTACGGTCGTCGAGTCCTGCTGCTCGATCACCGCCGGTCCGACGATGACGTCGCCCGCCCGAAGCAGCTCGCGATCGTGGATCGTTGCAGACACCGCACCGACCTCCTCGAAGCGAACCTCGCGGTGGGCGATCACGGAATCGCGATCTCCGGCACCGCGCTCCGCGAGCAGCGGTGCGACGGGCGGCTCCACCGGCTGGGCCGCGACGACGGTCACGTTGACGATCCGCACTGTGCTGCCCGGATGCGCGAAGCCGTAGCTGCGCCGATGCGTCTCGTGGAAGCGCTGGACGATCTCGTCGAGGTCTGAGTCACGGATGTCGCCGTCACCGACGTCGACCTGCAACTCGAAGTTCTGCCTCTGGTAGCGCATGTCCAGCACGAACCGGGTGGAGCGCTCGCCCGTGGGGATCCGCTCTCGGTCGAACCACGCTTCGGCGGCCTCCGAGAGCTCGCCGATCACCGCTCGCAGCGGTGCCGCGTCCCCGTCGAGGTCGATCAGGCTCGAGCGCAGGAGCTCCGTGCGCACCTCGCTGACGAGCAGGCCGAGCGCGCAGAGCGTGCCAGGGTGCGGCGGGACGAGCACCGTGCGCATGCCGACCTCGCGTGCGACTTCGATCGCGTGCAGCGGGCCTGCGCCTCCGTAGGCCACGAGGGCAAGGTCTCTCGGGTCGTCCCCGTTGTCGACGCTCACCTGACGGACAGCCCGCGCCATGTGCGAGTTCGCCACTCGGACGACGCCGAGCGCCGCATCGTGCACCTCCGCGCCGAGGCCGGCGCTGATCTCGTCCATGACACGCTCGGCGGCGCTGAGATCGAGCCGCAGGCCGTCTCCGATGACCTGCTCGGGGTTCTGCCTGCCGAGCAGCACATTGGCGTCAGTCACCGTGGCGCGGGTGCCGCCGAAGCCGTAGGCGGCGGGTCCAGGCTTGGCGCCCGCGCTGCGGGGCCCGACCTGCAGCGCACCGGCGCCATCGACGCGCGCGATCGATCCGCCGCCCGCGCCCACGGTGTGCACGTTGGCGCTCGGCGTGCGGACGACATAGCCGTCGATGCTGCGCTCGCTTGCGACCAGCGCGCGCCCGTCTCGCACCAGGCACACGTCTGTGCTCGTGCCACCCATGTCGAACGTCACGAGGTCCCGGTGCCCCGATTGTGCCGCGACCCATGCCGCCCCGAGCACCCCTGCGCTGGGACCGGACAGCAACGTCGTGACCGGCCTCCGGACGATCGAGTCCGGCGAGACGACACCGCCGTTCGACTGGATGATCTTCGGCGAGACGGTGACGCCAATCTCCCTCGAGCGCTGCTCGAGCCGGGACACATAGCCGTGCATCCTGGGACCGACGAAGGCGTTGATCACGGTGGTCGAGAGGCGCTCGTACTCGCGGAACTCCGGTGCCACCTCGCTCGACCGCGTGACGTACCGGTCGGGGAATCGCTGCTGGATCGCCTCCGCGACCACGCGCTCGTGCTCTTCGTCGCGATAGCTGTGCAGAAAGCAGATCGCCACGGCATCGACATCGACGGCTGAGAGCTCGAGCAGCAGGCGCTCGAGGTCATCGGCGCGCACCCCCCGAATCTCTGTGCCGTCGCCCGCCAGCCGCTCGTCGACCTCGAACACCAGCCGACGTGGCACGAGCACCCGGGGCTTCTGCGCGAAGAGGTCGTAGAGGCTCGGGCGCTTCTGTCGCGCGATCTCGAGCACGTCCCGGAAGCCTCGAGTGACCACGAGCGCCGTCGACGAGCCGCTGAGCTCGAGCAGGGTGTTCGTGGCCACCGTGGTGCCATGACCCAGGTACTCGACGGTCGACGCCCGAGCGCCGACGCGATCCAGCACCCCTCGCACCCCTTCCGCGAGTGCGACGGATTGGTCGCTCGGCGTCGACGGGATCTTCCCGATGTGGAAGACACCGTAATCATCGAGTGCCGTGATGTCGGTGAACGTGCCGCCGACGTCTACTCCGATTCGCATCGCGAGTGTTCCTCTCTCTTGTGGCCCGTCACGGGCCGACAACCGTCTTGATCGGATTGGGGGCGAAGCCGCGCACGACGCCATCGAGTTCGAGCCTCGGCGGTTCGCCGAGTGCACGATGGATCGCGTGCTCGGCCAGCACGGGTGCGAGCTTGAAGGCCTGGCCGGAACCGCCGGCGAGCACCCAGGCGTCGTCGAGCCCGGCGACCCGGTCGAGCACGATGCGGTAGTCCGAGGTGTATCCCTCCACGAACGAGGCGACCTTGGTTCGGCGCCCGATGCCTGGCAGAGTCTCGCGGAGCAGCGGCTCGAGCTCCGAGCCGTAGTCCTCCTCGACTGCTGGTAAGGGCGCTTCGACGTCATCGACGGTCGCCTTCGGCAGGTGCAGGTTGATCTTGATGCCGTCGGCGTCGGTCTGCGGGAAGAAGGAGTAGCGCAGCGCGCCGCTGCGCCGCAGCCCGACGGGGAACCGCTCAGGCGTCGCGGCAGCAGGCGCGGTCGTGCTGAACCACTGCAGGACGACGCGGCGCAGCTCGACGATGCCGGCGAGGTCGGGGACGAGGCGACTCGACCACGAGCCGGCTGCGACGAGCAATCGCCGCGCTCGGATGCGTCGACCTGAAGCGCAGACCACCTCGGTGCCACCCGCGACCGGGCGGATCGCGACCGCCGCGTCTCCGTAGTGGAGCTCTGCGCCCGCGGCGACCGCCTCCGATGACACCGCGGCGGTGATCGACTGGGGCAGCAGCAGTGCACCGCCGGGATCGGCGATCGCGACGTCGCCCGGCAGCAGCCGGTGCTGCGCCCAGCGCTCACGGAGCTGAGCAGCGGTGAGCACCTGGTGCGGGATCCCGTGCTCCTCGGCCGACAACCTGGCCGCGAGGACCTCGGGATCGTCCTCGCTGCCGATCAGGAGTGCGCCGTGTCGGCGCATCACCTGGCTGGGGTGGCGCGCCTCGAGCTGCTCCCACGCGCGACCGGCTGCCTGCAGTGCGGGGAGGTAGTCGCCGCCGAAGGTGTAGACCATTCGGAAGATTCGCGTACGCCCGCCAGTCGCTCCGAACTCATGTGCGATCCCGTGCGGTTCGACCCCGACGACGTCGAGGCCACGCGTCGCGGCCTCCCTCGCGGCATGCACGCCGAGTGCGCCAAGACCGATGATCGCAAGGTCATGCATCGAGGGCTCCTCTCTCCGGCGTCCTTGCCATGGTTGTTGTTTGTACTACATCTGATCCAACATGTGTAGTGTTTCGGTCAGATTACTCGTGAACGACGATCGTGCGACGGGCGTGCATCCCGGTGGGCAGCCGTAGCATGACCGCATCCGGAACCGACGATGGAGACTCGATGAGCATGGATGCCGCGACCGAGTCGCTGTATGCCCGCGCGACTCGCTTGGGTCCGCAGCTTCCCGGCGCGCTCTCTCAAGTCGCGGCGTTCTTCGCGATGCACCCCGACCAGGTCGCCGGATCCTCAGCGCTCGAGATCGCCGCGGCGGTTGGCACGAGCGACGCCAGCGTGATCCGCACCGCGCGTGCACTGGGGTACGCCGGCATGAAGGGCGTCCGTCAAGCCGCGCTCGCGCTGATAGCGCAGCGCGCGGACCCTGGCGAGCTGCTCCAGAGGCGCATGCACTCCACAGCAGAGGGGTCTCATCTGCGGCAGGTGGTCACGGATTCGGCACACGCGATTGAGCAGTTCCGTTCGACGTTGGACGACATCGACTGGGAGGGCGTGGTCGACGCCGTCGCGAACGCACGCAAGGTGTTCTGCTATGGGCTGAAGCCGGTAGGCTACATCGCCGACTACCTCGCGTTCTTCCTCGTGCGTACGGGCCTCGACGCCCAGTCGTCGAAGACGACGGGCGTGCTGCTCGCTGACGAGCTCCTACGAGTGCACGAGGGTGATGCCGTGATCGTGTTCGCGCCCATCCGACAGTTCGACGAAGTCGCGACCGTCGTGAGAACAGCTCGGCAGGAGGGCGCGACGGTCATCCTCATCACCGAGGCGATCGGCATGCCCATCCGCACGGAAGCCGACTACGTCATCACGACCGCTCCGACGTCGTTGACCGCTGCGAGCGACGCCAGCATCCCGCTCGCGATCGCTCACGCTCTCGTCACCGCGGTCTCGGCTCGGAACCCGGCGCGGGCACTGGCTGCGCTCGATCGCCTCAATGCACTCCGGCCCGCCGTCACGCACCAACGTGCGCGGCTCACCGCCCAGCGGCTCGGCATCCCTACGACCGACGACGCCAATGCCGATGCGGAGCTGGACGCATGACTGACGCCGACGTCGCCATCGTGGGCGGCGGCATCGTGGGGACAGCGCTCGCAAGCGAGCTGGTGCGTCGCGGACGACGGGTCGCGCTCGTCGACTCCGGTCGAGCCGGCACGACGGCAGCGTCCTATGGGTGGATCAACAGTCACAAGAAGCACCCCATCGAGTATCACCAGCTGAACATGGCCGGGGTGGCCGCCTGGCGCGCCATCGCCGACCGGCATCCGTCGGTCGTCTCTTTCGCGGGTCATCTCGAGATCGCGGAGGACGAAGCGCACCGCAGGAGCTTGACGCAGCGCGTTGAACGCCTCCAGGAGCTCGGCTACGGAGCACGATGGTCGTCGGTCGCGGATGCGCGCGACGCCGTCCGGTGCACTATCGCCCCGGACTCTCTCGTGGCTGCGTTCGACGAGGGCCATGCGTTCCCGCTCCGCTGGGTCGCACACCTGAGCGACCAGCTCGCCTCGGCCGACGGGTTCGAGCGCCGACGCGCGACCGTTACGAGGATCGAACCCGGCCGCTACGGGGCCGAGCTCGTGCTCGAGGATGAGTCGCGGATCCGGGCGACCGACGCCGTCGTCTGCGCCGGCAATGGCTCAGAAGCGCTGGTCGCGTCAGCCGGCGGCGCGCTGCCGCTCGTCGAGCCTCTCGTCGACTCCGCAGCTTTCGGCTACTTGGCCGATGTCTCGGCGCCGGGCCATGGCATCGACCGTATGGTAACCACGGACGTAGTCGGGATCCGCCCGGGCGATGACGATCTGTTGCTAGTGCAGGCACTCGATCTCGATCAAACCGCTGAGGTCGGGGCTCCGGCTCCGCCGGGCGTAGCAACCGCCCTCGAGCAGCGCATCGCCGCCCTGCTCCCTCACACCGCGCCACGCGTCCGCGCCATTCGCGTCGGGCACCGGGTCATCCCCGCAGACGGCCGCACGGCCGCTGGGCGCATCCGAGCCGGCAGCCGAGTGTGGGCGATCGTGACGCACAGCGGTGTCGTGCTCGCGCCATGGCTTGCCTCGGTGCTTGCGGACGAGCTGTGCGGTGCGCCGCGCGACGCACGACTCGCGAGCTTCCAGCCGGCGCGCTTCCTCGACGGCGATGCCGCGACGGCGCCGACCGCGCCACGGCGACCGGGCGACCAGTAGCCGCCCGCTCCCCTACTGCTCGGCGCTAATGACCGGATCCCATCGCTCAGCGCGCACGAGCTTCGACGGCCACCGGGTCTTCGGCCAGCGCCAGCACGAGCAGCGAGAGCTCGAGCGTCGTGTCGATGCGCACGTCGAGCGCCATACCACCAAGCACATCTGCGGGGCGCAGCTGACGGAGCGGGGCTCCAACTGGTGATGCACGAGGAGCATCTGCGGGGTGCGGGAGGCTGGTCTTGCTCGGCGTGTCGGGACGGCATCCACCGCGGGACCGTCGCGTGACGATGCGTGGAGGTACGTTGCGATCTGAACGAGCTGTATCGGGAATCCCGGAACCGACGCGAAAGTGGCCAGTAAGAGGGCACTCGGCGCTCTCCGGAGCTCCCACCGAGGCGTCGCAGAGCCGAGATTCCGCTAGATACCGGGGGTTGAGGGTGTTGCGCTGGTCGGGGCGACAGGATTCGAACCTGCGACTTCCCGCCCCCAAAGCGGGCACTCTAGCCAAGCTGAGCTACGCCCCGTACGGGATCGCTCCCACACGAGTGGCGAGTCTACCGGCGAGCGGCTCCGCTGCGGCCCACGGCGGCGCCGCCGACCTGGCGACGGGGACCCCTTCCACCGATCGGGACCCGGTGCACCGGGTCCCGATCGGTGCAAGGGGTCCCGCTGACGGCGGAGGGCCCACCGAGCTCGCCCCGCGGATCACCCGAAGGTGAACGAGTACGCCTCGACGCCGGCCGGCACGGTCACCTCGATGGTGCCCTTCTGGCTCGCGTCGGAGCGCAGCAGCTCGTACGACCTCGGCGTGCCCGACACGGCGATCTCGACGCGCTCGCCGTCGACGACTGCCACCACCGTGCCCTCCCCTGCCAGCACCATCCGCACCTCCTGCCCGCTGTACTGCAGGCGGATGCGCGCCTCGTCGCCCCGCGGGGTCGCGAACTGCGTCTCGAGCTGCCAGGCGCCGTCGAGCGCGAAGCTGTCGAGCGGCTGCTCGGCCGGGTAGGCGAAGGCCTCCGTCTGCGTGGAGTAGCGCTCGTCGCCGCCGAAGTTCTGCACCTTCGTCGTGCCGAGGTACGACTCCGGCGTGATCTCGGCGACCGCAGGAGTGTCGTCGGCGAGCTCTGTGACCGGCGGCAGCTCGACGCCCGGGTTCGCCTGCTCGAGCAGCTCGCGGATCATCTGCTCGCCCTCCCGGTACTGGCCCTCGCCGAAGTGCACGTTGCGCACGGTGCCCTCCGCGTCGACGAGGTAGCGGGCGGGCCAGTAGGCGTTGCGGTAGTTCGTCCAGGTGGAGAGCGAGTTGTCGATCGCGACCGGGTACTCGATGCCGAGCGCCGCCGCGCCCGCGACGACGTTGCCGCGCTCCTTCTCGAACGCGTACTCAGGGCTGTGGACGCCGATCACCTGCAGCCCCGCGTCCGCGTACGCGTCGTGCCACGCGTTCATGTGCGGCGTCGAGCGCTGGCAGTTGATGCACGAGTACGCCCAGAAGTCGATGAGCACGACCTGGCCGCGGAGCTCCGCGAGGTCGATCGGCTGGTCGCCCTCGGTGTTGAACCAGGAGTCGATGCCGCGGATGCTCGGGGCAGTGCCGCACTCCTGCAGCGCGGTGGCGCCCGGGTCGCACAGGTCGAGATCCTGGTTCTCCTCGGTCTCGAGGCCGCCGATCGAGATCGCCTGCTGCACCTCCTCGTTGTCGGCGATGTACTCCTGGATTGCCGAGGTGTAGTCGGGCACGAGTCGCTGCAGGCGGGCGGGCACGTCGAAGACGAGCCCGAGGGCGAGCAGCAGCATGAGCGCACCCGAGACGATCCGGATGATGCCCTGGCGCTTGCGGAACGCCGCGATGCGCTCGGCGAGGCCACGACCCGCGAGCGCGAAGAACAGCAGCGGCAGCGCCGCGCCGATCGCGAACGAGACGGTGAGCACGACCGTGTCGGGGCCGATCTGGCCGGTGGAGCCGGCGACGGTGATGGCGGCGAGCACCGGGCCGGCGCACGGCACGTAGACGGCGCCGAGCGCGAGGCCGAGCGGGAAGCCCTGCAGCTTGGACGACTTCTCGCCCGCGGTCTGCAGGAAGGGCAGCTTCTCGAACGGCTTCTCGAGCAGGTGCTGCAGCCTCGGCACGATGAGGCCGATGCCGATGAGCGAGAGCACGATGATGCCCGCCCAGCGCAGCACGTCCTGCGGCAGGCCGAGGAGGCTCAGCACGAGGCTGCCCGCGAGCGTCATGAGCGTGAAGCTGACGACGATGCCGGCGATCACCAGGTAGGGGCGCCAGCGGGAGACCGTGACGGCCGTTGTCTGCACGCGCGTCGCGGTCGCCACCCCGCCACCGGGGCCCGCCTCGTCCTGGTCGGCCGCCGCATCCGTCCCATTCGACCCGCGCGCGGACTGCATGCCGCCCGAGAAGAGGATGACCGGCAGCACCGGGATGATGCAGGGCGAGATGCCGGTGATGAATCCACCCAGCAATCCGATGAGGGCGAGCATGGTGCCTCCTTGGCGAGTTGCACGGTGTCGCAACTGCACAGCGTCGCAACTGCTCTGTCTTCGGCGCCCGAGCCGTCACGGATGGACTCCGACGGCTTCCAATCCGCCGCCCGGGGAGCTCCGAACCCCTGGCATCACCGGCTCGCACGGGCCGGCACCTCAACGAAGGAGAGCCTGATGCTCACCAAGAAGAACCCCAAGATGGCCGGCCTCGTGCTCGTCAGCGCGGCGACGTTCGTGCTCGCGGGCTGCTCGATGGGCGGCGCCACCACCACCGACGAGACGATGGAGCCGACGACGGCCCCGATGACCTCCGGCGAGCCGATGGAGACCGAGTCGGCCGAGGCGATGGACCCCGCCTACGACAACCTCGTCGGCGCCGGCTGCGCGATGTACGACGAGCAGGTGCCGGACGGCGCAGGCTCGATCGTCGGCATGTCGCAGGACCCGGTCGCGGTGGCGGCCTCGAACAACCCGATGCTCACGCAGCTCGTCGCGGCCGTGTCGGGCCAGCTGAACCCCGACGTCGACCTCGTCGACACGCTCAACGGCGATGAGTTCACCGTCTTCGCGCCGGTCGACGACGCCTTCGCCGCGCTGCCCGCCGAGACCGTCGAGACGCTGAAGACGCCCGAGGGCGCCGAGACGCTCAGCACAGTGCTGACGTACCACGTCATCCCCGGCCAGATCGCGCCGGACGCGATCGCCGGCACGCACACCACCGTCCAGGGCGAGGAGCTCATGGTCGAGGGCGAGGCCGACATGATGATGGTCAACGGCGACGCCGCGACCGTCGTGTGCGGCGGCGTGCAGACCGCGAACGCCACGGTCTACCTGATCGACTCGGTGCTCATGCCGCCGTCGATGGGCTGATCCGCAGCACGCTGATCTCCATGCGCGAAGGGCCGGCCCGCGAGGACCGGCCCTTCGGGTGCGGCCGGACCTAGAGCGTGCGCTCCCGGATCATCCGCGCGAGCTCGAGCCCCGAGTCCTTCACCGTGCGCTCCTGCGTGTCGTAGTCGACCCGCACGATGCCGAAGCGCTTGTGGTAGCCCCACGCCCACTCGTAGTTGTCCATGAGCGACCAGTAGAAGTAGCCCTTCACAGGCACGCCGGCGTCGATCGCGTCGAGCACGGCGCCCACGTGGAGGCGGAGGAACTCCACCCGCTCCGCATCGTGGATGCGCGGCTCGCCGGTGACCGCATCCCCCGTACCGTCTGCGAGCTCGACCCGGTCGTCGTACGCCGCGCCGTTCTCGGTGACCCACAGCTCGACGCCCTTGGGTCCCGCGTAGTCGTCGTGCAGTCGGCGGAGCAGGCGGGTGAGCCCCTCGGGCTGCACCTCCCAGCCCATCGTCGTGGTCGGGAGCCCGCGCGGGTGGATCTGCACGCCGTCGGCGGCGGGGAACGGGCTGCGGATCGGCCGGTCGGTGGGCGCGTCCTGCAGCATCGGCTCGGGCGGCGGCTCGAACGAGCACGCATCGCCGTGGTAGTAGTTCACGCCCAGCACGTCGATCGGCGAGCCGATGATCTCGAGGTCGCCGTCCTGCACGACGGCGTCGAGGCCGAGGTGGCCGACGTCGGCGAGCAGCGTCTCCGGGTAGCTGCCGCGCAGGATCGGATCGACGAAGAAGCGGTTGTACTGCTCGTCGATCCGTCGGGCGGCGTCCACGTCGGATGGGTTGGCCGGGTCGACGGGGTCGGCGACCGTGAAGTTGAGGGTGATGCCGAGCCGCTCGGCGCCGGCGTCGCGGAGCGCCTGCACCGCCATGCCGTGGGCGAGCAGCAGGTGGTGCCCGGCGGCGAGGCCGTCGGCGACGCTCTGCCGGCCCGGCGCGTGCGCGCCGGCGATGTAGGAGAGGAACGACGAGCACCACGGCTCGTTGAGCGTCGTCCAGTTCTCGACCCGGTCGCCGAGCTTCTCGTGCACGGCGAGCGCGTAGTCGACGAAGCGGTGCGCGGTGTCGCGCGACGGCCAGCCGCCCGCCTCCTCGAGCGACTGCGGCAGGTCCCAGTGGTAGAGCGTGAGCCACGGCAGGATGCCGGCGTCGAGCAGCTCGTCGACGAGCCGAGAGTAGAAGTCGAGGCCCGCCGGATTCGGCGCGCCGCCGTCCGGGCAGACGCGCGCCCAGCTGGTCGAGAAGCGGTACGACTGCAGGCCCAGCTGGCGCATGAGCGCGACGTCGTCGGGCATCCGGTGGTAGTGATCGCACGCGACGTCGCCGGTGTGGCCGTCGATCACGGCGCCGGGCACGCGGGCGAAGGCGTCCCAGATGCTGGGGCGGCGACCGTCCTCGGCCGCTGCGCCCTCGATCTGGTAGGCGGCGGTCGCGCCGCCGAGGATCAGGTCTGTGGGGATGCTGCGCTGCACGGCACGAGCGTATCCCGAGCGATGCGGCTGTCGGATGCGCGGCCCGGATGCGGTAGATTCGTCCAGTCCCACGGTGTCATCACGCGGGGCACGCGGGCGTAGCTCAATGGTAGAGCCTCAGTCTTCCAAACTGATTACGCGGGTTCGATTCCCGTCGCCCGCTCCACCGGCATCCGGCGGCGATCGATCACCGCGTCAGCAGCAGCGCAGGCCCCTCGGCTTCGAGCGAGACCCAGCCCTGCACCTCGCTCCACGCGAGCGGCGCATCCGCGTACATCGGCTCGATGATCGACCACATCGCCTCGTGGTCGTTCCCCCAGTAGAAAACCTCATAGATCTCGCCGTCGGATCCGTTGCCGTCGAGATAGCCGACGCCCGCGTCGAGCAGCGCCTCGCCCACCGCGAGCTCGAGCGAGAACATCTCCTCCCACACGACGTCTCCCGGATCCGTGGGCAGGTCGGAGAAGCTCATGATGATGGACTGCTCTGCCTCTTGGAGCGCTGGATCGATGTCGTCCCAGTGCTCCTGGACGCGCTCACCATGCTCCTCGTCCGTGATCGGCACGCCGACATCCGCTGGGGATGACGGAGGGAGCCCGATGCAAGCCGTCAGGCTGACCAGCGCCAGCGCGGCGACCGCGGCGGCTCGCAGCCGGGCAGCCGGACGTCGCGGCATCGGGTGGCTTGCGAACATACGAGGCGCTCCTGTGGCTGATCGGTCGTGCGTCCGACTGAGCATACGGAACGCGGGAGCGTCAAGGCGCTCCGCAGTGACGGGTGAAGCCATCGCGCTCTCGCGCACGAGCAGTGGGCTTCATAGGCGCGGGCAGTAGCGTTCCGGTGTGCAGGAGAGGCTGATGACCCGTCCGCGCCGGCAGGGCTCGACCCGGCTCGGTGCCGCGCTCGTGGCCGCCGCGACGCTCTCCCTCGCCGCCTGCGTCGCGATGCCCGCGACCACGCCCGACGACCCGGCCATCCCCGCGAGCGCGACTCCCGCCTTCAGCAACCTCGCGCCGGCGCCGACGACGAACGGGCCGACGCAGCCTCCGGTGCCGACGACCGCTCCCGGTGAGTTCTCCTTCGGCGACACCGTCACCATCCACACGGACCGCGGCTCCACGTGGGAGATCACGGCCCTGCGTTCGATCGATCCCGCCGACGGCCTCGCGGCCATGACCGGGGCGATGCCCCGCGCCGGGGAGCGCTTCGTCATCCTCGAGCTCGACATCGCGAACGTGGGCGTCATCACGACGCATCCGATGCACGACATGACCTTCGCGTATCAGCCCGACGGCGGCCCGTTCACCGACCAGAACTCCGCCTCGACGGCCGCGGCACCGAACGACCTCGGCTACATCTGGGACTTCGCGCCCGGCGACCGCCACGTCGCGCAGGTCATCGTCGCGGTCCGCGAGGACGACCCGACCGGCTCGTGGGTCATCAGCCCGTCGGAGTCGGGCATCGACGCCGCGACGCTGTACCGCTGGCGCTGAGCGCCGCCGCGCGCGGATCTCGATACGCGGCCGGCTACGCCGGCAGCTACTCGATCAACGGAGTGGGCGCGGCCGGCTACGCCGGCAGCTACTCGATCAACGGAGGGGGCGCGGCCGGGCTGCGCCCGGCAGCTACTCGATCAGCACGGGGCTAGAGCTGGCAGCCGGGGCACCAGTAGAGCTTGCGGCCCTGCATCGTCTCGAGCGCGATGGGGGTGCCGCAGCGGCGGCACGGCAGTCCCTCGCGCTTGTAGACCCAGTGCCGGTCGGCGCGATTCGCGAGCGCCGCCGCGCGCCGCGCGCCGCGCAGCCCGTCGATCGTGAGCATCTGCCCGGTCTCGACGCCGATGCGCAGCAGCTTCACCCAGTCGCGCCAGAGCGCTCGCAGCTCGTCCTCCGGCACCGCGTTCCCGGGACGGTGCGGGTCCATGCGCGCGCGGAACAGCAGCTCGGCGCGGTAGACGTTGCCGATCCCGGCGACCACCGACTGATCCATCAGCAGCTGTCCGATCGCCTGCCCCGAGCGCGACGCGCGCTCGACGAAGCGGTCCTCGGCGCGACGGCGCGACTCGGTCGGCGCCTGCGGGTCCGGTCCCAGCCGGTCGGCGAGCGCCTGCACCTGCCACGGCTCGAGCACCTCGCACACGGTCGGCCCGCGCAGGTCGGCGACGGCCGTGGCGGTGAGGATGCGCACGCGCACCTGCCCGACCGGATCCGGCGGGAACTCGACCACCTCGCTCGCCGTCTCGCGCTCCCCCGCCCGCAGGCGCGCGAGCCGCGGCGCGCCGATCGACGCGATCGAGTCCTCGTGCTCACCATCGACGCCGGCGGCGCCGCGCATCCCGGTCTGCCCCATCCGTCCGACGCTCGCGAGGATGGTCGCGTCCACCGAGATCGCGCCCGCGAAGTCCCACGCGCCGTAGATCCCGAGGTGCACGTGCAGCACGCGGTCCGGGGCGGTCGCGGTGCCGTCGAAGCCGAGCAGCAGGTGCTTGCCGATCGCCTCCGACGACGTCATGGTGCGGCCGTCGAGCTCGGCGGCGCCCACCTCGAAGCGGCCCTGCGGGCTCGAGACCGCCGCGGTGCTGCCCACGAAGTTCGCCGCGAACTGGCGGGCGATGCGATGGACGGAGTGGCCCTCAGGCATCGGACACCGCCGCCATCAGAGGATCTCGTGACCCGCGATGCCGCCCGTCGTCTCGTACTCGCCCAGCTGTGCGATGCGCCGCGCGTGCCGCTCGGCCCCCGTGAACGGCGTGGCCAGGAAGGCGTCGATGATCTCGAGCATCTCCTCCTCGGAGTGCTGCCGGGCGCCGACCGCGACGACGTTCGCGTCGTTGTGCTCGCGCGCGAGCTCAGCGGTCGTCAGGCTCCAGGCGAGCGCGGCGCGAGCGCCGTCGACCTTGTTCGCGGCCATCTGCTCGCCGTTGCCGGAACCGCCGAAGACGACCCCGAGCGCCTCGACGCCCGCGCGCTGGTCGCGGACGACCGCGCGCGCGGCGTTGATGCAGAAGGCGGGGTAGTCGTCCTCGGCGTCGTACTCGGCGGGACCGTGGTCGATCGTCTCGTGGCCGAGCGCCTCCAGGTGCGCGACGAGCCGCTTCGACATCTCGAAGCCCGCGTGGTCGGTGGCGACGTGGACGCGCATCACGCCTCCTGCGGCGCGAGCTCGGCCTGGTCGAAGACAGGCCCACGCGTGCGGGAGCGCTTGAGCTCGAAGAAGCCGTCGACGGATGCGGCGGCCACGACGCCGTCGAACAGCCGCAGCGCCTCCTCGCCGGTGGGTGCGGGGCTCACGACCGGGCCGAAGAACGCGATGTCGTCGACCGCCACCACGGGCGTGCCGACGTCGTCGCCGACCAGGTCGATCGCCGCCTGGTGGGTGCCGCGCAGCGTCTCGTCGTGCGCATCCGTCTCCTCCGCGAGCGACGCGTCGAGGCCGACCTCGGCGAGCGCCTCGGCGACGATTGCGTCGTCGTCCTTGCGGCGGCCCGGGTGGATGCGCGAGCCCAGCGCGTCGTAGAGCGGCTTCACGACGGCGTCGCCGCCGGCCTCGCGGGCCGCGGTCACGAGTCGCGTGAGCCGCATCGAGCGCGGCATGCGCGCGCGGTAGGACTCGGGCAGATCGCGGCCCTCGTTGAGCACCGCGAGGCTCATCACCTGCCAGTCGACCTCGAGGCCGCGCACGTCGGCGACCTCGCCGAGCCAGCGGGACGTCATCCACGCCCACGGGCAGGTCGGGTCGAACCACATCCGCACGCGCGGCTGGCCCTCTGCGGCGGTCACTGACGGGGTGGATGCACTCATGCCTCGATGCTATCGACGCACGGCGGAGGCCGGGCCGCGCGGCACTACGCTGGTCGCACCCGCGTTCACAGCACCCGAAGTCACTGCACGAATCGCACAAAACCGATCACCAAGGAGTCCAGCGTGCCCGGAGAGAACCTCACTCGCGTCGAGGCCCAGGAGCGCGCCGCGCTCGTCGAGGTGGAGAGCTACGACATCGCGCTCGACCTGACGATCGGCGACGAGGTGTTCCGCTCCACCTCGACCGTCCGCTTCACCGCCGAGGCAGGCGCGTCGACGTTCATCGACCACATCTCCCGCACCGTCCACTCCGTCACCCTCAACGGCACCGAGCTCGACGTCGCGCGCGTCAACGACGGCGTCCGCATCCAGCTCGACGACCTCGCGGCCGAGAACGAGCTCACGGTCGTCTCCGACGCCCTCTACGTCAACACGGGCGAGGGCCTCCACCGCTTCGTCGACCCCGTCGACGGCGAGGTCTACCTGTACTCGCAGTTCGAGGTGCCGGACTCCCGCCGCGTCTTCGCGGTGTTCGAGCAGCCCGACCTCAAGGCCACGTTCCGCTTCACCGTCACCGCGCCGGCGCGCTGGCAGGTCGTCTCCAACCAGCCCACCCCCGAGCCGGTCGTCGAGGGCGAGACCGGCACGTGGAGCTTCGAGCCGACCCCGCGCATCTCCAGCTACATCACGGCGCTCGTCGCCGGGCCCTACGAGGTGACGCGCTCCGAGCTCACCTCGAGCGACGGCCGCGTCGTGCCGCTCGGCATCTTCTGCCGCGCCTCGCTCGCCGAGCACATGGACGCCGACTACATCTTCGACACGACCCGCAAGGGGTTCGCGTTCTTCGAGTCGCAGTTCGGCGTGCCGTACCCGTTCGAGAAGTACGACCAGCTGTTCGTGCCGGAGTTCAACGCGGGGGCGATGGAGAACGCCGGATGCGTGACCTTCACCGAGTCGTACGTGTTCCGCGCCCAGGTGACCGACGCCATCCGTGAGCGCCGAGTGGTCACGGTGCTGCACGAGCTCGCGCACATGTGGTTCGGCGACCTCGTCACGATGCGCTGGTGGAACGACCTGTGGCTCAACGAGTCGTTCGCCGAGTGGGCGTCGACGCTCGCGACCGCCGAGGCGACCGAGTGGACGAACGCGTGGACGACGTTCCAGGCGATGGAGAAGACCTGGGCGTACCGCCAGGACCAGCTGCCCTCCACGCACCCGATCGTCGCCGAGATCCGCGACCTCGAGGACGTGCAGGTCAACTTCGACGGCATCACGTACGCCAAGGGCGGCTCGGTGCTCAAGCAGCTCGTCGCGTGGGTCGGCCTCGAGGCCTTCATGCAGGGCGTCGGCGCGTACTTCCGCAAGCACGCCTGGGGCAACACCGAGCTCGCCGACCTGCTCGTCGAGCTCGAGACGGCGAGCGGCCGCGACCTCACCGAGTGGAGCCGGCTGTGGCTCGAGACGGCCGGCGTCAACACGCTGCGCCCGCGGATCGAGACGACCGCCGACGACATCATCTCGTCGTTCGTGATCGAGCAGACCGGACCCGCCGAGTGGCCGACGCTGCGCCCCCACCGCCTCGCGATCGGCTTCTACCAGGAGCAGGAGGGCGCGCTGCGCCGCACCCACCGCGTCGAGCTCGACGTCGATGGCGCTGAGACGGCCGTGCCTGCCCTCGTGGGCCACATCCGTCCCGACCTGATCCTCATCAACGACGAGGACCTCGCCTACGCCAAGATCCGCCTCGACGAGTCGTCGATGCGGACGGCGCTCCTGGGCCTGCGCACCATCGAGGACCCGCTCGCGCGCGCCCTGGTCTGGGGCGCGGCATGGGACGCGACGCGCGACGCCGAGACGCCCGCGAGCGACTACGTCGAGCTGGTGCTCGCGAACATCGGCGCCGAGACCGAGTCGACCACCATCCGCCTGGCGCTCTCGCAGCTCGGCCTCGCGGCCCGCTCCTACGTGCACCCGTCGCGCCGCGCCGAGACGATCCGGCGCGTGGGCGACGGCCTCTGGGAGCTCGCGTCGACCGCCGAGGCGGGGTCGGATGCGCAGTTCCAGTTCGTGGGCGCGTTCGCCGCCCTCGCGTCGACGCCCGAGCACGCCGAGATCCTGCGCGGCCTGCTGAGCGGCGCGACCGCGCTCAGCGGCCTCGAGATCGACGCCGACCTGCGCTGGCAGCTGCTCGACGGCCTGGTGCTGAACGGCGCCGCCGGCGAGGCGGAGATCGCCGCTGAGCTCGCTGCCGACGACACGGCGACGGGCCGCCAGTTCGCCGCCCGCGCGCGTGCCACGATCCCCACGCCGGAGGCGAAGGAGGCCGCGTTCGCCTCCGTCGTCGATCAGGCGGGCGCCTCGAACATGATCGTGCGCTACACGGGCATCGGACTCGCGCACGTGAACGACGCATCCGTCCTGTCGGGCCTCGTCCCGCGCTACCACGACGCCATCCAGCAGATCTGGGAGTCGCGCACCTACCAGGTGGCCGAGGGCCTGCTCGTCGGCCTCTACCCGGCGGCGCTCGCGAGCGAGGAGCTCGCCGAGGCGACGCGCGCCTGGCTCTCGGCGAACACGTCGGCGGTGCCCGCGCTCCGCCGCATCGTCGTCGAGCACCTCGCCGGCGTTGAGCGGGCGCTCGCCGCGCAGGAGCGGGACGCCTGATCGGAGCAGTGATGCTGTCGGAGACGAGCGCGCCGGGCGGCGTGGACTGGGCCGCCGTCGGCAAGTGGTGGGGCACGTGGGGCCAGCCCATCGGCGTGCTGCTCGTCATCATCGGCGCCTTCATCGCCTTCTACGTCGTCCGCACCCTCATCGCCCGGGTGGTCGGCGGCGTCGTGAGCGGCGTCAAGCGCCGCGCCGACGCCGCCGACACCGAGGCGCTCTCGAACTCGCCGCTCGCGCAAGTGCGGGTCGTGCAGCGCACCCGCGCGATCGGCAGCGTGCTCAACACGATGGTCGCGTGGGTGATCGGCGCGATCGCGCTCATCCTCATCCTCAGCGTGCTGGGCGTCGAGCCGGCCTCGCTCGTGGCGATGGCCGGCTTCCTCGGCGCCGCCGCCGGCATCGGCGCGCAAGGCGTCATCAAGGACTTCCTCAACGGGCTGTTCATGGTCTTCGAGGACCAGATGGGCATCGGCGACCTCGTCGACCTCGGAGAGGTCTCGGGCGTCGTCGAGTCCGTGGGCATCCGGGTGACGCAGGTCCGGGACGTGCACGGGACGCTCTGGTACGTGCGGAACGGCGAGATCGTGCGGGTCGGCAACAAGTCGCAGGGCTGGGCCCGCGTGATCATCGACCAGGCCGTGCCGTACCACGCAGACGTCGACCTGGTCGAGGGACGGCTGCTCGACGTCGCGACCGCGATGAGCGAGGAGCCGGCGTGGACCGGCCGCGTCATCGACAAGCCAGAGACCTGGGGCATCGAGTCGGTCTCCCCCGAGGCCGTCGTGCTGCGGCTCGTCGTCCGCACCCGGGCGAACGCGCGCGACGATGTGGCGCGCGAGCTGCGCCGTCGCGTCAAGGCGGGGCTCGACGAGCTCGGCCTCGACCTGCCGTCGGTGCAGAAGGTCGTCGGCGACGGGCTGGAGGCGAAGCCATGACGCAGTCCCTGCACGACGCGGTCGGCGGCGAGCCCTTCTTCCGCCGGCTCGTCCACGAGTTCTACGAGCGTGTCTGGGTCGACGACGTGCTGCGGCCGATGTACCCGCAGGACGACCGCGCGGGCGCCGAGGACCGCTTCCGCATGTTCCTCGAGCAGTACTGGGGCGGCGCGCAGACGTACAGCGAGCAGCGCGGCCACCCGCGCCTCCGGATGCGCCACGCGCCCTTCGCGGTCGACCCGGTCGCGCGCGAGCGCTGGCTCGCGTGCATGCGCGGCGCGCTCGACGTGCTCGATCCCGCGCCGCTGCACCGCGCCGAGCTCGACGACTACTTCGAGCGGGCCGCGACGGCCATGCTGAACCGGAACCCGCTCATCCGTTGATGGATTGACCTGCTGAGCCGAAGGAGCCCCGTGCCCGATCGAATGATGCGCGCCCAGGACGTCGTCGTCATCGGGGCCGGCCTCGCCGGGCTCGTCACCGCGTGCGAGGCGCTCGACCGGGGCCGCACCGTGACGCTGGTCGAGCAGGAGGGGCCGCAGTCCATCGGCGGGCAGGCGTACTGGTCGTTCGGCGGCCTGCTGCTCGTCGACTCCCCCGAGCAGCGCCGCCTCGGCATCGCCGACTCCCCCGACCTCGCCCGCGCCGACTGGCTGCACGCAGCCGGCTTCGACCGCGACGAGGATGCGTGGGCCCGGCAGTGGGCGGACGCCTACCTCGAGTTCGCCCACCGCGACCTGCGCCCGTGGCTGCGCTCGCTCGGCGTGCGCCTCTTCCCTGTCGTCGGGCACGCGGAGCGCGGCGCCCGCACCGCGGGCGGCCACGGCAACACGGTCCCGCGCTTCCACATCGTCTGGGGCACCGGCCCCGGCCTCGTCGCGCCGTTCACGCGGCGGCTGCGGGATGCCGTCGCCGACGGCCGCGCGCACCTCGCGTTCCGGCACCGCGCGACCCGGCTGCTGGTCGACGACGGCCGCGTGGTCGGGGTCGCCGGCGACCGGCTCGCCGACGACGTCACCGTGCGCGGGGAGCCGTCGAGCCGCGAGGCAGCCGGCTCGTTCGAGCTGCGGGCCGAGTCGGTGGTCGTCGCCACCGGCGGCATCGGCGGCGAGCTCGAGCGCGTGCGCGAACTCTGGCCCGCGCGCCTCGGCGCGGCGCCGCGGGAAGCGGTGCGCGGGGTGCCGCTGCACGTCGACGGCTCCGGGCTCGCGCTCGCCGACGACGCGGGCGCGCGGCTCGTGAACGGCGACCGCATGTGGCACTACACCGAGGGCATCGCCAACTGGGATCCGGTCTGGCCGCAGCACGGCATCCGCATCCTGCCCGGACCGTCGAGCGTCTGGCTCGACCATCGCGGCCGTCGGCTGCCGTCGCCGAACTACCCGGGCTTCGACACGCTCACGACGCTCGAGCACCTGCGGTCGGTCGGCGCCGAGCACTCGTGGTTCGTGCTCACGCAGTCGATCGTCGAGAAGGAGTTCACGCTCTCGGGCTCGGAGCAGAACCCGGACCTCACCGGTCGGAGTGTGCGAAGGCTCGCGCAGCGCGTGCTGCCGGGCGCGCCGGCGCCGGTGCAGGCGTTCCTCGACCACGGCGAGGACTTCGTCGTCGCCGGCAGCCTCACCGAGCTGCTCGACGGCATGCAGCGGCTCGAGGCCGACGCGGCCGGGCAGGGCCGGACCGGGCAGGGCATCGACCGCGCGGCGGTCGTCGCTGCCATCGAGGAGCGCGACGCGGCCGTCGCCGACCCGGCATCGACCGACCCGCAGGCGGTCGAGATCCGGCGCGCCCGCGAGTACGTCGGTGACCGGCTCGTGCGCACGGCTGCCCCGCACCGCATCCTCGACGAGCGCCACTGGCCGCTCATCGCCGTGCGGCTGCGCACGCTCACGCGCAAGACGCTCGGCGGCATCCAGACCGACCTCGACTCGCGCGCGCTCGGCGCCGATGGCGCGCCCATCCCGGGACTCTTCGCGGTCGGCGAGGCGGCCGGCTTCGGCGGCGGCGGCGTGCACGGCTACCGCGCGCTCGAGGGCACGTTCCTCGGCGGTTGTCTCCACACCGGCCTGCGCGCCGGTCGCGCCGTCTGAACGACGAAGCGCCCCGCCGATCGGCGGGGCGCTTGCGTCTGCTCAGCGGCTGAAGTTGCCGCGGTAGTGCTCGTACACCCAGCCGATCATCACGATGATGAACAGCGCACCACCGATCGGGATCAGGAAGGTCGGGCCCGCGAACGCCAGCAGGATGAGCGCGAACGCCGCTGCGAGCGAGATCGGCCACCAGCTCCAGGGCGAGAAGTGGCCCTCGTCGGGGTCGCCGTCGTCGATGTGCGCGTCGTGGCGGTCGGCGGGGATCTCGCCGTGCTGGCCGCGCCGGGTCAGCACGAGGTAGAAGGCGATGAACGTCGACATGATGCCGGTGAGCGCGAGGCCCAGCGTGCCCGCCCACTCGACCCGGCCGTCGTACGCCGCCATGTGCCACAGCGTGTACGCGGCGGCGCACAGGAAGAAGAAGGCCGCGAGGACGCCAAGGATGATGATGTTCGCACGCATGTCAGCGCACCTCTCCGTCTGCCAGGTCGACCACCGGTCGCTGCGGCGCATCCTTGAGCGGCCCGACGCCTCCGACGCCGTACTGCGGTCCCGCGTTCGGGTGGTGCAGGTCGAAGGCCGGCGACTCCGAGCGGATGCGCGGGATCGACGTGAAGTTGTGCCGCGGCGGCGGGCAGCTGGTCGCCCACTCGAGCGAGCGGCCGGTGCCCCACGGGTCGTCGACGGTCACCTTCGGCGCCGTGCGGGCGGTGATCCAGACGTTCCAGAGGAACGGCACCATCGAGAGGCCCAGGATCATCGCGCCAACCGTCGACACCTGGTTCATCCAGGTGAAGCCGTCCTCCTGGAGGTACGTGTAGTAGCGGCGCGGCATGCCGATGACGCCCAGCCAGTGCTGGATCAGGAACGTCATGTGGAAGCCGACGAACAGCATCCAGAAGTGCAGGTGCCCGAGCCGGTCGTTGAGCATCTTGCCGGTCCACTTGGGCCACCAGAAGTAGAAGCCCGAGAACATCGCGAACACGACCGTGCCGAACACCACGTAGTGGAAGTGCGCGACCACGAAGTAGGTGTCGGAGATGTGGAAGTCGAGCGGCGGCGAGGCGAGGATGACGCCGGTCAGTCCGCCGAAGGTGAACGTCACGAGGAAGCCGAGCGCCCACAGCATAGGCGACTCCCAGGTGATCGACCCTCGCCACATCGTGCCGATCCAGTTGAAGATCTTCACGCCGGTCGGCACTGCGATGAGCATCGTCATGAGCGCGAACCACGGCAGCAGCACGGTGCCGGTCACGTACATGTGGTGCGCCCACACCGTGATCGACAGCGCGGCGATCGCGATCGTCGCACCGACGAGGGTGTTGTAGCCGAAGATCGGCTTGCGCGAGAAGACCGGGATGACCTCGGAGATGATGCCGAAGAACGGCAGCGCGATGATGTACACCTCTGGGTGCCCGAAGAACCAGAAGAGGTGCTGCCACAGCACGACGCCGCCGTTCGTCGGATCGTAGATGTGGCCGTCGAAGATGCGGTCGATCGCGAGGCCGAACAGCGCCGCAGCGAGCACCGGGAACGCGATGATGACGAGGATCGACGTGACGAGGACGTTCCAGCTGAAGATCGACATCCGGAACATCGTCATGCCGGGCGCGCGCATCGTCATGATCGTGGTGATGAAGTTGACGGCACCCATGATCGTGCCGAAGCCCGAGAGCGCGAGGCCGAGCACCCACAGGTGCCCGCCCGTGCCGGGCGAGAACGCGTCGTCGCTCAGCGGCGTGTAGGCCGTCCAGCCGAACGAGGCGGCGCCCTGCGGCGTGAGGAAGCCAGCGACCGCGATCATCGAGCCGAACGTGAACATCCAGAACGCGAGCGCGTTGAGGCGCGGGAAGGCGACGTCGGGCGCGCCGATCTGCAGCGGCATGAGCACGTTCGCGAAGCCCGCGAACAGCGGCGTCGCGAACATCAGCAGCATGATCGTGCCGTGCATCGTGAAGAGCTGGTTGTACTGCTCCTCGGTCGGCACGATCTCCAGGCCCGGCGCGAACAGCTGGGCGCGGATCAGCAGTGCGAGCACGCCGCCGATCATGAAGAAGATGACGGATGCGATCAGGTACATGTACCCGATGGTCTTGTGGTCAGTGGAGGTGATCCACTTCACCATGATGTTGCCCTTGCGCTCCGCGGTCGGGCTGACCGTGGTGCGAGGCGTCGCCGTGGTGGTCATTCGCTGTCCTCGTTCTGGTTGGTCTGATCCACGTCCTCGTCGCGGTCCGGGTCGATGTTGCCGCGGCCGGTGGCCGGGTTCAGCGACTCGTCGAGCGGGCCGACGTTGCCCTGCTGCTCGAGGCTCTCGAGGTAGGCGTCGTACTCCTCGGGGCTGACGAGCTCGACGTTGAAGAGCATCGACGCGTGGTACTCGCCGCACAGCTCCGCGCACTTGCCGGTCAGGATGCCCTCCTCGGCGCCCGTCTCGAAGTACATGTGGTTCGTGACGCCCGGCAGCATGTCCTTCTTGTAGAGGAACTCCACGATCCAGAAGGAGTGCGCGACGTCGCGCGCCTCGAGGGTGATCTCGATCGACGAGTTCGTCGGCAGGTAGAGGGTCGGGAGGGTGCTCGCGTCGAGCTGGCCGGAGTCGGCCTCGCGCTGCACCTGGATGCCCTGGAAGTGCACCGGGTCCTGGCCGTCGCGCTCGTAGACGAAGTCCCACGCCCAGCGCTTGCCGTAGGCGGTGATCGAGTAGTCGGGGTCCTCGATGCGCTCCTCGATGATCGCCTGGTCACGCGCGGTGAAGGCGAAGAAGCCGGCCACGAGGATGACGGGCACGATCGTGAAGAAGATCTCGATCGGCATGTGGTACCGCAGCTGCACCGGCAGGCCGGTCTGACCACGGCGGCGGCGGTAGGCGACGGCGGCCCAGATCATCAGGCCCCACGTGACGATGCCGACGACGAGGAGCACGATCCAGGAGGTCGTCCACAGCCCCATGATGCGGTCGACGTGGTTCGTCAGGCCCGGCGTCGACGGCATCCACCCCTGCAGCTGCGCCTGGGTGCATCCGGCAAGCGCAAGAGCGACCACCACCGCCACTGGGGCGGCGATCCAACGGGTTCGACGATTGCGCAATGTCTTCCTCCGGCTCGGTCAGCGTCTCTACCGATCCTAGTACCCACAGACCGCGCTCAGGAGCCTCCCACGCGCCTCTCGATCGGGCCTGGAACGGCGACACGCCGCCGATCCGGAGGGGATCGACGGCGTGTCGACGATAGGTGCTGGGCGCCCTAGTGGAAGGAGTCTCCGCACGCGCAGGAGCCGCCCGCGTTGGGGTTGTCCATCGTGAAGCCCTGCTTCTGGATCGTGTCCTCGAAGTCGATCGTCGAGCCGTCGAGGTAGGGCACGCTCATCCGGTCGACGACCACCTCGACCCCGTCGAAGTCGCGCACGACGTCGCCGTCGAGGGTGCGCTCGTCGAAGTAGAGCTGGTAGATGAGACCGGAGCAGCCACCGGGCTGCACGGCGACGCGCAGCCGCAGGTCGTCGCGGCCCTCCTGATCGAGGAGTCGGCGCACCTTGTCGGCGGCCGTGTCGGTCAGGTTGACGCCGTGCGTCGGGGGCGTGGCCACCTCGGACACCTGCTGATCCGTCATGTGCGGCTCCTCTCGTCAGACTCTGCCTGGACAACGCCAGGCGGACCCATCCTATTCCGGGCGGCCTACTCCGTGCGGTCGCCTGCGCGGGCGAGCAGCAGCGCCTCGGCGCCGATCGCGCGCCGCAGCACGCCGAGGTGCTGCGACTCGTTCGGGCTGTGCGCCATGGTCGCCGGGTCCTCGACCCCGGTGACGAGGATCTGCGCGGCCGGGAACTGGTGCACGAGGTCGGCGATGAACGGGATGGACCCACCGATGCCGGCCTCGACGGGCTCCGCGCCCCACGCATCCGCCATCGCCTGCTTCGCCTCGGTCGCGCCCCAGCCGGTCGCGTCGACGAGGAAGGGGTCGCCGAGGTCGATGCTGTCGAACTCGATGTGCGCGCCGAACGGCGTGTGCGCGCGGATGTGCCGCTCGATCGCCGCGAACGCGTCCGCCGCCGATTGGCCGGGGGCGATGCGGGTCGAGAGCCGGAACCGCACGGTCGGCAGGATCGTGTTGGATGCGTCGGGCACGCTCGGCGCGTCGACGCCGGTGATGGTCGCGGCCGGCTTCGCCCACAGGCGCCGCAGCAGCGGACCGGTGCCGACGAGGTCGACGCCGTCGAGGACGGCCGCCTCCTCGCGCAGCTGCTCCTCGGACTGCTCCGGCACGTCGAGGTCGGCCTCGGTGAGGCCCTCGATGGCGACGGAGCCCTGCTCGTCCCAGAAGCTCGCGGCGAGCTTCGAGAACGCCATCATCGCGTCGGGCACCGCGCCGCCGATCATGCCGGAGTGGCTCGCGTGGCCGAGCGTCGTGAGGCGCACGTTGAGGGCGACGTTGCCGCGCAGCGCGACGGTGAGCGACGGCACCTCGGTCGACCAGTTGTCGCTGTCGGCGACCACGATGACGTCGGCGCTCAGCACGTCGGCGTACTGCTCGAGGAAGCGCTTGAAGGAGCGGGAGCCGTGCTCCTCCTCCCCCTCGATGAAGAGGGCGATGCCGACCTCGGGGTCGAGCACCTCGGCGAGCGCGCGGACGGCGGCGATGTGCGTGATGACGCCCGCCTTGTCATCGGAGGCGCCGCGGCCGTGCAGGCGGCCGTCGATCTCGGTCGGCTCGAAGGGCGGCGTCGTCCAGAGCGCCTCGTCGCCCCACGGCTGCACGTCGTGGTGCGCGTAGAGCAGCACCGACGGCTTGCCGCCCCTGGCGGCTCGGGTCGCGAGCACCGCCGGCTGGCCGAGCGTGTCGGTGTCGCCGATGGGCGCGCGCTCGATCGAGACCCGCTCGAACACGCCCGTGCCCTCGGCGAGCGCGGCGACCGCCTCGGCGCTCGCCTGCACGTGCGCGGGATCGTAGGCGTCCCACGCGACGCTCGGGATGCGCACGAGCGCCTTCAGGTCGTCGACGGCGCGGGCGAAGCCCGCGTCGACGGCGGCGAGCACCGCGCGGTCGCGGTCGGAGAGGTCGGTCTGGAGGGTCATGCGCTCGATCCTAAGCGGCGCGCTGGCACGCGGTCGGCGGTACCATGGGAGTTCCCCAGCGCCGGTGCAGCCGGTGGGGACGCATCCGGCGTCGACGCAACCGCGTCGGCGCGACCGCAAGTCGAGAAGGACCTCACGTGCCGCTCTTCAGCCGCTCCGACGCCAGCAAGGCTCGCCCCGAGCCTCAGCCGGAGGTGCGCCGCACGCCGAAGCAGTCCGAGCAGGTCGCGCGCAACCGCCGCCCGCTCGTGCCCTCCGACCGCAAGGAGGCGCGCAAGCAGTCGGCCGACAAGATGCGCGCCGAGCGCGAGAAGGCCCGCCGCGGCTTCGAGCAGGGCGACGAGAAGTACCTGCCGGCGCGCGACAAGGGGCCGGTGCGCCGCTACGTGCGCGACTTCGTGGACGCGCGGCTCTCGATCGGCACGCTCGCGATGCCGATGATGATCGTCGTGCTCGTGCTGACGTTCCTCAACGACCCGCAGTGGCGACTCATCGCCAACCTCGTGCTGTGGGGCTTCGTCGTCATCGTGGTGCTCGACTCCGTCGTGATGGCGTGGCAGGTGCGCCGCGCGGTGCGTGCGAAGTTCGGCGAGAAGGATGCGAAGGGCCACGGCTGGTACGCGACCATGCGGTCGGTGCAGCTGCCGTTCATGCGCATGCCGAAGCCGCAGACGAAGCTCTTCAAGTACCCGAGCTGACCTCTCCGGACCGGCCCCGAGACCGCGCCGGGCGGAGTGTCGACCTGCGGTCCAAGTGTCGCGGCACTCGAGCGTCTGGCCGACACTCGCGGAACTGACGTGCGAGGGGTGTCGAGTCGTGGCAGGAGTGTCGCGACACTCGTGCCACACGTCGACACTCACGCCGGCGGCTGGCTCCAGCGGCTCCTGAGGATCTCGGCGAGGCGGGCGAGCCACTCGTCTGGACTCGGCACGAAGTCGCGGTCTGTCGCGCGGACCGTCCGCACGCCGACGCGCTCGAACTCGCGGTACTTCTGGATGTCGCGGTCCCATTGCCCCTTCTCGCGGTGGCCGTCGCCCTCGTACTCCTCGACGACGCGCGCCTCGCGGTGCCCGAGGTCGGCGCGGCCCAGCAGCAGCCCTGTCTGCGGGTCCCGCACCTCGACCTGCACCTCCGGCTCCGGCATGCCGGCATCGACGATGAACAGCCGCATGTCGGTCTCGCGCGGCGACTCGACCCGCTCTCGGATTCGGGACAGGGCCGCACGAAGGGCGGCCGCTCCGCTGCGGCCGGCCCGCTGCTCGACCGTCTCCGCGAGCTCGGCGAGCGATGCGAGCGGGCCCGGGACCCGTCGGCCGGGGTAATGCTCAGCCGCAGTCACGATCGCGTCGCCGAGCACGACGAGCTCGTGCACGGTGCAACGCCCGGCCATGAGCGCCCACGCGAGCGGCGCGGGTGCGACCGGCAACCCTCCGACCTCCCACGCGTCGAGTCGCTCCGCCGCGAGCCGCCGCACCCGAACGCCTTCCCGCTCGGGCTTGCCACGACCCTTCAGCGAGACGATCTCGACCGTCGGCTCGCGCGTCAACCGCCACGGCACCGGCAGCCCGAGAACGGCGAGCGCGGAGACCCCTTCGAGGCACTGCCATGGGCGCAGGAGCGGCGCGAATGCGGCGGCGCGCTCGATGAGCGTCTCGGGATCCTTCAGGGTGCGGATGCCGCGGAAGGGCTTGGCGAAGGCGGCGCCGCGCAGCACGCCGCGAGACAGACCTGCATCGACGGCATCCCCGACACGGAATCCGGTGGCAGCGAGCGTCTCGGGCAGCTCCTCGTTCACGCCGGGAGACTGGCACAGCAGGGCCGATCGCGCCGCGAGTTTCCACAGTCCAGCGGGCTCGCGTGCCGCGGGCTGCGCCCGCATCGGACGGCCGCTGCAGTGCGAGCAGCAGGTGTCAGCTCTCCGCCCGAGTGTCGCGATACTCGCTCATCAAGTCGACACGTGCGCGACCTCAGAGCAGCGAGTGTCAGCTATCGGCACGAGTGTCGCGACACCCGGGCACGGAGCCGACACGCCTCTCGGGAGAAGGCGCTCGGCCGTGGGAGCTGCGAGCCGGCGCCGGCGGCTACTTGGGGGCCACGAGGCCGCGGTTGATCTCGCGCGCCCAGCCGGGGCCCCGGTAGACGAAGCCCGTGTAGCCCTGCACGAGGCTCGCGCCGGCGGCGAGCCGCTCGCGCACGTCATCGGCCGTCTCGACGCCGCCGACCGAGACGACATCGACCTCGGCGGGCAGCGCTGCGCGCAGCAGCCGCAGCACCTCGAGCGAGCGCGCCGCGACCGGCGGCCCCGAGAGACCTCCCTGCCCGGCTCGCGCCACCGCATCCGCGTCGCTCTTGAGGCCGTCGCGGCGGATGGTCGTGTTCGTCGCGATGACGCCGGCGAGGCCGAGCCTCGCTGCGAGGCCGGCGATGCCCTCGACCTGCGCGTCGTCGAGATCGGGCGCGATCTTCACGAGCACGGGCACGGCGCCGGCGGCGCCGCGGATGGCGGCGAGCAGCGGCTCGAGGAGGCGCTCGTCCTGCAGCCCCCGGAGGCCAGGCGTGTTCGGTGAGGAGACGTTGACGGCGAGGTAGTCGGCGACCGGCGCGAGGAGCCGCGTCGACGTCAGGTAGTCGCGCTCGACCGCGGCCGCGTCGTCGGCGTCGACGACGCGGCTCTTGCCGATGTTGACGCCGATCACCGGGCGCGACTCGGCCTCGCGGGCGGCCGCGATGCGGTCGGCGGCCGCTGCTGCTCCCCCGTTGTTGAAGCCCATCCGGTTGACGAGCGCGCGGTCGTCGACGAGCCGGAAGAGCCGCGGCTGCGGGTTGCCCGGCTGCGCGAGCGCCGTGAGCGTGCCGACCTCGACGTGGCCGAAGCCCAGCGCGCCGAGCCCCGCGATCATCGTGGCGTCCTTGTCGAAGCCGGCGGCGACACCGAAGGGCGTCGGGAACTCGCGGCCGAGGGCGCGCGTGCGGAGCGCCGCGTCGGTGCGGACGCCGGGTCGCGCGGCGCCGACTGCGCGGATCGCGGCGGCGCCGAGGTGGTGAGCCGCCTCCGGCTCGACGCGCGAGAAGCCGTGCCGGAACAGCAGGTCGTAGGCGCTCACCGGGCGTCCGTCTCGTCGGGCCGCTGGTCCTGGCGGAGCGCCCGGATGGCGTCCTCGAAGTCGTCGAGCGAGTCGAAGGCGTTGTAGACGCTCGCGAAGCGCAGGTACGCGACCTCGTCGAGCTGCCGCAGCGGCGGGAGCACCGCAAGCCCGATCTCGTTGGCGTCGATCTGGCTCGCTCCGGTCGCGCGGATGGTCTCCTCGACCGACTGCGCGACGCCCGCGAGGTCGGCGTCGGTGACGGGCCGGCCGCGCACGGCCTTGCGCACGCCCTCGATGACCTTCTCGCGGCGGAAGGGCTCGAGCACGCCTGAGCGCTTGACGACCGAGAGGCTCGCGGTCTCGGTGGTCGTGAAGCGCCTGCCGCACTCGGTGCACTGGCGCCGGCGACGGATGGAGGTGCCGTCGTCGGTCGTGCGGGAGTCGACGACGCGGGAGTCGGGGTTGCGGCAGAACGGGCAGTGCATCAGCGCTCGCCCCCGAACCGCGCCTCGATGGCCTCGCCATGCGCGGGCAGTCCCTCGGCGGCAGCGAGCGCGGTGACGGCGGCGCGCACGTCGGCGAGCGCATCCCGGTCGTAGCGCACCACCTGCTGCGGGCGCAGGAACGTGGCCGCGCCGAGGCCGGCGACGCGGCGGGCCTGGCCGCCCGTGGGCAGCACGTGGTTCGAGCCGGCGGCGTAGTCGCCGAGGCTCACCGGTGCGTGCGGGCCGACGAAGATGGCGCCGGCGTGGCGGATGCGCGCGAGCAGCGCGTCGTCGTCCGCCGTCAGCAGCTCGAGGTGCTCGGGGGCGTAGGCGTCGCTCACCCGCGCCGCCGCGGTCAGGTCGGCGACGAGCACGATCGCGGACTGCTCCCCCGTGAGCGCCGCCCGCACCCGCTCGGCGGCGGGCGTCTCCACCGCGCGCCGGGCGACGGCCGCATCGACGCGGTCGGCGAGCGCCTCGTCGTCGGTCACGAGCACGGCGCTCGCGAGCTCGTCGTGCTCGGCCTGGCTGACGAGGTCGGCGGCGACGAGCTCCGGGTCGGCGCTCGCGTCAGCGATGACCAGGATCTCGGTGGGTCCCGCCTCGGCGTCGACGCGCACGATGCCCGAGACGGCGCGCTTCGCCGCGGCGACGAACACGTTGCCCGGCCCGGTGACGACGTCGACCGCCTCGAGCCCGATGCCCGGCACCCCGTGCGCGAGCGCACCGATCGCGCCCGCGCCGCCCATCGCGTAGACCTCGTCGACGCCCAGCAGCGCGCACGCGGCGAGAATGGTCGGGTGCGGGAGCCCGCCGTGCTCGGCTTGGGCGGGGCTCGCGACCGCGATGGACGCGACGCCAGCCGCCTGCGCGGCGACGACGTTCATGACCACGCTCGACGGGTAGACGGCCTTGCCGCCCGGCACGTAGAGGCCGACGCGGTCGACCGGCTGCCAGCGCAGCTCGACGACGGCGCCGGGCGCGAGCTCGACGCGCGACGGCGGCGGCACCTGCGCGGCGGAGCCGGTGCGCACGCGGGCGATGGCGGTCTCGAGCGCGGCCCGCACGTCCGGCGCCAGCGCGGTGAGCGCATCCGCGATCGTCTCGGCGGGCACGCGCAGCGCGTCGGGCCGCACCCGGTCGAAGCGCTCGGCCTGCTCGAGCAGCGCCGCCTCGCCCCGCTCGCGCACGTCGCGGATGAGCTCCGCGACCGCCGGCAGCGCCGCCTCGACGTCGACCGCGGGCCGCGGCAGCAGCGCCCGGAGCTCGCGATCGTCGGGCAGGGTGGTGAGGTCGATTCGTCGGAGCACGGGTTCCATCGTATTCGCGCGGCGCCCGCTCCCGCCCCGGAGCGGTCACTCCCGCCCGCGAGTGGTCACTCCCGCGCCTGAGTGGTCACTCCCGCACCTGAGTGGTCACTGCCGCGCCTGAGTGGTCACTCCCGCATCTGAGTGGTCACTTCGGCGCCTGAAAGGTCATTCCCGCACCTGAGGGGTCACAGCCGCAGGTGCGTGGAGCCTCTGGCCACTCACCCGCCGAAGTGACCACTCACCCACCCAAGCGACCACTCACCCACCCAAGTGACCGCTCACCCGCCGAAGTGACCACTCACCCGCGCAAGTGACCACTCACACACCGACGTGACCACTCACCCGCGCAAGTGACCACTCACCTGCCGGGTGCTGGGCGCCGGCCGCGCCGGGGCTACGCGATCGAGGCGGGTCCCAGCAGCGACTTCAGCTCGCCGAACAGGTCGCTCGAGACGCGCACCTGCTGCGGCAGCGCAAACACCCGCTCGACCTCAGGGCGCTCGAGCGCGAGCCGCACGTCGGTCGGTCCGGCGTGCCGCTCGAGCAGGCCGCGCAGCTCGCGCATCGCGGTCATCGACGCGCGGCGCTCGGGGATGCGCAGCTCGAGCGGCCGGGTCTCGTCGACCGGCTGCACATCGGGGGTGTCGATGCTGTTCGCGTGGATGGTGAAGCCGTCATCGCGGGTGCGCACGCGACCCCGCACGACGACCACCTGGTCGGCCTGCAGCGCGTGGCGGAACTCGGTGTAGCTCTTGCCGAGCACCATCACCTCGAGCTCGCCGCCGAAGTCCTCGAGCGCGAAGATGCCGTACGGGTTGCCGGAGTTGCGCGCGACGCGGTGCTGCACGCTCGTCACGAGCCCGGCGAGGATGACGGTGTCGCCGTCCTCCGCCGTCTCGACGAGGTCCTGGATCTGGTGCGTCGCGTGCTTGGCGAGCTCGAGCTCGAGGCCGGCGAGCGGGTGGTCCGAGACGTACAGGCCGAGCATCTCGCGCTCGAACGCGAGCTTGTCCTGCTTGCCCCACTCCGGGCGGTCGGGCACCCGGTCGGCGACGGTGTCGAGGTCGTCGAAGATGTCGCCGAACAGGTCGACCTGGCCGTTCGCCTCGTTGCGCTTGATCGAGACGGCGGCGTCGACCGCATCCTCGTGGATCTCGAGCATGCCGCGACGCGTGGCGCCCAGGGTGTCGAACGCGCCCGACTTGATGAGCGACTCGACGGTGCGCTTGTTGGCGACCCCGAGCGGCACCTTCTTCAGGAAGTCGTGGAACGAGACATACGCGCCCTCGCGCTTGCGGGCCGCGATGATGCCCTCGACGACACCCTCGCCGACGTTGCGCACGGCGCCGAGGCCGAAGCGGATGTCGTCGCCGACGGCCGTGAAGTACAGGGTCGACTCGTTGACGTCGGGCGGCAGCACCGTGATGCCCATGCGCCGGCACTCCGACAGGTAGATCGCCATCTTGTCCTTGGAGTCGCCGACGCTCGTCAGCAGCGCCGCCATGTACTCGGCCGGGTAGCGCGCCTTCAAGTAGGCGGTCCAGTAGGAGATGACGCCGTACGCGGCGGAGTGCGCCTTGTTGAAGGCGTAGTCCGAGAAGGGCAGGAGGACGTCCCAGAGCGCCTTGACCGCGTCGGCGGAGTACCCGCGCTCGCGCATGCCGCCGGAGAAGGCCTCGAACTGCTTGTCGAGCTCTGCCTTCTTCTTCTTGCCCATCGCGCGCCGCAGGATGTCGGCCTGGCCGAGCGTGTAGCCGGCGACCTTCTGCGCGACCGCCATCACCTGCTCCTGATAGATGATGAGGCCGTAGCTCTCGCCCAGGATCTCGGCGAGCGGCTCCTCGAGCTCTGGGTGGATCGGCGTGATCGGCTGCTGGCCGTTCTTGCGGAGCGCGTAGTTGGTGTGCGAGTCGGCGCCCATGGGGCCGGGGCGGTAGAGCGCGATGACGGCCGAGATGTCGCCGAACGAGTCGGGCTTCATGAGCCGCAGCAGCGAGCGCAGCGGACCGCCGTCGAGTTGGAAGACGCCGAGCGTGTCGCCTCGCTGCAGCAGCTCGTACGCGGCGCGGTCGTCGAGCGGCAGGGTCTCGAGGTCGATTTCCTCGCCGCGGTTCGCCCGGATGTTGTCGAGCGCGTCCGACACGATCGTGAGGTTGCGAAGCCCCAGGAAGTCCATCTTGATGAGGCCGAGCGACTCGCACGCCGGGTAGTCGAACTGCGTGATGATGGCGCCGTCCTGCTCGCGCTTCATCACCGGGATGATGTCGATGAGCGGGTCGGACGACATGATCACGCCCGCGGCGTGCACGCCCCACTGGCGCTTGAGGTTCTCGAGGCCGCGAGCGGTCTCGAAGACGGTCTTCGCCTCGGCGTCGGTCTCGATGAGCGCGCGGAGGTCGCCGGCCTCCTTGTAGCGCTCGTGCTTCTCGTCGAAGATGCCCGAGAGCGGGATGTCCTTGCCCATCACCGCGGGCGGCATCGCCTTCGTGAGCTTCTCGCCCATGCCGAACGGGAAGCCGAGCACGCGGGACGCGTCCTTGAGCGCCTGCTTCGACTTGATCGTGCCGTAGGTGACGATCTGCGCGACGCGCTCGGTGCCGTACTTCTCGGTCACGTAGCGGATGACCTCGGGGCGGCGGCGGTCGTCGAAGTCGATGTCGAAGTCGGGCATCGAGACGCGGTCGGGGTTGAGGAAGCGCTCGAAGATCAGGCCGTGCTCGAGCGGGTCGAGGTCGGTGATGCGCATGGCGTACGCCGCCATCGAGCCGGCGCCCGAGCCGCGACCGGGGCCGACGCGGATGCCGTTGTCCTTGGCCCAGTTGATGAAGTCGGCGACCACGAGGAAGTAGCCGGGGAAGCCCATCTTCGAGATGACGTCCATCTCGTACGCCGCCTGCCGGTGCACCTTCTCGGGCACGCCGCCCGGGTAGCGGCGCTCGAGCCCGACGGCGACCTCGTGCCGGAACCAGGTGTCCTCGGTGTGGCCCTCCGGCACCGGGTAGCGGGGCATGTAGTTCGCCTGCTCGTCGAACTCGACCGAGCAGCGCTCGGCGATGAGCAGCGTGTTGTCGCAGGCCTCCGGCAGGTCGCGGAACAGGTGCCGCATCTCGGCGGCCGACTTCACGTAGTAGCCGCCGCCCTCGAGCTTGAAGCGGTTCGGGTCGTCCATCGTCGAGCCGGACTGCACGCACAGCAGCGCCTCGTGGCTCTTCGCGTCGTCGGCGTGCGTGTAGTGCAGGTCGTTCGTCGCGAGCAGCGGCAGGTCGAGGCGGCGACCGATCTCGAGCAGGTCCTCGCGCACCCGCTTCTCGATCTCGAGGCCGTGGTCCATGATCTCGAGGAAGTAGTTCTGCGGGCCGAACAGGTCGCGGTAGGAGGCGGCCGCCTCGATGGCGGCGTCGAACTGCCCGAGCCGCAGCCTCGTCTGCACCTCGCCCGAGGGGCAGCCGGTGGTGGCGATGAGGCCGCTCGAGTGGCGCTCGAGCAGCTCGCGGTCCATGCGCGGCTTGAAGTAGAAGCCCTCCATCGAGGCGTACGACGAGAGCCGGAAGAGGTTCTTCAGGCCATCGTTGTTCTCGGCCAGCAGCGTCATGTGGGTGTACGCGCCGCTGCCCGAGACGTCGTCCCCGGGCGACGCATCCTGCCCGCCCCACTTGACGCGCGTCTTGTCGGAGCGGTGCGTGCCGGGCGTGATGTACGCCTCGGTGCCGATGATCGGCTTGACGCCCTGCGACCGCGCGGCCTTCCAGAACTCGTACGCGCCGAAGACGTTGCCGTGGTCGGTCATCGCGACCGCCGGCATCTTCTGCTCCTCGACCGCCCGCATCAGCTCGTTGATGCGGGCTGCGCCGTCGAGCATCGAGTACTCGGTGTGGACGTGGAGGTGCGCGAAGGAGTCTGCCATGGCCCTTCGATCCTACGGGCGACCGCCCACCCGCCGGGCCGTGGTCAGTCCTCTCGGAGCTGCTCGAGCGCCGCCGCGAGGTCCGCCGGGTAGCTCGACTCGAAGGTCACCCGCTCCCCCGTGCCCGGGTGGCGGAAGCCGAGCCGCATGGCGTGCAGCCACTGGCGCGAGAGGCCGAGCCGCGCGGCGACGGTGGGGTCGGCGCCGTACATCGTGTCGCCGAGGCACGGATGCCGCCTGGCGGCCATGTGCACCCGGATCTGGTGGGTGCGGCCCGTCTCGAGCTCGATCTCGAGCAGGCTGCCGCCGCGGAACGCCTCGATCGTCTCGTAGTGCGTGATCGCGTGCTTGCCGCTCGACACGACGGCGAAGCGCCACTCGCTGCTCGGGTGCCGGCCGATCGGCGCGTCGATGGTGCCGACGAGCGGATCGGGGTGCCCCTGCACGGCGGCGTGGTAGATCTTCTCGACCTCGCGGTCGTGGAAGGCGGCCTTGAGCGACGAGTACGCGCGCTCGCTCTTGGCGACGACCATCAGCCCGCTCGTGCCGGCGTCGAGCCGGTGCACGACGCCCTGCCGCTCCGCGGCGCCCGAGGCGGCGACCTGGAAGCCGGCCGCGGCAAGCGCGCCGACCACCGTGGGGCCCTGCCAGCCGACGCTCGGGTGGGCGGCGACGCCCGCGGGCTTGTCGACCACGACGATGTCGTCGTCGTCGTGGATGATGCCGAGGTCGGCGACCGGCGTCGGCTCGAGCCTCGGCTCCTCCCGCGGCCGCCAGGTGAGGTCGAGCCAGGCGTCGGCGCGCAGCCGGTCGGACTTGCCGAGCACCGTGCCGTCCTGCACGGCGCCGCCGTCGTCGAGCATCGTCACGACCGCGGTGCGGGACAGGCCGAGCAGCTTGGCGAGCCCGGCGTCGGCGCGCGTGCCGTCGAGCCCGGGAGGCACCTGCAGGAAGCGCGACTCCATCAGGCGCGGTCGCCGGGTCGGTCGCCGGGTCGGTCGTCCGGGTCGAGCGGCTGCGTCGCGTCGTGGTCGACCTCGACCGCGCGCTCGCGCTTCGGCTCGTCGGTGTGGCGCACGCCGTCGAGGCCGATGTTCAGCAGCACGAGCAGCACGACGCCGATCATCGACGAGACGATGAAGATGTCGGCGATGTTGAAGATCGCCGGGAAGCCCCAGACCTGGATGAAGTCGATCACGTGACCGACGAAGAAGCCGGGCTCGCGCGTGAGGCGGTCGGTGAGGTTGCCGAGCGTGCCGCCCAGCAGCCCGCCGAACGCGGCAGCCCAGAGGCGGGAGCGGATGCTCCGCAGCTGCGTGACGATGAAGATCACGACGGCGGCGGCGAGGATCGTGAAGATCCAGGTCGAGCCGGCGGCGAGCGAGAAGGCGGCTCCGGGGTTGCGCACGAAGTGCCACTGGAGCAGCTCGCCGAGCACGGGACGCTGCTCGCCCTCGGCGAGGTTGGCGATGACCCACTCCTTCGAGAGCAGGTCGGCGAGCCACACGACGACGGCGGTCCCGAGGACGAGCCCCAGCATGCGCCAGGTCGACCTCGGGACCGCCGTGCGGTCGTCAGCAGTGCTGTCGTCAGTCACCGAGTGCGCGCTCAGCTCCCGCCCTGGCCGCCGAAGGCGAGCGAGGACGAGCGGTCGAGGTCGCGCAGCTGGCTCTCGATGTAGCCGCGCAGCTTGAGGCGGTAGTCGCGCTCGAAGCTCTTGAGCTCGTCGATCTTCTGCTCGAGGCTGACCTTCTGCTGCTCGAGCTTGGCCTTCTTGTCGTCGTACTCCTGCTCGAGCGCGGTCCTGCGCTGCTCGGCGTCGTCCTCGATCTGCTGCGCGGTGGCCTGGGCGGCGGCGATGAGCTCGTCGCGGCGCGACTCGCCCGCGGCGACGTGCTCGTCGTGCAGGCGCGTGGCCAGGGCGATCAGGCCGTTGGCCTCGCCGTTCGCTGCGGGAGCTGCCGGCTGCTCGGCGGGCGCCTGCGCCTGCTGCGGCTCGGCGACCGGGGCAGCCTGGGCCTGGCGAGCCTCGGCCTCGGCGAGCTGCTGCTGGAGCCGCTCGTTCTCTGCGCGGAGCTCGTCGAGCGCCGCGGTGTCCACGGTCTGCACCGTCTCGACGCTCTGCACGGCGTCGGGCTGCGCCTCGACGGGCACGGCGACCGCGCCGCCCTGCTTCAGCTGCTCGTTCTCGGCACGGAGCGCGTCGTTCTCCTCGGTGAGTCGACGGAGCTCCGTCACCACCTCGTCGAGGAAGTCATCGACCTCGTCCTGGTCGTAGCCGTCGCGGAAGCGCGTCGTCTCGAAGCGCTTGTGGACGACGTCGTCAGGAGTCAGTGCCATGGCATGCCTTTCTTGCTCGACTGCGGCCCCCATCGGGCCTGCAGCGCAGATTCACCGTACCCGTGACGGTCGGTGCTCTCGATCCTAGCCCGAGGGCCGAGGGCGCCCGGGTCACGCGAAGCGGAACGGGCTCACGATCGCGATGAGGAGGATCAGCGCGAGCATGAGCACGAGCATCGCGAGATCCAGCGCGACGCCGCCGATGCGCACGGGCTTCACGAAGCGGCGCACGAAGCGCAGCGGCGGGTCGGTGACGCGGAGCAGCCACACCGACAGCACGAGCCAGAAGCCCGCTGGCTTCCAGTCGCGCCGCAGCTGCCGCACGAGGTCGAGGATGATCCGCGCCCACAGCACGTAGAGCGCGAGGTTCGCGGCGGCGTAGACCAGCCACGCGAGGATCGAGACGATCGGCACGGTGTTGATGGAGACGGTGGTGACGGAGGAGGCGGAGACGGGCGGCTCGCCCCTCAGTGGGCGAAGACGGCCGAGTCCGTGTCCTCGTCGACCGAACGGCCGCCGGAGACGGCGATGTGCTCGGGCGTCAGCAGGTAGACCTTCGTCGTCACGCGCTCGATGCGACCCTCGAGGCCCTGCGTCAGGCCGGCCGAGAAGTCGATGAGGCGGCGGGCGTCGCCGTCGGTCATCTGCGAGAGGTTAATGATCACGGGGGTCCCGTCGCGGAACGCCTCCGCGATCGGCTTGGCGTCCTTGTACTGGCGCGGGTGCACCGTGAGGATCTCGCTCATGTCGCTCACCTTCTGCGCCGGACGGAGCTTGGTGACCGGCGCGCGGCGCGGCTCCTCGACCCGCTCCCGCGGCTGTGGGGCACGGTCGTGCCGGTCCTGCTCTTCTGTCCGCTCGACAGGGCGGACCTCCTGGGTCAGCTCGTCCTCTTCGGCGAAGCCGAAGTAGATCGCAGCTTTCTTCAGTGCGTTGCTCATGGGATCCTCCTCGTGGCTGGGTTCACGCTATCCGCCGGCTGGGCGGTTTCCCGTGATTGCCGTGCCGATTCTCAGGTGTGTCGCGCCGTGCTCCAGGGCCTCGCGCCAGTCGGCGCTCATGCCCGCGGAGATCCAGTCGGCGGCGGGGTCGATGGTGCGCACGCGCTCGGCGTGGCGGGCGAGGCGCTCGAAGGCGCGGCCGGGCTCCTCGCCGAAGGGCGCGACGGCCATGACGCCCCGGAGTCGCAGCGCGGGCGAGGCCGCGACGCGCTCGGCGAGCGCCTGCAGCTCCGCGGGGGCGATCCCGCCGCGGCCCGGGTCGTCGGTGAGGTTCACCTGCACGAGCGCATCCCGCACCGGGCGCTCGTCGTCACCGCCCTCGAGCGCGTCGACGAGCTCGAGCGAGTCGATCGAGTGCAGCACGTCGGCGTAGCGTGCGATCTGCCTGGCCTTGTTGCGCTGCAGCTGGCCGACGAAGTGCCAGGTGAGGCCCAGGTCGGCGAGCTCCGCCGCCTTGTCGCGCGACTCCGGGTGACGGCTCTCGCCGAAGTCGCGCTGACCGGCAGCGGCGAGCTCGCGGACGAGCGACGCCGGATGCCGCTTCGTCACCACGATGAGCGTCACGCCGCGCGCCCGGCGCGCGTCCTCGAGCTCGTCGAGGAACGCGGCCAGGCGCGTGGCGGGGGCGTCCGTCATGCGGATCAGCGCAGGAAGTCGGGGAGGAACTCGTCCTCCTCCTCGTCCACCTGCGTAAGCGGCTGCACCGGCCCGGTGAGGTGGTCCGCGACCGGCGGCGCCGGCATCGGACGGCGGTCGATCTCCGGCTCGGCGGCAGCGGAGCTCATGGGCCGGAGGCCCATCTCGGTGCGAGCGGCCGTGCGGATGACGGAGTCGTCCTCCTTGGCCACCGGTCCAGGACCGTCGAAGCCGGCGGCGATGACGGTGACGCGCACCTCGTCGCCGAGGGTGTCGTCGATCACCGTGCCGAAGATGATGTTGGCCTCGGGGTGGACGGCCTCCTGCACGAGCTTCGCCGCGTCGTAGGTCTCGTGGATGCCGAGGTTGCTGCCGGCCTGGATCGACAGCAGCACGCCGTGCGCGCCGTCGATCTTCGCCTCGAGCAGCGGGCTCGCGACCGCGAGCTCCGCGGCCTTGATGGCACGGTCGGCGCCGCGCGACGAGCCGATGCCCATGAGCGCGCTGCCCGCGCCTTGCATGACGCTCTTGACGTCGGCGAAGTCGACGTTGATGAGGCCCGGCGTGGTGATGAGGTCGGTGATGCCCTGGACGCCCGCGAGCAGCACCTGGTCGGCGGTCTCGAAGGCCTCGACCATGGAGATGCCCATGTCGCTGATCTCGAGCAGCCGGTCGTTCGGCACGACGATGAGCGTGTCGACCTCGTTCTTGAGCGCCTCGACGCCCGTCTCGGCCTGCTGGCGGCGCCGGTTGCCCTCGAACGAGAACGGCTTGGTCACGACGCCGACGGTGAGCGCACCGAGGCTCTTGGCGATGCGCGCCACGACGGGTGCGCCGCCGGTGCCCGTGCCGCCTCCCTCTCCCGCGGTGACGAAGACCATGTCGGCGCCGGCGAGCGCCTCCTCGATCTCCTCCGCGTGGTCCTCAGCGGCGCGGCGACCCACCTCGGGGTCCGCGCCCGCGCCGAGGCCCTTGGTGAGCTCGCGGCCGACGTCGAGCTTGACGTCGGCGTCGCTGAGCAGCAGCGCCTGCGCATCGGTGTTGATGGCGATGAACTCGACCCCTCGCAGGCCGAGATCGATCATGCGGTTCACGGCGTTCACGCCGCCGCCGCCCACGCCGACCACCTTGATGACGGCGAGGTAGTTGTTGTTGGAAGTCACGGTTCCGGCCCCTCGATCGAACTCTCAACCTCAAGTTGAAGTTTAGAGAATTCCTCACTTCATGCTGACGAGGACGACGCTACGGGCGCCACAGCCGCCTCGCCGGGAGCGACTCGGTGTGTCGCGAGCGCATCTGACAAGAAAAAGAATCGTCAGGTTCGCGGGCGCTCAAGAGCCGCGGATGACGGGGTGCTCGGGGGCACGGACATCGAGCACGCGGGCGGCGCTCGGGTCCTGGGTCGCGATGAGCGCGGCCACGACATCCGCCTTGAGCCTGCTCTCCTCCGCACCGCCCCACTGGACGACCTGGCCGCTCGCGAGGGTGAGCCGGATGTCGGACGGGGTGGGCGCCTCGATGGACTGCGTCGTCGAGAGCACCTCCGTCGGCACCGACACGAGCACGGTCGCGACCGCCTCGAACTCCGGGCTGCCGGGCTCGACGCCCACGAGCCGCGGCAGCGAGCCCGCGGCGGCGTCCACGCCGCCGAGCACCACGCCGGCCGCGTCGATCACGCTCTCGCCCGCGGCTGTCGGCACGATCGCGACCGGTCGGCGCTCGACGATGTGCACGATCATCGTGGACGGCGGCACGACCTCGAGCCGGAACGATTCGATCTGCGGGATCGTCTGCAGCCGCTCGCCCACGCCCGCCTCGGTGACCGTGGCGATCGGCTCGCCGACGTGGTCGCCGAGCGCGGCCTGCACCGCGGCGGGGTCGAGCCGGTCCGCTCCCTCGACGCGCACGTCGCGCACCGCCATGAGCGGCGACCACACGAGCCCCACGAGCAGCGCGAGCGCGAGCACGAGCCCGCCGCCGGTGAGCAGCGCGACGCGCAGCTGCCGGCGCCTGCCGGCCGTGAAGCGGCGCACCTCCGCCCGCTCGCCGCGGATGCGCGCGCGGCGCGCCTGCGCCGCCGCCCGCTTCGCCGCGCGCGCCTGCTCGCGCTCCTCGGCGCGCTGGTCCTTCTGGGCGGCGCGCCATGCGCGATCGACCCGCTGCGCGTGCGAGCCGCGCTCCAGCGGCACAGGCTCCGGCTCGGTCGCCTCGTCGTCGAGCCCGTCGTACGCGCTCAGCGCCCAGCGGCGCTTCGGCGGCTCCTCGTCCTCGACCGGTGGTGCGTCGACGGGAGGTCGAGCGTCGACCGGGCGTCGCCATGGCCCGAGCGCGTCGTGCGTCTCCTCAGCCTCGACGTCGGGCCGGTGGTCGAACCCGTCGGGCCGCCTCACGCGCCGTCGCCCACCTCGAGCGCCGACAGCACCTGCGGGATGATCCGGTACACGTCGCCGCACGAGAGCGTGACGATGATGTCGCCCTCGCGCGCGATCGCGGCCGCCCGCTCGGCCGCCTGCTGCCAGTCGGGCAGGAAGTCGACGTCGCCCGGGTCCGCGAACCGGTCCGCGACGAGCGCGCCGGTGACCCCGGGGATGGGGTCCTCGCGGGCGCCGTAGACGTCGAGCACGACCGTGTGGTCGGCGACCCGCTCGTAGACGGCCGCGAACTCGCCCGCCATGTCGCGCGTGCGGGTGTAGAGGTGCGGCTGGTGGATCGCGATGATGCGGCCGTCGCCGATGACCGTGCGGGCGGCCGTGAGCGCGGCGTCGACCTCGGCGGGGTGGTGCGCGTAGTCGTCGAACACGCGCACGCCGCGGCGCTCCCCGTGCAGCTCGAACCTGCGGCCCGTGCCTCGGAAGGCGGCGAGAGCCCGCGCGCCGTCGGCGGGGGCGATGCCCATCGCGACGAGGGTCGCCAGCGCGCCGGCCGCGTTCACGGCGTTGTGTCGGCCGGGCACGCCCGCCTCGAGCTCGAACCGCTCCCCCGCGATCTCGAGGGTGCACGACGCGACGTCGCCGACGCGGATGTCGACGATGCGCACGTCGGCGCCCTCGGCCTCGCCGAAGGTGACGACGCGCTCGTGCTGCATGAGCGCGCGGACCCGCTGGGCGCCCGGGTCGTCGGCCGAGATGACCACCGCCTCGCTCGCGCGGTCGGCGAACTCGGCGAACGCGGCGTCGAAGGCCTCGGGGGTGCCGTAGTGGTCGAGGTGGTCGGTGTCGACGTTCGTGATGAGCGCCACCGCGACGTCGTAGAGCAGGAAGGAGCCGTCGGACTCGTCGGCCTCGAGCACGAACACGTCCGAGGCGCCGTGGCCGCTCGAGGTGTCGATCCCCGCGATGACGCCGCCGTTCACGAAGCCGGCGTCGATGCCGAGGCCGTGCAGGCCGACGACGAGCATGCCGGTCGTGGTGGTCTTGCCGTGCGCACCGGCGACCGCGACGACCCGCTTGCCGCGCGCGAGCACGTGCAGGGCCTGCGATCGGTGCAGGATCGGGATGCCGCGCTCGCGCGCCGCGACGAGCTCGGGGTTGTCGGGCCAGAGCGCGCTCGTGACCACGACGGCGTCGAGCTCGGCGGGCAGGTGCGCTGCGTCGTGGCCGATGCCGACGCGGGCGCCCCGCTCGACGAGCCGGTCGACCGTGGCCGAGCCCGAGCGGTCGGAGCCCGACACCTCGATGCCGGCGTCGAGCATCATGTTGGCGATGCCGGACATGCCGGAACCGCCGATGCCGATGAAGTGGACCCGCTCGATCGCCTCAGGGATCGGCTGGCTGAGATCGGGTTCGATCACGACTGCCTCCTCGTGGCAGCTGCCCGTTCGATGAGGTCGCTCATCCGGTCGCTGCCGTCCGTCGCGCCCGCACCCGCGCTCGCGGTGGCCATCGCGGCGATGGCGTCGGAGTCCCGCAGCAGCGGCACGAGCCGTGCGCGCACCCATTCTGCCGTGAAGTCGGCGTCCGCCACGAGCAGTGCGCCACCAGCGGAAACCTGGTCGGCGGCGTTCATGCCCTGCTCGCCGTTGCCGTAGGGCAGCGGCACGTACACAGCCGGCAGGCCCACGGCCATGAGCTCCGACACCGTCAGGCTGCCGGCGCGGCAGACGACGAGGTCGGCCGCGGCGAGCGCGAGGTGCATGCGATCGAGGTACTCGATCGCGACGTAGTGCGGCACGGTCGCCGGCTCGAAGTCGGTCTGCCTGCCGCCGGAGAGGTGCAGGATCTGCCAGCCCGCGCCGACGATGTCGGCGGCAGCGGCGACGATGGCGCGGTTGATCGAGCGCGCGCCCTGCGAGCCGCCGGTGACGAGCAGCGTCGGCCGGGCGGGGTCGAGGCCCAGCTCCTCGCATGCCGCGTCGTGCAGGCCCGCGCGGTCGAGGCCGGTGATCTCCGGTCGCAGCGGCATGCCGACGAGCTCGCCGCGCAGCCTCGTCGACCGGTAGGAGAGGCCGACGAACGGCGTCCAGCGCGCGCCGAGCAGGTTCGCCATGCCGGGCTTGGCGTTGGCCTCGTGGATGACGATGGGCACGCCCTCGAGGCGAGCGGCGCGATAGGCGGGCGCCGACGCGTACCCGCCGAACCCCACGACGACGTCGAAGCGCCGCTCGCGGATGAGCGCGCGCACCTCACGCACGGCACGGCGCCACCGACCGGGGAAGCGCGCGGCCGCGACGTCGGGCCGGCGCGGGAACGGCAGCTTCTCGATCGTGACGAGCTCGAGGCCCGCGCGCGGCACGAGCTCGCGCTCCAGTCCCTCTCGTGTCCCGAGCACGACGAGCTCGGCGTCCGGGTGCCGCTCGCGCAGCCGCTCGGCGGTCGCGAGCAGCGGGTTCACGTGGCCGGCGGTGCCACCGCCGGCGAGCAGGGCGCGCACGTCAGGCCCCGACCGCGGGCAGCTCGCCGCGGACGCGCGGGTTGTCGACCCGCTCGAGCGACAGCACGATCCCGACGATGAGGAGGGCCGCGATCAGCTGGGACCCGCCGGAGGAGATGAACGGCAGCGGCACGCCGAGCACGGGCAGCAGGCCCAGCACGACGCCGATGTTCACGATCGCCTGGCCGATGAGCCACACCGTCGCGGCGCCGGTGACGACGCGCGTCATCTGCAGCTTCGCCTGCCGGACGATGCGCAGCATCGTCCAGGCGAGCAGCGCGAAGAGGGCGAGCACGACGGTGGCGCCCAGCAGCCCGAGCTCCTCGCCGATGATCGCGAAGATGTAGTCGTTGTCGGCCGCGGGCAGCCACGACCACTTCGCGCGCGAGTTGCCGAGACCCACGCCGAACAGTCCGCCCGCCGAGAGCGCCCACGTGCCGTGCAGCTGCTGCCAGCACCCGGAGTAGTAGTCCGCGTCGGTGCAGCCCTGCACGAACGCCGAGATGCGCCGCACGCGCGAGGGGCTCGAGAGCACCACGGGGACGGCCAGCAGGGCGAGTCCCAGCACGGGCAGCAGCAGGTGCCACCACTTGACGCCCGCGAACCAGAGGGCGCCGAACGAGAGCATCACCATGATGACGACGGTGCCGAGGTCGCTGCCGAGCAGCACGAGCCCGATCGAGAGCCCAGCGACGGGCGCCGCGGGGATCCACGCCTGCCAGAAGCCTGTGATGCGCTTCTGCTTGCGCGTCATGATCATCGCGAGCCACACGCACAGCGCGACCTTCACGAACTCGGAGGGCTGCAGGGAGAAGCCGCCGATGCCGATCCAGTTGCGGTTGCCGCCCGAGCCGAAGCCGAGCGGCGTGAAGACGAGCACCTGGAGCGCGATGCCGACGGCGACGGCGAGCCACGCGATCCGCTGCCACAGCGTGGCCGGCATGCGTGCGGCGAGCAGCATGAGCACGATCGCGATGGCGGCGAATGCGCTCTGCTTGGCGAAGTCGGTGAAGAACGAGTCGTTCGCGACGTAGCTCTCGACCGCGGAGGACGAGAGCACCATGATCAGGCCGAAGGCGACCAGGAACATCGTCGTGCCGAGCAGGAGCGCCGCGTTGAGCGTCGGGGCGCCGAACACGGATCGCACGCGCACGAGCGCGCGCTTGCCCATCCGTTCGACGCGGCCGCCGTCAGTGGTCGAGGCGGGAGCCGTCGTGGTGACCATCGGCTCCCCCTTCCGTCTCTCCCCTGGCCCGCACGGCCTCGGCGAAGCGATCGCCCCGGGCTGCGTAGTCCTCGAACTGGTCCATGGATGCGGCCGCCGGCGCCAGCAGGACCGTCACGCCTGGCACGGCGTGCGCTGCGGCGGCCTCGACGGCCAGCCGCATCACGGCTCCAGTGTCCGCCGTGTCGACCTCGACGAGCGGGATGCCCGGCGCGTGTCGCGCGAACGCCTCGCGCACGGGAGCGCGCTCGACGCCGATCGCGACGACGGCGACGATGCGGCGGGCGTGCCGCTCGACGAGCGGCGCGACGTCGGCGCCCTTGAAGAGGCCTCCGACGATCCACACGACGCTGTCGAAGGCGCTCAGCGAGCCCTCGGCGGCATGCGGGTTCGTGGCCTTCGAGTCGTCGACCCAGCGCACGCCGTCGACGTCGGCGACGATCTCGGTGCGGTGCCGGTCGAGCCGGAAGGAGCGGATGGCGTCGCGGACGTGCACGGGCTCGGCGCCGAACGCGCGCGCGAGCGCGGCTGCGGCGAGCACGTTGCGGGTCATGTGCGGCGAGCGGAGGCCCGCAGGCTCGAGGTCGCCGAGGTCGGCGAGCTCGAGCGCCTGGCGCTGCCGGTCGTCGAGGAACGCGCGGTCGACGAGGATGCCGTCGACGAGCCCGAGGTCGCTCGGGCCCGGCACGCCGAGGCCGAAGCCGATCGCCCGGCAGCCCTCGACGACCTCGGCCTCCTCCACCATCCGCTGTGTCGCGGGGTCGTCGATGCCGTAGACGGCGGCGATCCTGCTGTTGCGGTACACCCGCGCCTTCGCCGCGCGGTACGCATCCGCGGATCCGTGCCAGTCGAGGTGGTCGTCGTCGATGTTGAGGCACGCGGCGGAGTGCGGCCAGAGCGCACCCGCGCCCTCGTCGGGCAGCGCGTGCAGCTGGAAGCTCGAGAGCTCGACGACGAGCACGTCGAAGCCCTCGGGGTCGCGCACGGCGTCGAGCACCGGCGTGCCGATGTTGCCGACGGGTGCGACGCGGAGGCCCGCCTCGCGGAGCATGTGGGCGGTGAGCTGCGTCGTGGTGGTCTTGCCGTTCGTGCCGGTGACGAGGATCCACTCGGCCGCGCGCACCTTGTCGCGCACGCGCCACGCGAGCTCGATGTCGCCCCAGACGGGGATGCCGCGCTGGGCCGCGGCGAGCAGCCAGGGGTGGTCGGGGCGGAGGCCGGGCGATGCGACGACGAGCTCGGCGTCGGTGAGCGCGTCGGGCAGCGCGTCGCGGCCGGCCTCGACGATCGGCACGCCGAGCACGCCGAGGATCGTGCGCCGCTCGTCGTCGACGCGCTCGGCGACGGCCGTGACGGCTGCGCCGAGCTCGGCGAGCGTGTCGACGGCGGCGAAGCCCGTCACGCCGAGGCCAAGCACGGCCACGCGCAGGCCGCGCCAGTCGGCGTGCCAGGAGGCGAGGTCGTCGACGCGGCTCATCGCGGGTACACCGTCCATTCGAAGTAGAACGCGCCGACGGCCGCCGCGACGAAGAGACCGGTGATGATCCAGAAGCGCACGACGATCGTCACCTCGGCCCAGCCCTTGAGCTCGAAGTGGTGGTGCAGCGGCGTCATGAGGAAGACCCGCTTGCCGCCCGTCGCCTTGAAGTACACGCGCTGCACGATGACCGAGCCGGTCACGATGATCGGCAGGCCGGCGAGCAGGATGAGCAGCAGCTGCGTGTCGGTCATGACGGCGAAACCCGCGAGGGCCCCGCCGAGGGCGAGCGAGCCGACGTCGCCCATGAAGATCTGGGCCGGGCTCGTGTTCCACCACAGGAAGCCGATGAGGGCGCCGACGAGGGTGGCGCCGAGCGTCGCGAGATCGAGCGGGGCGGCGACCTCGTAGCAGCGGTAGAGGTTCTCCTCCGCGGAACCGCCCACTCGGCAGGACTGGTTCGACTGCCAGAACGCGATGAACGCGTAGCCCACCATGGCGAGGATCATGACGCCGGTGGCGAGACCGTCGAGCCCGTCGGTCACGTTCACGGCATTGGCGGCGGACACGTTGATGATCGTGATCCACAGCACGAACAGGATCCCGCCGATCGCGCCCCACTGCGCGAGGTCGAGCCACGGGATGTCGCGGATGCCGGAGATCGTCGCGTTGACGAGCGGCTGCCCCTCGGGGCCGGCAGGGAGCGTGATCGCGAGCACCGAGAACGCCACCGAGACGATGACCTGCCCGGCGACCTTCGCCCAGCCGCCCAGGCCCAGCGAGCGCTGGTTGGAGATCTTCAAGAAGTCGTCGAGGAAGCCGACCGCGCCCATCCCGACGATGAGCAGCAGCACCAGCAGCACCGGCAGCGTGGGCAGGTCCTGCCCCAGCAGCTTGCCGCCGAAGTAGCCGACGAGCGTCGCGACGATGAAGATGAGCCCGCCCATCGTGGGCGTGCCGCGCTTGACGTGGTGCGACTGCGGGCCGTCGTCGCGGATGAACTGGCCCCAGCCGATGCGCGCGAAGCCACGGATGAAGAGCGGCGTCGCGAGCAGCGAGACGAGCAGCGCGATGCCGGCGGAGGCGAGCAGCACGAGCATCAGGCGCCCCCGATCCGCTCCGCGAGCGACTGCAGGCCCGACACGTTGGAGGACTTGAAGAGCACGACGTCGCCGTCGGCGAGCTCTCCGCGCAGCAGCGCCTCGGCCTCGTCGGCGGTGGCGACCCAGGTGGTCTCCTGGCCGAACGACGACTCGAGCTCCGCCGCGTCGTGGATGGCCTTCGCGCCGTCGCCGACCACCACGAGCCGGTCGATGCGCACGCGCACCGCGAGGCGGCCGAGCCGGTCGTGCTCCTCGACGGCGTGCGAGCCGAGCTCCGCCATCTCGCCGAGCACCGCGATGGAGCGGCGCCCTGCCTGGCGCGTCATGTGCGCGAGCGCGCGCAGCGCCGCGGCCGTCGAGTCGGGGCTCGCGTTGTAGGCGTCGTTGATGACGGTGACGCCGCCGCCCGGCTCGAGCAGCTCCATGCGGCCGCGCTCGGCGCGCTCGAGCGTGGCGAGCGCGGTGGTCGCCTGCGCGAGGTCGAGACCGAGCGCGTCGGCGACCGTGAGCGCCGCGAGGGCGTTCATCACGTGGTGCTCACCCAGGATGCGCATGCGCAGCGGCCATGCCTCGTCGCCGCGATGCACGATGGCGACCGTGCCCTCGAGCGTCGAGTCGATGCCGTCGGCCCACAGCGCCGTCGGGTCGTGCGCGGGCCCCGCGTCGGTGCCGAACCATGCGATGCGCGCCCGGGTGGCGCCGGCCATCGCCGCGACGCGCTCGTCGTCGCGGTTGAGCACGGCGACGTGCTGCGAGCCCAAGTCGCGCACCATCTCGGTCTTGGCGCGCGCGGTCGCCTCGACGCCGCCGAACTCGCCGGCGTGGGCGAGCCCGACCTTGAGCACGACGCCGACGTCGGGATGCGCCATGGCCGTCAGGCGCGCGATGTCGCCCTCGACGCTCGCGCCCATCTCGAGCACGAGGAAGCGGGTCGCCTCGTCGATGCGCAGCATCGTCATGGGGGCGCCGACCTCGTTGTTGAACGACTTCACGGGGCTGACGGTGGGGCCGTGCTGCTCGAGGATCGCCTGCAGCATGTTCTTGGTGGTCGTCTTGCCGTTGGACCCCGTCACGCCGATCACCGTGAGCTGGCCGTGCTCGCGCACGCGCCGGATCACGTCGGCGGCGAGCGCACCGAGCGCGACGACGCCGTCGGGCACCACGATGTGCGGCACGTCCTGCTCGAGGGTCCGCTCCGCGACGACGAGCGCAGCGCCCGCGGCGATGGCGGCGTCGACGAAGCGATGGCCGTCGGTGACCTCGCCGGGCATGGCGAAGAAGGCGGAGCCTGCCTCGACGAGCCGCGAGTCGGTCTCGACGGAGCCGGTCACCGTGACGTCGTCGCCGTGGAGCTCCCCGCCGACGGCGTGCGCGATCTCGCTCGCGAGCATCCGCAGCATCAGTGCGTCCTGTCCATCGGCTGCATCCCGGCCATCAGCGCCAGCCCGCCTCGTGCAGGGCGAGCCGCGCCTCGTCGCGCGCCACGAACGGCTCGCGGCGGCCGGCGACGTCGCGGTAGTCGGCGTCGCCGGGGCCAGCCCAGAGCACGGTGTCGCCGGGACCGGCGAGCGCGATCGCGGCGCGGATCGCCGCCTCCTCGGGCGACGACTCGATGACGGTCGTGTCGCCCGCGACCGAGCGGGCGCCCTCGAGCACCTGGGCGCGGATGCTCGCCGCGTCCTCGGAGCGGGGGTTGAAGTCGGTGACGACGACGGCGTCGGCGAGCTGCGCGGCGATGCGCCCCATGTCCGCGCGCTTCGTCGTGTCGCGGTCGCCGTCGGCGCCGAACACCATGATGAGCTTGCCCTCGGTGACGCGACGGAGCGCCTGCAGCGTCTGCGCGAACGCGTCGGGGCTGTGGCCGTAGTCGACGAAGACCGACGGGCCCTCGTCGCCCGAGACGCGCTCGATCCGGCCGGGCAGGGTGGGGCGCATGCCGCGGTCGATGACCTCGGCGACGCCCTCGATCTCGAAGCCGTCCTCGACGAGCATGAGGATCGCGATCGCGGCGTTCATGGCCATGTGGCGGCCGATGAACGGCACCTGCACCTCGATGGCGCCGCCGTCGATGCCCGTGAGCGTGAATGAGGTGGAGACGGCCGTCTCCTCCCAGATGTCGACATGCCAGTCGGCGCTGCGCTCCGGATCGCTCGTCACGGTCGTGACGGGGATGCGGCTGCGCTCCGCGACCCGGACGCCCCAGTCGGTGTCGACGCAGACGACGCCGCGCTGAGCGCGGTCGGGCGTGAAGAGGTCGAGCTTCACGTCGAAGTAGGCGTCCATCGAGCCGTAGTCGTCGAGGTGGTCGTGGCTGAGGTTCGTGAACGCGACGACGTCGAAGACGACGCCGTCGACGCGGTGGCGCTCGAGCGCCTGCGCGCTGACCTCGAGCACGGCGGCACGCACGCCCGCCTCGCGCATGCGCGCGAGCAGCGCGTGGAGCTCGCTCGCCTCGGGGGTCGTGAGCTTCGACGTGACGACGAGGTCGCCGACGTGGCGCTCGGCGGTGGTCGACAGGCCCGTGACGAAGCCGAGGTCGGCCAGCAGGCCCTCGAGCATGAACGCCGTCGACGTCTTGCCGTTCGTGCCCGTGATGCCGAAGAGCTTCGGCGGCTCCTCGTCGGTGCGGTAGACCCACGCGGCGATCTCGCCGAGCGCGGCGCGAGGGTCGTCGACGACGATCACGGGCGCATCCGTGTCGAGCACGTCGGCGCCCGCCGGGTCGGTGACGATCGCGACGGCGCCCTGCTCGAGCGCCGCGGCGGCGAACTCGGCGCCGTGGCGGTTGGCGCCGGGCAGCGCCGCGAAGATGTCGCCGGGCTGCACGTCGGAGGAGTCGATGGTGATGCCGGTGACCTCGACGCCGTCGAGGTCGGCCTCCACCCGCAGGTCGAAGGCGTCCACCAGGCCGGCGAGCGGTCTCGGTGCGGGGTGCTCCGGTCGCAGGATCCTCGGGGTCACGCCCGCCACGGACATCCTCTCCTCAATGTTCTCCATCCCAGTCTCGCGCACGGCGTCGATCACGGCGATGCGATGCGGCTGGGGGTCACGGCTGATCCGCCGTCCACTCGAGCGGCATGTCGGACGCCGGGGTGGTGCTCGGGGGGATGTCGTAGTGACGGATCAGGAGGTTCACCATATCGTGAAAGGCCGGGATGGCCCCGCCGCTCGTGCGGATGGTCTGGGGGCTGTCGAACAGCGTCAGCACCACGAACTCGGGGTCGTCGACCGGGAACACGCCCGCGACCGAGATCATCATGCGGGACGGGTCGTAGCCGGAGCCGTCCTCGTACGCCATCTGCGCCGTGCCGGTCTTCGCGGCGATCCGGTAGCCCTCGATGGGGAACGTGTCGTAGCCGTAGTCGGTCACGACGTGCTCGAGCACCTCGAGCGTCTGCCGGGCCGTCGACTCGCTCACGACCCGCTCCGGACCGCCGAGCTCGGGCGTCGTGACGGTGCCGTCGGGCAGCGTGCAGCTGTCGATGAGCCGCACGGGCAGGTGCTCGCCGCCGTTCGCGAGGGCCTGGTAGGCGGAGGCGAGCTGGATCGGCGTCGCGGCGATGCCCTGGCCGAAGAGCACGTTGAGCTGCGTCTGCGGGTCGAGCGCGGCCGGGTCGCGGAGCGGCACGGCCTGCTCGCCGGCGAAGCCGACGGCCGTCTGCTCGCCGAAGCCGAACCGGTCGAGGTAGTCGTAGTAGTCGGCGCGGTCCATGTCCTCGGCGAGCCGCACCATGCCGGAGTTCGACGAGTTCACGAGGATGCCGGCCGCAGTCCACTGCTTGACCTCGTGCGAGGACGCATCGCGCACGCGCACGCCCGGCTGCGTGTAGGTCCAGGGCACGCTCAGCTCGTCGCGCGGCGAGACGAGGCCGAGGTCGACCATGGCGGCGAACGAGAACGCCTTGAAGATCGAGCCGGGCTCGTAGGCGGCGGTGAACGCCCGGGAGCCGCGGTCGCGCTGGTCGGTCGCGGTCGGGTCGTTGGGGTCGACGGTCGACGACTCGGCGACGGCCACGACCGTGCCGTCGGCGCGCATGATGATCGACGTGCCGCTCCGCGCGCGCAGCTGCGCGGTGTACTGCGCCGTGAGCTGCTGCACCTGGTACTGGACGTCGGCGTCGATCGTCAGCTGCACCGTGCCGCCGTCGACCGCGGGCTCGGTGAGCATCGACCCGGGGATGGGGGTGCCGTCGGCCGAGCGGTCGAAGGTGCGGCTGCCGTGATCGGCCGCGAGGCACTCCTGCTCGCTGCGCTCGATGCCGGCGAGCGGCTCGCTCTGGCCCATGAAGCCCACGAGGTTGCCGGCGACGGAGCCTGCGGGGTACGCGCGCTGCGGGTTGAGCCGCAGGTACACGTACGGCAGGTTCAGGTCGCGCACCGCCTCGAACTGCGTCGCGGTGAGGCCGCTCGCGAGCAGCAGGTAGTCGGAGTCGGGGTTGCGCTCGAGCTCGGCGAGGATCATCGCCTGCAGGTCGAGCGGGTCCTGGCCGGTGATCGCGGCGATGCGCTCGAGCGCCTCGCCGCCGGTCACGACCCCGTCGACGCCGTCGACCTCGGGCAGCAGGTCGCGCGTGTAGCGGGGCGAGACCGTGAGGTCCCAGCGGTCGACGCTCTCAGCGAGCACGGTGCCCTGGGCGTCGACGATCGGGCCACGGCTGCCGAAGATGGTCTGCGAGACCCCGCGTCGGCCATCCGCCTCGGCATTGAGCGCCTCGGCGCGCACGAGCTGGATGTCGGCGAGCCGCACGACGAACGTCGCGAGCAGCGCGAACGTCAGCACGGCGACGAGCATCGTCCGCATCCGGTTGCGGCTGCGGATCCGCTTCACGCCCACGGGCACCTCCGCTTGGTCTCGCTCGCGTGCGCGAGCCTCGATCGAGTCGTCAGCACGCTAGCGGCCGCGCGGCGCCGCGGCGGGCAGCCACGCCCTCACTCGGCTGCGGCGGTCGGCAGGAGCGTGCCGGGAGCGGGCTCGTCGACGGCGGGCGCGGGCGCCGGCGCGCCCGCGACGGCGGCCTCCCCCGCCGGCAGCAGCATGCCCGGGTGGGAGCGCGCCGCCTCCGCCTGCACCTGCTGCACGGTCGCCGCGGCCTGCGGCTCCTCGGCGAGCAGGGCGTTGGGCACGAAGATGCCGAACTGGTCGATCGCGGGTGCCTGCATGTGGAGCGCGTCGGGGCCGCCGGCGGTCGCCTCGCCCGAGAGCGTGAGGAACTGCGAGGGCTGGCCCGCGAGCATCCCGAGCTCGTCGGCGGCGACCGCGACGTGCTGCGGCGAGGAGAGCACGGCGATGTCCTCGGCGAGCGTCTGCTCCGTGCGCGCGAGCGCCGTCGACTCGCCCTGGAGCGCGCTCAGCCGGTAGGCGCCCTCGCTGATGACGACCGTGAGGCCCAGCTGCGCGACGACGATGCCCGTCAGTCCGATGAGGGCGACGACGCCGTGGACGAGGCGCGGCGCGCGACGCGGGGCGATCGCCGGGAGCGCCCGCAGGTGGCGCTCGCGCTCGGGCCGCTGCTCGGGCGCCCGGGTCGGCAGGGCGTGGATGTCGACGATGGCGGCAGTGGTCATGACGGCTCCCCAGTGGTCGGAGCCAGCGAAGCGGGTCGGATGCGCTGCGCGGCTCGGAGGCGGACGGGTGCGGAACGAGGGTTGGCGGCGCGCTCGGCCTCGTCGGCGAGCTCGGCGCCCTTGACGAGCAGCCGCAGCTGCGGCGCGTGCTCGGGCAGCTCGGCCGGCAGGTCGAGCGGGGCGGTGGAGGAGCTCGCGGCCTGCAGGGCGCGCTTGACGATGCGGTCCTCGAGCGACTGGTAGGCGAGCACGACGAGCCTGCCGTCCTGCGCGAGGGCGCCGATCGCGGCCGGCATCGTGCGCTCGAGGATCGCGAGCTCCTGGTTGACCTCGATGCGCAGCGCCTGGAAGACGCGCTTCGCGGGATGGCCCTGGTTCGAGAGGGCTCGCGGCGTCGCGGCCTGCAGGATGTCGACGAGGCGCTTCGACGTGTCGATCGGGGCCTCCTCGCGCGCGGCGACGATGGCCCGCGCGTAGCGGTCGGCGAGCTTCTCGTCGCCGTACTCGCGGAAGAGCCGCGCGAGCTCGCGGGCGCTGCGCTCGGCGAGGATCGTCGCGGCCGTCACGTCGCCGTCCTGGCCCATCCGCATGTCGAGCGGCGCGTCCTTCGCGTAGGCGAAGCCGCGGTCGGCTGCGTCGAGCTGCAGGCTCGAGACGCCGAGGTCGAGCAGGATGCCGTCAGCGGCGGCGGCCCCGGCCGCCTCGACGGCGAGGTCGATGCGGTCGTAGGTGGCCCGCACGGGGCGGAAGCGGTCGCCGAAGCGAGCGAGGCGGGCGCCGGCGAGGCGGATCGCGTCGGGGTCGCGGTCGATGCCGGCCACGACGAGCGTCGGGTGAGCCGCGAGCAGCGCCTCGGTGTGGCCGCCCATGCCGAGGGTGCCGTCGACGACGACGGGCGTGCGGCCGGCCGCGGCGGCCCCCTCGATGGCGGGGGCGAGCAGCTCGAGCGTTCGCTCGAGCATCACCGGGGTGTGGAGTGCGGATGCGTCCATGTCGTGCCCGCTCCCGTCCCGGCCCCTGATCCCCATCCGTTCGACGCGCCACCGGGGAAGGTGCGGCGCGGCGGACAGCTGGGAGTCACGAGCCGGGTCAGAAGATGCCGGGGATCACCTCCTCGGTGGTGCTCGCGAAGTCGGCCTCCTTGGCCGCGTAGTACTCGCTCCAGGCGGTGGTGTCCCAGATCTCGGCGCGCGAACCGGCGCCGATGACCGTGAGGTCGCGGCCGAGGCCCGCGTAGTCACGGAGGTTCGCCGGGATCGTCACGCGGTGCTGGCTGTCGGGCTGCTCGCTCGAGGCGCCGGAGAGGAACAGCCGGAGGAAGTCGCGGGCGCCCGAGGACGTCAGCGGCGCCTGCCGGATCTGCTCGTGCACGCGCTCGAACTCGCGGATGGAGAAGACGTAGATGCAGCGCTCCTGCCCGCGAGTGAGCACGAGGCCGCCCTCGAGCTCCTGGCGGAAGCGGGCGGGGAGGATGACGCGGCCCTTGTCGTCGAGCTTGGGCGTGTGCGTGCCGAGGAACACATCGCCCCCTCTCGTCCGGCCTGCGGTGCGCCAGCATCTGCCGACTTCCTCCACTCTACTCCACCAGCCGCCACAATTGCCCGAAACAGCGCGACGAATCGCGGAAATTTGCGGTCGATTCAGGGCCAATCGGAGTGGAGGGGAATTGCGCCCATTCCGGCGCACGTTCCCGGTGCAGACAAGCGAAAAGGGCCAGCGCGCATGCGCTGGCCCTGTCGTGGCGGTGTGTGGAGGGCGGTGCCCTCCTAATGCCGCTATCCCCTGGTGTTGCGGTCGTCCCACTCCTGGGCGAGCCGGTCCATCAGGCCCGGCCCCTGCTTCGCGGCTGCGGGACCCTCGCCGGGGCGGCCGTGCCCCGTGATGTCGTCGCCGTCGGCGGGCTTCGATGCCGACAGCGCCCACAGCGCACCCGCCACGGCGACGCCGAATCCGGCGACGCCGATGATCGCGAGCTTCATCAGCACGCCGACCACCACGAGGACGAGCCCGATCGCGATGCCCAGCACCCCGACGGCGACCTTCGTGTAGTCGACGGTGCGAGGCCCGCTCGACGTGTTGACGATGTCAGCTTCGTGCTTGTAGAGATTGCGCTCCATCTCGTCGAGCAAACGCTGCTCGTGCTCGGAGAGGCCCATCTCGCACCCCCTTCGCTCGACCGGTGCGGATCGCCAGTCTACGCGTCTCTGCTGTCAATAGCATGTGTCTTGTGTCGGCACAGCAGCGCTTCTCCCGAGCCGTCGACGGCTCGATCCAGCAGTACCTCGACGAGCGCGAGCGCGCCCTGACGGAGATCTCGCCCGATGCCGGGCCCCTGATGCGGCTCGTGCGCGACATGGTCTCCGGCGGCAAGCGGGTCCGCAGCGCCTTCGTGCTCTGGGGCTGGCACGCCGTCACGGCCTCGAAGCCGGATGCGTCGCACACGACCGGCACGGAGCGCGACCCGGAGTGGGCCGACGTCGTGGGCGTCGCGACGGCGATGGAGCTGTTCCACGCCGCCGCGCTCGTGCACGACGACATCATCGACGCATCCGACACCCGCAGGGGCAAGCCTGCGATGCACCGCGCCCTCGAGTCGATGCACCGCGAGGGCGAGTGGGTGGGCGAGCCGGCGTCGTGGGGCTCGAGCGCGGCCCTGCTCGCGGGCGACCTGCTGCTCAACTGGGCCGATGACCGCATGCTGCTCGCGTGCCGCGCCGCGGCCAAGGGCGACGCCGTGCACGACGCGTACCGGCGAATGCGCGAGGAGGTCACGTTCGGCCAGTACCTCGACGTGCTCGAGGAGGCGGCGTGGATCCGGCAGGACGCCGCGGCGCTGCTCGACCGCGCGCACACGGTCGCCGTCTACAAGTCGGCGAAGTACTCGGTGGAGGCGCCGCTGACGCTCGGCGGGCTGCTCGCGGGCGCGAGCACCGAGCAGCTCGACTCGCTCGCGGGCTACGGGCTGCCGGTCGGCGTCGCGTTCCAGATGCGCGACGACCTGCTGGGCGTCTTCGGCGACCCGGCCGTGACCGGCAAGCCCGCGGGCGACGACCTGCGCGAGGGCAAGCGCACCGTGCTCATCGAGATCGCGCGGCAGCGCCTCTCCCCCGGCGTGCGCACGATGCTCGACGAGCTGCTCGGCGACCGGGCGCTCGACGAGCGGCAGGTGGCGATCCTGCAGGACGCCATCCAGCACTCCGAGGCGCCCGCACGGCTCGAGGCGCTCATCGACCGTTCGGTCGGCGAGGCGCTCGAAGCGCTGCACGACGGCGAGCTCTCGCGCTCCGCGGTGCTCGAGCTCGAGCGGCTCGCCGACACGGTCGCGAAGCGCGACCGGTAGCTCAGCCGAGCAGCTGCGCGGCCCTCCGGACCGAGGCCTTGCCGCCCGAGCGCATCGCCTCGAGCGGCGTCATCCCGAGCGAGTCGTCCTCGGCGAGCAGCCAGTCGATCGCCTCGTCCTCGGTCACGCCGAGGTCGAGCAGCACGAGCAGCGTGCCGCGCAGCTCGCTGAGCGGCTCGCCGTCGCGCACGCAGAGCGCGGGAACCTGCAGCGGGCCGTTGCGGCGGGTGGCGGGGAGGCGGTGCTCCTCGATCAAGCGGTGGATGCGCCCGACGGGCTGACCGAGCAGGGTCACCAGTTCGGGCACGGAGAGCCAGGCAGTCTCTTGCGTCACCGTTCCATCTTGACATCGACGCCGCCGCTCACGGAACCGCGCGCGCCGGAGCTTCGGCGTCGGCGGCGTGGAGCCGATGCATCGCCTCGTCGAGCGCCTATCGTCTTCTCGTGCCCGTCGACTCCCGCGATCCCGTCATCGGACGGACGATCGACCGTCGGTACGCGGTCGGCGACCGGATCGCCCGCGGCGGCATGGCGAGCGTGTACGAGGGCGTCGACCTGCGGCTCGACCGCAAGGTGGCGGTCAAGGTGATGCACCCGCACCTCGGCGACGACGAGCACTTCCGCGAGCGCTTCATCCAGGAGGCGAAGGCCGCCGCGCGGCTCGCGCACCCCAACGTCGTCAACACCTACGACCAGGGCGAGGAGGACGGGCTCGCCTGGCTCGTCATGGAGCTCGTGCCGTCGATCACGCTGCGCGACCTGCTCGCGGAGCGCGGCCGCATCACCCCCGAGCAGTCGCTCGACGTGCTCGAGGCGATCCTCGCCGGGCTCGCCGCGGCGCACCGCGCCGGCATCGTGCACCGCGACCTCAAGCCCGAGAACATCCTGCTGGCGCACGACGGCCGCATCAAGATCGGCGACTTCGGCCTCGCCCGCGCCGCGACCCAGAACACCGCGACCGGCAAGGCGCTGCTGGGCACAATCGCCTACCTCTCCCCCGAGCTCGTCACGCGCGGGCTCGCCGACGCCCGCAGCGACATCTACGCCGTCGGCATCATGCTCTTCGAGATGCTCACGGGGCAGCAGCCGTTCACGGGCGACGAGCCCATGCAGATCGCGTTCCAGCACGCCAACGAGCAGGTGCCGCTCCCCTCGAGCGTTGCCGGCGGCGTGCCGGAGGCGCTCGACTCGCTCGTGCACTGGGCGACGCAGCGCGACCCGAACCTCCGCCCCTCCGACGCCGCCGAGATGCTGGCCGAGCTGCACGCGGTGCGAGAGCGCGGCATCGACCGGCCGACCACCGTCATGCCGTTCGTCACCGAGGACGACCGGTCGACGACGGTCATCGACCGCCCCCGCCCGCAGCGCCGTCGGCAGCTCGTCGCCGAGCCGGACGTCGTGCACGACGCGGGCGACGGCGTCGCGACGACCGCGCTCGCCCGCCGCGCGACGGTGCGGCGCAGGCGCGGGGCGCTGTGGCTCGCGATCGTCGTGCTCGGCGCGCTGCTCGCCGCCGGCCTCGGCTGGTGGTTCAACCTCGGTCCCGGCGGCACCTCGACCGTGCCGCAGGTCGCCGGCGAGCCGCAGGACGTCGCCCTCGCGATGCTCGCGGAGGATGGCATCGAGGTCGCCGGCAGCATCACCGAGCCGAACTACGACACGCCGGCGGGTCACGCGCTCCGCACCGACCCGGAGGCCGGCACGGTGCTCGCGAACGGCGAGTCCGTGCAGCTCGTGCTCTCGTCCGGGCGCCGCAGCCTGCCGGCGCCGGCGGTCACCGGGATGCCGGTCGACGCCGCGCGAGCGGCGATCGAGGCCGCCGAGTTCACCGTCGCCGAGGGCGAGCCCGACGCCGTGTTCGACGGCGCGGCACCCGGCACCGTGCTCGCGGCCTTCACGCCCGACGGCACCGACGTCGCGCAGCTCGAGGCGATCGAGGAGCGCACGCCCATCGCGCTGCGCGTCTCGCTCGGTCCGGTGCCGGCCGAGGCGGGGCAGGTCGCGGCCGAGGCGAAGGCGGCGCTCGAGCGAGCGGGCCTCGTCGTCGACTTCTCCGCCGAGGAGCACTCCACCGAGGTCGAGCAGGGCCGCCTCATCTCGCTCGCGATCCCGACCGACGGGCCGCTGCGCAGGGGCGACACCGTGAGCGGCGTCGTCTCGCTCGGCCCCGTCATGGTGGAGGTGCCCGACGTCGTCGGCACACCCATCCCCGAGGCCGTGCAGGCGATCCGCGACGCGGGCCTCGTGCCAGACCTGCGCACGAACGTGCCCGAGCCGCTGCAGGCGCTCGCCGCGGTGCTGTCGCAGGACCCGGTCGCGCCCGGGCCGGTCGTCGAGGGCTCGACGATCGTGATCGACGCGACCTACTGAGCTCTCAACCGGCCAGTCGGCCGCCGGGCGGCCCGCTCGCAGCTAGGGGCGCTGCGCCGCGCGCAGCTCCTCGGCGACGAGGAACGCGAGCTCGAGCGACTGCATGTGGTTGAGGCGGGGGTCGCACAGCGACTCGTAGCGCGACTCGAGACCGAGCTCGTCGATCTCCTCCGAGCCGCCCAGGCACTCCGTGACGTCGTCGCCCGTGAGCTCGACGTGGATGCCGCCCGGGAACGTGCCGACCGCGCGGTGCGCCTCGAAGAAGCCGCGCACCTCGTCGACGACGTCGTCGAAGCGGCGCGACTTGTAGCCGTTCTTCGTCGTCATGCCGTTGCCGTGCATCGGGTCGGTGACCCACAGCGGCGTCGACTCGAGCGACTTCGAGGCCTCGAGCAGCGGTGGCAGAGCCTCGCGGATGCGCCCGGCGCCCATGCGCGTGATGAACGTGATGCGGCCCGGCTCGCGCTCGGGGTCGAGCTTGTCGACGAGCGCCTCCATGTCGGCGGCGGTCGTCGACGGGCCGAGCTTCACGCCGATCGGGTTGCGCACCCGGGAGAAGAAGTCGACGTGCGCGCCGTCGATCTCGCGCGTGCGCTCGCCGATCCACTGGAAGTGGCTCGACGTGTTGTAGGCGAGCCCCGTGCGGGAGTCGATGCGCGTGAGCGCACGCTCGTAGTCCATCAGCAGGCCCTCGTGACCCGTGAAGAACTCGACGCCCCGCAGCTCGTCGAAGTTGGCGCCTGCGGCCTCCATGAAGCGCACGGCGCGATCGATCTCGCCGGCGAGCGCCTCGTAGCGGGCGAACGAGGGGTTCTGCGCGAAGCCCTTGTTCCAGGAGTGCACCTGCCGCAGGTCGGCGAAGCCGCCCTGCGTGAACGCGCGCACGAGGTTGAGGGTCGACGCGGCCATGTGGTACCCGCGCAGCATCCGCTGCGGGTCGGCCGTGCGGGACTCGAGCGTGAAGTCGTAGCCGTTCACGATGTCGCCGCGGTAGGCGGGCAGCGTCAGGTCGCCGCGGGTCTCTGCGTCGCTCGAGCGCGGCTTCGCGAACTGGCCCGCCATGCGGCCCATCTTCACGACCGGCATCGCCGAGCCGTAGGTGAGCACGACCGCCATCTGCAGGATCGTCTTCACCCGGTTGCGGATGTTGTCGGCCGTCGCACCAGCGAAGGTCTCGGCGCAGTCGCCGCCCTGCAGCAGGAAGGCGCGGCCCTGCGCGGCGGCGGCGAGCCGATCGCGCAGCATGTCGACCTCGCCGGCGAAGACGAGCGGCGGTGCGCTGCGCAGCTCGCGCCGCACCTGCTCGACCGCGTCCTCGTCGGGCCACGCGGGCTGCTGCTTGATCGGCAGCGCGCGATACGCGTCGAGGCCGTGCTCGATGGAGCGGCGCTCGTCGGCGTCGTGGATCGCGATGGTGTCGGTCATGCTCGCCTCTGCTTCAAGCGGCGCCGTGCGCGCCACGGATCAGTCTACCGAGCCGTACCGTCGACCGAGCGCCGTCAGCGGTCGCGGCTCGCGAGCGCCTTGCGCTCCGCCTCGACCCGTGACTTCACGCTCGACGCGTAGACGTCGACGTACTCCTGGTCCGAGATGCGGTTGATGGCCACCATGATCTCGTCGGTGATCGAGCGCAGCACGAAGCGGTCGCCCTCAAGGTTGTAGTAGCGCGAGAAGTCGAGCGGCTCGCCGAAGATGATGCCGATGCGGCCCACCTTGGGCAGTCGGCGCCCGATCGGCATGATCTTCTCGGTGTCGACCATCACGCACGGCACGACCGGCACGCGCGCGTCGAGCACCATGCGGGCGACGCCGGTGCGGCCCCGGTAGAGCTTGCCGTCGGGGCTGCGGGTGCCCTCGGGGTAGATGCCGATCAGACCGCCGTCCTGCAGCTTCTGCAGCGCGGCATCGAGGCTCTGCGAGCTCTTCTCGCCGCCGGAGCGGTCCATCGGCAGCTGCCCGACCGCGAGGAAGAACCAGCGCGTGAGCCTGCCCTTGAGCCCTGTGCCGTTGAAGTAGTCGGACTTCGCGAGGAAGTACACGCGGCGCTGGATGACGAGCGGCATGAGGAAGGAGTCGATCACCGAGAGGTGGTTGCCCGCGATGATGGCGCCGCCGTGCTCGGGGATGTTGTCGAGCCCCGCGACCCATGGGCGGAAGACGCGCGTCATGAAGGGGCCGACGACCCAGTGCCGCATCAGCCAGTAGAACATCGCGCCTCCCCAGACGGAACGAGCCTAGGGCAGGCCCGCGCCCCGCTCGGACATGCGCCCGCGCCTGCGGCCCGCTCTCGCGCGCGACCATATGATGAGCCCAACGCACGAGAGCCGAAGGAGTCCCAGTGCCACAGATCACCGTCCCCGAGGGCGTCGTCCCGCCCGTCGTCCCTGCGGACCCGGAGGCGAACGTCACCGACCTGCTCGAGGAGACGCTCCTGAACCACCCCGATGCGCCGCTGTTCGCGGTGCCGGAGGGCGAGGGCTGGCGCGACATCCCGACGCGCGAGTTCCACCGCCAGGTGGTCGCGCTCGCGAAGGGCTTCGTGGCGGCGGGCGTGCAGCCCGGTGACTCCGTGGGCTTCATGTGCAAGGTGCGCTACGAGTTCTCGCTCGTCGACTTCGCGCTCTGGTACGCCGGCGCGCACATGGTGCCCGTCTACGAGACCTCCGCGCCCTCGCAGATCCAGTGGATCCTCTCGGACGGCGAGGCGACCCGGGTCATCCTCGAGGACGCCGACCTCGTGTCGCGCTTCGACGAGGCGCACGGCGACCTGCCGGCGATCGGCGACGTCTGGCGCATCGACCGGGGCGACCTCGACCGGCTCGTCGAGCAGGGCAAGGACGTGCCCGACGACGAGATCGAGCGGCGCAGGTCCATTGCGCGCGGCGACGACCTCGCGACGCTCATCTACACCTCCGGCTCGACCGGCCGCCCGAAGGGCACGATGCTCACGCACTCGAACTTCGTCGAGCTGTGCCGCAACGCGCGCGTCGTGATGAAGGACGTCGTGGGCCCCGGCACGTCGACGCTGCTGTTCGTCACGCAGGCGCACGTCTTCGCGCGCTTCATCTCCGTCCTCGCGATCGCGGCGACCGTGCGCGTCGGCCACCAGTCCGACACGAAGAAGCTGCTCGCGTCGCTCGGCTCCTTCCGCCCCACCTTCTTCCTCGCCGTGCCCCGCGTGTTCGAGAAGGTCTACAACGCGAGCGAGCAGAAGGCGGAGGCCGGCGGCAAGGGCAAGATCTTCCGCCGCGCCGCGCACGTCGCCGTCGCGCACTCCAAGGCGCTCGACGCCGGCCGCGTGCCGCTCGGCCTCAAGCTGCAGTTCGCGCTCTTCGACCGGCTCGTGCTCAACAAGCTGCGCACCGCGATGGGCGGCCAGGTGAAGTACGCCGTCTCGGGCTCCGCTCCGCTGTCGACCTTCCTCGCGCACTTCTACCGCTCGCTCGGCATCCGCATCCTCGAGGGCTACGGCCTCACCGAGACGACCGCGCCGCTCACCGTCGGCCTCCCCGACCGCTTCAAGATCGGCACCGTGGGGCCGGCGCTGCCCGGCAACGGCGTGAAGATCGCCGAGGACGGCGAGGTGCTCGGCAAGGGCGTCGCCGTGTTCGCCGGCTACTGGCACAACGAGGAGGCGACGCGCGAGGCGTTCACCGAGGACGGCTGGTTCCACACCGGCGACATCGGCTCGCTCGACGCCGACGGCTACCTCACCATCACGGGCCGCAAGAAGGAGCTCATCGTGACGGCCGCGGGCAAGAACGTCGCGCCGAACACGCTCGAGGACCCGATCCGCTCGAACACGATCATCGGTCAGCCGGTGATCGTCGGCGACCAGCGGCCGTTCATCGCGGCGCTCATCACGCTCGACGCCGAGATGCTCGCGACCTGGCTCGAGAACCACGGCCACGACAAGTCGATGACCCTCGAGCAGGCGGCCGCCCACCCCGCCGTCATCGAGGAGGTCCGCAGCGCGATCAGCCGCGCGAACTCGCTCGTGTCGCGAGCCGAGTCGGTGCGCAAGTTCGCGATCCTGCCGATCGAGTTCGTCGAGGCGAACGGCCACCTCACGCCGAAGATGTCGATCAAGCGCCACAACATCCTGAACGACTTCAAGGCGCAGATCGACGACATCTACGCGTCGAGCTCCAGCGCGCACGACGTCGAGTGATCGGGTCGGCGACCGCATGATCGTGCCAGCCACCGCGCAGCACGCCGCTGCGGTCGCCGACCACTACGACGAGCTCGACGCGATCTACCGCCGGCTGTGGGGCGAGCACGTGCACCACGGGCTGTGGACGACGGGGCGCGAGTCACCCTCCGAGGCCGTCGAGGCGCTCGTCGACACGGTCGGCGACCGGTTGCGCCTCGCGCCCGGTGAGGCGTGCGTCGACATCGGCTGCGGGTACGGCGCCACCGCGAGGCGGCTCGCCGCGACCCGCGGCGTGCGGGTCACGGGCATGACGCTGTCGGGCGAGCAGGCCGCCCATGCCGCCGACCATCCGGTGGCCGGCGTCGAGATCCGGGTGCGCGACTGGCTCGACAACGGCCTCCCGGACGCCTCGGCCGACGCCGCCTGGGCGATCGAGTCGAGCGAGCACATGGTCGACAAGCCCGCCTTCTTCGCCGAGGCGCATCGCGTGCTGCGGCCCGGCGGCCGGTTCGTGGTGTGCGCGTGGCTCGCCGAGACCGACGCTCGCGGCTGGCGGGTCCGCCACCTGCTCGAGCCCATCTGCCGCGAGGGCCGCCTGCCGTCGATGGGCACGCGGGAGGAGTATGCGGCGATGGCCGAGGCCGCGGGCTTCCGGGTCGTGGGCTTCGAGGACGTCAGCGCGCGCGTCGCACGCACCTGGAGCATCTGCATCCGCCGGCTCGCGCGCTCGATCGTGACCGATCGCGACACGCGGCGCCTCGCGCTCGTCGGGCGCAATCGCGTGTTCGCCCTGTCGCTGCCGCGGCTGCTCGTCGCCTACCGCACCGGCGCGATGCGCTACGGCATCTTCACGCTCGAGAAGGCGGCCGCGTGAGATCAGCTCAGTACCAGGCGGCCTTCCGCACCTCGGCCATCGCGACCGAGCGCATCTCCTTCTCGAGCGCCTGCAGGTAGAGCCGGCCGTCGAGGTGGCCCATCTCGTGCTGCAGCAGCTGCGCCATGAGGCCCTCACCCTCGAGCACGACCTCGGCGCCCTCGAGGTCGACGCCCACGACGCGGCAGAACGGGTGCCGGGGCGTCGGGAAGCCGAGCTCCGGCACCGACAGGCAGCCCTCGTCGACGAGCTCGGGCTCGCCCCGCACCTCGTCGATGCGCGGGTTGAGCACGTAGCCGACCTGTCCGTCGACGTTGTACGAGAACGCCGCCTTCGCGACGCCGATCTGGTTGGCCGCGACGCCCGCGCGGCCAGGCAGCTGCACGGTGTCGAGCAGGTCCTGCACGAGCGCCGCCGTCGCCGGCGCCGCAGGGTCGACCGGAGTCGCGCGCTCACGCAGCACCGGGTCGCCGAAGACACGGATCTCCCGAACGCTCATGCCGGGCGCACCACCGCGATGAGGTCGCCGGCCTCGACGGGCGTCGTGCCCGTGAGCGCCATCCGCTCGACGGTGCCGGCGACCGGGGTCGTGATCGCCGCCTCCATCTTCATGGCCTCGATCGTCGCGACCGGATCGCCCGCCGCGAGGGTGTCGCCCTCGGCGACCTTGACGGTCACCGCGCCCGCGAACGGGGCGGCGACGTGGCCGGGCACCGACGCATCCGCCTTCTCCGCCTTCGGCTTGTCGACCGTGACGGAGCGGTCGCGCACGTAGACGGGGCGCAGCTGGCCGTTCAGCACCGTCATGACGGTGACGATGCCGTCGTCGTCCGGCTCGCCGACAGCCTCGAGCGAGACGTTGAGCGTCACGCCGCGGCCGATGCCGACGTGGTGCTCCTCGCCGTGCTGCATGCCGTACAGGTAGTCGATCGTGTCGACGACCGACAGGTCGCCGTACTGCGCGCGTGACTCCCGGAACGCCTTCGTCGGACCGGCGAACAGCAGCTCGTTGAGCGCATCCTGCCGGTCTGCCCCGGGCGTCTGGAGCCGCTGCTGCTGCTCGGGCGCGAGCGGCTTGACCGAGATGTCGACGTCGCGGCCCTCGAGCACCTTCGAGCGGAAGGGCTCGGGCCAGCCACCGGGCAGGTCGCCGAGCTCGCCGGCCATGAAGCCGATGACGGAGTCGGGGATGTCGTACTTGCGCGGGTCGCGCTCGAAGTCGTCGGGGTCGACGCCCTGCGCCACCAGCTGCAGCGCGAGGTCGCCGACGACCTTCGACGACGGCGTCACCTTCGTCGGACGGCCGAGGATGCGCGACGCGGCGGCGTACCAGTCCTCGATCTTCTCGAAGTCGTCGGCGAGGCCGAGCGCGATCGCCTGCTGGCGCAGGTTCGAGAGCTGGCCGCCCGGGATCTCGTGGCGGTAGACGCGCCCCGTGGGGCCCGGCAGGCCCGACTCGAACGGCTTGTAGAGGCGGCGGACGGCCTCCCAGTAGGGCTCGAGGTCGCTCGCGGCGTCGAGCGAGATGCCCGTGTCGCGGTCGGTGTGCGCGACCGCGGCGATGAGCGCCGAGAGCGACGGCTGGCTCGTCGTGCCCGCCATCGGCGCGCTCGCGACGTCGACGGCGTCGACGCCGGCCGCGGATGCGGCGAGCAGGGTCGCGAGCTGACCGCCGGCGGTGTCGTGCGTGTGGAGGTGCACGGGCACGTCGAAGCGCTCGCGGAGCGCCGCGACGAGCTTCGACGCCGCACCGGCGCGCAGCAGGCCGGCCATGTCCTTGATGGCCAGCACATGCGCGCCAGCGTCGACGATGCGCTCGGCGAGCGCGAGGTAGTAGTCGAGCGTGTAGAGGTCCTCGGCGGGGTCGAGCAGGTCGCCGGAGTAGCACAGCGCGACCTCGGCGACGGTGGTGCCGGTCGCGAGCACCGCGTCGATCGCCGGGCGCATCTGGTCGACGTCGTTGAGCGCGTCGAAGATGCGGAACACGTCGATGCCGGTCGCCGCCGCCTCGTCGACGAAGGCCTCGGTCACCTCGGTCGGGTAGGGCGTGTAGCCGACGGTGTTGCGGCCGCGCAGCAGCATCTGCAGCGGGATGTTCGGCATCGACTCGCGGATGCGGGCGAGCCGCTCCCACGGGTCCTCGCCCAGGAAGCGCAGCGCGACGTCGTAGGTCGCGCCGCCCCACGCCTCCATCGACAGCAGCTGCGGCGTCATGCGCGCGACGTGCGGGGCGACGGCGACGAGGTCGGCGGTGCGCACGCGCGTCGCCAGCAGCGACTGGTGGGCGTCGCGGAAGGTCGTCTCGGTGACGGCGAGCGAGGTGCGCTCGCGGAGCGCCGTCGCCCAGCCCGCGGGGCCGAGCTCCTGCAGCCGCTGCCGCTCCCCGTCGGGCGCCGGCGCCTCGAGGTCGATCGCGGGCAGCTTGATCGCCGGGTTGATGACGTCGACCGCCGCGCCGTTGGGCTGGTTGACGGTCACGTCGGCGAGCCAGCCGAGCACCTTCGACGCGCGGTCCTTCGGCGGGTTGATGCGCGTGAGCTCCGGGTGCTCGTCGATGAAGTGGGTCGACACGTCGCCGGCGCGGAACTCCGGGCTGTCGAGCAGGTTGAGCAGGAACGGGATGTTCGTGGCGACGCCGCGGATGCGGAACTCGCTCACCGCGCGGTGGGCCCGGCGGATCGCGGTGTCGAGGTCGCGGCCGCGGCAGGTGACCTTCGCGAGCATCGAGTCGAAGTGCGGGCTCACCTCGGTGCCGGGGTTGATGGTGCCGCCGTCGAGGCGCACGCCGGCGCCGCCGGGCGAGCGGTACGCGGTGATGCGCCCGGTGTCGGGGCGGAAGCCGTCGGCCGGGTTCTCGGTCGTGACGCGGCACTGCAGCGCGGCCCCGTGCATCCGGATCTGGTCCTGCGTGAGCCCGAGCTCGGCGAGCGACTCCCCCGCGGCGATGCGGATCTGGCTCGCGACGAGGTCGACGTCGGTGATCTCCTCGGTGACGGTGTGCTCGACCTGGATGCGCGGGTTCATCTCGATGAACACGTGCTGGCCGGCGCGCTCGCCCGCGGTGTCGAGCAGGAACTCGACGGTGCCGGCGTTGACGTAGCCGATCGAGCGGGCGAAGGCGACGGCGTCGCGGTAGAGCGCGTCGCGCTGCTCCTGCGAGAGGTTGGGCGCGGGCGCGAGCTCGACGACCTTCTGGTGGCGGCGCTGCACCGAGCAGTCGCGCTCGAACAGGTGCACGGTCTCGCCGTGCGCGTCGGCGAGGATCTGCACCTCGATGTGGCGGGGGCGCACGACGGCCTGCTCGATGAACATCGTCGGGTCGCCGAACGCGCTGTCGGCCTCGCGCATGGCGGCCTCGAGCGCGCCGGGCAGGTCCTCGCGGCGCTCGACCAGCCGCATCCCACGGCCACCGCCGCCCGCGACGGCCTTGCAGAAGACGGGGAAGCCGATCTCGTCGGCGCCCGCGACGAGCGTGTCGAGGTCGGTGGTCGCTGGGGTGGATGCGAGCACCGGCACGCCCGCGGCGATCGCGTGCTCCTTCGCCGTCACCTTGTTGCCGGCCATCGCGAGCACCGAGGGGCCGGGGCCGACGAACGTGATGCCGGCCTCGGCGGCGGCGGTCGCGAGCTCGGGGTTCTCGCTCAGGAAGCCGTAGCCGGGGTAGATGGCGTCGGCGCCGGCGTCCTTGGCGACGCGGATGATCTCGCTCACCGTCAGGTAGGCGCGCACCGGGCGGCCCGGCTCACCGATCTGGTACGCCTCGTCAGCCTTCTGGCAGTGGAGCGAGTTGCGGTCCTCGTGTGCGTAGACGGCGACGGTGCGCACGCCCAGCTCGTTGGCGGCCCGGAAGGCTCGGATCGCGATCTCGCCTCGGTTGGCGACAAGGAGCTTCGAGAACATGCGGGTCCCTCCGGGTGCGGCGGCGCGGTCTTTCCAATCTAGTGCCGCTACGCTTGGCCCCCGTGCACGTACTCTCGATCAGCTCCCTCAAAGGCGGTGTCGGCAAGACGACCGTGACGCTCGGTCTCGCCTCCGCCGCCTTCGCCAAGGGCCTCCGCACGCTCGTGGTCGATCTCGACCCGCAGTCCGACGCCTCGACGGGCATGGACATCGAGATCGACGGCCGGCTCAACGTCGCCGACGTGCTCGCGAACCCGAAGGACAAGATCGTCCAGCAGGCGATCTCGCCCTCGGGCTGGACCCAGGGTCACGGCGGCACGATCGACGTGCTGATCGGCTCGCCCTCCGCGATCAACTTCGACGGCCCGCATCCGACGATCAAGGACATCTGGAAGCTCGAGACGGCCCTCACGACTGTCGAGAACGACTACGACCTCGTCCTGGTCGACTGCGCCCCGTCCCTCAACGCACTCACCCGCACGGCCTGGGCCGCCTCCGACCGCGTGCTCGTGGTCACCGAGCCCGGCCTGTTCTCCGTCGCCGCGGCCGACCGCGCGCTGCGCGCGATCGAGGAGATCCGCCGCGGCCTGAGCCCGCGCCTGCAGCCGCTCGGCATCGTCGTGAACCGCGCCCGGCCGCAGTCGCTCGAGCACCAGTACCGCATCCAGGAGCTCAAGGACATGTTCGGGCCGCTCGTGCTCGAGACGATCCTGCCCGAGCGCACCTCGATGCAGCAGGCGCAGGGCGCGGCCCGGCCGCTGCACGTGTGGCCCGGCGAGGGCGCGCAGGAGATGGCGCTGCAGTTCGACGAGCTGCTGCAGACGGTGCTGACGGCCTCCGGCCGAGCGGGCGACGAGGCCGCGTCCGGCCGCAAGGTGCCCGCGCCGACCGCAGCCGTCGACGCGACGGCTGCCGCCGAGCTCGAGGAGGCGGCCGCCGCCGACGCCGACTCGACCGAGCCCGAGCCCACCAAGTAGGAGCCTGGTGCCGGGGCGCCACGGCGGGCCAGGGCACGCAGTGTCGACCTGCGGCTGGAGTGTCGCGGCACTCGAGCATCCGCCCGACACTCGCGATCGCCCGCCGCGGCGGGTGTCGACCTGTGGTCGGAGTGTCGCGACACTCAAGCATGCCGCCGACACTCGCGGCCGGCGAGCGTCAGGACAGGCGGGTCAGGCCGTGCGGCTCCTGCGCGCGCGGCGCGCGGCGAGCTCGTCGACGTGGGCCTCGTCGACCGGCGTGACCTCGAGCTCGATGAGCTGGGTCTCGACCTCGCGCAGCACCTTGCCGACGGCGATGCCGAACACGCCCTGGCCGCGGCCGAGGAGGTCGATGACCTCGTCGCTCGACGTGCAGAGGTAGACGCTCGCGCCGTCGGAGATCAGGGTCGTCTGCGTGAGGTCGCGGACGCCCGCCTCGTGGAGCTGCTGGATCGCGACCCGGATCTGCTGCAGCGAGATGCCCGTGTCGAGCAGGCGCTTCACGAGCTTGAGCACGAGGATGTCACGGAACGAGTAGAGGCGCTGACTGCCGGAGCCGTGCGCGGGACGAATGGTGGGCTCGACGAGCCCCGTGCGCGCCCAGTAGTCGAGCTGGCGGTAGGTGATGCCCGCGGCGTCGGCGGCGATCGCGCCGCGATAGCCGACCGCGTCGGGCTCCTGCGGGAGTCCGTCGGTGAACAGCAGCCCCGCTTCGAAGCGGGAGTCCTCGGCCTCGCCGGCGTCGGTGGCGGGCGAGTCAGCGGCACCGGTGTCGGCAGCTGAGGGCTCGATCAGGCCGGCGCCGCCCTGCTCATCATCCAGGCTGCCGTCGCGCATGGCCGTTCCCTCCGCTGTGCTGGGCTCAACCTTCAAGAAGAGGTTGAGTCTTGGGCCCCACCGTAGCGACCCGCTCCCCCGCCGCTGCGCAAGCGAGCGCGGGTCGGCGTGTCGGGACCGAGTCTACGCCCTGCCGCCCACGGGCGGCTCGGACGACTCGCGGTCAGACGCCGAGCGCGTCGCGCGTGAGCAGCTCGCGCACCGACTGGATCTGGCCGGCGAGGTCGCGCGCGGCCTCCGCCGCCTTCGCCTGGCTGCCCGTCTCGCGGCGGCCACGCATGGGCTTGAGGGCCGACTCGATGAGCGCTGCCTCGCGCTGCGCCGACTGCCGCATGCCGCGCAGGTGGCGGGGCTCGATGCCGAAGCGCTGCAGCTCGACGAGCGCGCGCAGCGCCTGCACGGCGTCGTCACCGAAGGGCTCGGCGCCGGGCACGAGCTGCGCGGAGATCGCGTCGGCGACGAGCTGCTTCGAGGCGCTGGCCTCGGCCTGCAGCTCGGCGCGCGTCAGGCGGCGCTCCGCGGTCAGGATGGACGGCGCCTCGACCCGCACGTTGGCGCCCGGGATCTGGGGCGTGCGACCGGCATCGATGTCCTCGAGGTGGCCGAGGATCACCTTGAGCGGCAGGTAGTGGTCTCGCTGCAGCGTCAGGATGTAGCGGAGTCGCTCGAGGTCGGCGGCGTCGAACTTGCGGTAGCCGGAGGGCGTGCGCTGCGGCGAGATGAGCCCCTGATCCTCGAGGAAGCGGAGCTTCGACGGGGAGAGGTCGGGGAACTCGGGTCCGAGCTTCGCCAGCACCTGGCCGATCGAGAGGAGACCCGCGGGCTTCCTCGACGGCTGGGCGCTCACGCCCGGGGTTCGAGGTCGAGGCGGGAGCGGTAGAAGGTGAGGCGGAACTTGCCGACCTGCACCTCTGCTCCGTCGTGCAGCACCGCGCGGTCGACGCGCTCGCCGTCGTAGTAGGTGCCGTTGAGCGAGCCGAGGTCGCGCAGCTCGAAGGCCGTGCCGTTCCGGGTGAACTCCGCGTGACGGCGCGAGACCGTCACGTCGTCGAGGAAGATGTCGGCGTCGGGGTGACGGCCGGCGACCGTGGAGTCCTGGTCGAGCAGGAACCGCGCGCCGACGTTGGGTCCACGCCGCACGACGAGGATGGCGGAGCCGGACGGCAGAGAAGCCACCGCCTCGCGATCCTCGGCCGACGTACCGGAGAGCATGGCTGCGAGCTGCGCGCGGTAGTCGTCACCCCAGGACTGCGTGCTCTCGCTGTCGGGGCCCGGCTTGCGGGCGTCCTGCTCGGTCATGCGCTTCCTCCACGCGAACGGCGCCGGCGGTGCCGGCGGGTGTCGATCAGCATACGGGTTCGAGGCTGTGGCCGGACACGGAGCCGCCGTCGCCTGAGAGGCCAACCCTAGCGAAATCCGCGGGCCCTCGATGACGCTCACGGCAGCCCCGCGAGCTGCCGCAGCAGCGCCGCCGTCGCAGCTGCCGCGGCGACCGCGACGATGAACGGCGCCCGCACGGCGAAGAGGCCGGCCGCGACCGCGACGGCGGGGATCCGGGCGTCGAGCAGGATGCCGTCGCCCCCGCCGAGCGCCTGCACGGCGACGAGCCCCGCCAGCAGCGACACGGTGAGCAGCTCGAGCGTGCGGCGCGGCCGCGGGCTGTCGAACAGCCGCGGCGGCACCGCGTAGCCGAGCAGCTTGATCGCGAGCACGGCGATGCTCGCGAGCAGGATGAGGTGCCAGGTCGTCACGCGTGCTCCCCTCGCGGATGCGCCGGGTCCGGATGCCGTGCCGTGCCCGGGTCGGGGAGGCTCGACTCGTGCTTCGGTCCGAGCCAGTTCGTCAGCCCGACCACCACGCCGACGGCGGCGGCGACGATCACCGGGAGCCCGGCCGGCAGCGCGGGCAGCAGCGCCGTCGCGACGACGGCGCTCGCCGCCGCGACCGCGATCGCCTGGCGCGCCTGCAGCCTCGGCCACAGCAGCCCCACGAAGGCCGCTGCGGCCGCCGCGTCGAGCCCCCACTGCTTCGGGTCGCCGAGCAGGTCTCCCAGCAGCGCCCCCGCGAGCGTCGCCGCGTTCCACCCGAGCCAGATGCCCACGCCCGTCACCCAGAAGCCGACGCGCTGCGACCTCGGCTCCGGCTGCGCGAGCGCGACCGCGGTCGACTCGTCGATCGTGACGTGCGCGGCGATCGGCATCAGCGCGCCGCGCGGCGCGACCACACGGCGCATGCTCATGCCGTACAGCGCGTTCCGCAGGCCGAGCATGGCCGCGCTCGCGACGCCCGCGACGCCGCCGCCGGCGGCCATCACACCGATGAACGCGAACTGCGAGCCGCCGGAGAACATCAGCAGGCTCAGCACCATCGTCTGCCACAGGTCGAGCCCGGACGAGATCGAGAGGGCGCCGAACGAGAGCCCGTAGGCGCTCGTGGCGACGACGACGCTCAGCCCCGCGCGCCACGCGCGCCGCACCGCATCCGTCTGCACCACTGATCTCCGCACCGCTGAACCCCGCACCGATCCAGCCTAGACAGGGCCTCGGACGGTCGGCGCCGCGGCTAGCGTGGTGCCATGCATCTCATCGTCGGCGAGGACGGGCTCGCGCGCCCGACGTGGGCGGCGACCGACCCGCTGCTGCGCGACTACTACGACCGCGAGTGGGGCATGCCGGTGCGCGACGAGACGGGGCTGTTCGAGCGCCTCTCGCTCGAGGCCTTCCAATCGGGACTCTCGTGGGCGACGATCCTGCGCAAGCGGCCCGCGTTCCGCGCGGCGTTCGCGGGCTTCGAAGCGGATGCGGTTGCGCGCTTCGACGAGGCGGACGTCGAGCGCCTGCTCGGCGACGCGGGGATCGTGCGCAACCGCCGCAAGATCGACGCGACGATCGGCAACGCGCGCGCGACGGTCGCGCTGCGCGAGCAGGGCGGGCTCGCCGCGCTCATCTGGTCGTTCCAGCCGGAGCGGACGCCGACCCCCGAGACCCACGCGGACGTGCCGACGCAGTCGGCCGAGTCGATCGCGCTGTCGAAGGCGCTCAAGCGCCACGGCTTCGCGCACGTCGGCCCGACGACGATGCACGCCCTGATGGAGGCGGTGGGCGTCGTCGACACCCACCTCGTGGGATCCCACCGGCGCGGCTCGAGCGGCGTGTGGACGACGGAGGGACGGAGAGCGTGAGCAGCATCCTGATCGTGCAGTCGCGGCCCGAGGACGAGGTCGCCGACGCGGAGCTCGACGCCATGGTGCGCTTCGGGCGGCTCGACGAGTCGCGCATCCGTCGGGTGCGGCTCGACCGCGACCAGCCCGAGATCGACCTCTCAGCGGTCGACGCCGTGCTCATCGGCGGCGGACCGGCGAACTTCAGCGACGATCCCGAGCTGCGGCCCGCCGCGCACGCGGGCGTCGTGCCGTGGCTCACCGAGCTCGGCGTGCGCGTCATCCGCGACGACGTCCCCTACCTCGGGGCGTGCTTGGGCCTCGGGGCCGTCGTGCACGCGCTGGGCGAGCGGATGATCCGCGGCGTCGCCGAGTCGGTCGCGCCCGTCGAGCTCAGCCTCGTGGGCGAGGACTGGCTCACCGAAGGGCTGCCGCGCGCCTTCACCGCCTTCGGCGGCCACAAGGAGGGCATCCGCGAGGCGCCGGCCGGCTCGCCCGCCCTGCCCGTCACGACCCTCGCGGTCTCGGCCGCGTGCGTGCACATGCTGCGCGTGGGCGAGCACGTGGTCGCGACGCAGTTCCACCCGGAGCTCGACGCCGACGGGCTCGAGCAGCGCATCCGGGCCTACCGCGACCACGGCTACTTCTCCCCCGACGAGGTCGACGACCTCGTGCGGGCGGGTCGCGCCGCGCACGTCGAGCACCCGCAGACCATCCTCGCCCGCTTCGCGGAGCGCTACGAGCTCACCCGGTGAACCCGCCCGGCGCCGCGGTCGATGGCCGCCGCGACGCCGCGTCTGGACACGCCGCCCGCCGAGGGTCAGACTTCCTGACATGGATGGGGCGGGCCCGCCGATCCGCACGCCCGACCAGCGCCTCCGCGTCTTCGTCAGCTCCACGCTGAGGGAGCTGGCAGAGGAGCGCAGGGCGGTCCGGTCGGCCATCGAGTCGCTGCAGCTCGCGCCCGTGATGTTCGAGCTGGGGTCGCGACCGCATCCGCCGCGCTCGCTCTACCGCGCGTACATGGCGCAGAGCGACGTCTTCGTCGGCATCTACGGCGAGCGGTACGGCTGGGTCGCGCCGGGCGAGTCGGCGTCGGGGCTCGAGGATGAGTACGCGCTCTCGGGCGAGCTGCCGTCGCTCATCTACGTCAAGGACCCGGCACCCGACCGCGAGCCGCGGCTCGAGGCGCTGCTCGACCGCATCCGCGCCGACGATCGCACCTCCTACCGCTCCTACCGCGACGCGGGCGAGCTCGCCGAGCTCGTGCGGCAGGACCTCGCGACGCTGCTCGCGGAGCGCTTCGACGCCGGCAGGGCTCGGGCGGGCGGGCCGATCGCGCCGGGCATCCCCGCTCCGTACAGCGCGATCGTCGGCCGCGACGCGGAACGCGATGCCCTGCTCGCCCTGCTGGCGCGGCCGGATGTGCGGATCGTCACGATCGTCGGCGACGGCGGCATCGGCAAGTCGAGGCTCGCGATCGAGGTGGCGGGCGCCGCGGCGGCCGCGGGCGGCGGCGTCGCGTTCGCGATGCTTGAGACCATCACCGTGCCGGAGCGCGTCATCACCGTCATCGCGCGGTCGCTCGGCGTGCGCGACACGGGCGACGCCCCGCTCGAGGAGAAGGTGATCGACGCGGTCGCCGGGCGCGACGTGCTGCTCGTCGTCGACAACGTCGAGCACGTGCTGGGCGCCGTGGGGCTGCTCGTGCGGCTCATCAGCGCCGCGCCGCGGCTCACGCTGCTCGTCACGAGCCGCTCGCCCCTGCGTGTGCGGGCGGAGCGGCTGTTCCCGCTCGGGCCTCTCGGGCTGCCGGCGCCCGGCGCAGGTCCTGAGGCGATCGCGGCCGCCCCCGCCGTGGCGCTCTTCGCCGAGCGCGCCGCCGCCGTGCACCCCGGCTTCCAGCTCGGCCTCGACAACGCCGCGACGGTCACGGAGATCTGCCGCCGGCTCGACGGCAGCCCGCTCGCGATCGAGCTCGCGGCGGCCCGGATGCTGTGGATGCCGGTCGACGAGCTGCTGCGGCGCCTTGAGTCGGCGCTCACGCTGCTCGTCGGCGGCGCGCGCGACCTGCCTGAGCGGCAGCAGGCGCTGCGCAGCACCATCCAGTGGAGCGTCGACCTGCTCCCGCCCGGCGCCGCCGCCGCGCTCACCGCGCTCGCGGTGCCGTCCGGTCCGTTCCTCGGCGCGACCGCCGAGGACGTGCTCGGCGCGGCGGGCATCGGCGACCCGGTCGCGGCCCTCACGGCCCTCGCCGAGGCGAGCCTCCTGCGGTCCGAGGACCGCCGCGGCACCCCGCTCCTCTCGCTCGCCTCGCTCGTGCGCGCCTTCGCCCGGGAGGCGCGCCCCGAGCTGCTCGACACCGCTCGCTCCGCCTGGATCGACCACTATCGGCGCGTCGCGGCGGCCGCCGCCCAGCCGCTCCGCGGCGGGGAGCAGCTCGCGACGCTGCAGCGGCTCGAGCTCGAGGCCGAGAACCTCGGCACCGTGGTGCGGCTGCTGCTCGACGACGGCAGGCTCGACGACGCCGCCGAGTACGTGTGGTCGTTGCACCTCTACCTGTGGATCGGTGGTCACCTCGGCCTCGTGCGCGAGTGGATGACCGAGCTGCTCGAGATCGCTGACCGCGAGTCGATCCCGCTCGCCGTCCGCACGCGCGCCATCGCGCTGTACCACACCCACACCGTCCGCTTCTGGCAGGAGCCCACCGCCGACGTCGTCCCCGGTATGCAGGCGGCGCGCGACCTGTTCGCCGAGGCCGGCGACCGGGGTGGCGCGGCGCTCGCCGACGTCTCGATCGGCCTCGGCCTGCTCACCCGGCCGGAGGGACCCGACGTAGCCGGCGCGATGGTCGTGCTCGAGCGGAGCCGTGCCGGCTTCCGCGAGGCCGGCGACGCCTGGGGCGAGGCGGCGATCTCGCTCGTGATGCTCGGGCGCATCGCCCTGGTGACCGGCGCGCTCGAGGAGGCCCGCGGCAGGTTCGAGGCGAGCCTCGAGCTCGCGTCGGCGCAGCACGAGCTGCTCGGCGTCGCCATCGCGCGCAACCACCGCGGTTGGGCGCGGCTGCTCTCGGGCGACGTCGCGGGCGCCGCGGACGACTTCGGCACGAGCCTCGACGAGTCGATCGCCCTCGGCCACGACGACGGCGTCGCCTACGGACTCGAGGGATTCGTCGGCGTCCGTGCGGCCGAGGGCGACGCGGACGCCGCGGGGCTGCTGCAGGGTGCCGCGCAGTCGCTCCGGCGACGGACGGGCCTCCTCAACCGCAGCGGCTTGGACTTCGCGACGCCCCTCGTCCAGCGCCTGCGCGACGCGGGCGCCGGCGACGCGCTCGATGCTGCGGCCGAGCGCGGCGCGGCCATGCCGCTCGCCGAGGTGCTCGAGCTCGTGCACGCGCCATGAGCACGGGCAGGCACCGCCGTCACCGCCCGGGCGACGACCGCCTGCTGACGGCGACGCGCTGGACGGCACTCGCGATCGTGCCGTTCCTCGTAATCGCCGTCGCGGTGCTCTTCGCCGCGCCTGACCGCAGCGGCGAGCTGTTCGCCTGGCCGATCAACCCGCCGATGTCGGCGTACCTGCTCGCCTCCGCCTACGTCGGCGGCATCGCCTACTTCGTCGCGGTGTGGCGCGAGCGGCGCTGGCACCGCGTGCGGCACGGGCTGCCCGCGGTGCTGGTCTTCGCGGGCGCGCTGCTCGTCATCACGCTGCTTCACTTCGGGCGGTTCTCGCAGAACCTGCCGTTCGCCGTCTGGCTCACGCTCTACGCGACGACGCCGATCGCGATGGTGGCGCTGCTCGTGCTGCAGGGCGGGGCGGATCCGCGCTCGCCCGATCCGGCGGACGTCACGATCCCCCGCTGGGCGCGGGTCGCGCTCGCGGTGATCGGGCTGTCGGCGCTCTGCGCGGGCGTCGCGGCGCTCGTGGCACCCGCGTGGGTCGCGGAGCTGTGGGCCTGGCAGCTCACGGAGCTCACGGCGCGCGCGACCGGCGCCGTGCTCACGCTCACGGGCGTCGTGAACCTCGCGATGCTGCGCGACGAGCGCTGGAGCGCGTTCCGCGTCCTGTTCGGCGCCCAGCTGCTGAGCCTCGCGGCGATCGCCGTCTCGCTCGTCGCCCGGCGCGACGACCTGCTGTGGGAGCGGCCGCTCACCGCGCCGTTCCTCGCCCTCGTCGCCGCCGCCGCGGTCGCCTACGGCGCGCTCGCGGTCTGGGCCGAGCGCCGACTGCGCACCATGCGGGTTGCGGCGTCAGGCTGACGCGTCAGGCGGGGGCGTCCTCGAGACCGCCGGCCGCCTGCAGCAGCTCGAGCGCACGCACCCGCTCGGCGGTCGTGCCGTGGACGGCCATGATGAGCTCGTCCGCGTCGGCCTCGAACTGGAAGCGGCGCAGGGTCGACACCGCCTCCTCGCCGGTGCCGAGCGCCGTGTTGCGCACCATCGCCGCGATCGGCGCGGCCTGCGGGCTTGCCGCGAGCGCGTCGAGCTCGTCGTCGCCGATCGTCTGGGCGATGGGGCTGTCGCGCAGCAGCAGGCCGCGGACGCGAGCCCGCACGACCTGCCGTTGCATCGTCATCGCCTCGTCGCGGCTCGGCGCCACGACGGCGTTGATGCCGGCGATCACGAACGGCGCGTCGAGCTGTGCGCTCGGCTCGAACCGCTCGCGGTAGACGGCGACGGCCTGGTGCAGCGCATCCGGGGCGAAGTGCGAGGCGAACGCGTACGGCAGGCCCAGCGCGGCCGCGAGCTGCGCGCCGAACAGCGACGAGCCGAGGATGACGAGCGGCACGTTCGTGCCGTGGCCGGGGACGGCGCGGATGCCGGGCACGGTCGGGGTGCCGGCGAGGTAGCCCTGCAGCTCGACGACATCCTCTGGGAAGCGCTCAGACGCACGGATGTCGCGGCGGAGCGCCGTCCACGTGCGCTGGTCCGTGCCGGGCGCACGACCGAGCCCGAGGTCGATGCGGCCCGGGTGCAGCTCGGCGAGCGTGCCGAACTGCTCGGCGATCACGAGCGGCGAGTGGTTCGGCAGCATGACGCCGCCGGCGCCGAGCCGGATGCTGGACGTGTGCGCCGCCACGTGCGCGATGAGCACGCTCGTGGCGCTCGACGCGATCGTCGCCATGTTGTGGTGCTCGGCGTACCAGACGCGCGCGAAGCCCAGCCTCTCAGCGGCCCTCGCGAGCTCGACGGAGCCGGCGAGGCTCGCGCCCGCCGTCTCTCCGGGGGCGATGGGGGCGAGGTCGAGCACAGACAGACGCATCCGCCCAGCCTATGCCGGGCGGATGCGCGCAGGCCGCTGCGTCAGATCGCCTCGAGCACCACCGCGGAGCCCTGGCCGCCGCCGCCGCAGATGCCGCTCGCGCCGATCGCGCCGCTGCCGAGCTGCTGCAGGCGCCGCGCGAGGTGGCCGACGATGCGAGCGCCGGACGCGCCGATCGGGTGGCCGAGCGAGACGGCGCCGCCGTTGGCGTTGACGATCTCGGGGTCGACGCCGAGCTGCCTCGTCGACGCGACGCCGACCGCGGCGAACGCCTCGTTGATCTCGACCGCCTGCAGGTCGCTCGTCGACTTCCCCGCGCGCTCGAGCGCCTGCTCGATCGCGTCGGCGGGCTGCGAGTGCAGCGACACGTTCGGTCCGGCGACGAAGCCGGTCGAGAGCACGCGAGCGAGACCGGCGATGCCGTGCTCGGCCGCATAGGCGCCGGACACGAGCACGACGGCGGCAGCGCCGTCGGTGATCTGCGAGGCGTTGCCCGCGGTGATCGATCCCTCGGGCGTGAACGCGGGGCGCAGCGCGGCGAGCGACTCGACCGTGGTCTCGGCGCGCACGCCGTCGTCGACGGCGACGGTGACGGTCTTCCTGCCGGCCTTCGCCTCGAACGGCACGATCTCGTCGTCGAGCGTCCCGTCGGCCTGTGCGCGCACGAGCTTGGCGTGGGAGGCGGCGGCGAACTCGTCCTGCTGCTCGCGCGTGATCTCGAACTCGGCGTTGTAGCCGTCGGTCGACTCCCCCATGGCGACGCGCTCGAACGCATCCGTCAGGCCGTCGAACTGCATCGTGTCGGTGAGCGAGAGCTGGCCGAACTTGGCGCCGGAGCGCATCGGGGCGGCGTGCGGCGCGAGCGTCATCGACTCCTGGCCGACCGCGACCACGACGTCGGCCTCGCCGAGCTGGATCATGCGGTGGCCCGTGACGATCGCCTCGGTGCCCGACAGGCACACCGCGTTGACGCCGAGCGCCGGCACGGTCATCGGGATGCCGGCGCCGACGGCCGTCTGGCGGGGCGGGTTCTGCCCGACGGCGGCCTGCAGCACCTGGCCGACGATCACGGCGTCGACCGCGGTGGGAGCGACGCCCGCCTTCTCGAGGGCGTGCTTCGCGGCGTGGGCGCCGAGCTCGGTCGAGGGCACCTGGGCGAGCTGCCCCAGGAACTTGGCGAACGGCGTGCGCGCGTATCCGGCGATGATCGTCTCGGGCATGGTGCTGCTCCTTCGCAGTTCGATGTCGCGCCCATGCTACCGGGCGATCACGCGCGTCGGGATGCGAACCTGACGAGCGGTTCACATCCGCGCAGGAATAGATCGTTCAGATTCGAAGTTCCCCTCAAGAGAGACCTGGCGCGAGACGCCACCCGATCGGCCCGGTCAGCCAACAGACGAAGGAGACACCATGAACAGGCTCACGGATCGCGTCGCACTCATCACCGGCGGCGCGAGCGGCATCGGCGCTGCGACCTCGAAGCGGCTCGCCAGCGAGGGCGCGAAGGTCGTCATCGGCGACCTGAACGATGTTCTCGCCGCCTCGGTCGTCGACGAGATCACCGCCGCCGGCGGCACCGCGACGGCCGTGCACCTCGACGTCACCGACCAGGCATCCTGGACCGCCGCGGTCGAGCACATCGTCGGTGCGCAGGGCGGCCTCGACATCCTCGTGAACAACGCCGGCATCGGCGACACGGTCTCGATCGAGGAATCGACCTGGGAGGAGTACAAGAAGGTCACCTCCGTGACCCAGGATTCCGTCTACCTCGGCATGAAGGCTGCGGGCGAGGCGCTGAAGGCCGGTGGTCACGGCTCGGTCATCAACATCTCGTCGATCTTCGGCATCACCGGCGGCTTCGGGGTCAGCATGGGCTACGCCGCCGCCAAGGGTGCCGTCCGCACCATCACGAAGGCGGTCGCGCTCGGCTGGGCCAAGCAGGGCGTGCGGGTGAACTCCGTGCACCCGGGCTTCATCGAGACGCCGATCCTGGGCGACACCGACCGCGATGCGCTGTCGACCGTGACGCCCATGGGCCGCGTCGGCAAGCCCGAGGAGATCGCAGCCGCGATCGCCTTCCTCGCCAGTGACGACGCCTCGTTCGTCACCGGAGCCGAGCTCGTCGTCGACGGCGGCTACGTCGCCAACTGACGTGTGATGGGCCGATGCGCCAGGATGGTCGCATGACCGACTCCCCCACCGCCCTGTTCGTCTGCGTGCACAACGCGGGCCGCTCCCAGATGGCCGCGGGGTTCCTGCGCGAGCTCTCCGGCGGCGCCGTCGAGGTGCGCTCCGCGGGCTCGATGCCCGCGGAGCGCATCAACCCGATCGCCGTCGAGGCGATGCGGGAGGTCGGCATCGACATCACGGCCGAGTCGCCGAAGGTGCTGACGACGGATGCGGTGCGCGACTCCGACGTGGTCATCACCATGGGGTGCGGGGACGCGTGCCCCGTCTTCCCCGGCAAGCGCTACGAGGACTGGGAGCTCGACGACCCCGCCGGTCAGGGCATCGACGCCGTGCGCCCGATCCGCGACGACATCGAGCGCCGCATCCGCGGGCTGCTCGACTCCCTCGGCGTCCAGCCCGTTCGCTGATTGCCGGAGTACAACGGAGGCACCGATGGAAGGAGACGCAGCATGAGCGACCAGCAGAGCCCCGACGAGCGCACCGTCGACCCCGAGGACCGCGACGCGCAGCCGCTCGACGAGCAGCAGGACCCCGAGACCCAGGAGGACACCGCCTCGGGCGGTGCACCGCAGCCGCCGGAGTGAGCTCCGCACGGTGATCGACGACGGAGGGCCGGGCTCGATGCCCGGCCCTCCGTCATGCGATCAGCGATCGGTGCGCTGCTCGTCCGAGGGCCACTGGTCGGCGGTGTTCTCGTGCCCCGCGGTGTCCGGGGTCTCGACGCCCTCCGAGTACCACTGCTGCGCGGCGTCCTGGTGGCCGCCTCCCGTGGGGGCACCGTCGGCGGTGTCGGCCACCGACGCCGAGCCGGTCGAGCCGGCAGACGCATCCGACGTCTCGCCCGCGATGTTCACCATCCACAGCACGCCCCAGCGGTCGGTGAGCATGCCGAAGGTGTCGCCCCACGGCGCCTGCACGAGCGGCTCCAGGATCCGAGCCCCGTCGCTCAGACCCTCCCAGTAGCGGGTGAGGGCGGCGGCGTCGTCGCCGGAGAGCGACACCTGCTGCGTGCCGGTGGGCTGCGGCATCGATGACGGCGTGTCCGCGCCCATGAGCGTGTGGCCGTCAGCGGTGGTCAGCTGCGCGTGCATGACGAGGTCCGCGTCGTCGGGGCCCTCGTCCATGCCGGACTCGCCGAAGGTGCTCACGACGAGGTCGCCGCCGAACACGCCGTGGTAGAAGTTCATCGCCTCGCGGGCCTGCCGGCCGAACGCGAGATAGGGATTGAGCAGGATTGCCATGGTGACTCCTCGTCCTGGACTGCGCCGTGCGGCCGCTCGGCCACGTGCGGCCAAGCATGGCGCAGCCGTGCGCGGGGCGCCAGACTTCGTCGGGTCGGTTAGCGTGGAGCGCATGACCGACGCAACGATCCAGGTGTACGGCGCCGACTGGTGCAGGGACTGCCGCCGCACGAAGCAGCAGCTCGACGGGCTCGCCGTGGACTTCGCCTACATCGACGTCGAGCACGACGACGCGGCCGCGGCACGCGCGCAGGAGATCGCCGGCCGCATGAACATCCCGGTGGTCGTCTTCCCCGACGGCACGCACCAGGTCGAGCCCTCGAACGCCGACGTCGAGGCGAAGCTGCGCGAGCTCAGCCTGCTCTGAGCCGCGCGGAGGGGCACGCCATGCGATCACCCGTTGCGATGGTCGCGATCGTCACCGCGGCGCTCGCCGCGACGGCGTGCACGCCCGCGGGACCTGCGACGCCCAGCGTCAGCACCGTCGCGAGCGCCACGCCCGTCGAATCGGGTGCGACCGCGCCGGACCGCTCCCCTGGCCCGTCGTCACCCGGCCCGTCGTCACCCGGCCCGTCGCTCCCGGCCCCGTCGTTCCCGGCCGGCTCGATCGACGCGCCTGCCGTCGTGGCGACCGGCCTCGACGCACCGTGGTCGATCGCGTTCACCGAGACCGGGGCGGCGATCGTGAGCGAGCGCGACACCGCCATGATCGTCGAGCTCGTCGACGGCGAGGCGGTGCCGATCGCGCAGATCGCGGGCGTCGCGCACGGCGGCGAGGGCGGGCTGCTCGGGATCGCGGTCGGCGACGGCCACCTCTACGCCGCGATCACGACCGCCGACGACAACCGAGTGGTCCGCGTGCCGCTCTCGGGCGAGCCGGGAGCGCTCGTGCTCGGCCAGCCCCAGACGGTGGTCGAGGGGCTCCCCGCGGCGGGCAACCACAACGGCGGCCGCCTCGGCTTCGGCCCGGACGGCATGCTCTACGTCACGACGGGCGACGCCGGCCGGCCGGGCACGGCCCAGGACCCCGCGAGCCTCGCCGGCAAGATCCTGCGGCTCGAGCCCGACGGCGGGATCCCCGCCGACAACCCGTTCCCCGGCTCCCCGGTCTACTCGCTCGGCCACCGCAACCCGCAGGGCATCGCGTGGGCCGGCGACGGCACGCTCTGGGCGACCGAGTTCGGCCAGAACACCTGGGACGAGCTCAACCGCATCGAGCCGGGCGGCAACTACGGCTGGCCGATCGTCGAGGGCGCGGCCGGCGACCCCCGCTTCGCCGACCCCGTGCAGCAGTGGTCGCCGGGCGAGGCGAGCCCGAGCGGCATGGCGCACACCGACGGGCGGCTGTGGATCGCGAACCTGCGCGGCCGGTCGCTGCGGGAGGTCGACCTCGCCTCGCCCGGCGAGTCGACCGTGCACTGGCTCGCGGAGCACGGGCGGATGCGCGACGTCGTCGTGGCACCGGACGGGGCGCTCTGGGCACTGACGAACAACACCGACGGCCGCGGCGATCCCGTCGAGGGCGACGACCGCATCCTCGCGTTCCGGCCGTAGCGCGTCAGTCGGCGCTCAGCATCCCCTCGACGTCGGGCAGGCGCTGGAAGCCGCCGAACGTGCCAGCCGTGGCGATCTCGTCGGCCACGCCGAGCCATCCGGCCCACGCCGCGCGCGCGAGCGTGCCGCCGACGCTGATGCGCCGCACGCCGATGCTCGCGGCCTCGGCGACGGTGATGAAGGGCGCGTTGACGAGCAGGTTCACCGGCTTGGGCGCGACCGCATCGACGATCGCGACGACCTCGGCGAGCGTGCCGATGCGTGGGGCGTAGAGGCAGTCGGCACCCGCGTCGGCGTAGGCGCGCAGCCGCCGGATCGTCTCGTCGAGGTCGGGACGACCGACGACGAAGCCCTCGGAGCGAGCGGTGAGCACGACCCCGGTGCCGCTCGCATCGATCGCGGCGCGCGCGGCCGCGACGCGGTCGACGGCGAGCGCCATGTCGTGCAGCGGCCGCCCCGGGTCGCCGGTGGAGTCCTCGATCGACAAGCCGGCGACACCGGTCGCGGTGGCGGCCAGCACATTCGTGCGCACCCCCTCGGGGTCGACGGCGAAGCCGCCCTGGAAGTCGGCGTTGACCGGCACCGCGACGGCTCCCGCAATGGCGCGCAGGTGGGCGAGCGCGTCCTCGAGCGCCACCGCCGCGTCCGACAGGCCCATCGACCACGCGAAACCCGCGCTGGTCGTGGCGAGCGCTGGGAACCCCATGCGCTCGAGGGTGACGGCGCTGCCGAGGTCCCATGGGTTGGGCATCACGAAGATGCCGGCCGCATGCAGCCGGTGGAACGCCGCCGCCTTCGTTGCCGTCAGCGCCTGCTGCTCGTCGCCTTCCATCGCGGTGCACCCCTCTCGATCGCACCGTAGGACCGCGGATGCGCCGCCACAAGGCCCGTTCACGCCGCGCACGCGCGCGCGGCGCGCTGGCCAAAGGCTCGGATATGCGGCAGGGTCGGATCCATGATCACGAGCAATGACGCTCGCCTCGGCCTCGACTCGCTCGCGGTCCACGCGGGCAGGGACGACCTCTCGGCCCTTGGCGCGCACGCCGCCCCCATCGACCTCTCCTCGACCTACGCGCTGCCCGGCGTCGACGCGGGCGGCGACGCGTACGAGCGCCTCGCGACCGGCGGCGACGTCGGCGAAGGCTCCGCCGTCTACCAGCGGCTGTGGAACCCGACGGTCGCGCGGTTCGAGCGGGCGCTCGCCCAGCTCGAGGGCGCCGAGGACGCGGTCGCGTTCGCCTCGGGCATGGCGACGACCACGGCGGTCCTGACCGCGGCGCGCCAGCGGCGCGGCGCGCACGTCGTGGCGGTGCGGCCGCTCTACGGCGGCACCGACCACCTGCTCGCGAGCGGACTGCTCGGCACCGAGACCACCTTCGTCGACACGGTCGATCAGGTCGCCGCCGCCGTGCGCGCCGACACCGGGCTCGTCATGGCCGAGAGCCCCGGCAACCCCACGCTCGAGCTCATCGACCTCGACGCGCTCGTCGCGGCGGCGGGTGACGCGCCCGTGCTGATCGACAGCACGTTCGCGACGCCCGTGCTGCAGCGGCCGCTCGACCACGGCGTCGCGCTCTCGCTCCACTCGGCGACGAAGTACATCGGCGGCCACGGCGACGTGCTCGGCGGGGTCGTCGCCTGCAGCGCCGACTGGGCCAGGGCCATCCGACCGGTGCGCGCCATCACGGGTGCGATCGCGCATCCGCTGAGCGCCTACCTCATGCACCGCGGGCTGCAGACGCTGCCGCTGCGGGTGCGCGCGCAGCAGGCGAGCGCCCAGCTGGTCGCGGAGGCCGCGACCGCGATGCCGGGCGTGCGCGCCGTGCGCTACCCCGGCCTCGACGGATGCGACCCGCAGGGACTCGTCGGGCCCGGCCGGCAGATGTCGGGGCCGGGCTCCGTGCTCGCGCTCGACGTCGGCTCGTACGCCGTCGCCGCGGCGGTCGCGGCCGGCGTGCGGCTGTTCACGCACGCCGTCTCGCTCGGCAGCGTCGACTCGCTCATCCAGCACCCCGCGTCGCTCACGCACCGGCCCGTCGCGCACGAGGCCAAGCCGCACGCCGGCGTGCTGCGCCTCTCGATCGGGCTCGAGGACGCCGACGACCTGATCGCCGACCTGCGGCAAGCCCTCGAGGCGGCCGCCTAGAACTCCTCGTAGACCGCCGGGTCCTGGTCGCCGAGCCGGCCGTCGGGGCGGCCGAAGGCCGTGATGGCGGCGATCTCGTCGTCGCTGAGGGCGACGTCGATCGCACCGAGGTTCTCGCGCCGGCGCGCCTCGGAGGCCGCCTTCGGCAGCGGCACGGCGCCGCGCGCGATCGCCCAGGCGAGCGCCACCTGGCCGGCCGTGGCGTCGTGCGCCGCGGCGATCTCGACGATCTCCGGCTGCTCGAGCAGGTCGTTGCCGCGCCCGAGCGGGCTCCACGCCTGCGTGATGATGCCGTGCTCGCGGTCGTACGCGAGCTGCTCCTCCTGCGGGAAGTACGGGTGCAGCTCGATCTGGTTGACCTCTGGCAGCACGCCCGTCTCGGCCTGCAGCCGGTCGAGGTGCTCCGGGAGGAAGTTGCACACGCCGATCGCGCCGACGAGGCCGCGCTCCCTCGCCTCGATGAGGGCGCCCCACGCCTCGACGTACTTGCCGACCTTGGGGTTCGGCCAGTGGATGAGGTACAGGTCGATGCGCTCGAGGCCCGTGCGCGCCACGCTCTCCTCGATCGTCACGATCGCGGCGTCGCGCTCGTGGTGCCTGCCCGGCAGCTTCGAGGTGACGATGAGCTCGTCGCGGGCGACCCCGTGGCCGGTCGCGCGGACCGCGGCCCCGACGCTCCCCTCGTTCTCGTAGTTGAAGGCCGAGTCGAGCAGCCGGTAGCCGGCGGCGATGGCGTGCTCGGTCGCTGCGGTGCCGGCGCGGCCCTTGAGCTTGTAGGTGCCGAAGCCGAGCACCGGGAGGGTGAGGCCGTCGTGGGCTGTCGTGGTGGGGATCATGGACGCTCCTTCCACCGGCAACGCTACGGGGTGCCGATCTACGGGGTGCCGATCTACGGGGTGCCGATCTACGGGGTGCCGATCTACGGAGTGTCGACGAGCTCGCGCGGCACGACGAACATGTCGACGAGCGCGCCGTTGCGCCAGACCGTCATCTCGACCTGCCGGTCGATCGCGTCCTCGACCATGAGCCGCTGGATGGACGTCGAGGTGACGACGTCGTTGCCGTCGAGCGTCACGACCACGTCGCCGCGATGCACGCCGGCGAGCTCCGCGGGGCTGCCCGGCGCGACGCCCGCGACCTGCAGGCCGCTCGGCGAGCCGACCCGCGCCGCGAGCTCGGGCGCGAGCTGCACGCGGGCGCCCACGATGCCGAGCCAGGCCCGGCGGACCCGGCCGGTGCGCACGAGCGTCGCGATGATCGCGCGGGTCGCGCGATTGATGGGCACGGCGAGCCCGAGCCCGACGCCCGCGACCGCCGTGTTGACGCCCACCATCCGGCCGGAGCCATCGGCGAGCACGCCGCCGGAGCTGCCCGGGTTGAGCGCGGCATCCGTCTGGATCACCTCGTCGATCACCCGTCCCGACGCGGTCGGCAGCGAGCGGCCGAGGTTCGAGACGATGCCCGCGGTCACGCTGCCGGCGAGCCCCATCGGGTTGCCGAGCGCCACCACGAGCTGCCCCACGCGCAGGCCCGCGGCATCGCCGAGCGGCACGGGCGGCGGTACGACACCGTGCGCGCGGAGCACGGCGAGGTCGGACAGGACGTCGCGACCGACCACCTCGACCTCGACCTCGGTGCCGTCCACGAACGTCGCCTGGGCCGATCGCGCTCCCGCGACGACGTGAGCGCTCGTCAGCAGCACCCCGTCGTCGGCGATGACGCTCGCGCTCCCCGCACCGACCGCGCGCGACGATCGCACGGCGAGGCTCGCGACGCTCGGCAGCACCGTGCTCGCCACTGACGAGACGACGGCGGAGTAGGCGTCGAGGGGCTCCTCGCTGCTCATACCGAGATCATGACCCTCCGCACGGCCGAGCGGGCCCCGGTTCGCCGGGGGCGCAACCGGGGCGGACCGGCGGCATCCGCCTCAGCCGGTCATGCCCGTCGTGAACGGCAGCAGCAGGCGGGAGGGATGCGTCGCATCCCGGTGGACCTTGTGGGTCACGGCCCGGCCCACGGGGAGGTGGAACGCGTCGGGCGGCAGCAGGGCGTTGTGCTCGTCGGCGAGCGGCTCGGCGTTCGAGAGCTCGGCGACCAGGCGGTGCCCGGGCAGGAACGTGGCCGCGAACGGATAGAGGCGCAGCACGTACTCCTCGATCGCGCCGGGCTCGACCGGCACGGCGCGCGTGTGCGGGTGCACGGGGCTGCCCGTCTCGCTGCGCTCCTCGTCGAGCTCGCGGTGCGAGGCCTTGAGGTAGCCCGTCGTGACGAGCTGCCGCTTGCCGCCCGGCGCCTCGTCCCACACGCGCATGATGAGGTTCGTGTCGGGCTGGTCGATCTCGACGAACAGGTGCGCCGCGCCCGTGCCGATCATCTCGGTCGGCTCGGTGAACGGCGCGGTGCGCCAGTCGATGATCTCGACCCGGTCGGTGACGGTGAGCGGCGCCTGGTAGAAGCCGTCCGGCGGCACGTGCTCGCCGCCCATCCGCTCCGGCTCGGCCGACAGGGCGCGACGGGGACGCAAGTAGAGCGGGCGGTGCTCGACCGGCTTCGGCGGCCACGTGTCGGCGGTCACGGTCTCGCGCGAGCCCTCCACGAACACGCTCACCGCTGGCTCGTCCATCACGCCGTTGTCGATGCCCTTGATCCAGTAGTCGTACCAGCGGAACATCTTGTCGTGCTCCTCGATGAAGGGGCGCGACTGCATGGGCGGGTACGGGCCGATGTCGAGCTTCTTCGGGCCCTTGAGCGCGTGGAAGGCCTCGATCGTGCCGTCGAGCGTCCAGCCGCGGCCCTGGTCGAGCTGCAGCCAGACCGGGATGTCGATCTGCGGCGCGAGCGTGATCGGGTTCCGCTCCTCGTACCACTCGCCGTCGACCTCGTTCATCACGATGTCGAACCAGGCCTCGTGGTTCTGGGGGTAGTGGAGCACGTGCACGAGGTTCGGCCAGGCCGCGACGTCCGGGTCCTGCAGCCGGGCCGCGACCTTCTCCTTGATCTCCTCCGGCGAGTGCGTCTCGAGCATCCGCGACTTGACGCGGTCGGTGAACGCCCAGCCCGAATCTCCGCCGCGGCCCTCGCGGGCGGCGCGCGGCATGAACCACATCACGCCGCCGTGGTAGGTCGTCTCGTAGAAGTCGTAGTGCCCGCCGGAGACGAAGATGGCCTTGAGGCTCGGCGGCCGCTCGGCGGCGGCCAGCAGCTGCATCGAGCCGAAGTACGAGATGCCGATCATGCCGACGTTGCCGTCGCACCACGGCTGCGCGGCGACCCACTCGATGAAGTCGTACGCGTCCTGGCCGAGCGGGACGCCGCCGGCGTTGTAGTTGCCGATGTGCTCGCCCTCGGAGGCGCCGGAGCCGCGCAGGTCGCCGATGACGTGGACGTAGTCCTCCTCGACGACGCGCGCGATGTCGCCGGCCTCGATGCAGCCGTCCCACATGGGGCTCGGGCGGCGCTGCGGCGGCGTGGTGAGCGCGAGCGCCTGCAGCTCCTTGCCGTAGGGGCTGAGCGCGACCAGCGCGGGCCGCGGCTTGTCGTCGATGCCCTGGTAGGCGTCGGCGGCGAGCTCGATGCCGTCGCGCATGGGCACGCGCAGGTCCTTGCGGACGGCGATCGTCTGCGCGCCCGCCTGGATGGTCTGGAAGTCGGCCATGCGTGTGCTCCTGATCAGGCGTGGTGCTGCCGGCGGTAGCCGTGCATCGAGGTGAAGAAGGGTGACGGCTCGAGCGTCGGGTCGCCCGCGTAGCCGAGGGCCTCGGCGACCGGCTCGAACGGCGAGTACGGCGAGTCGGTGTCGCGGAGGCCGTGCTCGAGGCACGCGTGCGCGGCGGCGCCGACGCGAGCCTCGATGTCGAGGCTCTGCTGCAGCGCGGCGCGCGCCTGCTCGCGATCGAGCACGACGCCGTGCGACTCGCCGGAGGCCGTGCGGTACGGGTGGCCGAGGTGGAGCCGCTCGGGGCGGATGCCGTCGCGCAGCCTGACGAGGCTGTCGCGGTAGGCGCTCGGGTCGGTGAAGCCGGGGAAGCCGTTCGCCGCCCCGTGGATCTGCACGGCATCCCCGACGAAGACGTCGCCCTGGCCGTCGATCTCGAACGCGACCGAGCCGGGCGTGTGGCCGGGGATGGCGTGCACGCGGACCGTCACGTCGCCGCCGAGCGACAGCGTCTCGCCGCCGGAGACGAGCACGGTCGGCTCGAGCTCGCCAGCGATGACGGCCTGGGCGGATGCGCTCTGCTTCGCCTCGCCGTCGGGGTCGCCGAGGTAGCGGCCGCGGCCGTCGAGGTACTCCTCGACGTGGGCGCGACGGGAGCGCAGCATCGGCGCATCCGCCTCGTGGATCACGATCTCCGCCTTGCGGCCCGTGCGCTCCCACAGCGCGTGGGCGCCTCCGACGTGGTCGATGTGCCCGTGCGTGAGCAGGATCCAGCGCACGTCCTCGATCCTGCGGCCGAGCGCTCCGAGCGCGGGCGCGAGGCCCTCGGCCGGAGAGGAGGCGATGCCGGTGTCGACGATCGCGAGCTCGGGCGCGTCGATGAGGAAGCTGTAGAGGTGGAAGCGGCCCCAGGGGCTCGCGAGCGGGTGGACGGCGACGGTCACGCGGTGCCGCCGCGCAGGAACTCGGCAGTCTCGACGTAGGCGCGGTGGTACTCGGGCAGCCAGCCGAAGTGCTGCACGAAGCCGTGCCCGGCACCGTCGTAGCGGCTGACCGTCGTCGGCACGCCGGCCGCCCGGAGTCGCTCGCCGTATCGCTCGCTTTCGTCGCGCAGCGGGTCGTGCTCGGCGGTGAGGATGAGTGCGGGCGGCAGGCCCGAGAGGTCGTCGCGCTTGATGGGCGACACGCGCGGGTCGGCCGGGTCGGCACCGCTGTCGAGGTAGAACGCGTTGAAGGGTCGCAGCCCTGCCGTCTCCATCCCGTAGCCGACGGCGTTCTCGCGGAGCGAGGGATAGCGGTCCTCGTCGAAGTCGAGGTCGAGCGACGGGTAGTACAGCACCTGGTGGGTGACCCGGTCGAAGCCCTCGTCGTGCAGCTGGGCGACCGCCGCCGCGACGAACGTGCCGCCCGACGAGTCGCCGACGAGCGCGAGCGTGCCGAGCCGTCCCGGCTCCTGGCCGAGCTCGTCGCCGTGCTCGTCCACCCATCGCACCGTCGTCAGCACGTCGTCGAGGCCGGCGGGGAACGCCGCCTCGGGCGCGCGGCGGTAGCCGACCGACACGACGGTCATGCCGGTCTCGACGGCGAGCGAGCGGGCGACGTGGTCGTGCGTGTCGAGGCTGCCGAGGAAGAACGCGCCGCCGTGCACGTAGACGAGGACGCCGGGCTCGGCGCCGTCCCGGTAGACGCGCACCGGCACGCCGTCCGCTGCGTCGTCGCGCACCTCGGCGACCGGGATGCGGTCGGCGAGGGGCGGCACCTGGGCCTCCTCCTGGGCGCGCATCGCGGCGGGGTCGAGCGGACCCGGCTCGGGCGCGGGGAATCCGGCGAGGATCTCGGCGATCTTCGGGTGCAGTGCCATGGCGTCGGTCTCCTTCGTCTCAGCAGACCGGTCTCAGCGCGTCGCTGCCTGCTGCGATTCGGGTCGCTGGCCAGGGAAGACCTCGCTCAGCTCGTCCTCCGACCAGCCCTGGCGCGAGATCGCCTGCAGCTTGTCGGTCTCGGGCTTGCGCCGCGACTGGTAGAGCGCGAGCGCCTCCTTGACCGAGCCGGCGTCCTGCAGCGCGTCGGCGATGGCGCCGGCGTCCATGATCGCGGAGTTCGCGCCCTGCCCCTGGTGGTGCAGCATGGCGTGCGCCGCGTCGCCCAGCAGCACGACGGCATCCGTGTGCCACTGCTCGACGGGGTCGATGTCGTAGCAGGCGCGGTTCACGAGCGCGTCCATGTCGAGCTCCTCGGTGATGCGCACGATGCGCTCGTCGAAGCCCTGGACGGTCGCGACGAGCTCGTCGCGCGTGATGGTGGGGGCCCATGCGCTGTCGTGGTGCAGGGTCGTGATGTCGAACGACACCTGGCCGCGGTGACGCAGCGGCAGGAAGTAGACCTTGGTGCCGTGGCCGATGTACATGCGGAGGTTGTCGTCGGCGACGAGGCCGTGCGCGGCGTCGGCGTCGATCACGATGCGGTACGCGTGCTCGCCGGCGAAGACGGGCTGCGCGTCGGTGAACAGCTGCTCGCGGATGGCCGACTTGATGCCGTCGGCGGCGATCACGAGGTCGGCCGTGACCGTCGCGCCGTCCGTGAAGGTGAGCGTCGCGTGGTCGCCCCGATCCTCGATGCCGGTGACCTTGCGGCCCACCTGCAGCACGCCCTCGGGCAGCGCCGCGACGAGCGTCTCGATGAAGTCGCCGCGGTGGACGAGGTGCGTCTTGGTGGGCACGTCGAAGTCGTCGATGCCGGGCCACTCCTCCTTCATGATGACGTGGCCCTCGCCGGTGAGGATCTCGAAGGCGTCGCTCGCCGACGTCGCCGCGGCGATCGCGTCGAACATGCCCCAGCGGCGGAAGCGGTCGACGGTGGCCGGCCGCAGGCCGATGCCGGCGCCGACCTCGCGGATCTCCCGCGCCTGCTCGTAGACGGTGACGTTCACGCCCAGCAGGCTGAGCGCCTTCGCCGCGGCAGCGCCGCCGTAGCCGGCGCCCACGATCGCGACGGTGAGGTTCTTGAGGTCCGAGGGCTGCATCGTTGCTTCTCTCTTGGGGGCGCTGACGCGCCGGTTCTGGGTGGGATGTGTCGGTGCGGCCGGTCAGACCGAAAGGGTGAGGAACTCAGCCGGGTTGGTCACGAAGATCTGCTCGATCGTCGCCTCCTCGACGCCGGCTGCGCGAAGGTCGGGCAGCAGCTGGTGGAAGAGGTAGTTCACCGTGTGGCCCTTGACGCCCGGCCAGCCGAGCGGGCTGCAGTTGGCGTCGGCCGACGCGAGCGCCTGACCGAGGAAGCCGCGCTCAGCGGTGTGGCCGATGAAGCGCAGGAAGTGGTCGAGCCGGTCCTGCCGCGGGCGCGCCCAGAAGGGCGGGTCGGGCAGCTCGGTCTCGTAGCCGAAGGTGTCGAAGCCGATGCGGCCGCCCTGCTCGGCGATCCACGTGTCGCGCGTCTTGTCGAAGTTGACGCCGTCGTCGACGTGGCCGAACAGCACGCGGTCGAGCGGAAGGCCCTCCTCCTCGAAGATCGCGATGGCGTTCTCGGCGTCGATCGCGAGGTGGGTCAGCAGCGGCGCGCCCGCACGCAGCGACGCGCGCGCGGCGGCGCGGTAGATGCGCTTGTCGAGGTCGGTCATGCGACCGCCTCGGCTGACGCCCACCTTGATGACCCCGGCCTTCGCGCCCGTGCCGTCGATGCCGACCGTGATCTCGTGCACGAACTGCTCGGTGAGGTACTCGACGCTCGCGCGCTCGAAGAACGGCAGGGCGGTGTCGCCGCCGACGAAGCCGGTGCAGGCGACGATGTGCACGCCGGTCTTGGCCGACAGCGAGCGGTAGTAGTCGACGTCGCGGCCGTTGCAGATGCCCGTCGCGTCGACGAAGGTCTGGCCGCCGAGCTCGCGGAACTCGCGCAGCTTGGGCACGGTCTCGTCGTACCGCTCCTCGGGGGTCTTCCACCACTTCGAGTCGAGCTCGGAGCCCGGCATGCCGTAGCCGATGTGCTCGTGCACGGCGACGAAGCCGAGCTCCTCGGCCGGGATCGCCCCGAGGACGGTGTTCACTCGCGACATTTCAGCTCCTCAGGGCGAGCAGGACGCTCGGGTTGACGGTCAGGATGCGTCGGATGACGTCGTCGGCGACGCCGAGGCCTGCGAGCAGGGGCACGAAGTCGGTGAGGACTCGGCTGAAGGCGATCGCCTCCGCGGCCGCCGCCTCGTCGGGGTCGTGACCCTTGGCGACGCCGATGGCGCCCGTGGACAGCAGGATGCGATCGGCGTGGCCGGCCTCCACGAGCTCCGCGATCACGCGCGCGCGCTGGGCGTCGGTGATGAGCTCTGCGCCCTCGAGGCCGATGCTGTCGATGCCGACGCTCGCGCCCCGCTCGGCCACGGCGATGTGCGCTCCGGCGCGCACCGCATCAGCACGGTCGAGGCCCGCGACGACCACGCGGTCCGCGCTCAGGCCCTCGCCCAGGACGATCTTCAGGTCCTGCATCGCGTCGGCGCCGAAGCGCAGCGACATGGGGATGCCGGTCGCGATGGCCGTGCGAGCGGCGCCCCGGAGCAGGCTCTCGTCGGTCGCTGTCGCACCTGTGCGGGCCGCGGCGGTCGCGACGAGCCCCGCGGGGGCGCGGCGCTCGAGGCGCGGCACGACGCAGCCGTCGGCGACCTCCTGCGAGAAGAGCTCGGCGAAGCGCTCTGCGGGCCAGGGGGTCGGCGGGTTCGTCTGCGGCGTGAGGAAGTAGCCGCCGAGCATGGCTTCGGGGCCATGGCCGGTCGAGACGACGATGTGCACCCCGGTGGTGCGCGAGAGCGCCTCGTACAGCGTGAGGTCGCGGCCGTGGAACATGCCGCTGCTGTCGACGATCGTGCCGCCACCGGCGTCGCGGAAGTCGCGCAGCCGCTCGGCGAGCGTCTCGAAGATCTCGGCGCGGTCGATGACGACGTCGAAGGCGAACTGCGCACCGGGGAAGACCGACAGCAGTGCTTCGTGGACCGAGGTCACGCCGAGCCGATCGGCGTCCACCGGACCGAGGACGGTGTTGACGATGCCTGTCACGTGGGAAGCCTCTCCATCGAGTTCCGATCGTCGCGGTGCGGCCGATCCGGGGACATCCTGACACTTGCTTTACACGGTGTCAAGTGAATGTCAATGTTGTCATATCAATGCCTGCGTGGGCGGACCGACGCGCTGCGGCGTGCTACGGCGTGGTGTGGAAGCGGAACGAGAACTCGTTCGCGCGATGCAGCGCGGTGCGGTACGCCGTGCCAACCCCGCCGGTGGTGAAGAACGTCGTGTCGATCACGAGCAGCGGACTGCTCGGCTGCACGTCGAGCAGCGCAGCTTGCTCGGCCGTCGCGGCGGTCGCCCGAGCCTCGTGCTCGGAGCGCTCGATGCGGATGCCGTACTGCCGCTCCAGCAGGTCGAGGGCGGAGCTGCCGTTGTCGAGATCGGCTGCGGACGGGTCGAAACCGTCCGGGGTGCGGATGTAGAGCGTGTTGTGCGAGAGCGGCTCGCCCTTGACCGAGATCGTCCGCGTGAAGTGCAGCACCGTCTCCTCGACTCCGATGCCGAGCCGACGCGACACCTCGCGAGGCGGGACCACGCGCTCCACGGTCTCGACCCGCGAGGTCGGCTCGAGGCCCTGCTCGAGCAGGTAGCGGTAGAGGTCGCCGGGCCTGACGTCGGCCGGGCGCTCGATCCGCGCTCCGACGAGCGGGAAGGTGCCCTTGCCCTGCCGCCGATAGATGTGACCGCTGTTGACCAGGTCGCTGAGCGCCTGACGGATGGGAGCTCGGCTCACGCCGAAGCGGTCCAGCAGTTGCGCCTCGGTCATGGCGACCTCGCCGTCGACCTTGCCCTCGACGATCTCGGTGCGCAGGATGTCGCGGATCTGGCGGTACAGCGGCACCCCGGACGACGTGTCCAGCTCTCTGATCGTCATGATCCTCCGGTCCTCTCCGATGATCGCGGCCGCGGCCTGCAGTCGAGTGAAGCACGGCGCGGCGGGGGGGCCCCGGCGGCCCCCCGGGCCCCCCGCACCCCCCGGGGGGGTTAAACAACAAGCCGGGGGGACGGCGCAGAGGCCG
>NZ_JBNCLZ010000001.1:0-66133 GCF_049844935.1 Agrococcus sp. DT81.2 | reverse complement strand
CGCCCGCGCCCCGCCCCCCCCCGCCCCCGCCCCCCCCCCCCCCCGCCCCGCCCCCCCCCCCCCCCCCCCGCGACCGCGTCAACGCTGGAAGGCCTCGGCCTCCGCCTTGACGGCCTCCGCGTCGAAGTCGGAGACCGACTCCAGCAGCGCGTAGTCGTAGAGCTCTGTCACATCCGGGATGGCGTCGGCGAAGCCACGGTCTGCCACGTAGCTCGCCCAGCGCTCCTCCGAGATGTAGCCCCACTGGCCGTTCTCCCCCGGCTGGAACTCGCTGACGGTCGCCGACAGCATCGCGACGAGCGCCGCATCGTGGCCCTCCTCGGTGGGTCGGGTCTCGGGGTAGAGCTCGTAGCCCATCTCGAGCGCGGCCTCGGGGTTGGCCTGCGCGAACACGGCCGACTTCGTGTACGCGCGCAGGTAGCGGGCATAGACGTCCCGCTCCTCGGCGGTGGAGTCCGTGCGCATCATGAAGCCTGCGGCGATGTCGTCCTCGACGCTCGGCGCGAGCGGCAGTGCCTTCGTCTCGAGGCCGATGATCTCGGACGCGTGCGCGAGGTCGCCGCGATTGAGCACGACCGCGTCGATGTCGCCCGTGCGGAGCGCCTCGAGCGACGCGTTCGCCTGCATCGCCACGGGCGTCACCGAGGCGGGGTCAGCCCCCTCCGCGCGGAGGTTCGCGCCGAGGAAGGTCTCGTACGGCGCGCCGAGGGCGGGCAGCGCGATCGTGCGCCCGGCGAGGTCGGCCGCGGTCTCGACGGCGCTGTCCGCGGGGACGGCAATCGCGAACGACGGCCGCTGGTAGGGCGTGAACGCCCACGTGAGGTTCAGTTCGTCGCCGTTCGCCGTCGGCGCGATGAGGGCGTCGGGCACCGCGATCACGAGGTCGGCCTGGCCGGAGACCACCGTCGAGACCGCGTCGGAGGGACGACCCGGGAAGGTGACGACCTCGACGTCGAGGTTCTCCTCCGCGAAGTAGCCGTTGAGCTCGCCGATCCAGATCGGGATGCCGGCCGGATTGCCCGGCGCGGTCGGCGTCGCGATGCGGATGACGTCGAGCGCCTGGGCACCGGGCGTCTCGGCGCCGGGCGCAGGCTGCGCGGAGCCCGCTGAGCAGCCGGCCGTCGCGAGGAGTGCTGCGGCTGCGGCCGCGCCGACGACCGCGCGGAGCGCGCGCCCTCGGCTCCCTGTCGGGGAGGTGAATCGTGCCATGGTCGTGCCTTTCGATCGGTATGCGAAGCGAGGGGATCAGATGTTGGGGCGGCGCGTGTCGATCGACCAGAACAACAGGCGCTTGCGCACCAGCGCGAGGATCTGGACGAGGCCCCACCCGAGCAGTCCGAGCACGACCATCACCGCGAAGACGCCCGCGGTGTTGAGCACTTGCCCCATCTGCACGACGAGCACGCCCAGGCCCTGTGCGCCGGCGAGGAACTCGGCGACGATCGTCGCCGTCATGGCGTGGACGAGCGAGATCTCGAGCCCCGCGAACACGAACGGAAGCGATCCGGGAAGCACGAGCTTCGTGAAGGTCTGCCACTTCGACCCCCCGAGGGAGCGCATGACCTCGAGCCGCTCCTGGTCGACCGAGCGGAAGCCCGTGAGACCCGCGACGAGGATCGGGAAGAACACCACGAGTGCGACGAGCGCGATCTTCGACGTCGCTCCGAAGCCGAACCAGATGATGAACATCGGCGCGATGGCGATCTTGGGCATGCTCTGGAAACCCACGATGAGGGGCTTCACCACTCGCTCGAGCATGCGCAGCTGCGAGAGGAGCAGCGCGAGCACGAGTCCGATGAGCGCGCCGAGGCCGAAGCCGGCGAGGATCTCCCAGAGCGTGATGCCGATGTGCGGGTAGAACGCCTGGGGGCTCGCCGGGTTGAGGCCCACGATGAGCGAGTTCCACACCGCGAGGGGCGACGGGAGGATGACGGATCGGATGTCGAAGGCGACGATCGCGAGCTGCCAGAGCGCGATGATGGCGACCACGAGCAGGGGCGTGCCGACCGTCTCGGGCAGTCGGCCTCGGAGCCTCGCGAGGACGGAGGGGCCGGGCTCGCCGACCAGTGCTGCGGTGGTGGCCATCTCAGTCTCCCGTCCGGGCACCGAGCAGGTGCCGCAAGTGCTGCGCGGTCTCGCCGAACTCCGGTGTCGCCATCGCGTCGAGGTCGCGCGGGCGGCGCAGCTTGACCTCGATGAGCTCCTGGACGCGCCCGGGTCGCGCGGCCATCACGAGCACACGATCGGAGAGGAAGAGCGCCTCGTTGACGCTGTGCGTGATGAAGACGACGGACTTGCGGCTCTGCTCCCAGATCTTCAGCAGCTCGAGCCCCATGTTCTCGCGCGTGAGCGCGTCGAGCGCTCCGAAGGGCTCATCCATCATGAGGATCGCCGGGTCGTGCAGCAGCGCCCGGGCGATGCCTGCGCGCTGCTGCATGCCGCCAGACAGCTCATAGGGATAGAGGTGTGCGGCGTCGGAGAGGTTGACCATGGCGAGCAGGTCGTGGGCGCGGCTCTCGGCCTCCGCCTTCGGGAGTCCGTGCATCTCCGCGCTCAGCATCACGTTCTTCAGCACGGACCGCCACGGGAAGAGCGCCGCCTGCTGAAAAACGATGCCGACGTCCTTGCTGGCGCCGCTCACGCGCTCGCCGCGCACGAGCACCTCACCTGACGTCGGCTGCACGAGCCCGGCGATGATGCGCATGAGCGTGCTCTTGCCGCAGCCGGACGGGCCGATGACCGAGACGAACTCCCCCTCGCGGATGGAGAGGCTCACGTCGGCGAGCGCCGTCACCTCGCCCTTCGACGTGGTCTTGAAGACCTGGCCGACGTTGCGGACCTCGATGATCGGCGGCGCGGTCGTGACCGCTCCCGAATCGGGTTCCATGAGGTCTCTGACCGCCATCGTGGTGCTCCGTTGCAATCGATCGGTTCGGCGGCTGCGTGCGGCCCTGACCGCTCGTCACCGTCGACGTGGTGGCGACTTTATTATGATAACCGGTCAATAGCAAGTATGGATCTGATGACTTGCGCCGCGTCCTCGACTTGGGTTTACTCCATGTAAGCCGACCTGTCGACGGAGACAGCGGCCGAGGAGGAAGCCATGGCCACGACGCCCGTCTCGAGCGACATCGACCTGTTCGCCGACGAGATCCTGATCGACCCCTACCCCACCTACGCGACGTTGCGAGATCTCGGCGCGGTCGTGCACCTGCCGGCGAACGACGTCTACGCACTGACCCGCTACGACGCGATCCGCGAGGCGCTCGGCGACCCCGAGACGTTCTCGTCGGTCAAGGCGATCGGCTTCAACGACGGCGTCAACGACGCGCTCCAGGGCACTTCGCTCGCCTCCGACCCGCCGACGCACACGCAGCTCCGCAAGGCGCTCTCCGCCAACCTGACGCCGCGCGCGCTGCGGGGCATGCAGGGGCAGATCGAGGCCAAGGCCGACGCGCTCGTCGCCGAGCTCGCCGCGGGCGCCGGCTTCGAGGCGATCGACGCGCTCGCGCGCGCCCTCCCCCTCGAGGTCGTCGCCGACCTCATCGGGTTCACGGGTGAGGTGAAGGCGAACATGCTCCGCTGGGGGCAGGCCGCGATGCAGGTCATCGGCCCGATGAACCAGCGCACGATGGAGAGCTTCCCGATCGCCGGCGAGCTCTACGGCTGGTGCAGCCAGGTCACCGCCGAGCAGCTCACGGAAGGGTCGATCGGCCGCGGCATCTTCGACGCGGAGGCCCGCGGCGAGATCCCCGAGGGCACGGCCGGCCACATCATCCACCAGTACCTCGGCGCGGGCGTCGACACGACCGTCGCGGCGATCGGCAACGTCGTCGCGCTCTTCGGCCGCCACCCCGAGCAGTTCGAGCTCGTGCGGCAGGACCCGACGCTCGTGCCCGCCGCGTTCGCGGAGGTGCTGCGCTACTGGGTGCCGATCCACGTGTGGGGCCGGCGCACGACGCGCGACGTCGAGATCGACGGTGCGCTCGTGCCCGCGGGCGCCCACATCGCGCTCCTGCTCGGCGCGGGCAACCACGACCCACGCCACTTCACGGATCCCGACACCTTCAGCGTCGAGCGGAACCCCGTCGACCACCTGTCGTTCGGCTACGGGCCCCACGGCTGCGCCGGCCAGGGTCTCGCGCGCATGGAGGGCCACGCCGTGATCGCGGCGCTCGCGAAGCACGTGCAGTCCTTCCGCGTGGGCGAGGAGGAGCGCCTGCCGAGCAACATCACCCGCAGCATCGAGTCGCTCGACGTCCTCGACGTCGTGGCCGCCTGATGCCGACGATCGGAGTCATGACCATGAGGATCGAGATCGACCGGCCCCGTTGCGAGGGGCACGGCCTCTGCGAGGAGGCGGCGCCTGACCTGCTGCACCTCGATGACGACGGCGAGGTCGTGATCGACGTCGCCGAGGTCGACGACGAGGCGCTCGAGCGGGCGCGCGCCGCCGTGCGGATCTGCCCCGTTGCGGCGCTCAGGCTCGCGGGATGACCGTGCCGCTCCGGCGCGTCGTCATCGTGGGCAACGGCATCGCCGGGCTCACCGCGGCCGACTCGCTCCGCTCGAGCGGCTTCGACGGCGAGCTCGCGATCGTCGGAGCGGAGGCGCGGCCGGCGTACAGCCGCCCTGCGCTGTCGAAGGCGCTGCTGCGCGACGACGCCGACCTGGCCGCGCACGAGCTGCCGCCAGCCGAGCACGGCGCGACGGAGCTGCTCGGACGGGCCGCGGTCGCCCTCGACGTCGATCGCCGGAGGGTGGCGCTCGACGACGGCTCGGCGCTCGAGTACGACGGGCTCGTGATCGCGAGCGGGTCGCGAGCGAGGCGGCTCGGGACCGGGGCCGACGAGCTCGTGCTGCGGACGCTCGACGACGCTCTCGCGCTGCGCGAGCGCATCGCCGCGACGCCGGACGTGGTCGTGGTCGGAGGCGGTCCGCTCGGCATGGAGGTCGCGTCGGGCGCCCTCGCGGCGGGCTGCCGCGTGACGCTCGTCACGATCGACGAGCCGATGGCGCCGCATCTCGGGGCGCACCTGGCCGCGCTGATCCTCGCGAGCGCGGTCGCGCGGGGGCTGCGGGTGGTGCGCACGTCGGCTGCCGGGATCGTCGAGCGCGATGGCCGCTCGGCCGTCGTCCTCGCCGACGGCACCGTGGTCGAGGGCGACGCCGTCGTCTCGGCCGTGGGTGACATCCCGAACACCGAGTGGCTCGCCGGCAGCGGGATCACGCCCGGCGCGCGCGGTGCGCTCGAGGTCGACTCCCGCGGCCGACTGCGGCCGGGGATCGTCGCCGCCGGTGACGTCGCGGCGGTGCCCGGCTCGACCGGGCACGCGCGCAGCCCCATCTGGCACAGCGCGATCGAGCAGGCTCGGACAGCGGGCGCTGCGCTCCTGCTCGGCGACGCGGCGCCGGAGCCGCGCGCGCAGCCGTACTTCTGGACCGAGCAGTTCGGGCTCACCATCCGCGTGATCGGGCGCACCCCGCTCTCCGGATCGCCGGAGCTCGTCGACGGCGGCGACCCGGGCGCATCGGCGCTGCTGCGTTGGCGGCACGAGGACGGCTCGGCCACCGCGGTCGCGGTGAACTATCGCATCCCCATCCCGCGGCTGCGCCGGCTGTGCGAGGCTGCCCCCGCCGCGTCGCTAGGCTGAGCGGATGGCGAACCTCCGCGTCGAGCAGAAGGAGCAGACGCGCAGACGGCTGCTGGACACGGCGCTCGCGCTGTTCGAGTCGAAGGGCTACGCCGCGACGACGATCGATGACATCGCCGCCACCGCGGGCACGACGCGCGTGACGTTCTACGCGCACTTCCCCTCGCGCCGAGCGATCATGGCCGCGCTCATCGACCGGCTCAACGTCATCCTCGAGCGGCACGAGTCGACCGCGCACGGCTCGACCGCGGCGGCGCTCGTCGACGTCGTGCGCGGCGGCGACGCTGCATCCATCGGCAACTGGCTGCGGCAGCAAGCCACCCGCTGGCCCGTCATCCGCCCGTACATCGTCGCGGCCCACGTCGCCGCGGCCATGGAGCCGGAGATCCGCGAGCTCGTCGATGCATGGTCCGAGGAGGTCGTGGGCGACATCCAGGACGGCCTCGACCTCGCCGAACGCTTCGAACCCGCATCGCGGCACTTCCGCGGCGTGCTCGCGTTCGAGATGCTCGACCGGGCGAACCAGCACTGGATCCGGCATCAGTGGGACATCGACACCGACCCCGCCCTCGACGTGCTCATCGAGGCGTGGGTCAAGCTGCTCGGCGAGGCCTAGGAACGGTCCGCTGACGCGCTTGCCACGCCGAACCGCCGAGGCTGCTGCAGCGGCTGCTCCAGCGCAGCGGCACCGGTCGGCCACAGTGCAACGGCGACGGCCGACTCACCCCTGGTGACGTCGGGCTATCGCACTACGATGCGAATGACCGTCTCCTCCCGACCGGGCGGATGCAGGACCTGCAGCGTCCGGAGGTCCGGAGCGGTTGCGTGATCGTCTCGTCGTGCTCGACGAGCAGCCTCGGGCCGGTCGTGCGAGGACCATCGGAGAGTTCGGCTCTCCACCCGGGAGACGCGGTGGACTCCAAGGCACAGTGCTGCTCGCTGCTCCTCGTCGAGAGCAGCCGCCTGCTTGCCGACGCTCTCGGAGTCGTGCTCGCGTCGCGCGGCTGGGTCTCGAACATGCGGACGGTGCTCTGCACACGCGATGCGGTCGAGGCGCTGCGGTCCTCTCCGCCGGATCTCGTGCTCGTGAGCGTGGCCGGAGACGACTCGTTCGAAAGCCTGTCGACGCTGCGCGCCTGCGACCCTGAGCGCCGCATCATCGCGTTCTCCGTACCCGACGACGAGGACGCCATCATCCGCTGCGCCGGGCTGGGAGTTGCAGGACTCCTCCCGTTGACAGGCACGGTCGACGACCTGGAGACCATCGTCGCGAATGTCATGCGCGGAGAGACCGCCGTCACCCCGCGCGTCGCCGCTGCGCTGCTGCGACACGTCGCGTCGCTCGCGTCGGAGCGGCTTTCGGACGCCGCCACTGGTGAGGAGCACCTGACGCCGCGGGAGCGCGAGGTGCTGACCCTCGTCGAGCTGGGCTGGACCAACAAGCAGATCGCACAGCAGCTGCGCATCGAGGTGCGCACGGTCAAGAACCACGTCCACAACCTCCTCGAGAAGCTTCGCGTGTCGCGGCGCGGCGAGGCCGCCGCGAAGCTGCGCTCGCGCGTGGACCTGCGCTCGGGGTACCAGACGGGGCCGCCCGGGGTACCGGCTGTTCGCTCCCTTGGGACCGGCCCGGACCCGGTCCTCAGAACCTAGGACCCAGCACCGCGACTGGGTCGTAGATGCATCCTCGGGCCCATGCGCCAGCAGGAGTCGCCGGTCTACCGTCGAGGGATCGAAGCACCTTTCGCACGGCGGATGAGAGGGACCGGTGTCCACCATTCGGATACTCCTGGCTGACCCCACGCCCGCGCTTGAACTCGTGGTGTCGTCGGCGGTGGCTCGCCATCCCGATCTCGCCGTCGTCGGCCGCGCGACCGGGAACGTGCAGCTGCTGTTGCAGGCCGCGCAAGCGGACGTCGTCCTGCTCGAGACCGAAGGGGCGGCGCTGCCGGCGATCGCGGAGTCGCTCACCGACGAGTATCCGCACATCGGCGTGGTCGCCATCGATGCCGCGAGCCACCTCGCCATCGTCTACCAGCTGCGCGGCCACGCGGAGCGCGTCTCCGGTTCGGACGCCGAGCAATTGGTCGCGGCCATCCGCAGCGCCGCGTCCGGTGACCTGCCCCTCATCGACATCAGCGAGAACGAGCTGTCCAGGAGAGATCATGAGTGAGTACGACTTCGACACCTTCTACCCGCACCTACGTGAAGTGCTCGACGAGCGATTCGCCAACCTGCCAGACGACCAGCTGGAGGCGATGTTCGAATCGACGTTTGGCGAAGGCATCACGCCGGCCGAGTACGAGGACTTCTTCGGCGGACTTGCGAAGGCCATGAGCGGAGTCGCGAGAGACGTCGGGCGCGTGGCGAGCAAGGCTGCACCCGTCCTTGCGACGGCGGCCAAGGGCGCTATGCAGGGCGCTGCCGCTGGCAGCGCAGCGGGTCCTTGGGGCGCGCTCGGCGGTGCGCTGCTCGGCGGCACTGGCTCGGTGCTGCAGAAGCACACTCGCGGTCCCGCGAGTCAGATCGGCGGGGCCCTCGGCGGCATCGTCAGCACCGCGGGTGCGCTGACCGGCCGCGGGGGCCTTGCCCAGGGAGCCGCGAGCATCCTTGGCGGGCTCAGCGGTGCCCCCCGCGGAGGCTTCGGCGGCGCGCCGCTCGGGGCTGCGACCTCGGCGCTGCGCGGGCTGCTCGGGCGGCCGGAGCTCGCGCAGGCCCTCGGCGCCCTGTTCGCTGGTGGGAACCCGAACATCCCGGTCGGCCGCAGCGGCACCCCGATACCGGCCAATGCCATCGCCGGGCTGCTTGGGTCGCTTGCGCGCGAGGCCGAGCACGAGGCGGAGTCGTGGCTCGATACGGAGTCCGTGCCCGCATACCTGGTCGACTCGTACGGCCAGGTCGTCGTCGACCCGACGCAACCCGATCAGCGGGCGGCGCGGGTGTTGCAGCTGCTCGCGACGGAATTCGACGACGCCGAAGACGACGACAGCGACGAGCGCGAGGTCGACGACGCGTGGGAGCTCGCGGAGACGGACGACGTCGACGCCTGGGCCGACGCTCAGCTTGATGACGACATCGACGCGGACACGGCCGAACTGATCGGGGCGGCACGATGACGCCCGAGATGGCGAGCCTGCTGCAGCAGCACCTGTCCGGCGCGCCGGCGGGCGACACCCTCGCCCAACTGGTGGGGGATGATCCTGAGCTCGCCGCGATCGCCCAGCTGCTCAGCCGACGAGAGCAGCAGCTCGAAGCTCAGCTCCGTGAAGAGGAGCTCGAGGAGGAGCGACCGCTCGACATCCCGCTCGCCGCCGAGGACGACCGCGTGGAGCTCCTTCGCGATCAGGTCGCGTCGTTCGCGGACGACGTCACACGCATACGCGACACCCTCGAGCTCGTCTCGGCTGCGCTTGGCGCGTGCCCGACCTGTCTCGGTGCCGATGACGTGTGCGCGCTCTGTCACGGGCGCGGCGTACCCGGGTCACTGCCACCGGATCCGGTGGCCTTCGACCAGATCGTCATGCCCGCGGTACGTGCGCACGCCTTCACGCGTTCGCGGACCGGCCGCGGGCTCGACCAGGAAAACCCGAAGACAGAAACACCAGATTGGAGTACCCCATGAACGGGTTCACAGATGAACTCGAATCCCTGCTGGACGACCTCGGGGAGTTCGACGAGCGAGCGCGACCGCGCCCGCCCGTGCGCACTCCGACGGGCCGCAGCAGCTTCCAGGCGCGGCAAGCTCCGACTGCTGCCAGCCAGTCGCAGGTGCAGGCCGCGGCCCGCAATCTCGACTCCAAGATCGAGACCCTCAGCAATGCCGTCAAGGCGCTCGAGACGAGGACGAACGCGGTCACCGCCGATGTCGAGAAGACTGCGGCGGCGCTCCGCAAGGAGTTCAGCGTCCGGCAGAAGGGATCCGAGTCGCTTCGAGCGGAGCTGCAGCAGACGAAGCTCATGTCGGTGCTGCTTCCGATGCTGACCACGGAGACGGTCAAGGCGCAGGACACGGAGGGCAAGGAGATCACGGTCGTCACCCAGAGTCAGAACCAGTTCGCGTCCTTCCTTCCGTTCCTGCTGCTCATGGGTGGCGGCATGGGCGGCGGTGACTCGGCGAAGGGACCGCTCGGCGACTCGTCGACGCTGTTCCTGCTTCTGCTGCTCGGTCGCACCAACAAGTAGGAGGTCGACATCATGACTCTGCAAGGTCTGTCCTTCGGCACTCGAGGCACGAGCGGCAGCGCGAACCTCGTCATGGTCCCCGACGTCGAGGGCCTCGATCCCGGCGACGCCCGCAAGGAGCTGGAGGACCGCGGGTTCCGCGTGGTGCTGCTGTACGTGGAGGCGCCGGGCGAACCCGACGACTCCGTCACCTCTCAGCGTCCGGAGAAGGACGAGCCCCGGCCGCGGGGCTCGTCGGTCTCGATCTTCGTGGTCAAGAACCCCACGATGTCAGCGGACTGGACCGCGCGATTCGACCAGATCGACGGCGCCCTGGCGCTGCTCGAGAGCGATGGCAAGGCGGAGAGCCGCAAGAAGGAGATCCTCGACGCGATCGACGCGGCGACGACCACCATCACGAAGGCTGGCGGCCCTCCCTCGAAGTCCACCCCCTGACCACCAGTGGCTCGGCACCGTCATGGATCCCGCGCTGCAGGAGCTCATCCATGGCGCCGGCGATCCCGGGGACGAGGTGTCAGTGATCCTTCGTCTTCGGGATCCGGCCGTGCCGCCACCGGGGGTTCGCGTCGTCGCACGGTTCGGGGATGTCGTGACAGCACGAGTGCGCCGCGGCTCCCTTCAGGAGGTGTGGTCAGACCACGCGACGCTCAGCGTCAAGGCGTCCCACTCGTATAGCCCTGATGTCGAGCCTCCGAGCGTCGACAGCGAACCGGAGACGACCATCGACGCTCGCCGCCCGGCCGGCATCACCGAGACAGGGGCTGGCGTCGCCGTCGGCTTCGTCGACTGGGGCTGCGACTTCACACACCCCGACCTGCGGAACGCGGACGGCTCGACGCGGCTGCTCGGTCTCTGGGACCACCGCTCCTCTGCGGGGACGAGCGCGGCGCCCTACGGCTACGGCCGCATCTTCGAGACGGCGGAGATCGATGCGGCGCTGCGCGCGGCTGATCCCTTCGACGCGCTGGACTATCATCCCGCGACCTTCGACACCGGCCTGGGCGCGCACGGGACCCACACGCTCAGCATCGCGGCCGGGAACGGGAGCGCCGGCGGCCCAGAGGGCCTGGCGCCCGGCGCTGACATCATCTTCGTCAACCTCGGAAGGCGAGAGGGACCCGACGTCGTACCGCTCGGTCGGTCGGTCGAGCTGCTCGAGAGCGTCCACTACATGGCGACGGTCGCAGCCTCACGCTGCCTGGTGGTGAATCTCAGCCTGGGCAGGCATGCCGGCGCGCACACCGGCAGGAGCCTCGTCGAGCGGTCGATGGACCACTTCGTCTCGAGCGCTCCCGGACGCGCGATCGTGCAGTCGGGCGGCAACTACTACCAGCGCCGCACCCACGGCTCGTGGCAGCTCACGCCCGGCTCGAGGCGCGAGTTCATCGTCGAGGTGGACTCATCGGACGCGACCACGAACGAGGTCGACATCTGGTACTCCGGGCGCGACCGGATCGCGGTCCAGCTCTCCTCGCCGGAGCTCGGGCTCGAGGAGCTGGTACGGCAGGGTTCCTCGACGACGCTCCGGCACGGCGCCCTAGAGATTGCTCGGGTGTACCACCGAGCGGACCGGGACCCGAACAACGGGGACCACCAGTGCAGCATCATGCTGGAGCCCACAGCGGATGCGCCGCGGTGGCGGGTGACGCTGATTGCGGAAGACGTGGTCGACGGCCGCGTTCACGCGTGGATCGAGCGCGACAGCGGATGCCGCGCGTGTCAGTCGAGGTTCAACCGGAGGGAGGCGGACCCGCAGACCACGACCGGGACGATCGCGAACGGCTTCCGCACGATCGTCGTCGGCGCGATCGACGCACACCACGCCGACGCGCCGATCGCGCCGTTCAGCAGTTCCGGTCCCACAGCGGATGGTCGACTGAAGCCTGACCTCGTCGCCGGCGGCGTCATGGAGCTCGGCGCGCGCTCCCGACCGGCCTCCGGGGCAACCGACTTCCCCTACGTGCGGATGTCGGGCACGAGCATGGCCGCACCCGCGGTGACCGGTGCGGTCGCCCTCATGTTCGAGCGCGGCGGACATCTCCGCATCGAGGACACCCGCAGCATGCTCCTTGCCAGCTGCGACCCAGTCGGCGAGGACGCCGACCCGCGGCGAGTCGGCGCTGGGCGGCTCAACGTGCGCGCCGCCCTCGAGCTCGTCCCCGCCGCGCCGACGAGCCGCACGCCGTCGAGTGCGACAAAGACGATCGGCACCTACGACAGCTCGCCGCTATGGCCCCCTCCGACGTCGGCCGCTCAGCGGCACGCGGAGGGAGCGACCGCAGGCCCGCTCGCGGACGTCGAGCAGCAGGACGCCGAACCGGACTGCGGCTGTGGCGCGGGTCACGATGCGGACTCGCCCAGGGCTGTGAGCATCGCCGTCGTGGGCGGCGGCCTCTCCGGTCTGATGGCCGCGAGCCGACTCGCGCAGGGTGGCTTCACCGTCACCCTCTTCGAGGCGAGCGACCGTCTCGGCGGCCGCGTCTGGACGCGTGGCGATCTCATCCCTGGCAAGGTCATCGAGGCAGGAGCCGAGCTCATCGGCAGCAATCACCCGCTCTGGCTGCGCCTCGCGGACACGCATGGGCTGAAGCGCGTCAAGGTCTCGACGGAAGACGACTACCAGCCCCTGCGCACCCGCTGGAGGTTCGGCGGCTCCGACCTCAGCCGCAACGAGCGGAAGGCGATCGAGCAGGAGCTGAAACCCGTGAAGCAGCTGCTCGGACGCGAGGCTGCGACGGTCGACCGGCTGAGGCCCTGGGTCTCGGCGCACGCCGAGGCGTGGGATCGCATCTCCGTGGCGCAGCGGCTGCGGCAAGGCGACGTGCCTGCGCTGAGCGATCGCGCGCTCGGCTATCTCGAATTCGTGCTCGCGAACGACCAATGTGCTCCGACTGAGCGGCAGAGCTATCTAGGGCTGCTGTCGGCGATCAGCGCGCACCGTCTCGGGGGCGACATGCTGGCCTATTGGGAGCGCACCGAGGACTTCCGTTGTGCCGGTGGCAACCAGCAGCTCGCGAGCCGGCTCGGCGCCCTGGTCCCCGACATCCGGCTGTCATCCCCGGTCAGTCGGCTGTCGCTCACCGCCACCGGCGTAGAGGTGACGTGGGCACGCGGAGGCGCGCAAGTCCGCGACGGCTTCTCGTTCGCAATCCTCGCGAACCCGCCGTCGACCTGGCCCGCCATCGACGCTGACCCACCGTTCCGTCGAGAGGACTACACGGTTGGCAGCGGCCCCGCGGTGAAGTACCTCACCACCGCCGCGACCGAGTACTGGGAGCGGAGCGGTCTCGCTCCCCTGCTGCTCACAGACGAGCTCGGCAGCGTCTGGGAGAGCACCGACGGGCAGGGCGCTCGCGGCCTGGCACGGCCCGACCGCGTCGGCCTATCGGTGTACAGCGGCGGCCCGTTCGTTCTGCCTGCCGCCGAGTACCGACGCGGCCTGCAGCGATGCTTCCCCGGCTACGCGCGCCACGTGACCGGCGAAGTGCTCGTCGATTGGCCCAACGATCCATTCACCCGTACCGGATATGCCGTGCCGCGGCCCGGGGACATGACGACGATCATGAAGCGGCTCAGCCGCCCGTTCGGAGGTCGTCTGTTCTTCGCCGGCGAGCAGGCCTCACCGGGCTACTTCGGCTACATGGAGGGCGCGCTCGACGCAGGACTGCGCGCCTCGTACCTCGTCGCCGCGGCCGCGGCGGCGCTGCACCGCCCCCTCCGGTCCGAGCCGACGAGCGAGCGCGCCGGCATGCGGGAGGTCGACGCCCGCGGGATCTTCGATCGGCTCGGGATGCCCGAGCTCGCGTCGCTACCGGAGCGCGACGGCGACCTCGAGGTGGTCGCGGCGCCGGCCGAGAACCTCGGCCCGGGCCTCGATGCGGGCGACCTGCTCGTCACGCGCGGCCGAGGGAGCCCGCACGCGAACGTGTCCGTCATCCTCTCGCCGGAGACACGCCGGCGTGACGAACTGCCATCCGCCGGTCTCGTGACCGACTCCCGCCTCCCTGGGCTCTACGTGCACGTCATAGACCCGGTCTTGCACCACGGCGAGACTCGGTTCGCACGACGGGTCGCCGACGAGCTCGGCGCTGTTCCCCGCAACACGCTCATCGTGCGCGACCACGGGCACGCGCGGTGGGACGGTGCGCAGGATGCGACGGAGTCAGCCGGCTGCGTCCCGGCCCCAGAGCCGGCGTCGGGCGGCTCACCGCATCCGGTGCTGCGCAGGAACGTCCGCAGGCCCTCGGTGGGATACGCCCAGCAGTGCCTCAATGTGTTCCTCGCTCGGCATGCCCGGGGCACGCTCTCCTGTCGCGCGACGAGCGAGGAAGTGCGGGGCACGGTGTCGCGAGCGGCGGCCTCGCTCGCTGCCGCCGGACAGTCGCCGCTCGTCGTAGATTGCAGCTTCGGTCGGCACACGGAGCTCGCCGTGAAGGCATTCCAGGCCTGCGCCGGTCTCGATCGCGACGGCATCATCGGTGCCAAGACCTGGCCGGCGCTCAAGGCGCTTCCTGCGACCGCGCCGTCCGCACCAGGCTCGACCGCGTCGCGGGACTGCAGTCGAGCGGTCAACTCGATCACGTCCGTGCGCGCCTGGGAGCGCGAGTTCCTGGCGACGGTCGACGACCGGGGGGCGGACGAGTTCGCGGGGATGGTCCTGGTCATCGGGCCGCTCTTCCACCCGGGAATGCAGCTGGCACCCATCCTGCAGTCGGTCGTCCGCGTCGCACTGAAGGGCGGCAACGCCATCACGATCGGCAGCACCGTGTGGTTCCCCCGCGCGATCGATACGTCGACGACGAACGACCTCGCCTGGCTCGTCCACGAGTCGGTTCACGTGCTGGACTACGCCGCGGCAGGCGTCGAGGCGTTCCTGCTCGCGTACGCCGCGACGGCCGTCTCCGCGGGGTTCGAGCACGACCGCATCCCGTCCGAGCGCCGAGCGAACCGCTTCGAGGGCGCCGCCGAGGCACTGCTCGCACAGCACCCCACGCTCCGCGACCACATCGCCAGATGCGAAGGCGACGCCATCATCGCGGATCTGCGCGCGAACCGCACGAAGCATCGCGCGACTGTGAACGCACACCTGGCGCAGTCGACACCCTGACGAAGGAGGACCATCATGATGTTCCACACCACAGTCGTCCCTGACTCGACATCCATCGATTCGACATCCGTGCCGGGACCGTGCGCCGACGTCGTCGTCACCCCCGCAATGCGGCCCGCGCTGCTGATCCGCGGCTCCGTGCACCCGACGGTGCGCGACGCGCAGCGCCGGATCAACGCGTTCCACGTCGCGGAGCTCGCCGCCGGGCGCGCACCCATCGCCGACGCGCCGCTCGTCCCGGACTGCATCTTCGGACGGGCGACCGAGCGTGCGATCCTGTCGTTCCAGCAGCGGGTGTTCCCCGGCATGCCGAAGGATCACGACGGAAAGATCGGGCCGAGGACCTGGGCCCAGTTCGACCGCGTGGCAGCTTCCTCGCCTGCGCCGCCAGCACCGGCGCCTCCGCCGGCGCCGCCGTTCGTGCCGCCGGCGCCCCCGAGCCCCGCGATGACGGGTCCGCGATCCATCGCACGGCCATGCTGCATGCTGGCGCAGATGTCGCTCGCCGGTGCCGCGACCGGCGGCGGGCACTCATCCTCGCAGCCAGGCGTCGTGTACACCGGCGGGGCAGGCTTCGTCGATCTCGGTCACCTCTGGGAGGTCGCCGACGTCACCGCATTCGCGTACCAGCAGATCCACGCGGGCGGCGGAGCGGTCGGCACGCGCGTGCGCGCGAACGAGGGAACCGCGGTGCTCACTGCGGCAGCGCCTGCCGTCGAATGGCTCGATCTTGCACGCTGCATCGCCTTCGACGATGCCTTCGGCCACGAGATCGCGACCTACACCGTCATGAGTCCTGGCGGCCACAACTCCTCGTTCTCACCCGAGGACCTCTGCTCCAACTTCCTGGGCGCCCTGGTGGCTGCCCGCGCCCTGACGACAGGAGGCAATTTCGCGACGACCGCGGAGAGCAAGGTCCGCGCGCTGCTCACGTCGCTCGACGCGCAGAACGATGTGGAGACCGCCCGCGCCTTCGGCCGGATCTCGAGGCGGTGGGTGGATGTCAGCCTCGTGCTCGGCGTAGGTCGTGACTCCTACCTGCGTCGCCGCAACTTCACGCGGGATCCGTGGAAGACCGGGCATCCCAGCGACGTCGCGACTCCCGGCTTCGTCACAGCACCACTGTCGGTGACGACAACGTATGACTACGTCCACAAGGGCGGCTTCTCCCGCGCCGACTTCGCGGCCCGCGTCGCTGCGATCAGGACCGATGCCGCGGCACGATACGGGCCCGACTTCGACACGCCGTGACTGGCGCTCCCAGCTCGGAGCTGCATCAACGCGACATCGACACCGACCCCGCCCTCGACGTGCTCATCGAGGCGTGGGTCAAGCTGCTCGGCGACGCCTAGGGGCGCAGGAGCACCTTGCCGACGCGGCCCGGCGTCAGGCTCGCACGCACGGCGTCGCGGATGTCGTCGAACGGATGCGTGCTCGAGACCGGGAGCGTCAGGTCGCCGGCCGTGATGCGCTCTGCCAGCTCGGCGAACAGTCGCTGCCGCACTGCCGCCTCCATGCGGCGGCTCACGGCGCTGCCCCAGAACCCTCGCACCGACTTCTGCTTGAAGATGAGCTCGCCGACCGGCAGCTCGAGGACGGGCACGTCCATGGAGCCGAACACGATCAGCGTGCCGCCGTCGCCCACGACCTCGAGCACCTCGCCCGCGGCGCTGCCGCCGACGGAGTCGACGCCTGCCGCGATGGCCGCGCCGCCCGTGATCGCTTCGAGTCGGTCGCGCCAGCCGGCCTCCGAGGTCGCCACGACGTCGTCGATCCTCGCCTCGCGCAGCTCGTCGACCGCCTCCCGGCGGCGGACGAGCCCGACGACCCGGACGCCGCGCGCCCGAGCCAGCTGCGCCACCATCCGTCCGACGGCGCCGTTCGCGGCGTTCTGCACGAGCCACTGCCCAGGCTCGAGCGAGAGGTCGTGCAGCAGGCTGATGGCACTGAACGGCATCGCGACGAGCTGCGCGGCCGCCTCGTCGGGCAGGCCGACGGGTGCCGGGATGAGCGCGCGAGCGTCGGCGACGAACTGCTCGGCCCACACACCGAAGACCCCGCCTGCGACCACACGGTCGCCGATCGCGAGCGCCTCGACGCCCTCGCCGAGCGCCTCGACGACGCCGACCGCCTCGGTGCCGCTCGCGGCAGGGAGCTCGGGCACGAAGCCGTACGTGCCGCGCACCGTCCAGAGGTCGTGGTTGTGGATGGTGGCGAGGGTCGTGCGCACGCGCACCTGGCCCGGGCCCGGCTCGGGCGTCGGACGCTCGTGGACGTGGAGCACGTCCTCCGGCTCGCCGAACTGCTCATGGACGATGGCACGCATGCGTGCTCCTCTCGGGGATGGGTCGTTGTCGTGGCCGGTCAGGCCGCGCCGCGCGAGCGCGCCCGCCACCGGTGCCGCAGCGCATCGCAGGCTCCCGTGGACCACAGGGCCACGGCGACGAGCACGGGCTGGAAGAAGAGCCTGCCGAAGCGCGCGGCGTCGGTGTCGAGGCCGAAGCCATCGCGGCCGGTGAGCCACTGCGAGACGTTGCCCGGGAAGACCGCGACGAAGAACGCCGCCGCGATGAGTCCTACCCACACCCGGTGCCGCTGCACCACGAGCAGCGCGAGACCCAGCAGGATCTCGACGACGCCGGACGCGAGCACGGTCACGTCGGGGTCGAGCGGGACGAAGTCGGGCACCTGCGCCTGGAACTCCTGGCGCGCGACCGTGAGGTGGCTGATGCCGGCGAGCAGGAGCGCAGCGCCGAGCAGCACCCGCGCGACCGTCCGGGCGACGGACCGCCGCGCCGGCCCTGACTGGCTCACGGGCACGGTCAGCCGTCCTCAGGTCGCCGTCGAGAGCGCATCTGCGCGAGCGGCCGCGCGAGCCGCGGATTGTCGGCGAGCATCGCCTCGTGGCGCTGCAGGAAGTCCCAGTAGCCCTCGGTGAACGCCGACTCCTTCGCCGCCCGCTGCGACGGCCACCACCGGCCCATCCGCTGCAGGTAGGCGCCACCCGACACGTACGGCTTCGTGCCCACCATGCCCCCGTCGGCGAACTGGCTCATGCCGAAGACGTTCGGCACCATCACCCACTCGTAGGCGTCGACGAACAGCGACAAGAACCAGCGGTGCACCGACGCGGGCGCGTAGCCCTCGAGGAGGAACCAGTTGCCGAGCACCATGAGCCGCTCGATGTGGTGCGCGTAGCCGTGCCGCAGCACGCGCTCGAGCACGGTGCGCACGGGGATAGGCAGCTCGTCGGGGATGCGCTCGCCCGTGTACCACCACGGCTCGAGCTCGCGGGTGAGCCCGAGCGCGTTGGCGCCGTCGAGCTCCGGATGCGCGCGATACATGCCGCGCATGTACTCGCGCCAGCCGATCACCTGGCGCAGGAATCCCTCGAGCGACGGCAGCGGCATGTCCCCGGTCGATTCGAGCACCGCATCCACGACGTCGTGCGGGGTGAGCAGACCCGTGTTGAGCGCGGGCGTGAGCACGGAGTGGAACAGGAAGGGCTCGTCGGCGGCCATAGCGTCCTCGAAGCGACCGAAGTCGTGGAGCCGTTCTTCGACGAACGCGGCAAGCCAGCCGCGCGCGTCGTCGTGCGTCACCGGCAGCCAGAAGTCGCGGGCGTCGCCCGGGTGGTGGGGGAAGCGCTCGCGCACCTCGTCGATCACCTGCAGGGTGATCGAGTCGTGCTCCAGCAGGGGCAGGGGCGGGATGTGGATGCCTGCCTTGGGCAGCGGCTCCCGATTGTCGGCGTCGTAGTTCCAGCGCCCGCCCGCGGGACTCTCGCCCTCCATGAGGATGCCGGTGCGCTCGCGCTGCCAGCGGTAGAAGTCCTCCATGCGCGCGGGGGTGGTCGCGGAACCACGCGTCGAGCTCCGGCTCGGGCGTCAGGAACGCCCGGTCGGCCCACCGGCGCGTGCGGATGCCGGCACGCGCAGCGATGCGGTCGATGCGGCCGTCGACGCCGCGATCGGCGGCGCGCATCCATGCCAGGCCGTCCGCTCCGTGCCGCTCGACCAGCCGACCCACGCCGTCCGAGAAGGAGAGCCGCTCGTCGAGGCGGACGGTGCGCACGGTGCGGCCCTGCTGCTCGAGCCGCTCGACCATGTGCCGCATCGCCGAGAGGATGAGCACGATCTTGTGCTGGTGGTACGGCAGCCGTTCGAACAGCGCTGCTGACTCGACGAGGAAGAGCTCGTCGATCTCCTCGTCAGCGAGCGCAGGGTGCCGCTCGAGCAGCTGCGTGCCGAGGATGAGCGCCGCCTTCATCGCTCGCGCCGCTCCCGTGCCATGCGCACACCGTACGCACTTGCGTGGTGCGCTGCCAGCTGGGTGGGCAGCCGAGAGCGAGCATGGGCCGAAGCCACGAGTGGGGCGGGGCCGTCACGAGACCACACGCCCCACTCGGGCGCCGCAGCGGCTAACGTCGGCGTTTGCCGGTGCACGCTGCACATCGTCAGCGTAACAGCGTTACCGCTCCGTATCCTCAGGATTTCCCGTACATCGGCAGTCGCTCCCCCGCCGTGATCGCGACGTCGAGCGCGTTGCCCGGCGTCGGCATCGGGCAGACGTAGTGGTCGCTGAACGCGCACGGCGGGAGGAACGCCCGGTTGAAGTCGAGGGCGGTGCGACCGGATGCGTCGGGCAGCGCCGGCCGCAGGAAGCGGAACGCGAACGCGTCGTCCTCACCGGTCGCGTCGCGGAAGACCACGGCGAGCCCTCGCCCGGCGTGCGTCGCGGTGAGCCGTCGGACGGCTCCGGCGAGCTCGAACTCGAGCACGCCCGCATTCCCCTGCACGGTGCGATGGCCGTCGACCTGCTCGACCTCGATCGGCTCGTCGGTGGGGGTCCATCGTGCCGTGACGACCCACGCAGGATCGGGACGGTACGCCGCGATGGAGCGGAGGCGCACGCGTCGCTCGGCGTGCGGGTCGATCCGGCGGAGCGCCGGCACGCCCTCGCGCACGAAGGCGCGCAGCAGCCCGTCGCCCGCGTGGAGCGTCTCCCCCGCTCGGAGCGCGACGGTGTCGCCGACGGGCGTGCCGTCGGTGTGCTCGTAGCCCGCGTCCGCGAGGCCAGCACCGACCGCGGTGTCGGCGTCAGCGCGCCAGCGTCCGGCCACGCCGGGCACCTCCTGCGCCTCGGCGCTCAACCAGACCGTCGCCGCGAGCGCCGCGATCCCATGCGGGCCCGCCACGAGTCGCCAGCGTGCGTCCTGCCACCGCTGCCACTCGGCCTCGAATGCCGTGTCGTCGCCCACTCGCTCGCGCATGCTTGGTCCTCCCCGGCCCAGGCTAGCGAGAGGCCCGCGCCTAGACTCGGAGGGTGACGTTCACCGGCAGCATCATCGAGGTCGCCGCCGCCGATCCCGGTCGACTCGCGCTCGCCGGGGACGGGGAGCGCGTGACGTACGGCGACCTGCGCGACGCCTGCACGCGCATCCGCAGCGGCATCGAGCAGCTGCTCGCCGACCGGCCGACCGGGCGCACGGATGCGGAGACCGGCGGAGTGCCGATCGTCGCGGTCTCGCTGTCGAGGGCCATCGACGTCGCTCGCTGGATCAGCGGCGTGACGTCGTTCCGCGCGATCGTCGCCGTGCTCGACCCGCTCTGGCCGGAGTCCCACCGGCTCGAGACGATCCGCCGGGTCGACCCTGCGCTCGTCGTCACCGACGACGCCGGCTTCGAGGCCGCGCTCGCCGAGCTCGAGCCGTGGAGCGGCACGGCCGTGTCGCTGAGTGACTTCGAGGCGCTCGCCGCCGCGGCGCCCGCGTCGGCCGGCCCCGAGGTGCGCCCGCGCGACGAGCCGTTCCTGCTGCTGTTCACCTCGGGCACGACCGACCTGCCGAAGGGCTTCCTGCGCTCGCGCGGCAGCTGGGACCACAACGTGCGCATCAGCCGCATGTACCTCGGCGCCGAGGAGGGCATGGCCACGATCGCCCCCGGCCCGGTGTCGTACAGCCTCACGCTCTACGCGCTCGTCGAGGTGCTCGCGACCGGCGGCTCGCTGCACCTGCAGTCGGGGTTCGACGCGGCCGCGGCCGTCCGCACGATCGAGCAGGAGCGGGTCGAGCGCTTCGTCGGCGTGCCCGCGATGCTGCTCGCGCTCGTGACCGTGGCGGAGCGGTCCTCGGCGGGCACGAACGCGCTGCGCTCGCTCCGCACGGTCATCACCGGCGGCGCGAACCAGAGCGAGCGCATCCGCTCGGTCTTCGAGTCGGCGGTGCCCGGCGCACGGCTGCGGAGCTACTACGGCGCCTCCGAGATCGGCTTCATCGGCTTCAGCGACACGGGTGACGGCACCCGGCTCACGCCCTTCCACGGCGTCGAGGTGAGCGTGCGCGACGACGCCGGCGCGGCGGTGCCCGACGGCGAGGTCGGCACCCTCCACGTGCGCGTCGCGTCGGCCGTCGAGCGCTACGTCTCGGCGACGAGCGACGAGCGCATCACTGACACTGAGGGGTGGTCGAGCGTGCACGACCTGGCCGCCGTCGAGGCGGGGCACCTCGTGCTCGCCGGCCGGGCGGGCGACATCGCCGTCTCGGGCGGCCACAAGGTGTCGCTGCCGCAGGTCGAGCGGGCGCTCGCGACCGTGCCCGGCTGCGAGTCGTGCTGCGCCGTGGCGCTGCCGGATGCGTCGCTCGGATCGATCGTCGCGGTCGTCGTCGAGGGCGATGCCGAGACCGTGCCGCCGAAGCAGCGCATGCAGCAGGATCTGCGACGACTGCTCGCGCCCCAGTTCGTGCCGCAGCGCTACTACCGGGCGGCCCAGCTGCCCCGCACGGCGGGCGGCAAGATCCGCCGGGTCGCGGTGGCGGAGCTCGTCGCCGATGGCACCGCGGAGCGGCTGTGAGCACCGCGGAGCGGCCATGAGCACCGCGGAGCGGCCATGAGCACCGTGCGCGCCGTCGTCACCGGCATCGGCGCCGTGACGCCGAACGGGCTCGACACGCGCTCGACGTGGGATGCGGTGGTCGCCGGCCGCAGCGGCATCCGCGCGCTCGTCGACGTCGACGTCTCGGACCTCGCGGTGAAGGTGGGCGGGCAGGTGCGCGGCTTCGACCCGCTCGCGCACGTCTCGAGGTCGGACGCCCGGCGTCTCGACCGGCACGCGCTCTACGCCGTGGCGGCCGCCGCCGAGGCGATGGCCGGCTTCACGGCAGCCGACCCGACGCGCTTCGGCGTGACCGCCGCCACCGGCTCCGGCGCCGTGTCGCTCACGCAGGAGGCGGTGCGCGCGCTCGACGCGCACGGGCCGCGGAGGGTGCCGCCGGGCGTCGTGGTCTACGGTGGGGCGGATGCGGCCGCCGCGTTCCTGAGCGAGCGGTACGGAGCGCGCGGGCCGGGCGTCGGCACCTCGGCGACCTGCGCGAGCGGGGCGGTCGGGCTCGGTGACGCGCTGCGCGCGATCCGCCACGGGTACGCCGACGCGGTGCTCGTCGTGGGCGCCGACGACTGCCTCAACCGCGTAAACCTCGCCGTCAACTCGATGCTCGGCGCGCTCGCACCCGGGCACGCCGACGACCCGTCGCGCGCATCGCGGCCCTTCGATCGCGGGCGCAGCGGGTTCGTCATGTCCGCGGGCGCGACGGCGCTGCTCGTGGAGTCGGAGGAGCACGCGCGGCGCCGCGGCGCCGACGTGCTGGGCGAGATCGCCGGCTACGGGGTCACCTCGGACGCGTTCCACGCGACCGCGCCGCGCCCGGACGGCAGCGGCGCGGCCGCGGCGATGCGCCAGGCGCTCGACGACGCACGCGTCTTCCCCGCCGACATCGACCACGTCAACGCCCACGGCACCGGCACCCCGCTGAACGACGCGATGGAGGCCGCCGCCCTCCGCACCGTCTTCGGCGAGGCGCTCGGCGCGGTGCCGGTCACGTCGACGAAGTCGACGACGGGGCACCTCCTCGGCGCCGCCGGCACGCTCGAGGCGGCGCTGTCGCTGCTCGCGCTCCGCGACCGCGTCATCCCGCCGACGATCAACCTCGACGATCCCGAGTTCCCCGACCTCGACGTCGTCGCCGGCGAGGCTCGATCCGCGGAGCCGCGCACGGTGCTGTCGAACTCGTTCGGCTTCGGCGGGCACAACGCCGCGCTCGTGCTGCGCGCCCTCTGACGCGCAGCACGGAGGGTGGAGCTCCCTAGAAGGCCGCCGGCACCCCGAGGCCCTCGAGCACCTCGCGCACGTGGTCGCTCGTGAGCGCACGCTGCAGCGCCGCGATCTCGGGCGCGTCCGCGTTCCCGGCGCGTGTGACGAGCGACACCTCGAACCGCTCGTCCTGCTCGACGACCAGCCCGTCCTCCTGGGGCGTCAGCCCGATCTGCCGGGCGAACGACGGCAGGTTGTAGACCGCATCGGCCTCGTCGTAGGCCGTGTTGAGCTGCAGCAGGTCGACCTCGGTGATCTTGAGCCCGCGCGGGTTCTCGACGATGTCGCTGACCCGCGCGGTGTAGCGCTCCACCGCGGGGTCGAGCGTGATGATCCCGTTGTCGGCCAGCAGCTGCAGCGCCCGCGCCACATTCGCCTTGTCGTTGGCGATCACGACGCTGCCGCCGTCGGGCAGCTCGTCGAGCGAGCCGAGCGAGCGGGAGTAGAACGCGACGACTGTCGCGTAGACGGGCTGCACGACGACGAGGTCGGCGCCGTTGCGCTCGTTGAAGTCCTCCATGAACGCCTCGTACTGCACCAGGTTCGCGTCGATCTCGTCGTTCTGCACGAGCACGTTGGGCTGCACGTAGTCGGAGACGGGCACGAGCTCGATCTCGTAGCCCTCCTCGATCACCTCGGCGGCCGCCTCCACGGCGTCGGTCATCGGCGTGACGGTCGCCGCGACCTGGATCGTGACGGGCGCGTCGGCGTCGCTAGCAGCCGCGCAGCCGCTCGCGAGCAGGGCGACGGCGGTCGCGGCTGCGGCGGCCGTGAGCCGGATGCGGTGCCGGGGGTGGGAGCTCATGGGTGCCTCTCTGGTGGGTGCTGGCGTTCAGCGCTTGTCGAGCGCGGTCGAGACCTTCTCGCCGACGGTCTGCAGGAGCAGCACGCAGACGATCACGATCGCGATGATCGAGTACATGAGGGGGTAGTCGTACTCCTGGTAACCGAAGCGGAGGGCGAAGTCGCCGATGCCGCCGCCGCCGACGATGCCGAGCACGGTGGAGTACGAGATGAGGCTGATCGCGGCGGAGGTCAGGGCGTAGACGAGGCCCGACCGCCCCTCGACCAGGAGGAAGTGCGCCACGGTCTGCCGCGCATCCGCCCCCATCGACCTCGCCGCGTGCAGCACGCCCGGCGGGATCTCGAGCAGGATCTGCTCGACGAGCCTCGCGTAGAGCGCGACGCCGACGAAGCACAGCGGGAAGGTCGCGGCCGCGGTGCCGAAGGTCGTGCCGTACAGGGCGCGGGTGAGCGGGATGAGGAAGACGACCAGCAGCAGGAACGGGAACGACCGCACGACGATGACGTACATGTTCGCGACCCGCCAGACGGGCTTGTGCTCGCGGAAGCCGCCCGGACGGGCCAGGAAGATCGTGACGCCGAGCGGGAGGCCGATGACCACCGCGGCCGCGAGCGAGAACGCGAGCATGTAGCCGGTCTCGGCGAGCGCGATGCCGATCTGGTCGGCATTCGCGGCGAGGGAGGCGAGCGCGTCGGTCATGCGCCCAGCACCCGCTGGGCGTGTGCGAGGTAGCTCGCGTGCTCGCGGCCGTAGTCGGTCTTCGCGACGGGGAAGACGCTCCGCAGCGTGCCGTGCTCGAGCACGGCGACGCGGTCGCAGATCGCGCCGACGGCCTCCAGCTCGTGGGTGACGAGCACGACGGTGGTGCCGAAGTCACGTCGGGCGTCGGCCAGCAGGCCCAGGATGCCCTCGGTGGTGCGGTTGTCGAGCGCGCTCGTCGGCTCGTCGGCGAGCAGCAGGCCGGGGCGGGTGACGAGCGCGCGGGCGATGGCGACGCGCTGCTGCTGCCCTCCCGAGAGCTGCGCCGGGTAGCGGTCCGCTCGGTCGGCGAGGCCGACGTAGTCGAGCAGGCTGTCGACGTGCTGCGGGTCGATCGAGCGCTGCAGCTTGAGCGGCAGGGCGACGTTCTGGCGCACGGTGCGGTTCGAGAGCAGGTTGAAGCCCTGGAAGACCATGCCGATGCGGCGCCGGAGGTGGCGGATGTCGCGGCCGCCGAGCGAGGCGGGATCGGTGCCGAGGATGGTGACGCGGCCGGAGGTGGGGTGCTCGGCCGCATCGAGCAGGCCCAGCAGTGTCGACTTGCCCGCGCCGGACTCGCCGATGACGCCGATGATCTCGCCTCGCTTGATCTCGAGACTGACGTCGTCGAGCGCGCGCGTCGCGCCGTAGGCGACGGTGACGTGCTCGAGGGTGGCGACGGGGTCGCTCGTGGGCATGGCTCGACCCTCTCGGGCGGTGGGATTGTTGGGCTCAGTCCAACAATAGCGCTCCAAGCATCCGCGAGCGGCCCCTGCCTCGTCAGTCGCCGACGGTGCCGTCGTACCGGAAGACCAGGATCGACCCCGGATCCTCCAGCTCGGTCGTGGCGTCGCCGTCCGTTCCGCGGGCCAATCCGGCGCTGTCGGTGGCCACGTAGATCGTCGTGCCGTTCGACTCGATCGCCGTGTCGCGGTAGCGGTTCACCGACGTCCACAGCGGCTCGCTGTCGCCGACGATGTCGTCGTCGTTGAGCTCGACCCGGTAGACGGTGCCGTCCTTGAGGGTCGGCATCAGGAACGAGTCCTGCCAGCCGGGGATCGCATCCATCGCGTAGAAGTCGAGGCTCGACGGCGCGATGGTCGGGTAGCAGATGAAGAACAGACCGGATGGCTCGCAGGCTTCGCCGGTGAAGTCGTGCGTCGATGGAACGGTGTAGTACGTGCGCAGCGGCTGCACGAAGGCAGGATCGTCGAACGACGACTCCTGGTACTGCGGCACCTCGTCGGGGATGACGAACGCGTCGTAGGGCACCGTCGTCCCGCAGCCGGGAGCAGCCGACCAGTCGCCGAAGACGTAGCCGCTGTCGTCCTTGTAGCCGGCGACGAACGGCCAGCCGTAGTTCCCGCCCCTCTCAAGGCGGTTCAGCTCGTCGTCGCTCTTCGGCCCTTGCTCCGACGAGTAGAGGAGGTCGTTCGAGGCGAACACGAGACCCTGTGCGTTGCGGTGCCCATAGGTGAAGATGTGGCTCCTGACGCCGTCGAGCGTCGGGTTGCGGCGCGGGATGGATCCATCGAGGTTCAGCCGGAGCGCCTTGCCCTGGTAGGCGGTCCAGTCGCCCGCCGCGATCTCGTCGGCCGTGGGCAGCCGCTGCGCGAGGTTCGGCCGGCATGCATTCGAGTCCTGGTTGTTCCCGCGGTCGCCGATCGTGTAGTAGAGCTTCCCGTCGGGGCCGAGGACCAACCGACCGGAGTTGTGGTCGTCGCTGGCGATGAGGCCGCTGATGAGCTCCACCGGGTCGTCGAGCGTGTTCGCGCTCTGGTCGTACGTGTAGCGGACGATCTTCTGGCGCCGGTCGATCGCGTCGCCCGGGTCGCCGTCGTACGTGTAGGAGAGGAAGACCGCGTTGTGGTCGCGGAGGGTGTCGCGGTCCTGACCTTTCAGGATGTCGGGGTGGAGCACCATGCCGAGCAGGCCGTCCTGCTCGCCGGGCGTGGCGAGGACGTCCGGGATCGTGAGGATGGTGGTGGCGGTCCCGTCGACGGGATCGACCTTCGTGACTTCTCCCGAGGTCCGTTCGGTGACCCACAGCATGCTGTCTGGGCCGTAGATGATCTCGAACGGGTCGCTCAGGCCCGAGGTCAGCACTTCCGACGAGAAGTCGTCGGAGCCCGCGGCGGGCTCGTCCTGACGGGGGTCGTGGTGGTCGGTCGAGGCGATGCTGGGAGTCACCGCGCTGAACGCCAGCGCGATGGCGAGAGGGATGGCAAGGGCGGGAACCGCCCGGGTGTGGAACGTCATGGTCCTGTGCTCCAAGAGACAGCCGAGGTCCGGCGTATGGATGCGGAAGGACCGGCCCGGGCGACTGGACCGCCCGGCCCGGGAGCGCATCCGGCCGCGGCGCCTGCGGATCCCGGCCGATGCCGGGCACCGGCAACCGATGCGAGCGGATCGCTGCTGGTGTGCATGCGGGTACCGAGCGGCTTCCCGTCACACCGACGGGGCCACCGTACGCCGGGCCGAAGATCGGGGTCAATGGGCCCCTCGCGCGCCGGCGCGTCAGACCATCCGCACCTCCCGAGTGAGGCGCTCAGCCAGCCGGTTGTCGAACAGCGACATGGCCGACGCGATCGCCATGTGCATGTCGAGGTACTGGTAGGTGCCGAGCCTGCCGCCGAAGTAGACGTCGGGCTCGGCTGCCGCGAGCGCCCGGTAGCGCTTGAGGATCTCGCGGTCCTGCGGGGTGTTGATCGGGTAGTACGGCTCGTCGCCCGGCTCGGCGTTGCGGGAGTACTCCCGCACGATCACGGTGCGGTCGTTCGGGTACTCGCGCTCGGGGTGGAAGTGCCGGAACTCGTGGATGCGCGTCCACGGCACATCCGCGTCGGCGTAGTTCATGACCGACGTGCCCTGGAAGTCGCCGATGTCGAGCACCTCCTCCTCGAAGTCGAGCGTGCGCCAGCCGAGCCGGCCCTCGCTGTGGTCGAAGTAGCGGTCGAGCGGCCCGGTGTAGACGACGGGCGTGCCGGAGGGGATCGCGTCGCGGATGCCGAAGTAGTCGACGCCGACCACGACGTCGATGCGCGGGTGGTCGGCCATCCGCTCGAGCCATGCGGTGTAGCCGTCGACCGGCAGCCCCTCGTAGGTGTCGCTGAAGTACCGGTTGTCGAAGGTGTACCGCACCGGCAGCCGGCTGATGACCTCCGCGGGCAGCTCGCGCGGGTCGGTCTGCCACTGCTTCTCGGTGTAGCCGCGGATGAACGCCTCGTACAGCGGCCGGCCGATGAGCGAGATCGCCTTGTCCTCGAGGTTGTGCACCTCCCCCGCCTCGATCTCGCCGGCGTGCTCGCGCACCAGGGCGCGGGCTTCGTCGGGGCTGAGGCTGCGGCCGAAGTACTGGCAGATCGTGCCGAGGTTGATCGGCATCGGGTACGTCTGCCCGCCGGAGATCGAGTAGACGCGGTGCTGGTACGACGTGAAGTCGGTGAAGCGCCGCACGTACTCCCAGACCCGCCGGTTCGAGGTGTGGAAGAGGTGGGCGCCGTAGCGGTGCACCTCGATGCCCGTCTGGGGTTCCGCCTCGGAGTACGCGTTGCCGCCGAGGTGGTGGCGCCGCTCGAGCACGACGACGCGCTTGCCGAGCTCGTCGGCGGCGCGCTCGGCCACCGTCAGCCCGTAGAAGCCTGAGCCGACGATGACGAGGTCGGCCGCCTCCAGCTGCCGGGCGAGGTCGAGGGGCGATGCGAATGCGGTGGTGGTCATGCGTCCAGCGCCTCTGCGGTCGGGCATGGCACTGGCACGCCGCACGTCGGACAGGGAGCGCCCGCGGCGCCGGTGTGCAGCCGGCGAGCGCGGTGGAGCCTGGAGAGCAGTGGCGCCCTCAAGAAGGGCGTCGCCGAGCTGACGGCAGCCTCGGCGAGCAGGGGCACCGCGGTTCCGGTGAGCCTCGCGGCGCCGAGGCCCGGGTCCTGCAGCCCTGCGGACGCGGCCGCGACGCCGTCGCCGTGCGCCTGCTCGAGCTCGGTGGCGAGCTGCGTGAGCCGCAGCCGCTCCCGCCAGGCGCTCATGCCGTCTCCTCGACCACTGCGTCGATGCGGGCGGCCTCGAGCAGCGCGGCCATCGACGAGGCGATCGCGTCCCACTCCTGCCGTGCCTGCAGCGGATGTGCGCGCCGGTCGCGTGCAGCGCAGTCGTCGCGCTCGACCTTGCGGCACGCTGCGGCGAACGCGGCACCGTCGTCGGCCAGGTGCACGACGTCCGCGTAGTCGGCCACGACATCCGGCACTCTCGTCGACACGACCGGAAGCCCCGCGGCGAGGTACTCGAGCGTCTTCGTCGGACTGATGCTGCGCGTCGCCTCATTGAGCGCGAACGGCATGAGGGCGACATCGAGGCCCGCCATCACCGCGGGCAGCTCGTCATAGGACGCCATGCCCGGGTACTCGAGGTTCGGGGCCTTCGGCAGGTCGGCGGCGTCGATCTTCGCCACCGGACCGATGATGCGGATCGTCCAGTCGGGCAGCTGCTCGGCGAGCTCGCGGAGCAGCGCGAGGTCGAGCCGCTCGTCGATCACGCCGACGTAGCCGGCGACCTTGCGCTCGCGCTGCGCGCGCAGCCGCCTGCTCTGGGCGTAGTGCGCGGCCTCGACGCCGCTCCGGAACAGGTGCACGTCGTCGGTGCGGTGGCGCAGGATGCTGCGGTGCAGCGAGGGCCCGCCTGTGAAGACGACGTCGGCCTCGGAGAGCAGGCGGCGTTGGCGCAGCACCAGGCCGGGCGGCGCGCCCTTGAACGAGGCGAGGTCGTCCATGACGTCGTAGACGACGAGTCCCGCGTCGAGCCGCTGCGCGATGTCGAGCGCCATCGGCGTGTAGAGCCAGACGTCCGGCCGCGTCGAGCCGGACTCGCTCAGGGCCGCCGCGAGCAGGTCGCCGTAGCCGGTCGCCGCCGGATCCTCGAAGCCGCGGTCGAGCGGGAACGCGGCGTTGCGCACCTCCGGGGAGCTGGATGCGGGCATGACGAGCCGCACGCGGATGACATCGCCGACCGGCTCCATGCTGACCGTTGCCGACGGCACGTCGTCGATGACGGGCTCCTCGACGAACCAGGTACGGGCTCCCTGCTCCGCTCGTTCGGCCGCGAGCCTCGAGATGATGTGCTGCGGGCGCTGCCAGACCCAGGACCAGCGCAGATGGGACAGCACGACCAGGTCCGGCAGGGTCGTGGAGTGCGGGGTTGCGGCCGACATGGCGGTCCTCCTGGGTTCAAGGTGCTGCGGCAGGGTGGGAAGGTCGGTGCGGAGTGCGGGGACGGCTTCGACCGCCGATGGCGCCCGCCACGGCCAGTGGTCGAGCATCGGCAGGATGCCGACGAGCTGCGCGTCGCAGGGCGGCTGCGGGCGCACGGCCGGGAACTGCTCGACCGGCATGCCGGCGGCGGCGGCCTCCCACGCATCCGTGAACGACGTGCGTGCGCGCGTGCCGTCGGCGCGGAGCGAGTGCACGCCGACCGGGTCGATGCGGCCGGCGCAGCGGGCGAGCAGCGAGTCCCAGTCCGCGGAGTCGACCTGCGGGAACCAGCAGTACCCGTGCAGCGGGACGCCGCGGGAGAGCGCGATCTCGTACTGCTCGAGCGTGTAGCGCAGCCAGGTCGTGCGGTCCGACGGCAGGCCGCGGATGTTGGTCTCGGTGAGCATGAGGGGCAGCCCGTAGCGGTCCGCGTAGTGCTCGGCGATCGCGGCGAGTCCGACGGGCCGCGGCGACGGTGAGTGACCGCGCACCTCGTCGTAGAACCACTCCGAGTGGCAGTAGTAGTCGAGGCCGAGCATGTCGACGCGCAGCGGCGGCACGTCGAGCAGGGCATCACCGCCGTCTCGCAGGAGCTGCTGCAGGAAGGGCCGGTCCGCGTCCAGCTCATGCCCCAGCGCCAGGTCGAGCACGACGTGGCGCCGGTCGTTCGCGAGCGCCGCGTACGCCGCGCCCGGGCCCACGCCCGTGTGGTGCTCGGCGGTGTCCACCCACACGTGGCGCGCATCCGGCAGCAGGGTCCGCCAGGTCTCCGCCGCTCGGCTCAGCGAGGGCAGCACCGACCGCAGCAGGCGGCGGAACCCGTCGATGCCGCGGTCGTAGGGCGGCCACAGCCCCTGGTGACCGGCGAGGAACAGCGTCGCGAACGGTTCGTTGAACAGCGTGTAGGCGCCCAGCCACGGGTACCGCTCCGCGACGGCGCTGGCGTACCGCTCGAACGCTGGGCCGAAGTCGGCGCCGCGGAAGCCGTCCGAGAGCCAGTCGGGGTAGGTCGTGTGGTGGACGAGGTCGACGATCGGCTCCATGCCGAGGGCGCGCAGGTGCTCGAGCACCCGGTCGGTCGCAGCCCAGTCGAACCTGCCCGGCATCGGCTCGACCAGCTGCCACCGCACTGGGTACCGCACGAGTCGCACGCCGGCCCGCGCCACATCCTCCAGGTCGCGCTGCCAGTGCTCACTGTGCCCTGTGGTGTCGACGGCGTCGACGCCGGCCGACGGGTGATGGGTGCTCTCGAATCCGGCCACGAAGGTCCGCCCCACCGGCGGCAGCGGGTGGAGGCCTCCGGGGCCGGGCGCCATCATGGCGTCGGCCGAGTCCCGGCGATTTTGTACCCCACTTCCATGGGGAAAGCATGGCACCGGTTCTCCTGGAATGGGGCTGTGAGTTCTCCGCGTCCGACGCTCCGCCGCTCGGCGTCTAGGCGGTCGCTAGTGTCGGGTCGTGCCCGCATCCGACCCCGACGCGCCTTTCGCGGGCTCCGCGGCGGCCTCCGCCGTGCGGTTCGCGATCGACGCGCTGCTCGTCGTCGCCTTCGCCGCGATCGGTCGGGCGAGCCACGAGTCGGGCGTGCTCGGCGAGGGCGGCCTGGGGCTCCTGACGACGGCGTGGCCCTTCCTCGTCGCGCTGGCGGCGGGCTGGCTCGTGAGCATGGCGTGGCGCGCGCCGTCGGCGCCGCTGCGCACCGGCGTGCCCGTCTGGGCCGTGACGGTCACCGGCGGGATGCTGCTGCGCGCGCTCTCGGGGCAGGGGACCGCGGTGCCGTTCATCGTCGTCGCGACGCTGACGCTGCTCGCGCTGCTGGTGGGGTGGCGGCTGGTGGCGGCCGCTGTGAGACGATCCCGCTCATGACATCGCCGCCGACCCGCAGGGAGCGCCTGCGCCGATGGAACGAGCGGTTCCTGGTGGAGGAGCGCTCCCTCTCCACTGCGGCTCGCCGACGGCTGTACGCGACGTCGGCCGTGCTCATCGTGGTCGGTCTCGCGGCCTTCTCCACGCTGCTCATCAACGTGCTCACCCAGACCGGCTTCGAGCGTCTCGACGTGCCCGTCGACGCGTGGTTCGACGGCTTCCGCTCCCCCGACACCACCGCGGCGATGATCGTGCTCGCGATCATCTTCGGTCCCGTCGCGCTGCCGATCATCGTGCTGCTGGTCGTGACCATCTGGGCCTTCACGGCGAAGCACGTGTGGCGCCCGCTGCTGCTCGCGGTCGGCATGCTCACCGGCGTGGCCCTCGCGCTCGTCATCGCACCGATCGTCCAGCATCCGCGTCCACCCGTCGCCGACATGCTCTTCGGCGCGGACCACACGTTCTCGTTCCCCTCGGGGCACGTGCTGGGCGCTTCCGACTTCTTCCTGCTGCTCGCCTTCCTGCTGGCCAGCCGCATCCAGCGGACGTGGTTCACCGTGCTCGCCGTGACGGTGGCCATCGTGATGATCGTCACGCAGGCGGCAGGGCGCATCTACCTCGGGTACCACTACCTCAGCGACGTGACAGCGTCGATCGCGCTGTCGATGGTGATCGTGGGCCTCGTGATCGCGGTCGACACGAGGCGAACCGTCAAGGCGCCGGGCGAGAAGGTCGAGGCGACGCCGATCGTCGCGGCCTGAGCGCGGGTCGCCTCACTCGCGATGCTCGCGGTGATCCTCGACGTCCGGCTCTGCACGCAGCATGTCGGCGATCTCCTCCTCGGGACGCGGCGCGATCGTCTGGTCGGCCTCGAGCTCCGGGATGCTCGGCTCGTCCGGGCTGGGGACGTGGGGCTGTGATGCGTGCGCTTCGCTGGGACACATGGCGGGTCCTTCGGTCGATGATGACTCCAGGGTAGGTCGGATCAGGCGCGAGGCCGCACGACGAGCACGGGGCAGGCCGCATGCCGCACGCACTGCTCGCTCACGGAGCCGAGCACTAGTCCCGCGATGCCGCCTCGCCCGCGAGTTCCGACGACGAGCATGCGGGCGTCCCGTGAGATGTCGATGAGGCATGCCGCCGGGCTGGCGTGCGCGGCGCGGTAGCTCACCGCGACACCGGGATGCTGGTCGACGGCGGAGCGCGAGTCCCGCGCGAGCTCGTCGTGGACCGCCGCGGCGTACTCACCGAATGACGAGACGTATCCGAACTCCCAGTTCGCCGGTCGCGGTGCCGTGGCGATGGACCACGCCCGCACCACGACGACCGGCGCGCGCAGCTGATCGGCGAGCTCGAGCGCCTCGGCCAGCGCGTGATCGGCGCCGTCAGATCCGTCGTGTCCGACCACGATGCTGTCGCGCGGTGCGGGCACCAGCTCGATGTCGTCGACCGCAACGCCCATGAAGCGTCCTCCCCTGCTTCACGTCAGCGCTCGAGCCAGTGCCACGGTGGATGCCGGACAAGCATGAAGCGCCGACGTACAGAAGTGATGTTCTCACCGCGCGGCCGCGACATGAAGGGGTCCCGCCACCCCAGTTCGATGGAGCAGCGCCACCACGCGAGGTGAGCTGCAGCAAGGCTCAGCGTGCTTGCTTCAATCGGTACTGCTGGTACGCGCTCAGGTGGATCGCGTGCAGTCCGCCCACGATGGATATGGGGATCAAGTAGTAGTTGAGATCGCCGTCGATGACGAAGAAGTCGTCGATCTCGTCCGGAGCGTACGTTCTGCGCTCGCTCCGCGCGGTCGAGAGATAGACCTTCCACGTGTCACCTGCTCGCGCGGTGGTCGTCTTCACCTGCACTCGGTGAATTGCAGCACCGCCGCACACAAGCAGATCGTAGCGGCTCGGCTCGAGCGGCCAGGAGACCTCGTAGCCACAGAGCACGAACCACGCCGCGGCAAGGAGGGAGCCGGCACGAGCGACGTGCTGAGTACCGGGCTCGGGTCCACTCGCTCTGGTGGTAGCAATCGGCTCTGTCAGGTGAGCGGCATCGATTCCGAGTCGAACGGAGTGCACTTTGACCTGAGCGAGCGCGCGCGGGCCTTCGAGACCCAGCGCCTCCATCACATCGATCCAGTTGCAGGCGCCGGCTGCCGCGGCGCGCAAGTCGCCTTCGGTCCACCGACGCTGACCTGTGAAGTGGCCATAGTCAATCTGCAGTCGGTCGGCATTGGAGCGCACCGACCGCATCGCTCCAGCGGAAGTAGCGCTCAGTCCCAGTGCACGTAGCGCCCCGCGCCAAGACGTCGACGCGCCAATCGCACTCCGCAGCTGCTCGTCGGTGTAGGTCCGCTCCCGCGCCATGGCGGGAAGCTACCGCCCGCCACCCACGGTCCAGCTCGCTCATCCACCGGCGATCCTGTGCTGCCGAAGGCGCGCCGTCGCGCAGGAAGGCGCGGCCTAAGCCTGGCCGACCGCCATCCCGCCGGGAACGCAGAGAAGCCCCTCCAGAAGGAAGGGCTTCACTGTCGACGCTGTGCTGATGTGTCACTGCGTCGGGCTGACAGGATTTGAACCTGCGACCCCCTGACCCCCAGTCAGGTGCGCTACCAAGCTGCGCCACAGCCCGTCGATCTTGCGATCGAACTGCCCGAAGGCAACTGCAACAGACTAGCGCATCCGCGGTCAACCGGAGGCACCACGAGGGGCGAACTCGGACGCTTCTGCGTTGTCCACAGGCGCCGTTCCGTGTCAGTGGCCCGTGAGACAGTGCCCGCATGTCGACGAGGACGATGGCACCGAGGAAGGTCCCGGTCGGGGTCGTGCCGGTGCCCCTGGATCCGGCGGTGCTCGAGGGGCCGCTGTGGTTGCGCGGGCCGCGGCCGGGCGACGCGGTCGCGGTGCCGGTCACCGGTGAGGAGCTCGAGACGGTCGAGCCGCTGGCGTCAATCGAGGGCGTGCGCGCGTCGGCGATGCGGGCGGTGGTCGACGTCGATGCGGCGATCGCCTCGATGCAGGCGATCCGCACCCACCTGCTCGCCGGGCTCGGCCGGCTCGCGATCGACGAGGCCGCCGAGGCCCGCCTCGACCCCGGCATCGCCATGCGCGACCTCGCGAACGAGCTCGCGCTGCAGCAGCGGCGCAGCGACCGCACCGTCGAGGCCGAGGTCGGCCACGCGATGGACACCGTCGAGCGCTGGCCCGCGACGCTGCGCGCGTGGGGCGAGGCCGCGATCGGCCGCGGCCACCTCATGGTGATCGCTGAGATCGGCGCACCGCTCAAGACGCCCGAGGCGCGGGCCGCGTTCGAGACGGCGCTCCTCCCCCACGCGAAGACCACGACGCCGGGCCGGCTGCGCGCGATCGCCCGCCGGCAGCTCGAGGCGCTGCTCGAGCAGCCGCTGACGGAACGGCACCGCGCCGCCCGCGACGAGCGGGAGGTGACCGTCACCGACCTCGGCGACGGCATGTCGATCTTCCGCGCGCTCGTCCCCACCGTCCTCGCCCACGGCATCCTCGACCGGGTCACCCAGATGGCTCGCGCGGGCGCCGCCGCCGACCCCGACGATCCGCGCACGATCGACCAGCGGCGCGCCGACGCGCTCTGCGACCTCGCCCTCACCGGCGAACCCACCGATACCGCGCTGCGCGGCATCCGCGCCCAGGTCAGCATCGTCATCCCCGCCACCGTCCTCCTCGGCGACGACGACCGGGCCGACGGCAGCGGCCCGGCCCGCCTGCGGACCGGACAGCTGGTCGACCCGGCCACGGCCCGCTTCCTCGCCGGGGTGACGAAGCTGTGGACCCGGGTGTTCACCGACCCGGTCAAGGGGCACGTGGTCGCCGTCGACGGGTACCGGGTGCCGCGGAAGCTCGGACGGCTGCTGCGCGAGCGCGACCAGCGCTGCCGATGGCCCGGCTGCTGCGCCAAGGCCGAGCACGCCGACCTCGACCACACCATCCCCTGGGCCGACGGCGGCACCACCACGATCGGCAACCTCGCCCACCTCTGCCGCCGACATCACATGCTCAAGGGCGCCATCCTCGCCGCCGGCAGGCACTGGACCGTCCGGCAGCTCGGCCACGGGGTGCTCGAGTGGACCTCCCCCGACGGGCGGGTCTACGTCGACGAACCCGACCCGGTCGGGCCACGGTTCGCCACGACCGAGGAGCTCTGGGGCACGATCGTCGGGCCATCGCCAGAGCTGCCCTTCTGAACCGGGTCTCGATACGCGCGCCGCTTCGCGGCGAGCTACTCGACCGACGAGGTGCGGCCCGAGCGGCGGCGCACGAAGTCGGCCAGGTCCGCCGACTGCGCCAGGCGCGAGGGCTCGTGCACGTACATCATGTGGCCGGCCTCGTAGTAGCGGTGCTCGAGGTTCTCGCGCAGCGCGTGCGGGATCTGCAGGTGCGCGACCGAGTCCTCAGCGGCGGAGAATGGGGTCGCGCCGTCGAACCATCCGTAGGCGAAGTGCACGGCGAGGTGCGGGTTCTGCCGCAATGCTCGCGAGAGCCGGTCGAGGACGTACACGGGTGCGTTCTCGAACTCCTTGTAGCTCCACTGCTCGTTCACGTTCAGCCCGAACACGTGGAAGGGCCCGGTGTCGCGCACCCCGAGCTCGTGGTGCAGGTAGTGCTGATAGGCCGCCGCGTACGGGCCGAGGATCGCATCCATCGACGGGTCCGCGTCCATGTGCTCCGCGATGCCGGTCGCCGCGGGCCCAGTGAAGCGCGAGTCGAGGCGGCCGACCGTGAGGCCACGATCGCGCAGCAGCTCGCCGAAGTAGCGCCAGTGCTCGATGCGGAGGTCGGCGCGGTCCACGTAGGCCTCGGAGAGTCCCGTCAACCGCGCAACGGTCGCGACCGCATCCGCGCGCTCCTCGGCAGTGAGCCGGGCACCGCGCGTGAGCGCCCAGGGGTAGTCGCGAGCCGCATACTCGCGTGCCTCATCGACGACCTCCTCGAGGGAACGTCCTTCGTGGAAGCCGTGCTGCCATGCCGTCGCCGCGTAGAACGGCAGGTACATCGCGTGCGCCCGGTCGCCGCCGCGCTCGAAGTTGGCGGTCGAGAAGTCGAGCACGCTCGAGATCAGCAGGAGCCCGTTGAGGTACATGCCCAGCTGCTCCTGCAGGTGCTGCGCGAGCCCGGCTGCCCGGGTCGTGCCGTACGACTCCCCCGCCAGGAACTTCGGGCTGAGCCACCGGCCCTCCGCCGTCACCCACTGACGGATGATCTCGGCGACCGACTCGATGTCGGCGGTGAAGCCGTGGAACTCCTTCGCCTTCTGCCCCTCGACGGGGCGGGAGCGCCCTGTCGACACCGGGTCGATGAACACGAGGTCCGAGACCGCGAGCAGCGACTCCGAATTGTCAGCGATGCCGTACGGCGGCGCGGCGAGCGAGCCGGCGTCGCCCATGACCACGCGCTTCGGGCCGAGCAGCCCCATGTGCAGCCAGACGCTCGCCGACCCGGGGCCGCCGTTGAACGCGAAGGTGACCGGCCGCATCGTCGGATCAGCGCCGTCCGCGGTGTACGCGGTGATCGCCACCTGGGCTCGCGCCTTGCGGCCACGGAAGACCTCGTCCTCGACCTTCTCCTCCCACAGCACCACGCGGCCGGCGCGCGCCGTGTACGCGAGGTCGCCGTCGGGCGTCGTCAGGGTGTGCTGCGTGACGACGAGCTCGTCGACGGCGTGCACCTCCGGCGTCTTCGCGGCGTCGCCGGTCGTGGACTTGGCCTCAGTGCTGTCGGTCACCCGACCGACCCTATCGAGCGCCGGGAGGCGTCAGACGCGCTCGATCACCATCGCCGACGCCATGCCGCCGCCGACGCAGAGCGTCACGAGCGCTCGCCGACCGCCCCGCCGCTCGAGCTCGTCCAGCGCCGTGCCCAGCAGCATCGCGCCGGTCGCGCCGAGCGGATGCCCCATGGCGATCGCACCGCCGTTGACGTTCGTGCGGTCGACATCGACCCCGGTGCCGCGGAGCCAGTGCAGCACGACGGATGCAAAGGCCTCGTTCACCTCGAAGAGGTCGATGTCGTCGAGGCCGAGACCGGCGCGCGCGAGCACCCGCTCGGTCGCGGCCACGGGGCCGGTCAGCATGAGCGTCGGGTCGGAGCCGAGCGAGGTCGACGCCATGATGCGCGCGCGCGGGCGGAGCCCGAGCGACGCCGCGGCGGCCTCGTTGCCGATCACGACCAGCCCAGCGCCGTCGACGATCCCCGACGAGTTGCCGGCGGTGTGCACGTGCTCGATGCGGGCGATCTCGGGGTGGTGCTGCAGCACGAGTCGATCGAAGCCCGCGTCGCCGTACGCCGCGAACGCGGGAGCGAGCGACGCGAGCGCCTCGAGCGTCGTGCCCGCGCGCGGGTGCTCGTCGCGGTCGAGCAGCACCGCACCGTCGACGCCGAGCACAGGCACGATCGATCGGGCGAAGCGCTGCTCGTCCCAGGCGGCTGCGGTCCGCTGCTGCGACAGCAGCGCGAAGCGGTCGACGTCGTCGCGGTCGAAGCCGTCGAGCGAGGCGATCGCGTCGGCGCTCACGCCTTGCGGCACGAGGCTCCACGGCTCGACCTCGCTCGGGTCGGTGGCGTACGGCCCGCCGTCGCTGCCGAGCGGCACCCTCGACATCGCCTCGACGCCGCCCGCGACGATGAGGTCGTCGAAGCCGGCTGCGATGCGGCCGGCCGCCGTCGTGACGGCCTCGAGGCCGGATGCGCAGTACCGGTTCACCTGCATGCCCGGCACGGTGTCGGGCAGCCCCGCCGCGTGCACGGCACCGCGCGCGAGCACGCCGCCCTGCTCCCCCACGGCCGAGACCGTGCCGAGCACGATGTCGTCGATCCGGTCGGCGGCGACGCCGCGCGCCTCGAGCGACGCGAGGAGCCCTGCGGCGAGCCTCACCGGGTGCACCTCGGCGAGCGCGCCGCGGCGGCGGCCGCGCGGGGTGCGCACCGCGTCGAGGATGAAGGCGTCGCGGTTCATCGGCCGTCGCCCTGCTCGTCGCCGGCCGACTCATGCAGCAGCCGCCCGCCGCCGACGACGGCTCGCCGTGGCGGCACGCGCACGAGCGCGTCCATGGCGTGCTCCGCGTCGACGAGCACGAGATCCGCCCGAGCCCCGACGACGAGGTCGTGCGTGTCGCGACCGACGAAGCCGGCGGCGTCCCGCGTCGCGAGCTCCATCACGCGCAGCAGGTCGTCGTCCTGGACGATCGACGACGCACGCGCGAACTGCCACGCGATGCCGAGCGTGTCGCCGGTGCCGTACGGGCTCCAGAGGTCGCGGATGCCGTCGGTGCCGAACGCGAACCGCACCCCAGCGGCGTCCAGCTCGTGCATCGGCAGCTGCGGCAGCCGCAGCGGAGCGACGGTCGTGAAGGTGACGCCGAGCTCGCCCATCGCCTGCAGCAGGTCGCGGCGCCGGGGCTCGGGCAGCTGCGCGAGCGCGAAGCCGTGCGCGATGTTCACGCGCCCCTGCAGCCCGAGCGCCTGTGTGCGCTCGACGACGAGCTCGAGCTGGAAGGCACCGAGCTCCGCAGCGTCGTGCAGGTGGATGTCGATGCCGACGCCATGCCGCTCGGCGATGCCGAAGATGCCGTCGAGCTGCCCGACGGGATCGCGGTCGATCGATGCCGGGTCGAGCCCGCCGACGTGCTCGGCGCCCGCCGCGGCCGCCTCGTCGAGCAGCGCGAGCACGCCGGGGCGCCGCAGCACCCCGTCCTGCGGGAACGCGACGATCGTCACCTCGATGGCGCCGTCGTACGCGGAAACCGCCTCCCGCACGACGTCGACGCCGCGCGTGCCGAGCTCGAGATCGACGTCGACGTGCGTGCGCAGCAGCGTGGACCCATGCCGGACGTGCGCATCGAGCACCGCCGCGGTCCGCTCGAGGCTCGGGATGCCGAGCTCGGCGCGACGCGCGCGCTCATGGCGGATGCGGCCCTCCGTGCCGCTCTTGCCGCCGTACGACTGCCACGGCAGCCCCAGCCACGACTTGTCGACGTGCGCGTGCGCGTTCACGATCGATGGCAGCGCGAGCAGCCCTCGCCCGTCCAGCGTCCGTTCCGGCGCCGTCGACGCGCTCGCGCGGTGCGGCACGATGGCGCCAATGCGATCGCCGTCGAGCTCGATGTCGACCGCGGCGCCGCCCCAGGGCCGCACGTTCGCGATCCTGGCGAGCCGCTCGATGCCGGGCCCGGGGGCGTCAGCCATCCCGGGCGTCCCGGAGGGCGCGCTCGACGCGCGCGGCGAAGCCGGTCACGCGGCCGAGCAGCCCGTCCGCGCGCGACGCGATGCGGTCGCGGTTGAGCAGGTGCGGCGGGCCGGTGCGGATGATGTGCGAGCAGGCGAGGTCCTCGCAGATGTACGTGCCGATCGAGCTGCCGGTGTCGCCGCCGGGGCCGGCGAGGCGGGCGCTGAACATGCGCACCTGGGTCGCCGGTTGCGTCGAGTGGCACAGCGCGCACATCGCGGCGATGCCGGGCCGCAGCCCGCCGGGCGCGGAGCGCACGACGAGGCCGACCAGCCGGTCGCCCTGCCAGAGCACCACGTACCCGAGGCGGGACGACTGCGGGTCGCGCCAGCCCAGGTACTCGCGCTCCTCCCAGATCGTCTCGTGGAGGCCGGGGATGGGCAGCTGCTCGAGCTCGCGTGGCGTGGCGTTCACGAAGCACGCCCGCAGCTCGGTCTCGGTCACCTCGCGCATGGCGTCGAGGCTAGCGGACGCCCCTGCGGTCGCGAGGGGTTTGCCGCCGTCGGGCCTCCACCCAGGAGAGTCCCGACGGCGGCAAGTCTGTGTCAGGCCGGCAGCAGCTGCCGGGCCTTGGCCATCTGGTCGGCCATGTGCTCGATGACGCGAACGACCTGCGACGAGTAGCCGTACTCGTTGTCGTACCAGACGTAGAGCACCAGGTGGCGGCCGGTCGCGATGGTCGCGAGACCGTCGACGATCCCGGCACGGTTGTTGCCGACGAAGTCGGTCGAGACGACCTCGGCGGAGTCGGTGAAGTCGATCTGCGCGCGCAGCTCGCCCGTGAGCGACGTCTGCCGCAGCAGCTCGTTCACCTGCTCGCGGTCGACGTCCTGCTCGAGCGTGAGGTTGAGGATCGCCATCGACACGTCCGGCGTGGGCACGCGGATCGCGTTTCCGGTGAGCTTGCCCTCGAGCTCGGGCAGCGCCTTCGCGACGGCCTTCGCCGCACCGGTCTCGGTGAGCACCATGTTGAGCGCAGCCGAGCGGCCGCGACGGGCGCCCTTGTGGAAGTTGTCGATCAGGTTCTGGTCGTTCGTGTACGAGTGCACCGTCTCGACGTGCCCGTGCTCGATGCCGTAGGCGTCGTTGACCACCTGCAGCACCGGCGTGATCGCGTTCGTCGTGCAGGATGCCGCGGTCACGATGGCGTCGCCCGGCGCGATGGCGTCGTGGTTGACGCCGAACACGATGTTCTTGAGCGGGGTCTTGCCCGGCGCGGTGAGCACCACGCGCTCGACGCCCGGGCGGGCGAGGTGCTGCCCGAGGCCGGCCTCGTCGCGCCAGCGGCCGGTGTTGTCGACGACGATCGCGCGGTCGATGCCGTACTGCGTGTAGTCGACGGTGTTCGGGTCGTCGGAGTAGATGACCTGGATGAGCGTGCCGTTCGCGAGGATCGTCGACGCCTCGCGGTCGATCTCGATCGTGCCCTGGAAGGCGCCGTGCACCGAGTCGCGGCGCAGCAGGCTGGCCCGCTTCTCGAGGTCGTCCTCGCCGCCGCGCCGCACGACGATCGCGCGCAGGCGCAGCCCCAGCCCGCTGCCGGCGTGGCCGATCAGGATGCGCGCGAGCAGGCGCCCGATGCGGCCGAAGCCGTAGAGCACGACATCCGTCGAGTCGTCCTGCGACCAGGACGGCAGCGTCGCGACGTGGTCGCGCACCCATGCGTCGAAGTCGGTCGAGGGCGCCGCTGCCAGGACGAGCCCGAGGTCGAGCGAGATGCCCTTCAGGCCCAGCTCGTCGACGATCCGGAGCACCTTGATGGAGTCCTCGATGCTCAGCACGCTCTCGCCGACGCGGCGAGCCCACTTGTGCGCCTTCAGGATGTCGATCGGTGACTGGTTGACGAGCTTCTTCCCGTGCACGTGCGTGACGACGTCGCGCTCCCGGTAGAGGCGGCCGATGATCGGCACAGCGGACTCAGCGAGGGCAAGACGGCCGAGCCACGCCTGGTGGGCGCTGTCGACTGCAGGAGACGTGGTTGGCACGTCTTCACGATAGGCAAGCGGATGTGCCGTGTTCGGCTCGAACGCCCGTCAGGATGCGCGCAACGTCACCGTGGCGAAACTTCGCGAGAACTTTCCCGCGCGAGGCTCAGTCGACGTACGACTTGCCGAGCTTCCAGTAGCCCGTGAAGGTGATGCGCCGCTTGTCGATGCCGCGCTCTCGCACGAGGTGGCGCCGAGCGCCGGTCGCGAGCGCCTGCTCCCCCGCGTTGTAGGCGTAGCCGAACTCCTCCGGCATCCGCAGCCCGCGCAGCTCCTCGAGCGCGGCCTGCCCCTCGCGCACGTCGCCGCGCTCGACCCAGCGGATGTCGACGCCCGCGGGGTGCGCGAACTCCTGGATGTCGTCGCGATGGCCGATCTCGATGAGCGCCGTGCCACGGGCGTCGTCGGCGAGGGAACCGCAGATGCCGGCGATGGCCGGCAGCACCGACTCGTCGCCCACCATGAGCACCTCGCCCTCGAGACCGTCGTCGTTGTACAGCAGGCCCTCGTCGAGCAGCACGGCGCGCTCACCCGGCTGCGCCGCCATCGCCCACGCCGCACCGGGGCCGGGATCCACGTGGCAGACGAAGTCGATGTCGAGCTCGCCGGCGTCGAGCCTGAAGCCGCGCACGGTGTAGTTGCGGATCCACGGTCGCTGCGACTCGCGCATCGCGAGGTACTGCGGGAACCACGTCGACGGGCTCTTCGGCACGCGCAGCTCGTCCTGCCCCTCGCGCCGCATGAAGAAGCGGAACCACTGGTCGTAGCCCTGCGGGGTCATCGCGTGCACCTCGTCGCCGCCGAGGGTGACGCGCCGGATGTGCGGCGACACCTGCTGGTTGGCCAGCACCTCGAGCTCGACGAACTTCGGTGCGACCGCTGCGACGCGCTCGGGTCCCGCCATGCTGCTCCTCCGGGGATTCGTGCTCGGCGGGCCAGGTGAGGCAAGCCTTACCTACCCAGCGTAGCAAGCGCGGCGTGCCACCGCATCCGCCCCTACGATCGAGGGAGCATGCAGCTCACTCCCGCACGACGGCTCGCCGCGCTCTTCACCCTCGCGCTCGGCGGCTTCGGCATCGGCACCACCGAGTTCGCGACCATGGGCATCCTGCCGCTCACCGCGGCAGACCTCGTGCCCGGCTTCGCCGACGACCCCGCGCGCGGCATCGCGCACGCGGGCTGGATCATCACGGCGTACGCGCTCGGCGTCGTCGTCGGCGCGCCGCTCGTGTCGACCTGGGCGGCGCGGATGTCGCAGCGCACCCTGGTGCTGCTGCTGGTCGTCGCGTTCACCGTCGCGAACCTCGCGAGCGGGCTCATGCCGACGTTCGAGCTCACGCTCCTCGCCCGGTTCGTGGCCGCCATCCCCCACGGCGCCTACTTCGGCGTCGCATCGCTGCTCGCCGCCCGCATCATGGGTCCGGGTCGGCAGGGCGCCGGCGTCGCGCTGGCACTCTCCGGCCTCACGATCGCGAACGTGATCGGCGTGCCGCTCGGCACCTGGCTGGGCCAGGCGGCCGGCTGGCGCTGGACGTACGTGGCGGTGGCCGTCATCTTCGCCGTCACCCTCGTGCTCGCGGCCGCGTTCCTGCCGCGCGTGCCCGGCGACCCCACGCGCAGCGCGAAGCGCGAGCTCGCCGCGTTCCGCAACCCGCGACTGTGGCTCATGATCGCGGTCGCGTGCGTCGGGTTCGGCGGCTTCTTCGCCGTCTACTCGTACGCCGCCGAGATCGTCACCCGGGTGGCGCTGCTGCCGGAGTCGGCGATCGCCTGGCTGCTCGCGACCGTCGGCCTCGGCATGACCGTCGGCAACATCGTCGGCGGCTGGGCGAGCGACAAGAGCCTCCGCCGCACCATCATGATCGCGTTCCCCGCGTTCACGGTGTCGCTCGCCCTGTTCGCGCTGCTCGGCGCGATCCCGGTGGCGCTGTTCGTGCTCGCGTTCTTCATCGGCGCCGCGAGCTCGGCGCTCATCCCGACGATCCAGGCGCGCATCATCCGCACCGCCGGCGAGGCCGAGCTGCTCGGCGCGGCCACCAACCACGCGGCGTTCAACGTCGGCAACGCGCTCGGCGCCGCGCTGGGCGGCGCCGTCATCGCCGCGGGCTTCGGCTACCTCGCACCCGCGTGGCTCGGCGTGGCGCTCGCCGCCCTCGGATTCGTCCTCGCGCTCTGGAGCCTGCACATCGATCGCGGCCCCGACACCGCCGCGCACTCCGTCATCGCGACCGTGCTCGGCCCGACCACGGCCGGCATCGAGGTGATCGACCGGTGAGCGCGCCGAGCGACGAGTGGGCGACCGTCCTGTGGGACGACGACGTGACCCTGCAGGCCTACGTGGTCCACGTGCTGATGCGCCGCTTCGGCTGCTCGCGCGAGCGCGCTCGAGAGCTCATGGAGCTCGCGCAGCGCGACGGCCGCACCCAGGTGGCGCGGGGCAGCCGGGAGGAGCAGGAGATGCTCGTCGCGGGGCTGCACGGCGACGGGCTGCTCGCGACGCTCGAGCGGGTGCCCTCGTGAGGTCATGGCAGGCCGTCGGTGACGGCGCGAGCTGCTCGATGCTCGCCGAGGAGGCCGACATGCTCGCGACCCTCGGTCGTCAGGTGCTGGGCCTGCACCGTGCCGTCATCGACCGCACCGCGATCGACTCCGATCCGGTGATGGCGCGCCTCTACCCCGACGCGTACGAGGACGCCGCCGACGCCGCCGAGTTCCGCCGGCTCGCCTCCGGCGACATCGCCTACGCCCGCATGCAGTCGATGACCCGCATGGTCGTCGACCTGGAGTCGGCCATCCCGACGGAGGTCGACGGCGACGTCGTGCAGCTCGAGGTCGACGCGGAGGGTGCGGATGCGTGGCTGCGCGCGCTCGGGGAGGTGCGGCTCGTGCTCCACGTGCGCACCGGCCAGGACCGGACGGAGCTGCCGGACGGCGTCACCGACGACGACATCGCCCAGCTGCGCGACGTGATCGACTGGGTCGGCTTCGTGCAGGCGACGCTGCTGGAGGCGCTGGATGGGAGGATGCAGCAATGAGGTTCCTGTCGATCCAGTCGCACGTCGCCTACGGCCACGTCGGCAACTCCGCCGCCGTCTTCCCGCTGCAGCGCATCGGGCACGAGGTGTGGCCGGTGCTCACCGTCAACTTCTCGAACCACACGGGCTACGGCGCGTGGGGCGGGCCGCTCATCCCCGCCGACGACGTGCGGGCGGTCGTGCAGGGCATCGAGGATCGGGGTGTGCTCGGCACCGTCGACGGTGTGCTCTCCGGCTACCTCGGTGGGGAGGAGATCGTCGACGTCGTGCTCGACGCGGTCGCGCGCGTGAAGGCGGCGAACCCCTCGGCGACGTACACGTGCGACCCGGTGATGGGCAACGCCAACTCGGGCTGCTTCGTCGCGCCGACGATCCCGCCGCTCATCCGCGAGAAGGCGCTCCCCCACGCCGACATCCTGACGCCCAACCAGTTCGAGCTCGGCTTCATGACCGAGACCTCCCCGGACACGGTCGCGTCGACGCTCGAGTCTGCCGACCGCATCCGCGACCTGGGACCCCGCACCGTGCTCGTCACGAGCGTCATGCGTCCCGACCGCGAGGCCGGGACGATCGAGATGCTCGCCGTCGACGACGAGGGCGCCTGGATCGTGCAGACGCCGCACCTGCCGTTCAAGGCGAACGGCTCGGGCGATGTCACGAGCGCGGTGTTCACGGCGCACTACCGCGAGACCGGCTCGGCGGCGACGGCGCTCGAGCGCACCGCGTCGAGCGTGTTCGACCTGCTGCAGGCGACGCTCGACTCGGGCGAGCGTGAGCTCCGCCTCGTGCAGGCACAGGACGTGTTCGCGCACCCGCGGATGCAGTTCAGCGCGCGCCAGGTCCGCTGACCCACTCCCGCTCGCCGCCCTCCCGCTCGTCGAGTAGCTGCCGGCGAAGCCGGCCGCCCCACCCGCTCGTCGAGTAGCTGCCGCCGAAGCCGGCCGCCCTCCCGCTCGTCGAGTAGCTGCCGGCGAAGCCGGCCGCGTATCGAGACGCAGCTACGACCGCCGCTCCCGCTTCTCGCGCACGCGCATGTTGACCTGGATCGGCGTGCCCTCGAAGCCGTAGTCCTCGCGCAGGCGACGCGTGATGAACCGGCGGTAGCCCGGGTCCAGGAAGCCGGTCGTGAACAGCACGAAGGTCGGCGGTCGAGTGCTCGCCTGGGTCGCGAAGAGGATGCGCGGCTGCTTCCCGCCGCGCAGCGGGTGCGGGTGCGCCGCGACGATCTCGGCGATGAACGCGTTGAGCTTGCCGGTCGGCACGCGGGTGTCCCACGACTCGAGCGCCTGCTCGAGCGCGGGCACGAGCTTCTCGAGGTGGCGGCCGGTGCGCGCCGAGATGTTCACGCGCGGCGCCCAGTCGACGTGCGCCAGGTCCTGCTCGATCTCGCGCTCGAGGTAGCGGCGGCGCTCGTCGTCGAGCTGGTCCCACTTGTTGAACGCGAGCACGAGCGCACGACCCGACTCGAGCACGAGGTCGACGATGCGCACGTCCTGCTCCGAGAGCGGCTCGGTGACGTCGATGAGCACGACGGCGACCTCCGCCTTCTCGAGCGCGGCCTGCGTGCGCAGCGTCGCGTAGAAGTCGGCGCCCTGCTGCAGGTGCACGCGACGGCGGATGCCCGCGGTGTCGACGAAGCGCCACACCTTGCCGCCGAGCTCGATCTGCTCGTCGACCGGGTCGCGCGTCGTGCCGGCGATCTCGTTGACGACGACGCGCTCCTCGCCGGCGGCCTTGTTCAGCAGGCTCGACTTGCCGACGTTGGGGCGGCCGAGGATGGCGACGCGGCGGGGTCCGCCGATCTCCTCCTTCGCGACGGCCGAGACCTCCGGCAGCTTCTGCATCGCGAGGTCGAGCATGTCGGCGACGCCGCGGCCGTGCACGGCCGAGACCGGGATCGGCTCCCCGAGCCCCAGGCTCCACAGCGAGGCGGCCTCGAGGTCCTTCCGCGAGTCGTCCGCCTTGTTCGCGACCAGCAGCACCGGCCGGTTCGACTGCCGCAGCATCCGCACGACGTGCTCGTCGGTCGACGTCGGGCCGACGTTGACGTCGACGACGAAGAGCACCGCGTCGGCGAGCTCGACGGCGATCTCCGCCTGCATCGCCACCGAGCGGTCGATGCCGCGCGCGTCGGGCTCCCACCCGCCGGTGTCGACGAGCGTGAACTGCCGGCCCGACCACTCCGCCTTGTACGTGACGCGGTCGCGCGTGACGCCCGGGGTGTCCTCGACGACGGCCTCGCGGCGACCGAGGATGCGGTTCACGAGCGCCGACTTGCCGACGTTCGGGCGACCGACGATCGCGAGCACCGGCAGCGCCGGCATGATGCGGACGGCGTCGGGGCCCTCGTCGGCGATGTCGAGGAGGGCGGCGTCCTCCTCGTCGAGCTCGTAGTCGGCGAGGCCGGCGCGCAGCGCGGAGACGCGCGCCTCCTCGGTCTGCAGGTCGTCCGCGGCAGTGTCGTCGTGCATGGTCTCGTCAGTCATGGCTCTCCTCGGTCACGAGGCGCACGATGGCCTCGACCGTCTCGTCGAAGGTCAGGTGGGTGGAGTCGACGACGGTCACGCCGTCGGCTGCGGTCAGGAAGTCGACGACCGTCGAATCGGCCGCGTCGCGGGCGGTGAGTCGCGCGCCGACCTGCGCGTGATCGCCGCCGACGTCGCCGAAGCGGCGGCGGATGCGCACGGCCTCGTCGGCGGTCAGCAGCACCCGTACGTCGGCGTCGGGCGCGACCACGGTCGTGATGTCGCGGCCCTCGGCGACGATGCCGGGCTCGGCGTCGCGGATGATGGCGCGGAAGCGCTCGTTCACGGCGGAGCGGACCGCCTGCACGCGGGCGACGCCCGACACGGCGGCCGAGATGCGCTCGGTGCGGATGGCGTCGGTCACGTCGTGCCCGGCGATCGTCACGCGCTGGCCCGCGGCGTCGACCGTGACGTCGACGTCGAGCCCGTCGAGGGCGGCGACGACCGTCGCCTCGTCGTCGGTCGAGCCGCCGCGCTCGAGGATGAGCCAGGCGATGGCGCGGTACGCGGCGCCGGTGTCGAGGAAGCGGAAGCCGAGCGACCGGGCGACGGCGCGGGCGACCGACGACTTGCCGCTCCCCGCGGGCCCGTCGATCGCGACGACCGTGCTCGAGCGGCTCACGCGACGACCTGCCAGCCGAGCTCCTCGAGCGTGTCGTGCAGGTGCCGCACGGCCTCCGGCAGCACGGTGATCTCGGCGACGCCGAACTGGGCGCCCTCCGCGTGGTCCATGCGCACGTCCTCCAGGTTCACGCCCGCGTCGCCGATGTCGACGAGCAGCCGCGCGAGCTGGCCGGGGCGGTCGTCGACGCGCACCTGCACGCGCGTGAAGCGCGTGTGCGTGCCGTGCTTGCCCGGCAGCCGGGCGACGCCCTCGTTGCCCGCCCGGAGCGCATCCGCGACGGCCTTGCGGCTCCCGGTCGCGTCGACATCGTCGAGCGCCGCGACCAGCGTCGCGAGGTCGGCCTGCAGGGCACGCAGCTGCTCGACCACCGCGGGGGCGTTGGCGCCGAGGATCTGGATCCAGAGCGCCGGGTCGGATGCCGCGACGCGCGTGACGTCGCGCACACCGCCGCCCGCGAGCCGCAGCGCCTCGTCGGGCGCGTCGGCGAGCCGGGCCGCCATGAGCGAGGAGACGAGCTGCGGCAGGTGGCTGATGATCGCGACCGAGCGGTCGTGCTCGTCGGGCGTCGACTCGATCGGCACGGCACCGAGGTCGAGGATGAGGTCGTCGACGAGGCTGCCGCGCTCGTACGAGATGGCGTCGTGGCCGGCGATGACCCAGGGACGGCCCACGAACAGGTCGCCGGAGCCCGCGAGCGCGCCCGAGCGCTCCCGCCCGGCCATCGGGTGGGAGCCGAGGTAGCGGCTGACGTCGGCGCCGAGCTCGCGCAGCTGCGCGAGCGGCACGGCCTTGACCGACGCGACGTCGGTGACGACGGCATCCGGGAACGCCGCGAGCTCGGCTGCGACGACCTGCGCGGTGACGTCCGGCGGCACGGCGACGACGATGAGCTCGGGCGCGTCGCCCGGCTCCGCGAGCCTGCCGGCGCCGTAGTCGGCGGCGAGCCGCATCGCGGTCGGGCTGGCGTCGGCGAGCTGCACCTCGACGCCGCGAGCGGCGAGCCCGAGGCCGATCGACGTGCCGAGCAGCCCGGTGCCGACGATGCGCACGGGACCGCGCAGACGGTGGGTCACGAGCGCTCCTTGCGTACCGGCGGGATTAGGGCTGCGACCTCGAGATCGTGAGGATCGCGCCGCGTTCCATGGTAGTGAGTTCCCGCACCTGCCCCGACCGCAGGGTGCCGAGGTGCAGCGGGCCGAAGCTGCGGCGCACGAGCTCGACCACCGGGTGGCCGACGTGGTCGAGCATCCGCCGCACGATGCGGTTGCGGCCGGAGTGGAGGGTGAGCTCGACCATCGAGTGGCCCTGCGACGGCTTGCCGATGAGCCGGGCGGCGTCGGCGTGGATCTCGCCGTCCTCGAGCTCGAAGCCGTCGAGCAGCCGGCGGATGACGCGCTGGTCGACCGCGCCGCGCACCTTCGCGACGTACGTCTTCTCGACGCCGAAGGAGGGGTGCGCGAGCACGTGCGCCAGGTCGCCGTCGTTCGTGAGCAGCAGCAGCCCCGACGTGTCGGTGTCGAGCCTGCCGACGTTGTAGACGCGCTCCTCGATGGGGTCGGTGAACTCGCGCAGGTCCGGGCGGCCCTGCTCGTCCGCCATGGTCGAGACGACCCCGGTCGGCTTGTTGAGCATCAGGTAGCGCTTCGTCGCGTCGAGCTGGATGGCGGTGCCGTCGACGAGCACGCGGGCATCGGGGCGAATGCGGCTGCCCAGCTCGGTCACGACCGTCCCGTCGACCGAGATGCGGCCGGCGACGATCATGTCCTCGACGACGCGGCGGCTCGCGACGCCGGCGGCGGCGAGCACCTTCTGCAGGCGCTCGCCCTCGATGTTCGGCTCCTTCGGGCTCACAGTCCCAGCTCCTCTTCCCCGTCCGGCAGGAGCGGCGATATCGGTGGCAGCTCGTCGAGCGAGTTGAGTCCCAGCTGGGTGAGCAGCAGCTCGCTCGTCTCGTAGTGGATGGCGCCGGTCTCCGCGTCGGCGAATGCCTCGCGGATGAGGCCGCGGCCGAGCAGGGTGCGCACGACCGAGTCGACGTTGACGGCGCGGATGGCGGCGACGGCGCCGCGCGTGATGGGCTGCTTGTAGGCGATGACGGCGAGCGTCTCGAGCGCCGCTTGCGACAGCCGGGTCGGCTGCTGGGTGAGCACGAAGTCCGCGGCGTCGACGTCGTAGGCGGCGCGCACGTAGACGCGCCAGCCGCCGCCCACCTCGCGCAGCTCGAAGCCGCGCTCCGGCCCGTCGCCGCGTCCGTCGTAGTCGCGGCGCAGCGCCTCGATGGCCGCCTTCACGTCCTTCACGGGAGCGTGGAGCGCCGTCGCGAGGTGCACGGCGCCCTGCGGCTCGTCGGCGACCATGAGGATCGCTTCGATGCGGCGCTCGAGCGGCAGGTGCGACCGGTCGGCCACCCGCTCCTCGGTGTCCGACTCACGCGTGGCCGTGTCCGTCTCATGCATGGTCATAGTCTGCCCCCAGGGCGACGAGGTCCTCGTCGCGGAAGTCATGGCCGGTCCAGCTGATCGAGAGCTCGCCGAGCGGCTCGAGCTGCTCGAAGGTGACGGCGGCGTGGCGGTAGAGCTCGAGCACGGCGAGGAAGCGCGCCACGATGACGCCGCGGGTCGCCTCGCCCGCGACGAGCTCGCGGAAGGTCGTGGTGCCCGCCTGCCGCAGCCGCGCGACGATGTGCGCGGCCTGCTCCCGGATCGACACGAGCGGCGCGTGCAGGTGCGCGAGGCCGACAGTGGGCAGCACGCGCGGCGTGAGCGCGAGCAGCGCGAGCGCTGCGAAGTCGTCGGGCGAGAGCGTCCACTTGAGCTCCGGCGTGCGCTGCCGGAACCGCTCCTCGAGCCGCACCGAGCGGGCATGCCGAGCCGACTCCTCGCCGAGCCGCTCGCTCATCCACAGCGCCGCCTGCTTGAAGGCGCGGTACTGCAGCAGTCGCGCGAAGAGCAGGTCGCGCGCCTCGAGCAGGGCGACGTCCTCGCTGTCGACGACATCGCCCGCCGGCAGCAGCGACGCGATCTTCAGGTCGAGCAGCGTGGCCGCCACGACGATGAACTCGCTCGCCTGCTCGAGCTCCTCGTGCGTGTCGAGGGTGCGCACGTAGGCGATGAACTCGTTGGTGACCCGGCCGAGCGAGATCTCGGTCACGTCCATCGACCGGTTGCCGATCAGGGTCAGCAGCAGGTCGAACGGCCCGTCGAAGTTGTCGAGCGCCAGGCGGAAGCCGCGCTCCTCCTCGGCTGCGGGCGCCTCGTCGCCGCTCACTCCATCAGGCGATCGCGCCACGGGAGATGAGCTCGCGCGCCAGCTGGCGGTGCGCCTCGGCCGCGGCGTGCTCGGGAGCGAACTGGGTGACCGGCTGACCGGCGACGGACGCGTCCGGGAACTTCACCGTGCGGCGGATGACCGTCTCGAGCACGGTGTCGCCGAACGCCTGCATGACGCGGTCCATCACCTCGCGCGCGTGCAGGGTGCGCGCGTCGTACATCGTGACGAGGATGCCGTCGAGCTGCAGCGCCGGGTTGAGGCGGTCCTGCACCTTGTCGATCGTCTCCTTCAGCAGCGCGACGCCGCGCAGCGCGAAGTACTCGCTCTCGAGCGGGATGAGCACGCCGTGCGCGGCCGTGAGCGCGTTGACCGTGAGCAGGCCGAGCGAGGGCTGGCAGTCGATGAGAATGAGGTCGTAGTCGTCGGCCACGCGGCGCAGCACGCGCGCGAGGATCTGCTCGCGAGCGACCTCGTTGACCAGGTGCACCTCGGCGGCAGAGAGGTCGATGTTCGCGGCGATCACGTCGAGCCCCTCGACGCTCGTGTGCTGGATGGCCTCCTTGGGGTCCAGGCGCGGGTTCAGCAGCAGATCGTAGATCGTGGTCGCATCGTGGTTGTCGACGCCGAGGCCGGCGCTCAGCGCGCCCTGCGGGTCGAAGTCGACGGCGAGCACCCGGCGGCCGTACTCCGCCACGGCGGCGCCCAGGTTGATGGTGGTCGTCGTCTTGCCGACGCCGCCCTTCTGGTTGCACATCGTGATGATGCGCGCGGGGCCGTGGCTGCGCAGCGGTGCGGGCTGCGGGAAGTCGCGGGCGGGGCGCCCGGTCGGCCCGAGCGCGGGCGCCTCCATGCCTGCCAGGGTCTCGCTGCTCGTGCTCATGCCTCCGAGTCTAGGAACGCGGCGCGCCTCGACGGCGCAGGCCGGTGCGGCGTGTATCTCAACCTCTGGTTGAGACTGACCCTATGATCCGGCGCCGCTCATCGCGCCCGCGGATGCGCGGTCGTGTACATGTCGCGCAGCGTGTCGGCGGTGACATGCGTGTAGATCTGCGTCGTCGCGACGGAAGCGTGGCCGAGCAGCTCCTGGACGACGCGCACGTCGGCGCCGCCCTCGAGCAGGTGGGTCGCGAACGAGTGGCGGAACGTGTGCGGCGAGACGTCGGGCACCCCCGCCTCCTCCGCGACGCGCTGGATGATCTCCCACGCGCCCTGGCGGCTCAGCCGCCCGCCGCGCGCACCGAGCAGCAGCGCGGGCCCCCCGCGTCCCTTCGCCGCGAAGGCCGACCTGCCGCGCACGAGCCAGGCATCCAGCGCCGCGCGCGCGTACGAGCCGACCGGCACGAGGCGCTGCTTCGCCCCCTTGCCCGTCACCTTGACGAGCGACTCGGCGACGTCGTCGACGTCGAGCGCGATCAGCTCCGAGATGCGGGCTCCCGTCGCGTACAGCAGCTCGAGCAGCGCCCGGTCGCGCAGTGCCGCAGGATCGGATGACGCGGCGTCGTCACCGCCGGCCGTCTCGAGCAGCCGCTGCATCTGCGAGATCGAGATCGCCTTCGGCAGCCGCGACGGCAGCTTGGGCGGACACTGGTCCTTCGCCACGTCCTCCTCGGCGACGCGCTCGTCGACGAGCCACCGGTGCAGCGCCTTGACGGCCGACAGGTGCCGCGCCACGGAGGAGGCTGCCAGGCCTCGATCGGCGAGCGAGGTGCGGAAGGCCGCGACGTCGTCGCCCGAGACGGCCGACGCATCCGTCACCCCGCGCGCCTCGAGCACGGCGAGGTAGCCCGTGAGGTCGCGCCGGTAGGCGGCGACGGTGTGCGCCGACAGGCCGCGCTCGATCGCGAGCTGCCGCAGCAGCCGCTCGACGGCCTGCTGCGGCGTCATCGGCGGGGCGTCACTGGCGGTGTGCGACGTGCCAGTCGAACGGCACGTCGACGGGGTGCGCGGCGAGGCCGGGCGCGTCGCCGCGGGCGCGCATCGCGGCGATCGCGAGCACCGCCGACAGCAGGGTGGCGTTGTGCAGCCGCAGACCGAGCGCGGCGTCGACGATCTCGTCGAGCGGCACCCAGCGGGTCTCCATCTCCGCCTCCTCGTGGAAGCGGTCGAACGCGTCGGGCAGCTCCCGCACGTCGGTCGCGAGGTAGACGCGGATGATCTCGGTCGAGCCGCCGCCGCTCGTCGAGACGTCGATGAGGGTCTGCCACGAGTCGGCGGCGAGGTCGGTCTCCTCGGCGAGCTCGCGCTGCGCCGCCGCGAGCGGGTCCTCGCCGTCGACGTCGAGCAGCCCGGCCGGGAGCTCCCACAGGGTGCCGCCCGCGGGGTGCCGGTACTGGTGCACGAGCATGAGCTCGTCGCGCGCGTTCATCGCCGCGACAGCCACGGCCCCGGGGTGCACGAGCACCTCTCGACGGATGCGCGTGCCGCCGAGCTCGAACTCGTGGGCCTCGACGTCCCACACGCGCCCGGCGAACAGCCGCTCGCGGGCGAGCACGGGCTGCGAGCCGAGCGCGTCGGCGAGCATCAGGCGATCGCCTCTGCCACGTCGGCGTCGTCGGTCTCGTCGAACAGCTTCGACGCGCGCTGGCGCTCGAGCGAGGCCGCGACCAGGCCGCGGAAGAGCGGGTGCGCCCGGTTCGGCCGGCTGCGCAGCTCGGGGTGCGCCTGCGTCGCGATGTAGAACGGGTGGTCGGGCAGCTCGACGTACTCGACGAGCGTGTCGTCGGGCGAGAGGCCGCTGAACGCGAGGCCGGCGGCGCTGATCTCGTCGCGGTAGGCGTTGTTCACCTCGTAGCGGTGGCGGTGGCGCTCGTGCGAGACGTCGGCGCCGTACAGCCGTGCAGCGAGCGAGCCCTCCGCGAGCTTCGCCTCGTAGAGGCCCAGCCGCATCGTGCCGCCGAGGTCGCCGCCGTGGATGTGCTGCTTCTGCTCGGCCATCGTGGCGATCACGGGCGCGGGCGTCGCCTCGTCGAACTCGGTCGACGAGGCGCCCTCGATGCCGGCGAGGTTGCGGGCCGCCTCGATCACCATGCACTGCAGGCCCAGGCAGATGCCGAGCGTGGGGATCTCGTTCTCGCGCGTGAACTTGAGCGCGCCGAGCTTGCCCTCGATCCCGCGGATGCCGAAGCCGCCGGGGATGATGATGCCGTCGAGCTCGCCGAGCTGCGCGGCCGCGCCCTCGGGCGTCTCGCAGTCGTCGGAGCGGATCCAGCGGATGTTGACCTTCGTCTGGTTCGCGAAGCCGCCTGCCTTGACCGCCTCCGTCACCGACAGGTACGCATCCGGCAGGTCGATGTACTTGCCGACCAGCCCGACCGTCACCTCGTGCTTGGGGTGGTGCACGCCGTCGAGCACGGGCTGCCAGCGCGACCAGTCGACGTCGCCCGCCGTGAGCCCGAGCTGCTGGATGATGTACGTGTCGAGCCCCTGCTCGGTGAGCATGGTCGGGATGTCGTAGATCGAGGGCTTGTCGATCGCGTTCACGACCGCCTCCTCCTCGACGTCGCACATCAGCGCGATCTTCTTGCGGTTGGAGTCCGAGACGGGCCGGTCGCTGCGCAGCACGAGCGCGTCGGGCTGGATGCCGATCGAGCGCAGCGTCGCGACGGAGTGCTGGGTCGGCTTCGTCTTCTGCTCACCGGAGGCGCCGAGGAACGGCACGAGCGAGACGTGCACGAAGAACACGTTCGCGCGGCCGAGCTCGTGGCGGATCTGGCGCGCCGACTCGATGAACGGCTGCGACTCGATGTCGCCGACCGTGCCGCCGATCTCGGTGATGATGACATCGGGCTGCGGGTCGCCCTCCGACTGCAGCCGCATGCGGCGCTTGATCTCGTCGGAGATGTGCGGGATGACCTGCACGGTGTCGCCGAGGTACTCGCCGCGGCGCTCGCGCTCGATGACGCGCGAGTAGATCTGGCCCGTGGTGACGTTGGCGGCCTGCGAGAGGTTGACGTCGAGGAACCGCTCGTAGTGGCCGATGTCGAGGTCCGTCTCGGCGCCGTCGTCGGTGACGAAGACCTCACCGTGCTGGAACGGGTTCATCGTGCCCGGGTCGACGTTCAAGTACGGGTCGAGCTTCTGCATCACGACGTGCAGCCCGCGAGCAGTCAGCAGGTTGCCGAGCGACGCGGCGGTGAGCCCCTTGCCGAGCGACGAGACGACACCGCCCGTGACGAAGATCTGCTTGGTCACCTTGGATCCGGCGGCGGTCCCGTTTGCACTTTGGTTCACGGGCTTCGAGCCTATCCCACGACTCGCGCGCCGACCAGCAACTCGCGGGCGTGCGCCAGCGCGGTGTCGGATGCGGTGCCCGAGAGCATGCGGGCGAGCTCGGCGAGCCGCTCGTCGCCGTCGACGCGCGCGACCTGCGATGCGGTGATGCGGCCGTCGGTGCCCTTCACGACCCGCACGTGACTCTCGGCGAACGCCGCGACCTGCGCGAGGTGCGTGACGACGATGACCTGGCAGTGCTCGGCGAGCTTCGCGAGCCGCCTGCCGATCTCGATCGCGGCCGCACCGCCGACGCCGGCGTCGACCTCGTCGAAGACCATCGTGGGCACGCTCTCGTCGGCGAGCGCGACCTCGATCGCCAGCATGATGCGGCTGAGCTCACCGCCGGACGCGCCCTTCTGCACCGGTCGCGGGTCGGCGCCGGGATGCGGTGCGAGCAGCATCGTGACGCGGTCGCGACCGTTCTGGCCGAGCTCCGCCGCCGGGTCGACCTCGACCACGAGCCTCGCGTCGGGCATCGCGAGCGCGCGCAGCTCCGCGCCGACCGCCTCCTCGAGGCGTCGGGCAGCGTCGCGGCGCAGCGCGCTCAGCCGGTCGGCGACCGCGGTCGCGGCCTCGAGGTGCCGCGACTCCTCGGCATCGAGTCGTGCCAGCTCGGCGTCGTCACCCTCGAGCTCGACGAGCCGGAGCGCCGCGGCGGGTGCCGCCTCGAGCGCCTCGTCGAGCGAACGGCCGAGCCTGCGCTCGAGCGCGGTGAGCGCGGCGCGCCGCTCCTGCACCTCGTCGAGGCTGCGCTCGGGCCGCTCGAGGTCGTCGAGGGCGCGCACGATCGACGACGACGCCTCCTGCAGCAGCGCATCCGCCTGCACGAGCAGGTCGAGCGCATCCGCGAGCGACTCGTCGTCGCCGGCCGCGCGCTCGACCAGCCGGCGGGCGTGCCCGGCGAGCGTCACCGCGTCGGGGGCGTCCTCGTCGCTCGAGAGCGCGGCGTGCGCCTCCGCGAGCTGCAGCCGCAGCCCCTCGGCGTGCTCGAGCCGGTGCGCGAGCGCGGCGAGCGCGTCCTGCTCGCCCGGCTGCGGGTCGACGGCCTCGAGGTCCTCGAGCTCCGCGCGGATCGCGTCGGCCTCCGCAGCCCGAGCGTCATGCTGCGCGCGGATGCGGGCAGCCGCGTCGCGCGCGTCGGTCCAGGCCGCGTGCTCCGCGCGGTACTCCGCCAGCAGCGCGCGCAGCGGCTCCCCCGCAGCGCGGTCGAGCGCATCCGCCTGCGCCTCGGCGGAGCGCAGCCGCTGCTGGTCGGCCTGGCCGTGCACCGCGACGAGCCGGTCGGCGAGCTCGCGCAGCAGGCCGGCGGGCACGGCGGCGCCACCGGCCTGCGCGCGCGAGCGCCCGGCGCCGTCCGCCGTTCGCGTGAGGGCGCGGCCGAGGATGAGCTCGCCGTCGTCGACGCTGCCGCCCGCGTCCTCGACGAGGGCCACCGCGTCCGGGTCGTCGAGGATCCACACGCCCTGCACCGCCGCGCGCTCCTCGCCCGCCCGGATGACGCCCGCGTCGGCGCGCTCGCCGCGCAGCAGCGCGAGCGCCTGCACGAGCATCGTCTTGCCCGCGCCCGTCTCGCCGGTGATGGCGGTGAAGCCCGCGCCCACCGGCACGCGCGCCTCGTCGATCACGCCCAGCGAGCGGATCGTCAGCTCGTCCAGGCGCGTCACGGTCGTGGCCGCCGGAAGCCCTCGACGGGCAGGTGGAACTTCGCGACCAGCCGATCGGCGAACGGCGCGCGCGACAGCCGCGCGAAGCGCAGCGGGCGCTCGTCGCGGGTCGCCTCGATGCGCGCCCCCTGCGTGAGCGGGAAGGAGCGGCGGGAGTCGCACCACAGCATCGCGGTGCTCGTCGAGTCGTCCGCGATCGTCACCGCGAGCGTCGAGGTCGGGGCGACCACGAGCGGCCGGGTGAACAGGGCGTGGGCGCCGAGCGGTACGAGCAGGAGCACCTCGGCCGTCGGCCACACGATCGGGCCGCCTGCCGAGAACGAGTAGGCGGTCGAGCCGGTCGGCGTCGCGAGGATCACGGCGTCCGTGCCGAACGACGAGATGGGTCGGCGGTCGATCTCGAGCAGCGTCGAGATCATGCGCCCCGCACCGACCTTCTCGATCGCTGCCTCGTTGATCGCCCACGTCTCGTGCACGAGCTCGCCGCGCTCGAACACGCGCACGCACAGCGTCAGCCGCTGCTCGACCTCGTAGTCGCGCAGCAGCGCCCGCTCCACGACCTCGGCGGTCTCGGCGACCTCGGCCTCCGCGAGGAAGCCGACGTGGCCGAGGTTGATGCCGAGCAGCGGGGCGCCGATCTCGCGCTGGAGCTCCGCTGCGCGCAGGATCGTGCCGTCGCCGCCGAGGGTCATGATGAGCTCGACCTCGTGCTGGTCGTCCGGCGAGAGCGGCTCGACCTCGTCGAGCCCGTGGCGGCCCTCCAGCAGCACCCCGCGGTCCTCGGCGAGCACGACCGGGATCACGCCCGCGGCCAGCAGGCGCGCGGCGATCGAGGCGGCCGTGTCGACCGCCTCCTCGCGCCCGGGGTGGAACGCGAGCAGGAACCTTCGGTCGCTCACCGGGCCTCCCTCGCCAGTCGTGCGGACACGTCCAGCCATTCTGTCGGATTCCTGCCGCCGGTCGCCGTGAGGTGCGCGAGGTACTCCAGGTTGCCGCGCGCGCCGACGATGGGGCTGCCAATGAGGCCGGCGGTGCCGAGGCCCGCATCCCACGCCGACCACAGCACCTGCTCGATCGCCTGCGCGCGGAGGCCGGGATCGGTGACGATCCCCTCCCGCACGCCGGTCCTGCCCACCTCGAACTGCGGCTTGATGAGCACGATCCAGTCGGCGTCGGGAGCGGCGACCCCGCGCAGCGGCAGGATCGCGAGACCCAGCGAGATGAACGACAGGTCGGCGGTGATGATGGTGGGTGGCGGCTGGATCGAGCCGGGCGCGAGGTCGCGGACGTTCGTGCCCTCGATGAGGGTGATGGGATGCGCCGCCGGGTCGAGCTGGAACTGGTCGTGACCGACGTCGAGCGCGGTCACGTGCGCGGCGCCGCGCGCGAGCAGCACCTGCGTGAAGCCGCCGGTGGAGGCGCCCGCGTCGAGCGCTCGGCGGCCCTCCGCGTCGACGCCGAACGCGTCGAGCGCCGCGAGCAGCTTGTGCGCTGCCCGCGAGACCCACGCGTCGCCGCCCGAGACCGCGAGCTCCGCGTCGGGCGCCACCTTCAGGCTCGCCTTGAGCACGGTCCGTCCGCCGACCGTGACGAGCCCCTCCGCGATGCGCTGCTGCGCCTGGGTCCGGCTGCGCGCGAGGCCGCGCTCGACGAGCGCCTGGTCGAGCCGGACGACGTCGGCAGGGTCAGCCACGCACCGCCCCGAGCTCCGCCTGCAGCCGGTCGTGGATGCGCGCGAGCTGGTCGGCGCGCTCCTCGAGGGGCTGCTGCTCGAGCAGGTCGAGCTCGTCGACGAGTCCCTCCGTCGAGCGTGCGCTGTCGTGGTCGGTCATGCCCTCGAGGCTAGCGAATCGATGGCCGCGAGCTCGTCGGCGCGCGAGAGCCTCGACGCGCTGCTCCTGTCGAGCCCGCGGGCGCGCTCGTCGGCGAGGGCCGCCTCGAGCGTCTCGCGCAGCGGCCGATGCTGGCCGCCGGCCGCTCGGTAGCGGGCGGAGGAGCGCTGCGCGTGCGACGCGAGCGCGGCCGGCAGCGTGAGCGGGAGGGCGCGAGGGCCCGACCAGTGGCCGACGCCGACCGCCTCGAGCTCGGCGTCGCTCGCGAGGATCAGCTCGCCGGTGTGGCCGGTCAGCTGCCGGGCGATGGCGATGAGCGCGTGCAGCGTGAGCTCGGCGCCGACGGCGTTCACGACGTCGGCGCGTGCCGGCGCCTGATCGACCAGGAACGCGGTGAGGTCCCGCACGTCGATCACCTGCGTCGGCTGGTCGCGCGCCGGCACGAGCACGGGGCCCTCGCCCGCGAGCGCGAGCCTGCCGACCCAGTAGCCGAAGCGGTCGCTCTCGTCGCCCGGTCCACCGATGAGCCCGGGACGCACGATCGCGAGCCGCTCCCCGAGCCGCTCTCGCGCCTCGCGCTCGATCCAGGCCTTCGCGCCGCCGTACTCCTCGCCCGCCGCGTCCTCCGGCACGAGCTCGTCGTCCTCATCGGCCCCGATCGGCGCGCCCTCGGTCCGCTGGGCCGAGACTGACGAGACGAACGTCCAGTGCGATGCCCGGTCGGCGAGCTCGTCCAGCGCGCTCGACGCGTGCCGAGGCATCCACGTGACGTCGACGACCTCGTCCCAGTCCCCCTCGAGCGCGTCGTAGGCACCGCCGCGGTCCCGGTCGCCGACCACGAGGTGCGCGCCGGCCGCCACGACGCCTCCGGCGCCGCGGGCGAGGCACACCACCTCGGCTCCCTGCTCGACATGGCGGGCGGCGACCGCCCGGCCGAGCCAACGGGTGCCGCCCAGCACGAGCACGCGCCGCTGTGCGGAAGACGGCTCGTCGACGTCGTCCGGCATCGTCAGTCGACTCCCGCGGCCCTCGCCGCATCGACAGCGCTGCCGATCCCCTCGAGCCACGGCTCGCCGTGGCCGGGCAGCACCGCGCGGGCGCCGGTGCCCTCGAGCACCGAGAGCGACGCGAGCGCGAGCTCGGGATCGTTCGTGGCGGCGGCAGCGACGACCCGAGGTCCGGTCTTGGCGGTGTACGGATCGAGCGTCACGAGCGCGTCGCCCACGATGACGGCATCCCGGTCGGGCAGGTGCAGCGCGACGTGCCCGTCGGTATGACCGGGGGTCGCCAGCACCCGTGGCGCGCCGGGCACGTCGAGCGTCGCGCCGTGCACCAGCGCCGAATGCTCGTGGATGCCCTGGACCGCAAGGGCGCCGACGTTCACCATCGCCGTGAGGATCGGCACCGCCGCGGGGAAGCGCAGCGGGTAGAGCAGCCGCGGGCGCGCGGGGCGGTAGCTGTAGGGGTGCGCCGCGATCGGCGCATCGGCCGGGTGCAGCCAGATCGGCACGCCGGCGTCCCGGAGCCCTGCCGCCATGCCGAGGTGGTCGAAGTGCGCGTGGGTGAGGACGAGCGCCCGCACGTCCGCGGCACTCCGCCCGATCGCCGTCAGCGCCCGCTCGAGGTGCCGATGGCTCGACGGGAAGAGCGCGTCGACCAGCGTCACGGAGCCGCCCTGCTCGATCAGGTAGGCGTTCGTCGAGGCATGCTGGAGGAGGTGGACACCCGGCGCGATGTCGCGTCGGAGCACCGCGCGCTGGCGGCGCCGCACTGCGTCGAGGGGGCGGGCTGCGAGAGTCGTGTTGCTCATGTACCCCATCCCACTCCAGGTCGGCGCGAAGCGCCAGCCTGCAGTGCATGAGGGCATGAAAAAAGGGGCCCCAGATGAATCTGGGGCCCCTTTCCAAGGTAAGTCCGGCGGTGTCCTACTCTCCCACAGGGTCCCCCCTGCAGTACCATCGGCGCTGAGAGCCTTAGCTTCCGGGTTCGGAATGTGACCGGGCGTTTCCCTCTCGCTATGGCCGCCGAAACACTGTCGATGTTTCAGTCTGCACAGCTCTCCACTCATCGTGGAGGGCTGCAGTTCCCGACCGTCTATCGGGAACCACAAAGTGGACGCGAGCAGCAAGCTCATGTAGGTGTTATCAAATTATCGGCTTATTAGTACCGGTCAGCTTCATGGGTCTGTAGTCCCCACTTCCACATCCGGCCTATCAACCCAGTAGTCTGGCTGGGAGCCTCTCGCCCGAAGGCATGGAAGTCTCATCTTGAGGCCGGCTTCCCGCTTAGATGCTTTCAGCGGTTATCCATCCCGAACGTAGCTAATCAGCGGTGCTCCTGGCGGAACAACTGACACACCAGAGGTTCGTCCAACCCGGTCCTCTCGTACTAGGGTCAGATCCTCTCAAACTTCCTACGCGCGCAGCGGATAGGGACCGAACTGTCTCACGACGTTCTAAACCCAGCTCGCGTGCCGCTTTAATGGGCGAACAGCCCAACCCTTGGGACCTACTCCAGCCCCAGGATGCGACGAGCCGACATCGAGGTGCCAAACCATGCCGTCGATATGGACTCTTGGGCAAGATCAGCCTGTTATCCCCGAGGTACCTTTTATCCGTTGAGCGACAGCGCTTCCACAAGCCACTGCCGGATCACTAGTCCCGACTTTCGTCCCTGCTCCAGTTGTCACTGTCACAGTCAAGCTCCCTTGTGCACTTACACTCGACACCTGATTGCCAACCAGGTTGAGGGAACCTTTGGGCGCCTCCGTTACTTTTTGGGAGGCAACCGCCCCAGTTAAACTACCCACCAGGCACTGTCCCTGAACCGGATTACGGTTCGAAGTTAGATATCCAGAGTGACCAGAGTGGTATTTCAACAATGACTCCACCCGAACTAGCGTCCGAGCTTCACAGTCTCCCACCTATCCTACACAAGCCACACCGAACACCAATACCAAGCTGTAGTAAAGGTCACGGGGTCTTTCCGTCCTGCTGCGCGTAACGAGCATCTTTACTCGTAGTGCAATTTCGCCGAGTTCGCGGTTGAGACAGCTGGGAAGTCGTTACGCCATTCGTGCAGGTCGGAACTTACCCGACAAGGAATTTCGCTACCTTAGGATGGTTATAGTTACCACCGCCGTTTACTGGGGCTTAAATTCTGAGCTTCGCTTGCGCTAACCCTTCCTCTTAACCTTCCAGCACCGGGCAGGCGTCAGTCCGTATACATCGTCTTGCGACTTAGCACGGACCTGTGTTTTTAGTAAACAGTCGCTTCCCACTGGTCTCTGCGGCCTTCAAACGCTCGGGCAGCTAGTGCCGTCACGCCTCAGGCCCCCCTTCTCCCGAAGTTACGGGGGCATTTTGCCGAGTTCCTTAACCACGATTCTCTCGATCTCCTTGGTATTCTCTACCTGACCACCTGAGTCGGTTTGGGGTACGGGTGACTTGAACCTCGCGTCGATGCTTTTCTAGGCAGCATAGGATCACAGACTTCCCTCTAAGGGTTCGGCAAAGCTCTCAGGCTATGTGTGGGACGGATTTGCCTATCCCACGCCCTACGGCTTACCCGGACTCAACCATCGGCCCGGTTCTGCTACCTTCCTGCGTCACACCTGTTAATACGCTAGCCGCACCAGCATAGGGTCGAGTGCTAGCCCAAGGACGTCACCCCGAAGGGATCGGTCCAAGGATTCGGACTCTTAGCATTACTGGATTGACTTGGGCGGTTCTTCGCCAGCTCAGGAGTATCAACCTGATGTCCATCGACTACGCCTGTCGGCCTCGCCTTAGGTCCCGGCTTACCCAGGGAAGATTAGCTTGACCCTGGAACCCTTGGTCTTTCGGAGGACATGTTTCTCACATGTCTTTCGCTACTCATGCCTGCATTCTCACTCGTGTGGCGTCCACGGCTGGATCACTCCGCCGCTTCACTCGCCACACGACGCTCTCCTACCAATCCGTACGCCTGGACAGCCCAAAGGCTGCCGAGCTGTTGTACGAATTCCACGACTTCGGTGATGTGCTTGAGCCCCGTTAAATTGTCGGCGCAGAATCACTTGACCAGTGAGCTATTACGCACTCTTTCAAGGGTGGCTGCTTCTAAGCCAACCTCCTGGTTGTCTAAGCAACTCCACATCCTTTTCCACTTAGCACATGCTTAGGGACCTTAGTCGGTGGTCTGGGTTGTTTCCCTCTCGACGATGAAGCTTATCCCCCACCGTCTCACTGCTGCGCTCTCACTTACCGGCATTCGGAGTTTGGCTGACGTCAGTAACCTTTTGGGGCCCATCGGCCATCCAGTAGCTCTACCTCCGGCAAGAAACACGCAACGCTGCACCTAAATGCATTTCGGAGAGAACCAGCTATCACGAAGTTTGATTGGCCTTTCACCCCTATCCACAGCTCATCCCCTCAGTTTTCAACCTAAGTGGGTTCGGTCCTCCACGAGGTCTTACCCTCGCTTCAACCTGGCCATGGATAGATCACTTCGCTTCGGGTCTAGGACATGCGACTGAATCGCCCTATTCAGACTCGCTTTCGCTACGGCTACCCCTCACGGGTTAACCTCGCCACATATCGCTAACTCGCAGGCTCATTCTTCAAAAGGCACGCTGTCACAGCTACTAGGGCTGCTCCAACGGTTTGTAAGCAAACGGTTTCAGGTACTATTTCACTCCCCTCCCGGGGTACTTTTCACCTTTCCCTCACGGTACTTGTCCGCTATCGGTCATCTGGGAGTATTTAGGCTTACCAGGTGGTCCTGGCTGATTCACACGGGATTTCTCGGGCCCCGTGCTACTTGGGATGAACCTCACGCCATCGCATGGTTTCGGCTACGGGATTGTCACCCTCTTCGATGGACCTTTCCAAGTCCTTCGCCTACCACGGTCTGTAACGTTCGCTGCTCGGCAGAGCAGCTGAGATGTCCCACAACCCCGATCATGCAACGCCTGCCGGCTATCACACATGATCGGTTTAGCCTCTTCCGCGTTCGCTCGCCACTACTTACGGAATCACTGTTGTTTTCTCTTCCTGTGGGTACTGAGATGTTTCACTTCCCCACGTTCCCTCTACCCGCCCTATATATTCAGGCGGGAGTCACTGGGTCGGCACGCCGCCCAGCGGGGTTTCCCCATTCGGAGATCCTCGGATCGAAGCTCGTTTATCAGCTCCCCGAGGCTTATCGCAGATTACTACGTCCTTCATCGGCTCCAGATGCCAAGGCATCCACCGTTTGCTCTTAGAAATTTGACCACATACATGAGTATTTTGGTTAATCGGCAGCCCGAAGGCTGCTGACCAATGATCTATATAGATCATCTGACTCGAGCCGAAGCTCGAATCTAAGATGCTCGCGTCCACTGTGTAGTTCTCAACATACGGTCGGTACCGTCAACCCCAGCCGAAGCTGCGGTCATACGGTCCAGAGGTGAGAAGACGCCAAAAGGCGCCGTCTGGTCCCTCAGGACCCAACAGCGTGCATGCACCCGATACCCCGAGCCACGCGGTTCCTCACTGCCGAAGCAGCGGTACTGAGCGGGACTCGATCCCTCGAGCACCAATGTCAATGTTCCACCCTTGAGCTGACCACCGGTCGACGTGTGCGACCGAAGTGGCTCTGCGCCGGCAAGCCGGCGAGATGCTCCTTAGAAAGGAGGTGATCCAGCCGCACCTTCCGGTACGGCTACCTTGTTACGACTTAGTCCTAATCACCGATCCCACCTTCGACAGCTCCCTCCAAAAGGTTAGGCCACTGGCTTCGGGTGTTACCGACTTTCATGACTTGACGGGCGGTGTGTACAAGGCCCGGGAACGTATTCACCGCAGCGTTGCTGATCTGCGATTACTAGCGACTCCGACTTCATGAGGTCGAGTTGCAGACCTCAATCCGAACTGAGACCGGCTTTTTGGGATTCGCTCCACCTTGCGGTATCGCAGCCCATTGTACCGGCCATTGTAGCATGCGTGAAGCCCAAGACATAAGGGGCATGATGATTTGACCTCATCCCCACCTTCCTCCGAGTTGACCCCGGCAGTATCCCATGAGTTCCCACCATTACGTGCTGGCAACATAGGACGAGGGTTGCGCTCGTTGCGGGACTTAACCCAACATCTCACGACACGAGCTGACGACAACCATGCACCACCTGTATACGAGTGTCCAAAGAGTTCACTGTCTCCAGTGCGTTCTCGTATATGTCAAGCCTTGGTAAGGTTCTTCGCGTTGCATCGAATTAATCCGCATGCTCCGCCGCTTGTGCGGGCCCCCGTCAATTCCTTTGAGTTTTAGCCTTGCGGCCGTACTCCCCAGGCGGGGAACTTAATGCGTTAGCTACGACACGGAGACCGTGGAATGGTCCCCACATCTAGTTCCCAACGTTTACGGCATGGACTACCAGGGTATCTAAGCCTGTTTGCTCCCCATGCTTTCGCTCCTCAGCGTCAGTTACGGCCCAGAGATCTGCCTTCGCCATCGGTGTTCCTCCTGATATCTGCGCATTCCACCGCTACACCAGGAATTCCAATCTCCCCTACCGCACTCTAGTCTGCCCGTACCCACTGCAAGCCCGAGGTTGAGCCTCGGGTTTTCACAGCAGACGTGACAAACCGCCTACGAGCTCTTTACGCCCAATAATTCCGGACAACGCTTGCACCCTACGTATTACCGCGGCTGCTGGCACGTAGTTAGCCGGTGCTTTTTCTGCAGGTACCGTCACTTTCGCTTCTTCCCTGCTAAAAGAGGTTTACAACCCGAAGGCATTCGTCCCTCACGCGGCGTTGCTGCATCAGGCTTGCGCCCATTGTGCAATATTCCCCACTGCTGCCTCCCGTAGGAGTCTGGGCCGTGTCTCAGTCCCAGTGTGGCCGGTCACCCTCTCAGGCCGGCTACCCGTCGTCGCCTTGGTGAGCCATTACCTCACCAAC